>JBBAVI010000006.1:9166-99161 GCA_040397785.1 Saprospiraceae bacterium | reverse complement strand
CAGTTGGTAGAGCAGCTGATTTGTAATCAGCTGGTCGGGGGTTCGAGTCCCTCTAGTGGCTCAATTTTTTTTCATTTTTAGGAATGGAATTTAATTTGAAGCAATTCTGTTATTGTTTCTCGTATAGATAACAGGATGCTTGTATTTTTTGGGGGTGCCCCGGAGTAGGAGAGCCGGGCCAGACTGTAAATCTGGTGCTTTACCGCTGAGTAAGTTCGAATCTCACCACCCCCACAACTATTTGCGTTCTGATGATTTTTCTGTTTTACTTCGGTAAGACGGAAAAATCGTCAAAAGTAAATTAGCTTGCGGTGGTAGCTCAGTTGGTAGAGCGTCAGCCTTCCAAGCTGAATGTCGCGAGTTCGAATCTCGTCCGCCGCTCCCGGCAAGTTAGTGAATGCGTAAATAAGTGAATGAGCGATTTACGTATCGTTCTTCAAATGGTCTGCGCTTATTCACTTATTGCCGTTGTAGCTCAGGGGTAGAGCACTTCCTTGGTAAGGAAGAGGTCGTGGGTTCAATTCCCATCAACGGCTCAAGTAAAATGTGATGATTAGATTGTTCTTCTGGATTGGTAGTTTCCGTTTTTGTTAACGTGTTTTATCGGTTGGGTTGGGCGGTTCGAAATGATCACATCATCACATTAATAACAAAATTATCACTTAAACAAATAATAAGTTTAAACCAATGGCAAAAGAGACATTTGTCCGCTCCAAACCGCACGTAAATATTGGCACCATCGGTCACGTTGACCACGGTAAAACGACGCTTACGGCAGCCATCACATTCGTGCTGTCGCAAAAGGGTCTCGCAAAGAAAACGGATTATGATGCCATTGATGCTGCTCCGGAAGAAAAAGAGCGCGGTATCACAATCAATACTGCGCACGTTGAATATGAAACGTTAAAGCGTCACTATGCACACGTTGACTGCCCGGGTCACGCCGATTACGTTAAGAACATGATCACGGGTGCCGCTCAAATGGACGGCGCTATCTTGGTTTGTGCTGCAACGGACGGCCCAATGCCACAGACACGTGAGCACATCTTGCTCGCACGTCAAGTTGGCGTTCCACAGGTAGTTGTTTTCATGAACAAAGTAGACCTTGTTGACGACCCAGAAATGCTTGAGTTGGTTGACATGGAATTGCGCGAACTGTTGAGCGCTTACGGTTTTGATGGCGACAACGCTGCAATCGTTCAAGGTTCTGCATTGAAAGCACTCGAAGGAGATCCTGCTTATGTTGCAAAAATCGACGAGTTGATGGATGCATGTGATACGCAGATTCCTGAGCCTGTACGCGAAGTTGACAAGCCATTCCTGATGCCTGTGGAAGACTCTTTCACTATCACAGGTCGTGGTACTGTTGCTACTGGTCGTATCGAGCGTGGTGTAATTAACGTAGGTGAGCCTGTTGAAATTATCGGTATGATGAAAGCAGAAGAAAAGCCGCTTACTTCTACTGTAACAGGTGTTGAAATGTTCCGTAAATTGTTGGATCGTGGTGAAGCTGGTGACAACGCTGGTTTGTTGCTCCGCGGTATCGATAAAGAACAAATCAAGCGTGGTATGGTTATCTGCAAACCAGGTAGCGTAAAACCACACAAAGCCTTTAAATGTTCTGTGTACGTACTTTCTAAAGAAGAAGGTGGCCGTCACACCCCATTCTTCAATGGCTACCGCCCTCAGTTCTACTTCCGTACAACGGACGTAACGGGTGACGTAAAATTGCCAGCCAATGTTGAAATGGTAATGCCTGGTGATAACATCGAGTTGGAAGTAGTTTTGCTGAACACAATCGCTATGGAAAAAGGCCTTCGCTTCGCGATTCGTGAAGGTGGTCGTACCGTAGGTGCTGGTCAAGTTACTGAAATCATCGCTTAAGATACCTTTGTCTGTGTGTTTGTCAGGTTATTTTTACGATCTTTCAAACGCACAGACATCCTTTTTAGGGGCATAGCTCAATTGGTAGAGTGGAGGTCTCCAAAACCTCAGGCTGCGGGTTCGAGCCCTGCTGCCCCTGCACTTATCGGTTAGTTAAACGTTGCTGGTTGTTGGTTTTATACTGACAATCGCTTTTTTTTCTAAAAAAGTATGCTGCGTTGCTGCACATTTACATTACGCCATTTTTAAAATTGGCTACAATAATCGGAAGATGGATAAAAAATTGATGCTTTATCTGCGGGAAAGCTACAATGAGTTGCTGAAAAATGTTTCCTGGCCAACTGCACAACAGTTGCAGGAAAGTACTGTGGTCGTTTTGGTTACTTCCGCAATGCTTGCACTCCTTATTTTTGGAATGGACGCACTTTGTAGCCTGGTTTTCAAAACCATTTATGGTATTTGGAAATAATTTGATTTGTTCAACTAATCAACCCGGCAACCATGATTCAGGAAAAAAATACGAGTACAGACCAAAGCAACGACCAACGAAAATGGTATTCGCTGCGTGTCATCAGCGGTAAAGAGAGAAAGATTCAGGAACGTATTTTACTTGAGATTGAACGCTCGGGATGGCAAGAAATTATATTTTCTGTAGTCGTACCTACTGAAAAGGTGTACAAAATCAGAAACGGTAAAAAAGTCATGCAGGAACGAAATCTGCTGCCGGGTTATATCCTCGTGGAAGCTTTCGGAAACCGCTTGAATGGTGACATCGCCAAACATATCAGCGATATGCCGAATGTAATCCACTTTTTGGGCAAAGAGGTTCCCTTGCCCATGACGCAGGTGGAAGCCAATCGTTTGCTGGGTAAAGTAGACGAAAGTTCAGAAGCGGGTGAAGTAATGAGCGAGCCGTTCCTGATTGGTGAAACCGTTAAAATTACTGATGGTCCGTTTGCAGAATTTGTAGGCGATATCCAGGAAGTAAACGAAGAAAAAAAGAAATTGAAAGTTATCGTGAAGATTTTTGGCCGCGGTACAGAAGTAGAACTCAATTTCATGCAAGTCGAGAAAATCAGTTAATACTTTCTTTGATGCCCGCTTCTCCCGGGCTCGCTTCCACACCAGAAAGTATTATGATCTTTATAAATCGTTCAGAATCAGAGCGTAATGTTCTGAAAATCTTGAAAAATGGCAAAAGAAGTAGACATTTATATTAAACTTCAGGTGAAAGGCGGTCAGGCAAACCCTGCGCCACCTATCGGTCCAGCACTCGGTTCGAAAGGTGTAAACATCATGGAGTTCTGCAAGCGTTTCAACGCGCAAACCCAAGAATCAATCGGAAAAATTTTGCCGGTGATCATTAAGGTGTATAAAGACAAAACCTTTGATTTTGTCATCAAAACACCACCTGCTGCGATCCAGTTGTTCGAAGCCTGCAAACTTGCCCCCGGTAAAGGTTCTCCAGAACCAAACCGGAAAAAAGTAGGTACGGTAACCTGGGAACAAGTACGTGCAATTGCCGAAAATAAAATGCCCGATTTGAACTGCTTTACCATCGAGTCTGCTATGAAAATGATAGCAGGTACGGCACGCAGCATGGGCCTTACAATTTCTGGCGACGCTCCTTGGAGTAACTAAACACACAATCGGCCTTTTTAACTGGTCGGTTGAAGGGAGTCCCGCCCATCGGGACGTTAACCTTAAATTAAAGTTCATAATGGCTCAAGTAACGAAAAAACGGAAGATCGTTGATTCGAAAGTAGACAAAGACAAACTTTATTCGCTCACTGAAGCAATGGGTTTGGTCAAAGAAGTCAATACTACGAAATTTAATGCTTCTGTAGACGTGCACGTTCGTTTGGGGGTTGACCCTCGCAAAGCGGATCAAGCACTGCGTGGTACGGTATCTTTACCACACGGTACTGGTAAAACCAAACGGGTATTGGTATTCTGTACACCAGACAGAGAAGCGGAAGCGAAAGAAGCGGGCGCAGACTTTGTTGGATTGGACGAATACATTCAAAAGGTAACAGAAGGTTGGATGGATGTTGATGTTATCATCGCTACCCCCAACGTAATGGCGCAACTTGGTAAAGTTGCCCGTATCCTCGGCCCTCGCGGTTTGATGCCAAACCCAAAAACAGGTACTGTTTCCAATGATATCGCCTCGGCGGTTTCAGGGGTGAAAAAAGGTAAAATCGCTTTCCGTGTTGATAAGTTCGGTATTATCCATGCCTCTATCGGCCGTGTTTCATTTACGCCAGAACAATTGACGGACAATGCACACGAACTGATTGCTACCCTCGTACGCATGAAACCATCCTCCGCAAAAGGGGTGTACATGCGCTCGGTTTCTGTAGCAAGCACGATGAGTCCTGGTATTCACGTCGATCCTAAGTCTATCAAAGTCTAACGTGCTCAATTTGGCATTTTAAACGGTCTTTTCCATCAAAAACGCCACGACACGATTCAACTAAAACGCAACATTTCAACAATATAAGAAATGACAAGAGCAGAAAAAACGGAAGCGATTGCGGTCCTGAAGGAAGAACTGGGTAGTACCCCATTTTTCTACCTGACGGATTCGTCAACGTTGCCGGTTTCCAAAATCAATGTTTTCCGCCAGATGTGCTACGAAAAAGGCATCACGGTAAAAGTGGCCAAAAACAGCCTGATTCAAAAAGCGTTGGAAGATGCGCCAGAATCAAAAGGTTACAGCGCACTCTTTGAAGTGCTGAAAGGCCCAACCACCATTCTTTTTTCTGAAAATCCAAAATCGCCTGCAGTGTTGCTGGAAGAATTCCGTAAAACGAATGAACGCCCGCTTTTGAAAGCAGCATACATCGACTCCTCTGTTTATATCGGTGACGACAACCTAAAATCGTTGACGAAACTGAAGAGCAAGGACGAGATGATCGGCGAGATTCTTGGTCTCTTGCAATCACCTGGAAAACGCCTCTCAAGCCAAATTACGGCTACCGGCGGCAAACTTGCAGGTATCATCAAGACCCTCCAAGAGCGCGAAGGCGCTGCGGAATAAGATTATCAATGCGGGTAACCGCTCGTTTTTCTTTGGCTTCCAAGTACGCACAATAAAGTATTACAATTTTGAAATTCCCCTTAGAACTGTTTTTTAACCATTTTTTGCAAACAACTTTTTAAATTCTACAACAATGGCAGATTTGAAAGCACTGGCTGAATCGCTCGTGAACCTCACGATTAAAGAAGCCAATGAACTGGCCAATATCCTGAAAGATGATTACGGGATCGAACCTGCAGCAGCAGCAGTAGCAATGGCAGCACCAGCAGCTGGTGGCGCAGGCGATGCAGCTCCAGCAGAAAAAACTGAATTCGATGTAATTCTGAAAGATGCAGGCGCTAATAAATTGAACGTAGTGAAAGAGGTGAAAAACCTCTTAGGTCTGGGTTTGAAAGAAGCAAAAGATCTTGTTGACGGCGCTCCAAGCCCGCTGAAAAGCGGCGTGAATAAGGCTGAAGCAGAATCTCTGAAAGCTACTTTGGAAGGCGTAGGTGCGGTAATCGAAGTTAAGTAAGCCACGTTGATGCAGGGTCACAGGATTTGATGCTTTTCAGCCCATCCTGTTTATCACACAACAACAGTCTTGCTTATTCGACTCCATGCTTGTACGCTACTTTTCAACAGATATTTAATGATATGGCTTAACATGTTCCGGCTTTCGGCCAAAACGTGTTAAGCCTATCTTTGTCTGTATACTGTAGCACGCAACTATTTTGACCATTTAAGTGTTTATGAGTATTGCTATCCGACCATAGCGCACTCATGCCGAGTTTACTTCCGGCACCCGCCAATCAGCATTCAAGCATATAATTGCAAAAATGACCAATAACGGCATCTCTAACGGGGCAGTCCAAAAAACAGGCGTTCAGAATCGTTTCAGCTTCGGCAAGATTCGGCTCGCAGGTAATTATCCTGACCTCCTTGAAATCCAGCTCAAATCCTTTCAGGAGTTTTTTCAGCTGGAAACCACGCCCGAAAACCGTAACAGTGAAGGGCTCTACCGCGTGTTTCAGGAAAACTTCCCGATCACCGACGCGCGGAATATTTTTAACCTCGAGTTTCTCGATTACTTCATCGATCCCCCTCGCTACACCATTGATGAGTGTATGCAACGGGGCTTGACGTATTCGGTACCCCTGAAAGCCAAATTAAGGCTTTCTTGTAACGATGAAGAACATATTGACTTCCAAACGATTGTGCAGGATGTATTCCTTGGAAATATCCCGTACATGACGCCGAAAGGTACTTTTGTGATCAATGGCGCCGAACGCGTGATTGTATCCCAATTGCACCGCTCTCCCGGCGTATTTTTTGGACAAAGTTTTCACCCGAACGGTACCAAAATCTACAGCGCACGGGTTATCCCGTTCAAAGGCGCCTGGATGGAGTTTGCGACCGATATCAACCTGGTGATGTACGCGTACATCGACCGGAAAAAGAAGTTTCCAGTAACCACCTTGCTGCGCGCAATTGGTTTCGATACGGACAAAGCAATCCTCGACCTGTTCAACCTGGCCGATGAAATTGCTTGCACCCGCGAAAACCTGGAAGGCTCTGTTGGTCGGAAATTGGCGGCTCGGGTATTGAAGACCTGGACAGAAGACTTCGTGGACGAAGACACCGGTGAGGTGGTTACCATCGAACGGAATGAAATCATCCTGGAACGCGATACCTTGCTGGATGAAGAAAACATCGAATTGATCCTCGATGCAGGTACTACAACTATTATCCTGCAACGTACTGATATCGATGAAGACTTTTCGATCATCTATAATACGTTACAAAAAGACCCGACTTCGAGCGAACTTGAAGCCGTGACTTACATATACCGTCAGCTGCGCGGAAGCGATCCACCAGATGACGAAACTGCACGTGGTATCATTGAGAAATTGTTCTTCTCCGACAAGCGTTACAACCTTGGCGAGGTGGGCCGTTTCAAAATCAACCGCAAGTTGCAGTTGGATATTGACGACAACAACCTGGTTTTGACCAAAGAAGATATCATCGCCATCGTGCGTTATATCGTAAGTTTGATCAATAACAAGGCCGAAATCGACGATATTGACCACCTTTCCAACCGTCGGGTACGTACCGTGGGCGAGCAATTGTACGCTCAGTTCGGTGTGGGTCTTGCACGGATGGCGCGTACGATTCGCGAACGCATGAACGTACGTGATAATGAAGTATTTACGCCAGTTGATCTGATTAACGCGCGTACGCTTTCTTCCGTGATCAATTCGTTCTTCGGTACCAGCCAGTTGTCGCAGTTCCTCGATCAAACCAACCCGCTCTCTGAAATCACCCACAAGCGCCGTATTTCGGCACTCGGACCAGGTGGTCTTTCCCGCGAGCGCGCTGGCTTTGAGGTGCGTGACGTACACTACTCCCACTATGGCCGTTTGTGTACGATTGAAACACCGGAAGGACCAAACATCGGTTTGATCTCTACCCTGTGTACCCACGCGAAAATCAACAAAATGGGCTTCCTTGAAACGCCTTATCGTCGTGTAGACGCAGGTAAGGTAATTATGGAAGGCGATGTGGAATACCTGTCCGCTGAAGCAGAAGATTACAAGAAAATCGCACAAGCCAACTCTCCAGTTGACGAAAGTGGCGCTTTCTTGAACGATCGTGTGAAAGCACGCGAACATGGTGACTTCCCGATTTTGACACCCGATGAACTGGAATATATCGACGTTGCACCCAACCAAATTGTAGGGGTGTCGGCTTCCTTGATTCCGTTCCTTGAGAATGATGATGCGAACCGTGCCTTGATGGGATCAAACATGCAACGTCAAGCAGTTCCGCTGATTCGTCCGAACTCACCAGTGGTGGGTACAGGCCTTGAAGCGAAAGTTGCCCGTGACTCCCGGATGTTGATCAATGCCGAAGGCAGTGGTGTAGTAGAATATGTTGACGCAAACGAAATTATCATCAACTACGACCGTACAGAAGAAGATCAATTGGTTTCTTTCGAAGATGCGCGTAAAACGTACAAATTGACCAAGTTTATGCGTACCAACCAAGGTACTTGCATCAACCTGAAACCAATTGTACGCCGCGGACAACGTGTAGAAGAAGGCGATATTCTTTGTGAAGGGTATGCTACCGAAAATGGCGAATTGGCCTTAGGCCAAAACCTCAAAGTGGCATTTATGCCTTGGAAAGGGTACAACTTCGAGGATGCGATCGTATTGTCAGAGCGTGTTGTACAAGAAGATGTATTTACCTCGATCCATATTGAGCACTTTGAGTTGGATGTACGTGATACAAAACTTGGCGAGGAAGAATTAACGGCTGATATTCCAAACGTAAGTGAGGAAGCCACTAAAGACCTCGACGAACACGGTATCATCCGCATCGGTGCCTGGGCGAAAGAAGGGGATATTCTGATTGGTAAAATTACACCAAAAGGTGAAACCGACCCGACACCAGAGGAAAAACTCTTGCGTGCGATCTTTGGTGACAAAGCAGGCGACGTAAAAGATGCTTCTTTGAAAGTGCCACCAAGTATCAATGGGGTGGTGATCGACAAGCAGCTGTTTGCCCGTGCTAAGAAAGATAAAGTTCAAAAAGAGTCTGAAAAGGCACTTTTGGATAAATTGGATGATGAACACGTAATTGCACTCAACAAGTTGAAGACGATTTTGATCGATAAACTTCAATTGTTGGTAAAAGATAAGGTTACAAATGGTATTCGCTCGATCTACAACGACGAAATGGTTCCGAAAGGCTCCAAATTGAGCGTTCAGATTCTGCGCGACCAGATTGATTTCAGTCAGGTGGATTACACCAACTGGACCAATGAGAAAAATACGAACCACTTGATTGCTCGTTTGCTGCACAACTACAGCATCAAAGTGAATGAAGAAGTGGGCCGTTACAAACGCGAAAAGTTTAACATCAGCATTGGTGATGAATTGCCAGCGGGCGTATTGAAATTGGCGAAAGTGTACATCGCTAAGAAACGCAAACTGAAAGTAGGGGATAAATTGGCGGGTCGCCACGGCAACAAGGGTATCGTAAGCCGTATTGTACGGATGGAAGATATGCCGTTCTTGGCTGACGGATCGCCGGTAGACGTGGTACTGAACCCACTGGGTGTACCATCTCGTATGAACCTGGGTCAAATTTTTGAAACGGTATTGGGTTGGGCTGGTGAGCGCCTTGGTTTGAAATTTGCAACGCCAATCTTTGACGGTGCAAAAGCAGACGAAGTTGCAGCCTGGATCGAAAAAGCAGGTTTGCCGGAATTGGGCCAAACATTCTTGTCGGACGGCGAAACGGGTGACCGCTTCCACCAGAAGGCGACAGTAGGTGTAATTTATATGCTGAAACTTAGCCACATGGTAGACGATAAGATGCACGCGCGTTCGATCGGACCATACTCGCTTATCACGCAGCAACCTTTGGGTGGTA
Organism: Saprospiraceae bacterium; assembly: GCA_040397785.1. GTDB lineage: Bacteria > Bacteroidota > Bacteroidia > Chitinophagales > Saprospiraceae > M3007. Next base: position 89,815 of record JBBAVI010000006.1, on the reverse strand, counting down.
AAGCCCAGTTTGGTGGCCAGCGTTTTGGTGAGATGGAGGTTTGGGCACTTGAGGCTTATGGTGCATCCAATATCCTGCAGGAATTGTTGACTGTGAAATCAGATGATATTCAAGGTCGTGCAAAAGCATACGAAGCAATCGTTAAGGGAGATAACTTGCCAGAACCAAACATTCCGGAATCCTTCAACGTATTGGTACATGAATTGCGCGGTTTGGCCTTAGATGTAAAATTTGAATAAAAGCACTGAAGTGTGGAGCATAACAAGTAACGGTTGTGCTCCACATTTTCAATAGGAAAAAACAATGAGCACAACGACCGTTCCAAGCCTTCGACAAAGGTTTAACTTGTTGAAATTCAACACTAAACTTTGGTTGGCGGGGGTGTATTTTACTCTAATGGGCAATAAATACAAAACGGAAGGCGTGGAATTGTTGATTCCAGGGGAAGTAACGGACATCAAGTTTAGAGGGCAGTTTCCGATCAATTTTTATGAAAAACAGGAACGGCGTTATCTAAAACAATACTTGAATCCGGAAGCGACGGTATTGGAACTGGGAGCATGTTTGGGGGTTGTATCCTGTGTGACCAACAAATTGCTTACCCATCCTGAGCGGCATGTAGTGGTGGAGGCCAACCCGAATCTGATCCAATTTATTGAAAGGAATCGGGAACACAATGGCAGCGGTTTTCAAATCGAACACTGTATGGTGTCGGAGCAGAAAAGCAATCCATTTTTTATTGGTCGTACCATTTTAATGAGCAGCAACCGCCGGGCATCTTCTACTCAAATTGAAGTTCCCGGAAAGTCTATCAAAGCGCTGGAACAAACACACGATCTACAATTCGATACCCTAGTCATGGATATTGAAGGCGGCGAATTGCAGTTTTTGCGCGATAATAAAACCTGGTTGGAGCAATTGCACACGGTTTTTATGGAAGTACACCCGCACAAGGATATTTTATCGAAAGAAGAAGTAGTCGAATGCAGGGAAATTCTGGAAGAAACGGGCTTGAAATTGATCCTGGATGATGCCAATTTTTGGATACTAAAGCGCTAAAAGGATGGATTATATCTGTACCTGGATTTATTTGGACAATCCAGACGAAAGTTCAGAGTATCCGCAGGTAGGAAAACAATCGCATTTGCCTTCATTTCAACTGATTTATTGGCGGTGTATTGCCCTTTTTTATGCTTTAAGTACCCGATTCAATCCTGATCGCAGGCATATTTTGTTTTCCAATAAAGATTGGGACCAATTGCCTAGAGTGGATGGATTGGATTTGGCGAATTTTTTGAAATCGAAAAACGTGGAGTTGGTTGTACTTCCGCTGACCTGGCAAACACCGCCCGGTTATTTTGGAAAGTGGCGTAATCAGTTTTACATTTTTGATATTTTGCAGTTCATTGAAGCGAAATACAACCACGCAGATGATTTTATCGTGTTGGATTCCGATTGTTTAATCAATCAACCACTCGATCCATTGTTTGCGCAGTTACGGAAAGAAGGCTTGCTTGCTTTGCCCATGATTTACGCGGATGCCCATGTTATTAATGGCGTAACCCGGGAAGATATGCGGCAGATTTACACCGAACTAGATGGAAAAGACCCTGGCTTTAACCCAATTTATTACGGTGGTGAAATCCTTGCAGCAAGTTATAGCGTGGTAGAGCAGTTAAACGCGATGGCGCCTAGGATTTGGCAGGCGATGTTACAACGGTTTGAAAAGGGGCTTCCTAAATTGAATGAAGAAGCCCATTTTTTGAGTTATTGTTACTTCAAAATAGGCAAATTTGGTTCGCTAGATGCATTTATCAAAAGAATCTGGACGGCGCCGCATTATAACAATGTGGTTTCCAAAGATGCTGCGTTACCAATTTGGCATTTGCCTTCTGAAAAAACGGGTGGAATTGCCTTGCTTTTCAAAAAAGTATGCATCGAAGGAAAGGAGTTTTCACGCGCGGAATTAGGCGGCTATGTTGGTGTCCCGACGCGGAAGCATTTTCTTGATACAAAGCATTTTTTCCGGTACAGTTGGTTGTACAAGTTTATTAAAAAGCATTCTTAAAAAGCAAATTTGGCGAAATGAGCCTTGTTCAATTGCTAAAATTTGCTGGAGTGATATTTCAACATATTGATTTTCAAGCATATTACCACATTTAGAAATATGCCATTCAAAAAGAAAAGCAACAAAACCGATCAGGCTTTCAGCACGATCATCATTGCACTCGCAAGCCCGGACGAAATTCTGGAGCGTAGCTATGGTGAGGTACTCAAGCCAGAAACGATCAATTACCGTTCATACAAACCCGAACGCGATGGTTTGTTCTGTGAGCGGATTTTTGGTCCTGTTAAGGACTATGAGTGCTATTGCGGCAAGTACAAACGGATTCGTTACAAAGGGATCGTTTGTGACCGTTGCGGGGTAGAAGTGACCGAAAAAAAGGTTCGTCGGGAGCGCATGGGACATATTCGTCTCGTGGTGCCTGTTGTGCATATTTGGTTCTTCAAAAGTTTGCCCAACAAAATTGGTTACATTCTGGGAACTTCATCCAAGAAATTGGAGGCGATCGTTTATTATGAGCGCTATGTCGTGATTCAGGCTGGTATCAAAGGCGAAGAAGGTCTGAGCAAAATGGATTTGCTGACAGAAGAAGAGTACCTCGAGATCCTCGATACCCTTCCGAAAGAAAACCAGCAGTTGGATGATACCAATCCTGACAAGTTCATTGCCAAAATGGGTGCCGAAGCGGTACATTCCTTATTGAGCATTTTGAACCTCGATGATTTGTCGGCTCAACTGCGCCATGAATCGCACAACGAAACCAGTCAGGCAAAGAAAACGGAAGCGAACAAACGTTTGCGCGTGGTAGAAGCCTTCCGCGAAGGTTTGGAAAGTGCTGGTCAGCGTCCAGAGTGGACAGTAATCCAGTATTTGCCAGTAGTTCCGCCCGAATTGCGCCCCTTGGTGCCGTTGGATGGCGGTCGTTTTGCCTCTTCTGATTTGAACGATTTGTACCGCCGTGTGATTATCCGTAACAACCGTTTGAAGCGTTTGTTGGAAATCAAGGCACCAGAGGTGATTTTGCGGAATGAAAAACGGATGTTGCAGGAAGCAGTGGATTCACTGTTCGACAACTCTCGTAAATCCAACGCAGTAAAAGCGGAAGGTGGTCGTGCCCTGAAATCATTGTCTGATATTCTGAAAGGTAAACAAGGTCGTTTCCGTCAGAACCTGCTTGGTAAACGTGTCGACTACTCTGGTCGTTCGGTAATCGTAGTAGGTCCGACCATGAAACTGCATGAATGCGGTATTCCAAAAGCCATGGCCGCGGAATTGTTTAAGCCGTTTATTATTCGTAAATTGATTGAGCGGGGTATTGTTAAAACCGTTAAATCAGCAAAAAAACTGGTAGATCGCAAGGATCAGGTGATCTGGGAAATCCTGGAAAACATTTTGCGCGGTCACCCAGTGATGCTCAACCGTGCACCAACGTTGCACCGTTTGTCGATCCAGGCATTCCAGCCACGATTAATTGAGGGTAAAGCGATACAGTTGCATCCGCTGGTTTGTACAGCATTTAATGCCGACTTTGACGGTGACCAGATGGCGGTACACGTACCGCTGAGCCATGCTGCGATCCTCGAGGCGCAGGTTTTGATGCTGTCGAGCCACAATATGCTCAATCCACAGGACGGTTCGCCGATTACCCTTCCTTCACAGGATATGGTCTTGGGCTTGTACTACCTGACAAAAGAGCGCCAAAGCATTCCGGAGAATCCAGTACGCGGCGAAGGTCGTCGTTTCTATTCGCCAGAGGAAGTGCAAATTGCTTATAATGAAGGTCAATTGGACTTGCATGCGGCGATTGAGTGTCGTATTCTGAAACCGGAAGCGGATGGCAGCATTCGGACTTCTCGGTTAAAGACCTCCGTTGGGCGCGTATTGTTCAACCAGGCGGTTCCAGCAGGCATTCCGTTCATCAATGAGTTGTTGACCAAGCGTAACCTGAAACTGATTATTGGTGAAATCATCAACAATACCAGTTTCAAAACGACGGCCGAGTTTTTGGATAATATCAAAGAACTTGGTTTCGGTTGGGCATTTAAAGCAGGTTTGTCCTTTAACTTAGGAGATTTGATCATCCCGACGTTGAAGAAAACCGCTTTGGCTGCAGCCCAAATAGAAGTAGATGAGGTTTGGGATAACTACAATATGGGTTTGATTACCTACAACGAACGATACAACCAGATCATTGATAAGTGGACGTATGCGGATAGCAAAATCACCGATCAATTGATGAAAGAATTAAGCACGCATAAGCAGGGTTTCAACTCTGTATTTATGATGCTTGACTCTGGTGCGCGTGGTTCGAAACAACAGATCAAACAGTTGTGCGGATTGCGTGGACTGATGGCGAAACCGCGTAAGAGTGGTGACACCGGTGGTGCGATCATTGAGAACCCGATCTTGTCGAACTTCTTGGAAGGTCTATCGGTTCAGGAATTCTTTATCTCTACCCACGGTGCACGTAAAGGTTTGGCGGATACCGCGTTGAAAACGGCCGATGCGGGTTACTTGACCCGTCGTTTGGTAGACGTTGCGCAAGACGTGGTAATTCGTGAAGTAGATTGCAACACCTTACGTGGTATTGATACAACAGCGTTGAAAGAAGGGGATAAAATCATTCAAAACTTGCGCGACCGGATTAAAGGTCGTTACAGCTTGCATGATATTACCCACCCGGATACTGAAGAAATGATGGTAGCGGCGGGTGAATACATCACGGATAAATTGGCTGGTGCAATTGATGATGCGCAAATTGAAACAGTAACCATCCGTTCGGTATTGACTTGCGAAAGCCGTCACGGTGTTTGCGCAAAATGTTATGGTAAAAACCTGGCTTCCGGCCGGATTGCGGAAATGGGCGATGCCACAGGTATCATTGCTGCCCAATCCATTGGAGAGCCTGGAACCCAGTTGACCCTGCGTACCTTCCACACGGGTGGTACGGCGGTAATCGGCCAAACAGAAAACCAATTGGTTGCGAAAAACCCGGGTCGGGTAGAATTTGACTCGATCAAAACGGTAGAAGGAACGGACGCAAACGGTAACACGTTGCGTGTAGTAGTTTCTCGTACCGGTGAATTGCGGATTATTGATCCAAAAACAGGTCGTATTACTGCGAATAACTACATCCAATACGGCTCTTTCCTCTTTGTGGTGGAAGGCCAGGATGTACAACGCGGTGACAAGATTTGCGAATGGGATCCATTTAACGCCGTGATTGTGAGTGAGTTCCTCGGAGCGGTACGGTACAATAGCCTGGAAGAGGGTGTTAACTTCCGGATGGAACGCGACGACCAGACCGGTTTTGCCGAGAAAGTGGTAATTGAATCCAAGAACAAGCGTAAAATTCCTTCGATTTCGATTGTAGATTCGAAAACAGGCGAGGAATTGAAACAATACTCGCTGCCAGTAGGCGCTTACATCACCGTTGACGATGATGAGCAAGTGAAATCTGGTCAGCAAATTGTGAAGATCCCGCGTAAATTGGGTAAAATTGCGGATATCACCGGTGGTCTGCCACGTGTTACAGAGTTGTTTGAAGCACGTAACCCATCCAATCCTGCTATTGTTGCGGAGATTGATGGTGTGATCACCTTTGGATCCATCAAGCGTGGTAACCGCGAATGTATGATTGAGGCAAAAGACGGCCAGAAACGCAAGTACATGATTCCGTTGACGAAACACGTACTGATGCAGGATGGTGACTTTGTACGCTCTGGTACAGCATTGACAGAGGGAACCATTGCGGTGAAGGATATTTTGGCAATCAGAGGCCCGTTTGCAGCATCTTACTATTTGGTAAATGGTGTGCAGGAGGTTTATCGTTCGCAGGGTATCAATATCAATGACAAACACATTGAGGTAATTGTACGTCAGATGTTGCGTCGTTTGGAAATTAAAGACCAGGGTGATACGCACTTTTTGGAAGGCGAACCAGTTGAACGCAATGAATTTATCGACTATAATGACTGGATTTTTGACAAGAAATTTATCACCGATCCAGGCGATAGCGCGAAGTTGAAAGCGGGAGCATTGGTAACTTTGCGTCAGGTGCGGGAAGAAAACTCGTACTTGAAGCGCAACGACAAAAAATTAGTGGAATACCGCGATGCATTGCCTGCTACGGCTGTTTCGATGTTGTTGGGTATCACGAAAGCGTCGTTGGGTACCGAGTCTTGGATTTCTGCGGCTTCGTTCCAGGAAACTACTAAAGTACTTTCTACAGCAGCGATTGCAGCCAAGAAAGACCACTTGATGGGTTTGAAAGAGAACGTAATTGTCGGCAAGAAAATCCCGGCAGGTACAGGCTTGCGCGAGTACGACCGCTTGCAGGTAACAGGTTCGGGCCGTCCGTTCAAGGAGAAGCAAGAAGAAGTTCTGGTAGAAGACGATATTTAGGGGATTCGATCTCTTTAAAATACAAAGCCGCTATTCCGAATGATTCGGGATGGCGGCTTTTCTTTTATGCGCGGCGTGGCGAAAGCCAAAACGAATTGTGATGGCTTATAAATCAGGTATTTATGGTTTTTGTACGACCAATTGTTTGGGCTTCCCGATCAGGCCGGATTTATTGTAAAGGGCTACCGGGTAAACACCACTGGGCAGGTGTAGCAAATTGATGGTATCCGTAAAGGTATTGCTGCTTACATCAATCAGTTCAACAAAAACGATTTGACCCGCTGAATTTAGGACTTTCAACGTATATTCTTCATTAAACGCATTGTTGATGGTAATCTGGGCGATGCCATTACAGGGATTGCCTGCCAGTACCAATTCGGTTTGAATGGCAGAAGTATCACTGCTAATGTTGATATCATCCAGAAAAAAAGCATTGCCGGCATCACTGGTAAGTACAAACTTTAACAACATTTCGGACTGTTTGGACACTTCAAACAAGTCGTATCGGATGTTTTTCCACTCCTTTCTACCGGGTGTTTTGAATTGGGTTGCCGGAAATGCTGTTGCGAGGTTGCTGCCTTGTTTGGACCAAATGGAACGCCAGGTCGCACCGCAATCGGTAGAGATCATCACTTCCAATTGATCCTCGTTGCCATGGTTTTGCTGAAAATAGGCGTAATTGAATCGAAGTTGTGGCCGATTTAATTGGTCGAGGTTTTTGATGGGCAAGATCAGTTCATTTTGGATACCAGGGGGCGTGTGGAGTAAGTTGAGTGACAAGGACTTACTCGGCTTGCCAAAGCTGCTGACACTGTTTTTAAAACTCCATTTTAGTTCATTCGGATGCGTATTATGGAGGATAAAAGGTGTGTTACGATCATTTCTGCTCGACGATTGAAAATTCAAGTTAAATGGAGCCGCGATGGATTCTACCATATAAAATCCGGCTATTTTATAGGAATTATTGTCGAGGACGAATTCTTTCTGACCATTTGGGTCTGAAAGGGAAAATTGAAAACGGTGTTTACCTTTGCTGAGGGTGGTAGCGGGCAGGTTTACAATGGTGGAGTGGCCTGGTTTAAGTTCGCCGGTCCAATCAACGGTTTGGCTGTTGTTTTGGTCAAACCTGTAAGCAATTTTGCAAGAGGAAAGGGCGATCACGCCCGCATTTTTAAAAACCAAAACGGGTTCAACTTCGGTACCACAATTCATATGTTCGAGGCCTTGTACACCTTCTGCAACCAGATCATAAGGTACTTCGATCATCTTGGTAGTGGATTGTAGCAGCGTATCCTGATCGGAAGACCACAAAGACGCACGCATGTACAAACCGCTTTTGTTTAGAAGATTTCTAGGAATCGGCATGCTAAAGTGGATTGCATGCTTTTCCTGATCGGCCCATTCAGTAGGTAAATTTTTGGTCGTAAGACGGGTGCGTTTCAGGGCATGCACACGATTCAGGGTGGTGGCGCGTGGAAGCATCAGGAATTGATCTTCCTCCAGTGCAATTTGTATTTTTAAATTGTTCGAAGCACTAAATGCTTTATTGGCAGTAATCGTACAAAATACTTGAAACGAGTCGAGCCCTTTCGTCAATTGTTGCTGCAACGATACCGTAAATGGCGTCGTATGTATATTTTCTTTAATTATGTTAAATTTGGGGATATTTTCATTCGCCGCATGAAGTTCTGAAAACGTATGTATAGTCAATACAAACATCAGAAATAATGCACATTTACAGATAGGTTGCATTTTCGTTTTGTAAAAGTTGGATTAAGTAATCGTGCACTTTTGGTAATGAAAAGGTTTAAATTGGTAGGGAGCGTACCGCTTTGGGAGAAAAACGGTACAATGGTACAATGGTTCGATGGATTTTGGGCCGCAAAAACAAATAAAAAGACAGTGGCTGACATTTTCACATACGTAGTTGATAGACTTGTTACTCCCCATTGCAATAAGTTTAATCGATCATGATTACTTGACCTTTAAGCAACATGTCAGGTTTTTATGACAACGTACTGCTTGACTATTACAGTTAAGTTCGCTTATCTTTGCGCCATGCTTAATTTATTTTCAGTGGTACTGCATCATCATCACGGATTGCCTCCTGGCAAGCGTTGCTGATTTGCATGTCATCTAGAAACAGATGCTGCCGCAAAACGGGCTTGTCGAATTTACCGACAAGCCCGTTTTGTTTTTATCCAAACTCATCACCAATTTAGAAATCAACATTTATGCTTCGAATTGCCATTCAAAAATCAGGCCGTTTGTTTGAAGATTCTGTGGGGTTATTGAAAGACGCCGGTATTCGGCTGAGCAACAATCCACATCGGGTATTGCGTGCGGAAGCTGCCAACTTTCCGCTGGAGATCATTTTTTTGCGCGACGATGACATCCCGGAATATGTGGAGGAAGGGGTTGTGGATGCGGGCATTGTAGGCGAAAATGTGGTACTTGAAAAACGCCCGACGGTTTCTATTGTGGAGCGCTTAGGCTTTGGTAAATGCCGTTTGTGCATCGCATTTCCCAAAAATACCCCATTTGACGGGTATCAAAGTCTGCAAGGCATGCGGGTAGCGACCAGTTATGTTCGGATTTTGGAAGATTTTTTAAAAACAAATCACCTTACAGCGACCGTACATGAAATCAGCGGTGCGGTTGAAATTGCCCCCTCTTTGGGGCTGGCAGATGCGATTTTTGATATTGTAAGCACGGGCAGTACCTTGTTAGCCAATGGGTTACGGGAAGTTGCCACCATCCTGGAATCGGAGGCCGTGCTTATTGCCAATCCGGGGATGTTACCTGAAAAACAGGAAATTTTAAACCGCTTGTTGTTTCGTATTCAAGCCAATCGAAATGCCAAACAACACCGCTATATCCTGTTGAATGCGCCCAACGATCAACTGGATGTGATTATTCGCTTGTTGCCGGGTATGAGGAGCCCGACCGTATTGCCACTTGCAGAACCGGGCTGGAGCAGTTTGCACAGTGTGGTGCGCGAGGAAATTTTCTGGGATGTATTGGAACAACTAAAAATGGCGGGTGCCCAGGGTATTTTGGTTGCGCCGCTCGAACGTATGATTTTATGATGCAACAAATTGATTATCCGGATTTTAGGCAGGCTGCAAGTTTGCTGGCACGACCAACGGTGGATACAACGGCCCAGCGTGCCAAGGTACTTGCGATGTTGGATGCGATTAAATTGGAGGGTGATGCTGCGGTACGGCGTTTTGCTTTGCAATTTGATGGTTCTGTACCAGATGTCTTAGAGGCAAGTTCCGATGACTTTAGTTGGGCGGAACAGCAATTGCCAGATGATTTAAAGTCTGCGATTTTGCAGGCATATTCTAATATAAAACGGTTTCACGCCGCGCAACTGGTTCAGGAAGCGCCCGTAGAAACCCAGCCCGGGGTGTTATGTTGGCGCAAAACGGTGCCGATTGAACGGGTGGGTTTGTACATACCTGGTGGCACAGCGCCGTTGTTTTCCACGGCATTGATGTTGGGGGTACCCGCGCAACTGGCCGGTTGTAAAGAGGTAGTTTTATGCACCCCGCCGCAAGCGGATGGAAAAATCCACCCTGCTGTATTGTTTGCGGCGAATTTATGTGGTATTCGGCGGGTGTTTAAACTTGGCGGCGTACAAGCTATTGGCGCGATGGCTTATGGAACAGCGAGCGTACCCAGGGTATGGAAAATTTTCGGACCGGGTAATTTGTGGGTGACCGTGGCCAAACAATTGGTCAGTTTGGACGGGATCGCGATTGATATGCCTGCCGGGCCTTCTGAAGTGGCTGTTTTGGCAGATGTAGGGGCCAATCCGGCGTATGTGGCTGCCGATTTATTGAGTCAGGCAGAACATGGGGCGGATAGTCAGGTGTTGCTGTTGAGCGATAGTTCCGATTTACTGCAAAAAGTTGCCATCGAATTGGCGGATCAACTGGAAAAACTGCCCAGAAAATTACTTGCTACCCAGGCTTTGGCGCAAAGTAAAGCGCTTTTGGTACACTCCATGGAAGAAGCCATACTTTGGATTAATACTTATGCACCGGAACATTTGATTATACAAACGGCAAATGCCATGCAATTAGCAGAAAAGGTAATCGATGCGAGTTCGGTGTTTATCGGCCCTTACACGCCAGAGAGCGCGGGCGATTACGCGTCGGGTACCAACCACACCTTGCCCACCGGTGGGTATGCGCGGGTATCGGGGGGTGTTTCGCTGGATAGTTTTGTGAAAAAAATCACCTTTCAACAAATTTCGAAAGCTGGGTTGCAGGCATTGGGTCCGGTGGTGGAAACCATGGCGCGTGCTGAGGGCCTAGAGGCGCATGCACGGGCTGTTTCGATACGATTGGCCGAAAAATTTTAAAAAAATGAATGAAAAGGGTATAGATTTTATCAAAAACAGGATTGCACCATTGGTTCGGCCCAATATTTTGGATTTAAAGCCGTACGCCTCAGCCCGGGATGAATTTCAATTAGGCGGAGATCAAATTGCGGACCACCTGTTTTTGGATGCCAATGAAAACAGTTTGGGTGGGCCTATTTCTGGTAATTACCATCGGTATCCCGATCCGCATCAGCTTGTGTTGAAGCAATTGCTGGCCATACAGCGCGGCGTACAAGCCAATCAGGTATTTTTGGGGAATGGTTCGGACGAGGCCATTGATTTGTTGATACGCGCTTTTTGCATTCCCGATAAGGATTATATCGTCGTTTTGCCGCCCACGTATGGTATGTATAGCGTCCAGGCAGCGATACAGGGGGCGGGCGTATTAAAAATCCCATTGTTACCCGATTTTACGCCCGATGTGGAGGCCATTTTGGAACGAACCGATGCACGGCACAAATTGCTTTTTTTATGCAGTCCGAATAATCCGAGTGGAAACTGTTTTCCGAAAGAAAAGGTCTGCGCTTTGCTGGCGGGATTCAGGGGAATTGTGGTAGTTGATGAGGCATACCTGGATTTTTCAGGGGAAGCCTCTTATTGTGATTTAATAGAAAAATACCCGAATTTAGTGGTGTTACAAACCTTTTCAAAGGCCTGGGGGCTAGCGGGATTGCGCTTGGGTATGGCTTTTTCCAACACCATGGTGGTACAGATTTTGGATAAAATCAAATATCCGTATAATGTGAACAGTGCCACCTTAGGATTGGTGCAGGCTGCTTTGGGGCAGTCAAGTGCGGTACTAGAGCAGGTAAAACGATTGATTGTTGCGCGTTTAGACCTGGCAAGTGCTTTACAGGCGCTCCCGTGCGTGACGCGTGTGTACCCGAGCGCGGCCAATTTTTTATTGGTGCAGGTGCGCAATGCAGACGCCATTTATGCGTATTTGTGTGCGCAGGGTATTGTGGTGCGCAATCGGAGCAAAGAGCCTTTGTGTGAAAACTGTCTGCGCATCACGATTGGAGATGCTGCAGCCCATGAAAAACTACTAACTGCTCTCAAATCATACGAACCAACCGCTTAAATATGCAACGGATTCTCTTTATTGACCGGGATGGCACCCTGATTGCGGAGCCACAACCCGACCAGCAAGTTGACAGTCTCGAAAAACTGGAATTTTTACCTTACGTAATCACCCAATTGGCGCGCATCGCCCGCGAACTGGATTATCGATTGGTCATGGTTACCAACCAGGATGGCCTAGGCACGGTAACATTTCAGGAATCTACCTTTTGGCCTGCGCATGAAAAAATGATGCAAATATTTGAAAATGAGGGTGTTGTTTTTGAAGCCGTGCATATTGATCGCTCTTACCCGCATGAACAGTTGCCTACCCGGAAACCTGGAACCGGTATGCTGGGTGCTTATTTAAATGGGGATTACGATTTGGCCAACTCGTATGTAATTGGCGATCGGCTGACCGATGTACAATTGGCCAAAAATTTGGGCGCTCGGGCTATTTTTTTGAACAATATTCAGGGTATACAGTCTGTGGCAGCACAAGAATCAGCCATGCCGGAAGAGTCGCGCACCCAATATGACCCAACACCGTATACTGATACCATTGATTTGATTGCACAGGATTGGCGGGATATATACGCTTACTTGAAATTGCCGCCGCGTAAAGTGCAGCACCGGCGTTTTACCAAAGAAACGGATATTGTGGTAGATTTGAACCTTGACGGGGATGGAAACAGTGTAATATCGACCGGAATTGGCTTTTTTGACCACATGTTGGAACAAGTGGCGCGGCATGGCGGTATGGATTTAAATATAAACGCAAAAGGGGATTTGCACATAGACGAACACCATACGGTGGAAGATACCGCCATTTCGCTGGGGGAAGCCTTTGCTAAAGCCCTGACCGACAAGCGTGGGATGGAGCGCTATGGATTTGACATGTTGCTGCCCATGGATGATGCTTTAGCGCAAGTGGCTGTTGATTTTGGCGGTCGGCCCTGGCTGGTTTGGGAAGCAGATTTTCAGCGGGAAAAAATTGGAGACATGCCCACTGAGTTGTTTTTCCACTTTTTTAAATCCTTTTCAGATGCGGCGCGTTGCAATTTGAACATAAAAGTGGAGGGGCAAAACGAGCACCATAAAATAGAGGCGATTTTCAAGGCCTTTGCCCGGGCGCTAAAAATGGCCTTGCGGCGCGATGCTGCTCGTTGGGTTTTACCCAGTACCAAAGGCGTTTTATAAAAAATGAAGGAAGTTGTGATTATAAAATACAACGCGGGCAATGTTCAGTCTGTGCAATATGCCCTGGATCGTTTAGGGGTTCGGGCGGTATGGTCGGATGATCCGGCCACGATTCGCGGGGCCGATCGGGTGATTTTTCCAGGGGTTGGTGCAGCCAAACCTGCTATGGCCTATTTAAAAGCAGCCGGATTGGATGACGTAATTCGTGGATTAAAGCAGCCTGTTTTGGGTATTTGTTTGGGATTGCAGTTATTTTGCACACATTCGGAAGAAGGCGACACCGATTGTATGGGGATTGTACCGAATTCGGTGCGTAAGTTTGTGCCTTGTGGAGGCCAAAAGGTGCCGCACATGGGTTGGAATACCTTAACAAACAGGTCGGGGCCGTTATTTGAGGGGGTCGCATCGGATGCTTATTTTTATTTTGTGCACAGTTATTATGCTACGATCGGGGTAAATACGGTGGGTTCGACCGATTATTTATTGCCTTTTAGTGCTGCCCTTGCATGGGATAATTTTTTTGCGGTGCAGTTTCATCCGGAGAAGTCGGGGCAAGCAGGGCAACAGATTTTGCAGAATTTTTTGAAGGTGTAACAGAATCGACTGATTTTGTCGTTTATACTGCGCGTAACACCAATTTTAACGAAATACCAACAACGAAATGAATATTATTCCTTCTTTTGATTTGCTTGACGGCCAGTTGGTGCGTTTGCGGCAAGGTGATTTTGATCAAAAAACAGTTTATCCGGCCGATCCGTTCGAATTGGCGCAGCAGCTGGAAGAATCGGGCATTCGGCGTTTGCACATGGTCGATTTGGACGGCGCACGCTCGGGCGTGCCCTCTAATTTGAAAATATTGGAAAAAGTTGCCGCCCGGACCCGGCTTGAAATCGATTATGGCGGTGGGTTGCGTTCCATTCCTGCCTTAAAGCAAGTTTGGGATGCTGGCGCGGCTTTGTTTTCCGTAGGCAGTGTAGCAGTATTGGCACAGGATGAATTTGGGGCCTGGGTGGAGAAATTTGGTCCGGACAAATTCTTGGTGGGTGCGGACGTGCGCGATCGAAAAGTAGCGGTACATGGCTGGAAAGAGCAAACGGAGGTGGCTTTGTTTGATTTTATCCGTCAGATGCATGCCCTGGGTATTCGTCAAATCTCTGTAACAGACATTGAGCGCGATGGCGAACTTTCTGGTCCGGCTATTCAATTATACAAAGATATTATCCTGCATTTCCCTGATATTGAATTGGTTGCGAGTGGTGGTATTCGCGATGTAGCTGATTTGGAGGAGTTGACGACCTTGGGTTGTGATGGCGCCATTGTGGGAAAAGCCTTTTTTGAGGGACAAATTCCGTTGCAGTATTTCCGAATCAGCACCAAAGTCTGATATAGCCAACGCACTGTGATTATGAAAATGGTTGTATCTTAATCCTTATCCTAAATCTTGGTATATGTTGGCAAAACGAATCATTCCTTGTTTGGACATAAAAAATGGCCAAACGGTCAAGGGCATTCAATTTGAGCAACTTCGGTTTGCGGGCGATCCGGTGGTATTGGCGGAATTGTATGCCAGGCAGGGCGCAGATGAATTGGTGTTGCTGGACATAACGGCCACGGTGGAGGCGCGCAATACTTTCGCCGATTTGATTTTGCGTACGGCCAAGGTATTGGATATTCCATTTACCGTGGGCGGTGGCATTGATTCGATTGCAGCGGTAGAGGCATTGCTGCGGGCAGGTGCGGATAAAGTAAGCATTAACTCGGCGGCGTTAAAACGTCCGGAGTTGATTGATGAACTTGCGCAAGAATTTGGGAATCAATGTATTGTAGTTGCGATTGATGCAAATGTTGGGGCAGATGGACAATGGTATGCCTATTTAAACGGCGGCCGGATCGCCACCGAACGAAAAGTAATTGATTGGGCAGTTGAAGTAGCCGACCGCGGGGCGGGTGAAATTTTATTAACTTCGATGGCGCAGGACGGCACAAAAGACGGGTTTGCGCTAGAGCGCACGCGGGCGGTTTCGGAGGCCGTAACGATTCCTTTGATCGCATCTGGTGGGGCGGGAGCCTTGGAACATTTTGCCGATGTATTTGTCCAGGGCGGGGCCGATGCGGCCTTGGCGGCCAGTGTTTTTCATTTTGGGGAGATTAAAATCCCGGAACTCAAACAATATTTAAAGGAGCAGGGGATTCCTGTGCGACAAGACCAATAGATGGAAGCAATTGATTTCGATAAAATGCCCGATGGGTTGGTGCCGGCGGTGGTGCAGGATGCCCAAAGCGGTGCAGTCCTGATGTTGGGATATATGAATGCCGAGGCATTGGAAGCCACGCGCACTTCGCAATTGGTTACATTTTACAGTCG
The DNA here is from genome assembly GCA_040397785.1 of Saprospiraceae bacterium. Lineage (GTDB taxonomy): Bacteria > Bacteroidota > Bacteroidia > Chitinophagales > Saprospiraceae > M3007. Next base: position 74,329 of record JBBAVI010000006.1, on the reverse strand, counting down.
CTCGAAACAGCGTTTGTGGCAAAAAGGCGAAACATCGGGCAACACCCTTCAATTGGTAGACATTTTGGTGGATTGCGATGGCGATGCATTGCTGGTGAAGGCCATTCCGGCCGGTCCGGTGTGCCATACGGGCGCGGATACCTGTTGGGAGGAACACAACAGCGGGCAGCCTTTTTTGAAAACACTGGAAGGGATCATTGCCGAACGTTCGCAGGCCGACCCGGCGACCTCTTACACGGCGCGGTTACGTGCGGCGGGCATTGCTAAAATGGCCCAAAAAGTAGGAGAAGAGGCTGTAGAGACGGTGATCGAGGCTTTAGGTAACCAGCAGAACAAATTTGTGGAAGAATCGGCCGATTTAATGTTTCATTTTTTGGTGTTGTTGGCGGCCAAAGGCGTGGCGCTCAGCGATGTGGAGGCCGTATTGCAGGCGCGGCATCAGCGCTTGGCAGGGCGCGGGTAAATAAGGGATAGAATTGTGTCGCGGAACAGCAAAAGACAAGAATTGGAAGGGTTGACTGGTATTTTTATTTTTTGTAATTGCTTGATCATTAGTTTTTTATGATTTGAAGTATGGTATTAGGTCATAAAAACTGAAAAAATACAAATTTGTTGGCGTAGTTTTAGTTGGTCAAGCATTGCAACTTCATTTGGAGCAAGCGTTAAGTTAGTGATCATAATTTGGCAGTTTGTTTTACCATATTTTTTAATCCAGTACATAATTTAAAATCATTATTCGTTTTCCCATGAACGTAAGATCCTTTGCTTTCCTGCTGTTTTTTGTTGGATTTGTGGTTGTTTCAGGTGGTGCCCAAGGGTACAAGTTGGGGTTTACTGCGGGAACCAACTATTCCTTTTTGCGTTCCGATTTCTTTGAAACCGCATCTGGTCGCTTGGGCGGCGTGGTAGGTTGTTCTTTTTTGATTGATATGGGCGACAAATTTGAGTTTAATCAGGAAATTATATTTACGCAGAAAGGGGCCTCTGCTCGGGCAGCGTATTTTCAGGCAGAGCAGCAACCTGATATCCGCACTTATTCCTATTATTACAACACTTTTGAAACGGGGGTATTTGTTGGATATAAGCCGATGAAGACCGTGCCCGTGCGTTTTCAGTTGGGCGGTTTTTGCGGCACCCATTTTCATGTATTGGATCGCAACAGCCGCGATTTGTTTGTGGGTAATTATGAAAATGTAAATTTTGCTACCCGTGCCGTAGATTTGAATGATGCTTTTTCGGGCGTTGATTATGGTCCGGCGATTGGCGTTTCCGGTGGGGATAATCGTTTTCGAATCAACGCGCGGTATTATTATGGCTTGCGTAATTTGTATAAAAACCTTGATTTTGTGGAAGGCGGGCACCGGATTCGGACGAGTGGTTTGCGGTTGACGCTTACTTATTTTTTGTAGTGGCTATCAAGGTGCGCCAAGCGCCTAATCGTAATGTGCATTCTTCTCGAGGTAACCTTTCATTGGTTTCTAGAAGCGTTTCCAGCCCTGTGCAGGCCTCCAAATGTGTTATCAGTTCTTTTTCTAAAAATTGGTCAAACAGCCATAGGATGCCATGTGTTTCGAGGTTTAACCTTGTTGAAGCCAAACGCATGAGTTTGTCGCTGGTAAGCACCATAGCCTCCAGGCGCGATGCAAGCCAAAGCATGGTAATATCCGGAATGGAAAGTCTTTTTGCCATTGCGAGTTTGTCACGCCACGTTTTCAAGTCGTTTTCTGGCGTTGGGTACACGATGAGCACTTGCGCTTGGATCATTTCTTCTAATATAAGCTGTTGCCAATCATACAATTCTGCAATTACTGCATAAGTTGTGACAATTTCGCAGTTAAGCCTTGACAGGAGTTTAATACAGCCGATCTGTATTAGGTCGATGAATATACTTGCGTCGGTAACTGCTACTTTCACTTTTTTACGTTGATTTCGTCCCTAAATGCTGCTAAACGCATACCCGCAAGTGCAGCGGCCTTTGACTCCGAAACCACCGCTTCTGCCAATGCACGATAAAGCAAATGCCTAAAACGATTGGCTTGCTCGATTCCGATATATTCCCCTGGTTCTTCTTTTTTACCGTATCTTTTGGATAGGGCAATCATGTGCTCCTTAAACTCATGTTCGGAAATAATGCCCGCTTGTTTTGCCCGGTACAGGACCGCGCGCACTGAAATACCAAATTCTTGCTTAAGCATCAATAATTCGCGATCAAGCAGATTTCTGCGGCTGTCTCCTATTTTTTCTTTCAAAGATGCGCTCGGAAGCAATAAAGCCCCTGCAAAGGCATCGCAAAAGCGTTCTTGTTCTTTTTCAGGAAACTCCTGAATGTCTAAGAGCAAATGACCGAGTTCGTGTAGTACGGTAAAGCGTTTTCGATACAGTTTTTGATCCAGCACTTTGTTTACCACAATGACCGGGATTTTGCCCTCCACCCAAGTTGACATGCCACTAAAGTCTTCGTGTAATTCAATTTCAAGCACCCGGATTCCCAGTCCTTCCAGCAACTCAATGACATTCCCGAAAGGATCATGGCCTAAGTTAAAAGCGTTGCGTAGTTCCAATGCCAGCCCCTCCACATCGATCAGATCCTTTGGCTTTTTTCCCATTAAGGGATTATGAAGTTCCACATATACTCCTAGAAGGCTTTCCAATTCCAGGTAGCGTTCCAAAAAATCGCGGGTTTTTTCAATAGCAACCTTTTGTTCGGTGGCTGTAAGTTTTTCCAGTTTTCGGAAAAAAATATTGCCCAGATTTACGGTGAATTCCCGATAAAAATAATCTGGAGGAACTTGAAGGCATTGACATAAATACGGCAGCAGCGCATCATCGGGGTTCATAACGCCTTGCTCATATTTGTACAAAGACTGACGGCTAACCCGATGTTGCAGTTTCTCTGCCAGGCCTTCGAGTGAAAGACCATGCATAAGTCGAGCAGATTTAAGACGTTCTGGAAAGTGGGACATATAAAAAATTGAGCCGTAAGTAATTGGCTTCCTGGGCAAAGATACGGAAAGGTGGATAAATTATAAAATTAATTCTGTTTTGTCAACAAAGGTATTTTGTCAGTGATACATTTGATCTTTCCATAATTGTTAAATTTTCATGCGTTAACAAATTAGCCATTGACTTATATCCTCTATTTTCTTTAACTTTGTAAAAGTTTTTAAAACTGAATTTAATTTCCATCCTTTACTGAGTGTAATCCAGATTATTGTTTTTACGAGGTTATGTTGTTAATTTTTCAACTGTTTGAAAAGTTCGACTTACACTAATCCCCCTCCGTTTATGAATGGATGCTGCACTGTATTAATTATAAGCAGCTCTTAAATTACGAAACCTTTATTTTGTACTCGTCACGTTACGTGTATGCTGTTTTTTTGTTCGACTTGTTGGTTGTACAGCGTTGTATCATTTTGTCTGAGACATGGCAATTTTTACTATGTTTTGCGCTGTGTCTTGCTGTGTTTGACCTTCGGTCTAAGTTATTAACAACATAAGCGCTCTGCATGATAATGAATACTGCCTTTCAGGCGGCATTTAGTTTGTTTACCTTTGTTAAACTTAAACCACACATATTTTTCATTATGAAAAACAATTCAATTTTTGCTCAATTTGCACAGCCAAGGCACAGCCAAGGTACAGCCAAGGCACAGCCAAGGCACAGCCAAGGCACAGCCAAGGCACAGCCAAGGCACAGCCAAGGCAATTGAACTTATCAACAGGTTCCATTATTTATGGAGACCTTTTTGCCTCGGTATGATCTTTATGGTTATTTGGAGTTTTCCGAACGTAGTTAAGGCACAAAGTGCTTGTGGTACCACTTATGATTATGCGATCACCAATGCGAGTGCTTCCACCCTATTTACAGGAAGCGGAACGGGTAACTGGCCTTCGGGGTCTAGAATTTTTGTCACTGGAACTTTTATAATTGACAAATCCTTGGTTTTGGATAACCTAGTATTTATTATGAATTCTGGCTCGAGTATTCAGGTTACAGGAAATGGAACCAATTTGGTTGCACAGAATTTTACCATCTTAAGGGGTTGTTTTGGCGGGAGTATGTGGAATGGAATTACTGTTGGTAGTATGACAAGGATTAACCTAAGTTATACAACCATAAAGGACGCACTGACAGCCATTGGATTAAGCAATTCGGCACAAGTGCAAAATAGTTCTATTACAAATTGTACAATTGAAAATTCTAGAGTTGGCATACTTGGAATTGGTTTTTCCAGTTCGAATCCGCTAACATTCAGCGATTTTAGTGGCAATACGATACAACGTGGCATCAGTGCCAATTTACCACCTTACAATAATGCCGCTCTTTATGCGGGTATTTATATTATCAATTCTGTGGGTGATTTTGCATCAAATGCGCTTTCAAAAAATCTTGTTCAGGGATTTAAATTTGGCGTTTATGCCAGAAATAGTACCCTTACTTTTGCCAACTGGCGTTTTAAAAACCAGGTGAATGACCAGGTTTCTTCAGATACCTTAGACGGGGCTTCTATTTACGCAAGAGATTGCAATCTCACTGTCGGCGGGAAAGGAACTAACCGATGTGAATTTTATACAGAAGGAAACGTTGGCGTCCATTCAGAAAGAACAAAAAATCTGTCTGTAACAAATGCATATTTTGATTCGCAGGAACGCTATAGTATTAAATGTACTCAAAATAATTATATCGACCCATTTATTACGGTGCAGGACAACACCTTTTTAATGAATGGTGCATTTACCATTGCAGCAATCTGTATTGAGCGACCACCGTCTTCGAGTGGCCCTTCTGTTACCCATACGCGGGTTTCGAACAACCAGATTTCCATCAGTAGCGGGCACCAAAAAAAACCGATCTTAATGATAGAAGTACGTGGAAAAGTTGCGGCAACCGATGCTGCGAAAATTGACAGCAACAAAATTAATGTGGCCGTTACCTTTTCTAATGTGAACGGGATACGCATTACCGGGAAAGGCGATTATTATTCGGTAGAAGATCAAAATATACTCAACTGGCTGCCATCCGGTACCCCGAATAGCACAACGATTAAATCGCGTGGTATTTTGGCCAATGACCTGACCGGTAATAAAAACCGGGTAGTAGGAAATGTGATAAGCTCCAAACTTTCGGGTAATAACTCCTACTTACAAACAGGCATTGATGCTGAACGCAGTCCTTATAAATTGTTGATTTGCTCCAATATTATCCAAAACACCCATAAAGGGATTCAATGTGTAGATGATTTGTCACTTACAAGACTGAAAACCAATAATTTGGGAAATGCGGCTTATGGATTGTACTGCAATAAAAAGGCGTTGATGCCACCCCAGGATCGTTTTGAAAATATCTGGACTGGAAGTTATGCTACGAAAGGGGCTTTTTATGATGCATTAACGACTCCATTTATTATTTATGTAGATGATGCAATACCTCAAACAAAACCTCCTGGATCTTCTTGGTCTCCTTCACAATGGTTTCAATCATTTGCAGGCTCTATGAACTTTTGTTCATTTATTGAAGTGTTAGAAATCAGTGATAAAGAACGTTCTTTCATTAATGGTTCGGTTTCATCAGATGATACCGATGCTTCCAACTGGGATGCACGCCGGATTTTATTGTACAAGTTAATGCAGGTTTCCGATTTAGCCTCTGTAGATGCTTCTGCGAATACCTATTTAACGGCCAACGTTAATTCAGGCACCTCTGCCTGGAAATATGCCCGAGCAGAATGGCTGTTCGATCAGGCTTATACTTTGAGTGCAAGCCTGACGACACAGATCCGTAATAAGGGTTTGGAGTGTCAAACCTACAACAATAATCTGGTCTCTACCGACGGTCAAATGAATAACAGTGGAGCAACGGTTAGTTTGTTAGGTCAACGCAGATCCCAGTTCAACCAATTGGTCACTGCGGCGAATGATTTGGACGGATTACGCGCGCAGGCTGCTCCGGCAATCAGTCAGGGATTGCAAACCGCACAAACGTATGTGCAAGGGCTTCCTCAAACAAATACCTGTGAATTGAACTTGAAACAAATACTTGGGATTGCCATTCGGTATCAGCAGGGCGATTCTCTGATCGAAAGTGATTATGCTGTATTGCGTGCCATTGCGGCCCAATGCCCTACTACAGGTGGTAAAAGTGTTTACATGGCACCTATATGGATGTTGCATGAAGAAGCGATCAATTATTTGGATTATGATTGGGAAATGCCATGCGGTGGTAGTGGCGGTGGAAATGCTGCCATTGTGGCAACTACAACCGTTGAATTATTATCGGCGCAAATAAAACCTAATCCAGCAACGGATCAAATCACCTGCACTTTCCCTACGGAAGAGATTGCCGGGCAGTGGCAGTTCGTGAATTTTAACGGTCAGATAATGCAATCGGGTAAATGGAGCGCTTCGAATTTACTTGCTATTGATACGCACATCCTTCCAGCAGGTATTTATGCCTTGCAATGGAGCGGACAATCTGGTGTATTGCACAGCGCAAAAGTTGCCATTACGCGTTAATTACTGAACTTTCATTTTAGGGTAGGGTGTTCTGCGACGCCCTGCCCTTTCATTGTTTACGCTTTAAAAATGAAAACCATGCGTTTTGTAACTTTATTTATTATTATACCACTCTTCTTAAGCGGGCAAGCTAAATATGATTATAATTGGATCCTTGGGTATCCATCACATGGCGATTCAGTTAAAATATTTAATGGAACGTTGTTTGACTTCAATAAGCAGCCGGTTTTAATCCAATATTTTGATATTAAAATAGAAATGAATCCCAATACTTCAATAAGCGATAAAAATGGTTCCTTGCTTTTTTACTCTAATGGTTGTGTTGTGGCAAATAGCCAACATGCAATAATGGAAAACGGGACGGGGATTAATGAGGGTGGTATAGCATATGAGCAGACCTGTTTGTCAGATCCAAATTACTTCAATGGTTATAGTGTTTCGGACCAAGGAATTATTTCGATCCCTTATCCCGGAACTTCGAATAAATATGCAATTTTTCATTTACACAAACCGGATCATGACAGGTTAAACAAGGATCTGTTAATGACGACCATCGACATGAATAAAGCTGGTGGACTCGGTGCGGTAATAGATAAAAACAATTTAATGTATTATGATACATTCACCGATATGATCTCTGCAGTGCGGCATGGGAATGGGAGAGACTGGTGGATATTACTCCCTAAACATAATGAAGGGCGTTATTTTGCATTTTTATTTTCACCTAAAGGGATTAGTGCTCCCATTATTCAAGACATTGGAGTTCCTATTAAAAATTTCTCCTTTGGGGTTCAATCTGCGTTTTCACCCGATGGTACGCACTATGCAAATATTGATTACGGGCCCAAGGCAGCAGTTCAGTTGTTTGATTTTGATCGGTGTACCGGGCTGCTTTCTAATGCCCGTAGTTTTGTGTTAAAAAAAGATACGGTGATTTCGGGCGGCGTGGCATTTTCGCCTTCCTCGCGCTTTTTTTATGCAGGTACAGGTACCAAATTGTATCAATATGATTTGAATGCAAGCGATATAGAAGCCAGCAGGGCTACTGTGGGGGTATATGATTGGTTTGGAGGTATTGATTCTACTAAAGTGGATATTTATGTGTTACCCACTACTTTTTATCAAATGATGCTGGCTCCTAACGGCAAGATTTATATGAGTTGCGGAAATGGAAATCGGTACCTGCATATCATCCATGAACCTGATAAACTGGGCTTGGCCTGCAATTTTGAGCAACATGTGCGGATTCCGACTTTTGTAGCCTTTTCAATTCCTAATTTTCCGCATTTCCGGCTCTTTGATGTGCCTGGGAGTGTTTGTGATAGTTTGGGCATCAATGGTCCGCAGCCGCCCAGGGATACGACCAAGCCGCTGGTGTGTACACCTGATTTGCAGCTTTATCCGAATCCTGCGGGTGCGTACACGCAAATGAGTTTGCCGGATTGTGTGAAGGGGGTTGTTTATTTGTACAATGTGGAGGGTCGGCTGATGTATAGCCTGCCGATTGGGCCGGATCCTGGGCTTACCCGCCTGGAAACTGCTGATTTGGCGTCGGGTATTTACTATGTTCGGGTGCTGACGGAAGCGGGGGAGGGTTATACGCGGGTGTTGGCGGTGATGCGATGAGATCGGAGTGATGAATTAGGAGTGATGCGTGGCACTTTTGATTTTTGGGCTCGTATTGCGTTGTTTACGATGATTGATGCTTCTTTCAATCTGCAATTGATATATTTTAACATCCCAAAGCGGAAATTATGCGAGTTCTTACTTTGTTCATGATAATTCCATTTTTCCTAAATGGACAGGCCAAATATGATTATAATTGGATACTTGGTTATCCATCAGATGTTGATACGATAAAGATATATAATGGAACGTTGTTTGATTTCAACAAACAACCGGTTTCAATTCAATATTTTGATTTAAAAATAGAAATGAATCCCAATACCGCAATAAGTGATGAAAAAGGATCCCTATTGTTCTATTCCAATGGATGTCAGGTGGCCAATAAATACCATGATATCATGGAAAATGGAGATGAGATTAACGAAGGCGGCTTAACTTATGAACTAAATTGCTTATCAGACCCGGATTATTTTGCAGGGTATAGACTTACAGGACAAGGCATGATTACACTGCCCTATCCTGGATCTTCGAAAAAGTACGCAATTTTCCATTTACATAAACCTGGTAATGATATCCAGGGTAAAAACCTCTTAGTTACAACGGTTGATATGAATAAGCAAGGCGGACTTGGGGAGGTTGTATCAAAAAACTTGCCGATACATTTTGATACTTTTACTTGTATGCTGACAGCCATCCGGCATGGGAACGGGAGGGATTGGTGGATTATGCTCCCAAAGTTTGATAAAGGGCGGTATTTTTCATTTTTGTTTTCGCCAAAAGGGATCAGTCCGCCTATAGTGCAGGATATTGGAATTCGGATGCAGAATCCTTATTTTGGGGTTCAGGCGGCTTTCTCTCCGGATGGTACCCATTATGCTAATATTGATCCTGGGGATCTCCCATTTAAGCCAACCATTCAGTTGTTCGATTTTGATCGGTGTACCGGGCTGCTTTCCAATGCTCGCAGTTTTGTATTTAAAAAAGATACGTTGATTTCCGGCGGGGTAGCATTTTCACCCGGATCGCGTTTTTTATATGCGGTTACAGGTACCAAATTGTATCAATATGATTTGAATGCAGTCGATATCGAAGCCAGTAGAACAACAATAGGGGTTTATGATGGGTTTGGTATAGATGATACCGATGACAAGCATGTGTTACCCACTACTTTTTACCAAATGATGCTGGCCCCTGATGGCAAGATTTACATGAGTTGCGGAAATGGAAATCGGTACTTGCATATCATCCATGAACCTGATAAACTGGGCCTGGCTTGCAATTTTGAGCAACATGTGCGGATTCCAACTTTTGTAGCATTTACAATTCCTAATTTTCCGCATTTCCGGCTCTTTGATGTGCCTGGGAGTGTTTGTGATAGTTTGGGCATCAATGGTCCGCAGCCGCCCAGGGATACGACCAAGCCGCTGGTGTGTACACCTGATTTGCAGCTTTATCCGAATCCTGCGGGTGCGTACACGCAAATGAGTTTGCCGGATTGTGTGAAGGGGGTTGTTTATTTGTACAATGTGGAGGGTCGGCTGATGTATAGCCTGCCGATTGGGCCGGATCCTGGGCTTACCCGCCTGGAAACTGCTGATTTGGCGTCGGGTATTTACTATGTTCGGGTGCTGACGGAAGCGGGGGAGGGTTATACGCGGGTGTTGGCGGTGATGCGATGAGTTGGTAGTGAGGAGTGAGGAGCGATGAGTGCGGAGTTGGAGTGTGGAGTGAGGAGTTGGACTTGGCGAATTTAGGCTTGGCTTATTTTGCTGGAATACGAGATTTTTCGCTAGGAAACGGTGGAAAATGTGTAAATTACACACGAGGTAAAATATCGCATATCGCGATACGCGATATTTTTTTAGAAATAATTGATTTATAATAATTAACCCAGTACATTTGCATATCGCGATACGCGATATCTTAAAATTAAAAAAGCAATTCCAATGTTACGTCCTCAAGACATTGTCGTCTTGGTGAAGCTGCTTATTGAAGAAAACGAGTCATGGACGCAGATATCCTTGGCAAAATCGCTCTTTTTAAGTCAGTCTGAAATCAGTGAATCATTGAAACGCACCAGCTATGCACGATTGTTAATTAATAAAGGCAAAGAAGTTGCGCGACAGCCATTCATGGATTTATTACAATATGGTGTGCCCTTCATATTTCCGCAGCAACCGGGCATCGCCACCAGAGGTATTCCAACAGCCCATAGTGCAGCACCATTAGCACAACTTATTAGCAGCAATGAAAACTATGTTTGGCCATATTATAAGGGAAACGTAAAGGGTAAAAGCATTTTGCCATTTTATCCTACTGTGGTTCAATCAGTTGAACATGATACTGTATTGTATGAATATTTGGCGTTGATAGATGCGGTACGTTGTGGGCGTGCTCGAGAACGAAATTTATCTTTGGAATTATTAAAAGAGAAGATATACCCAGATTTAGATGGATTTGAAGGATCGATGGATAAAAAAAATTGATTTTCAATGGATTAGAAGCAATCTGTTTTCATAACCACTTTGCGTTGACTATATGTCAAAAAATGAAAATATAAACAGAAATGCAATCATTTTCGGAGGTAGCCAAATAAACAGGACTACCCCCGACATACCACTCACTCCTTCTGAAGCACAACCTTATCTGTAAGTGGTAAAGATTGGCAAGTTAAAATATAGCCAGCCTTCAGTTCAAGTTCACCAAGCGCCTGGTTTCTTTTCATCGTAACCTCCCCCTCTACACATTTCATTTTGCAAGTGCCGCACAATCCTTTTTGGCAGGAGAATGGCATGGATATGTTTTGAGCAAGACCGCTTTGTAGGATGGTTTGCTGGCCGTTTGTTTCAAACTTGTACACTTGGTGCTGCATTTTTATCGTTATCTGTGCTTTTTTATTGGTTTGTTCCTCCTGTTGGTTTGTATTTAATAATTGCGCACCGTGCGTCGGGCGGATGTTTTTTCTTTCAAAAATCTGTTCATGGCGGGCATCATAATCGTTGAATTGGGTGCCCATCCATTTATCCCACCAGGTAAAATATAGCGCATAATTGCCATTAAACAACTGATGGTGCATGTTGTGATGGGTCGAGGTGGTTATGTGCCGAAGTATGGGTGCTTTGGTCCAGCCTTTTGGGTAAACTTCGTAGCCGAGGTGGCCTAATACATTATTGAGCATGTCTAAGACCTGCCACGTAAGTATGACGCCCAAATGTAAGGGCATGACAAACGGCAATATAAATGCCATGCCAGCCTCTACCACCGCTTCAGATGGGTGAAACGCAAAAGCGGTGAGGGGCGAAGGGTCGGTGCTTTCATGGTGTACCCGGTGGAAAAATTTGTACAGCCGAGGGTGGTGCATGGCGCGGTGCGACCAATAAAAGAAAGCATCATTAAGGATCAGCAGCAGCCCCAAACTGACGATCATCCAGATCCAGCCGTATTGGTTTACGTCGTAGTATAGCTTGGTATAACCTTTTGATTGTAAATAAACGAGCACTACATCCAGTATGGCAAATACCATAAAAGTACTGGTAGAATGCAGTAAATCGTGTTTGAAATGGTGCACGGAGGCCCGCTCAACCGCTTGAATACGAATCGATTGCATCTTTTTTTTCCAGATAACCCAGAAGGCTAAGAAAAATGGGAAGGCGAAAAGGGCATACGTGAGGGCATTTTCGATAAAAGCCTCTAAAAACTGGGAGAAAAATGCTTGGAACTGCATGGTGTTGAACTTTTGCGTGGCATAAATTTTAACGTGCTGCAAAGGTTCGGGTATTGCATTTAAATACGTTTGATGTACATCAAAACCGCATTTGATCTAAGTCAAAAACTACATTTTGCCTGCCCTGATCCGACTTAAGGTTTCCTGGGTAATGTTTAAATAAGAGGCAATATGCCCGAGACTGACCCGGTTGCTGATGTCTGGAAACATGCGCAACAGTTTTTCGTACCGTTGTTTTGCCGAAAGAAACTGCAAGTCGCCAATGCGGTCTTCAATTTGGGTGATGTAAAACTTTTCAATCAGTTTGATGTACCAAAGGGCAAATGCGTGGTGTTTTTGGAGCAAACGATGGAAATCGTGAAAACTAATCGCGAATAAAGTACTATCTTCCATTAATTGGATACTTTCACGGGTTGGGCTTTGGTTCACGAAACTGGGCGCCGATGCCAGAATATCCTGATCAAAGGAAAACCACACATTTGCTTCTTTGCCTTCCTCGGTGGTGTGAAAATAACGGGCAGCCCCTTTTTCCATAAACCACAGGTGTTGGCAAGGGCGACCTTCTTTCAGGAGCATATGATTTTTAGGAAATATTTGCTCCTGGAAATACAGATCTATTTCTTCTAAAATGGGTTCGGGCAAAGGGTGAATGTATAGTAGGATCGATTTTAATGCTGGATTCATATCCTTTCAGCGTAGTTTTACGGCTTTTTTAAGTTGCCCATGCCGACCATAAAGGTAAGTGAAATGGGCAGATTAACTTTTTAAATGGCATATTACAAGCAGATCACAATAGCCTTTTTTCGGCGTTTTCCCAAAAGTCTGATTATGCCTAAACGCGGCTCCGGTAGGTTTCGTGCGGTGCGGGGTATTTTTTTTGGTCTGGGAACCTTGCTACTCAACATTTTAGCGCATCAATCGCCAGCGTGGGTAGAGCGTTGGTATAGCCGCGGCCTGTTTCAAAGTGTTCGCTACGTTGTGGATGGGAGTACGGGGCGCTTGCCCTTTCCGGTATTTTATCTGTTTTGGTTGGGCGTAGTTGTTTTTGGCGTGTGTTTGTACTGGTGGCGGCCCAAAATGGCGACTTTTTGGACAAAAGTTGGGTATTACTCGGTGCATTTGGCGGGTTTTGCGGGCTTATTGGTCGGTCTTTTCTTTTGGCTTTGGGGTTTTAATTATGCCCGCCTTCCTTTTGAAACACAACTTGGGTTGGATGTTCAACCGGTTGAAACGCGGGTTTTATGGCAGGAATTACGCACGGAAACGCGGGTTTTAGATAGTTTGCGTACCATTTTGGTCGGAAACGATACGAATGCGCTGAACGACCAGGTTTTTTGGCCAGTACAAGTGGAAGATACGATTCGGGTCAGGGTGGAAGCATGGCTCAGTGAACAGGGGTTTCCTGTGGGCGGGCGGGTGCGCGGGCGGTTTATTTACCCGGCAGGAACGCTGTTCAAATTTGGAGCTTCGGGTATTTACTGGCCATTTGCGGGCGAGGGCAATATTGAAGGGGGCCTGCATCCTTTGCGGAAATTGCCCGCGATGGCCCATGAAATGAGCCACGGTTATGGATTTTGTGATGAGGGGGTGTGCAATTTTATCGCCTATATTGCCTGTGCCGAAGATCCAAATGCGTACATCGCTTATTGTGCCCGACTGGATTATTGGAGTACTTTGTCGCACGCATGTTGGCAAAGTGATCCTCAAGGCTATGAAAAAACATTCAAACCGAGCATTCCGGCGGGTATTTTGGCCGATAAAGCAGCCATTCGCAAACAAAACAGTCAATACAAAGAGCTGGCGCCGCGCTTGCGGTACCAGGTGTATGATTCGTATTTGAAGGCGCAAGGAATAAAGGCGGGGATGTTGAACTATGATGCGGTATTGATGTTGGTGCAGGCGTGGCGCCATCATAAATTTTAAAATTTTTAAAACGTTGGATTTAAACATCAACCTACGATCCATATTGTTGCTGATTGCCATGCTGCAGGGCGTGGTGGTGGCGGTTTTGTTGCTGGTACGGGGCCTTCGTCGCAAACAAACAGCGGATTTACTCTTGGCAGCCTTGTTGTTTCAACTGGCTTGTTCTCTGATTGAACATTTTATTGGCTTCATGGGTGTGTACGACTATGCGCGAGAGCATGGTTTTGACCTTACTTTTTTTCCATTCGACAATCCGTTTTTATATGGTCCATTGATATTGCTTTATGTGAAGGCACTTACGGACCGTGATTTTAGTTGGAAACGACGGGATTGGGCGCATTTTGCCTTGCCTTTGATTTATCTTGTAGTGCATTTTTCTATTTGGTCGATGCCAGATGCGGTCAAGTTTCAATTTTTGGATGAAGCGTTTTGGGGTAAGGTTATTCAGTGGGTGCAACAAGTTGGTTTTTATCTTACGTCCATTGCTTATCTGACGTATGCATTTCGGCGTTTTCAATCCTACCGGAGTTTGATTGAGCAGGAATATGCCAACACGGGAAACATTACGCTCGATTGGTTGCGCTTGTTTTTGGTGGCATTTTCGGCGTATTTGGGCTTCGATTTGTTGTTTTCAGTGGCGGGGCATGCGTTCCAGTTTTGGTACACGGGCTGGTATTGGCTCAATTTGACACGGGCGCTGCTGTTGTACTATATTTCGGTAACGGGTTGGAGTTTTGCCCAAAAATCGAGTGTGCAATTGGCGGTATTGGAACAACGCAGTGTTCAAGCACAGGAACCGGCCGCCAGCAATGCAACGGGCAAACTCACGATGTTGCCAGAAGCGGTGGAAAAGTATCGTCCGCAACTGGCCCAATTTATGGAAACGGAACAACCCTGGCTTGATCCGGAGTTGACCTTGTCTGTTTTGGCAGAAAGAATTGGATTGAATGCTTCGCAATTGTCGTTTTTGGTGAATAATGGTTTTCAACAGAATTTTAATGATTTTGTAAATACGTATCGGGTGGAAGAAGTGAAGCGCAAACTGAATTTGCCCGAATTTCAGCATCTTTCGCTGCTAGGCGTTGCATTTGAGTCGGGATTTAACTCAAAAGCGACGTTTAACCGTGCTTTTAAGAAACTGACCGGTAACGCGCCGAGTCAGTATGCGGGTCTCAAATCATAATCCGAGCCTATAAGCACAGGTCTCAAATCATGCTTTGCGGCGATTAGAGGGCCTTGGTCACCCCACTTTTGCGGTATCAATTCGCAAATAAAACTGTTGACCATGAATAAGCAATGCACCCTCCTTTTTGTCTTTTTGTTTTTACAAATTTCCATTTTTGCCCAAAGTATCACAGGTGCGTTGCGCCTTAACACGGGCGAAGCGGCCGAATTTGCTACAGTGAAACTCCTACACGCTGCCGATAGCAGTTATGTAACAGGTAAAGCGACTGAAGCGGATGGCCGTTTTCAATTTTCTAATTTAGACGCCGGTCGGTACCTGATCAAAGCGGAATTATTAGGGTATGCCGATCTTTATTCAGCGGCAATTGAGGTACAGTCGGGTATAACCACCCAGGTGCCGCCCATGACATTTTCTGTCAATAATTTACTAAAAGAGGCTACGATCAGCGCCAAGTTACCCACCATTGAACGCCAATTGGATAAAGTGGTGGTCAATGTGGAGGGTTCCACGTTGGCGGCGGGCAATAACGCACTAGAATTGTTGCAGCGTTCGCCGGGTGTGGTTGTAACACCGCAAGGATCTGTTATGCTGGAAGGAAAGGCGGGTGTGCGGGTATTGATCGACGGAAAGCCTACCCAGTTGGAAGGCGATCAATTGGTGGCTTTTTTGCAAAGTTTGCCGGGTGAGAGCATTTCCAAAATAGAATTAATTACGCGGCCCTCCTCTAAGTACGATGCAGAAGGGGTTTCGGGTATCATCAATATCCGCTTAAAAAAGAACCAATCTTTGGGCGTAAACGGCGTTGCAACGGCGGGTATTACGCAAAGCATTCATGCGCGCTTGCGTACTGGGCTCAATTTGAATTACCGTCCTGGAAAGGTCAACTTTTTCGGCAATGCCAATGTGGTAGATGGCGCGCAATCGATTGGACAGCAAATTACGCGGTATGCAGAAGGTAAATTATTTGATCAAACAAACCCTTTGATCGAACAATTTGGCACCAAATCTTTTAAGGCGGGGGCCGATTTCTTCGCCAACGAACGCCATACACTGGGTGTTTTGGTGCTGGGTAATTTTTACAACAATACATCCCGTAAAGATAATGTGACTCAAATTTCCAATGAAGGCAGTGCTTTGATAGACAGTACTTTGCGTAGTTCTATTCTTGCGCCCAACAACAATGATCGCGTAAATTACAATTTGAATTACCGCTATACAGATACGTTGGGTAATGAATTTTCCGTGGATGCAGATCGGATTACATTTCACAGTAAAGGATCAAATACGCTTGAAAATCAGCACTTTAATTCAGAAAGTATATTGCTTTCCCGCGATGCATTGTTTAGCGACCTAGGTTCTAATATTACGATCTGGTCAGTAAAAACGGATTATGTCAAAACGCGTAAAAACGGCTTGAAAATCGAAGCCGGTGCGAAGTTGAACTGGACAAATTCGGACAATTCCATTCAAAGTACACGCACCGCCAATGGGCAGTCGCAAGCCGATGCGGGCCGAAGCAACCGATTTAATTACCAGGAAAATATAGCCGCTGCTTATACCAATGTGGGCAAACAAGGACAAAAATTCAACTGGCAATTGGGGCTGCGGGCCGAACAGACCCAGGTAAAGGGCAAATCGACGGATTTGTACGGGGCTGAATTGAACAAGCCGGATACGACTTACCTGGGGCTTTTCCCCACGGCTTACCTGCAATACACTTTGAAGCCGAATCATCAATTGGGCTTTTCATACAACCGCCGATTGAGTCGTCCCGCTTACCAGGATATGAATCCGTTTGTATGGCAAATTGATCCCTATACGAGCGAGCGCGGCAACCCTTATTTGCGTCCTGCCTATACCCACGCTGCTGAAATATCTTACACTTACCGGTATGCTGCCAGTATTTCGTTCGGGTATAGCCGCACCACCAACCTGGTCAATACCGTTGCACGGCAGGAGGGCATACAGGCGTACACACAACCGCAAAATTTGAACCAGCAGGATAATGTTAGTTTGAATGTAAACCTGCCCTTGCCCATTAAATCCTGGTGGGAGGGCTATGTATGGCTGGGCGTTTGGCATAATCAGTTTCGTTCGCAGTTGGCCGATGCGCAATTGAACGCGGGCGCTTTCGGGGGCGGATGTTATGTGTCGCAGCAATTTACCCTAAAACAAGGCTACGGCCTGGAGGCTTCTTTTTGGGCCCAATTTCCGACCCGCGATGGTGTTTTTGAGAACAAAGGCATTGCAAGTGCTTCGATCGGTGCGAAAAAATCGCTGTGGAAAGACAAGGCCACCCTTAAAATCAGTGTGAATGACTTGTTTCGCACCCAGCGTTGGGCGCAATCGGTTGATTTTGGCTCGGTACGCGGCTCCATACGCAATACCTGGGAAAGCCAGAACGTGGCCGTAAGTTTCAGTTGGAAGTTTGGCAACCAGCAATTAAAAACCCGGAATCGCAATGGCGGCGGGGCGGATGATTCGGAAGGGCGGATCAAGGCCCGGAAAGAGTAGGGGAAAGTCGAGACTTTCCCTGATACATCGCGGGCAATACGAATTCAATCATTTCAAATCTTAAACATTCATACACATGAAACTTTTCTTTTTTGCTTTGCTCTTTATGTTAACCGATTGCATTGCCTCCCAACCCAATGTTGCGGAAATGCAGGTGAATGCACCTCAATCAATATCCTTTCGGGTGCGTAACAACAGCATTTTACCGCATAAATATACCTTTATCGGCTATGAGCCAGGAACGGTGGGTAATTGGACGAATTCGGTATTTTTATTACCGGGCGCCTATCATCGGTTTAATTGCCCAGTGGGTACTAAAATATACCGGGCAGATGGAAAGCAAGTTGATGTAGTGATGGGCGGCGGGAGTATTCGGAATGATGTGCCTTTTTTGACGGTGAAAGCGGAAGATGCGGGGAAGGCTTTTCCTTTGGAGAAGTAGGGGCAGGAGGGGGATTTCCGATATCCGATTACATGATTTCCGATTTCCGATTGGATATTGGATTTTTGGTTGAATTGTTGCTCGTAGGGACAAGTCGCGACTTGTCCCTACTACGCGATCATTTATTCCAAAATATATTCCCCGTTGTCGTCCTTTTTTAAATTTATCGAACTAAGTTTTGAAAACAATTTCCCTGCTAAATAGAATGAGTTTTTGTTTTGCTTTTGTATATATTACAGTTTTAATCATAAGAATGTTTGATTTAAATATGCAGCATATAACTTGCGATAGCCTTTTGCCGTATCCTGAATTGTCCAGGAATTTGTTTCAACTTCCTTCAATGGTCTTGCCAATAATTTTAAAACTAAAGCGCTTAATTCATTTTCTGTTGAGGCGCACGCCGCAATTTCGGGCGCAATCCCAACAGGGGTGCTTACCAGCTGGCAGCCTTGCATGCGCGCTTCTTCTAATACATAACCCAATGATTCAAAATGAGCAGTGTGCAGAAAAACCTTGGATTGCTGCATGTACTGAAGCACTTCGCTACGCGGAATATGACCGGTAAAAGTGACAGTATTCTCTAATTCAAATTGTTTTGCAAGCCGTTCTATTTCAGCGCGTTGTGTGCCATCGCCAATGAGTATTGCCTTTAAATTTGGGTTGCTTTTTTTACACAGTGCCACCGTTTGCAACCAAAGGCGCCAGTTTTTTAAAGGAATAAAGGATCCGCAACCCAATATATCAATGGGACGGTGCTCCGATAAAGCGCCGGGTATTTCTAGTGGATCAATGCCAAATGGGATCACCTGCCCGGCTTTCAAGTGATTGTTTTTTTCAAAAACCTGATTTTGAAAAAGCGTCAGTGCGATCAGTTTGGGGCAATGCTGCGGTTTTAACAAAAAACGATAACGGTTTTCAGGTAATACATCTTGACCCATCAGGGTGGTCCAGTGCGGAATGCCCCAGCGCCGCGCTAAATGTTGCCCCACCAGCCAACATGGGCCAAGCCAAAAACTGTGGATGGCATCGAAAGGGGATTTTGCATGCATTTTTTGGGCAAAATGCTGCATGCGCCACCAATTGATCCAGCGAAAACGGCTTTTGTTTTTTCCATAACAGGATTGCACCGAAATGCCATGCCAGGTATAAGATGCACCATCAAATGGATAGCCCAACGTTAGGATACAAATTTCCACGCCCTCGCGTTGCAGCGCTTTTGCCAATAACTGTAAAGGCGGAATGCAATTGTAGTCCTGTTCGTGGGCAGCAAACCCCGGCGAAAGCCATAAAATCCGCATGAACGGGTGATTTTATAAAAAAATAGGGGCAGACTTTATATGGTCCGCCCCTTTATATAAGGACGTCCGCAATCCCGCAATGGGGAGGCAAGACGGAAGGCCGGCGGGCCTGTCGAGCAGGCGCCACCGGTTTGTTGGGGAGGTTATTTGATCAATTTTTTAGTTATACGCGCACCAGCGGGGTCGCGCAGGGTCACAAAATAAACGCCAGCAGCCCAATTTTCAGTACGCAATTCGTAGTGGTAATCGCCCGCAGGGAGCGAATCGGTGGTAACGTTGAAGATGCGTTTTCCTGCCAAATCTACTACTTCCAACTGCACAGATGCCTGGTCATTCAAGGAGAAGTCGACCGACGCAAAATCGGTGGCAGGATTTGGGTAAACGAGCATGTTTTGCACGTTCCCTGCCGCTTCTTTGCTGTCGAGGAATACGATATCGCCCGGAAACGGAATGAGTTGATCGATAAACAGGCGGTAATCGCCCGGCTCCAGGGTCAGGTTGGCGTTTGCGCCAGTTACTTCAAAAGGGGTTCCGGTGTAGTAATCGTACCATGTGCCCGTGTGCTGGAATACGATGCTGGCGGTTTCCTGCGCCGTAGAAATGTTCGAAACCGCTACCACATTCATGGTCGGACTGTTGAGGCGCACCGAGCGCATTTTGCCTGTGCTTACATTGAGCAGGAAATCCGTCGTTTCAAAAACGTCGTAATTTTTGCGGAGTTGGAGCAGTCCTGCCGTGCGCCCGTACAAAAAGCGTCTTGCCGGATCGTTGTAATAATCCCAGCGGATGGGTTTGGGACTGGTGCGGCAATTGGTGCTGATAGAGCCGTTTTCACAAAGATTAATCGAAAAATCATAACCCAATTCGCCAAACTGCCACAACATTTTTGGTCCGGGGATAGTATAAAAAATATTGTTAAGCATGGCGAGCCGTTTTACTGCGGTAGCCGTGTTTTTTACATTATACGCACCATTTACGGCGCCGCTATTTTTCAAATCGACCATGATGCGCTCTTCGTCGTGGCTTTCCATGTATCCGATCAGGTGAGGAACGGTCCAGCTGCGGTTTTTATAAGAAATTCCACTTACGCTGGCATTTTGTCCGGATGTTGTACCCAAGCCCAGGTCTTTATAGGAACCATGCAGGTTGCCCCAGAGCATCATACCGTATTCGGCGAGTTCTTTTTCTTCGGTATTGTCGGCAAAATGTTCGAGGATGACGTAATTCGTTGGGTCTTTTGCCCAGATGAAGTTGGCATAATCCTTCAAGGTGGCGATGCGGGTAGCGTCATATTGTCCCCAAGCGCTCACATTGCCCAAGGTTACTTTTTGGGTAAAACCTTTGGAAAGGTCGAAACGGAAACCGTCGACTTTGAATTCCTGAATCAGGTGGGCGAGGCAGTTTTTTACATAAGCCTTGGTGGCCTGACTTTCGTGGTTAAAGTCGTTGAAAACATTAAAATCGTGGGTAGCGGTTGGATTTAACCACGGATTATCGGCGGCAGGGCGATTGAGGGTCGCATTCCAGTACAGTTGTGCCAGCGGGCTGGAACCGGAGGCCTGGTTAAACACGACATCAAAAATGACCGCGATGTTGCGTTTGTGGCATTCGTCGATGAGTATTTTCAGTGCTTCCGGAGAGCCATAATACTTGTCGGTTGCCTTGTGGTAGGCCGGGTTGTAGCCCCAGCTGATGTTGCCATCGAATTCATTGACCGGCATTAATTCGAGGGCAGTGACCCCTAGGCGTTGGAAATAGTCGAGGGAGTCCAAAATGGTTTGGTAGTCGTGGTTGGCTACAAAATCGCGTGCCAATAATTCATATACGACCAAATCTGTTTTTTTCGGACGTGCATAATTGGTTGCGCTCCAGTTGAAGGGCGTTTGTGCGGTTTGTAGCACCGAGACGGCACCACCTGTTTTTCCGGTTGGATAAGGCGTCAGGTTGGGAAAAGTACTGGACGGGATAAACGGATCATTGCCCGCATCGAGTACGAGGGTGCTGAGCGGGTCGGCAATGCGGAGGTTGCCATTTACAAGATATTGAAAACGAACGGGTTGATTAACGGGCAGGTTTTTCAATTCAATCCACCAGGTATTGCCATCGGGGGTGCGGTTCATTTGAAACGCCGGATCAATTTGCCAGTCGCTAAAATCGCCAATAGCGTACACGATTTGTTTGTTGGGGGCGTACAAGGCAAGGCGAACGGTTTGTCCGTCGATGTAGTTGATGCCCAATTCGGTGTTTGCGGGCAACGCAGCGGTTACAATGGATGCTGGTACGACATAGATAAATTCGGAAGTATCTTTTTCGCCATTAGCGTCGGCCACCATTTGAATTTGGTGGTATCCGGCGCTGGCATTGAGGGTGTTTTGAATTTGTAGGCCATTGTTGGTATTCAGCAGCGTGCCATTATCGTAAAGGCTGATGGCGCTGGTTTTGGAGGCAGCCCCAAGTACCGGAATTACACTTCCAACAGTTGTGAGGAACGAGGCATTAATTGGGGTAATGAATTTGGTTTGCAGCGGTCCGTTGACGGGATATACATCGTAATAAATATCAGAACCATCTTCAGCGCGGCCCACCGTACTGCCATTGGTGTTTCGGAAAACAAAAGATAGTTTTAGGACCGTTTCGCCCGCAGAAATATTGAAAAATGTATTGATATTGATGGTTTTTTTCCATTTATTTGGTCCATCGGCCTGCATGGCACCAACGGGATCGGCAATGCCCCAGGTGGTCGGCACGTATTTCCAGTCGGTCGGGGAATTACTCAAATTGGTGATCACGCCCATGTGCGCATACACGGGGCTCACGCCCAGGAGGGCCGCGTTACCTTTGGTGGCATCGTAGGTGATGGTGATGTTGTCTTGTACCGTGGGGAACACAGGGTCGCAGGAAACCTGGGCAAAAACAGGGGCGCTGTGAAGGAAAACCAGCAGTGAAAATAGAAAAACAGGACGGAAAATGTTTGTTTCAAGCATCATGGGTGCGAAATTGAGGATGATGCTGCACCTCGGGTTTGCATATAGGGAGATGACAGCTTGAACAAAATTACACCCGATTTGGAATATATAGATGGAAAATGTGTTGGATTCGATAAAAATGGCAAAGACTTGCTTGACTTTGCGGCTGTGTAGAACTGCAATACCCCATAAAATTCGAAAGGGTAGCAGTACGGTGGGATATTAAGAATGCAATTGCTTTCATTATAATGAAAACTTAAGCAGTTTTTTCACAAAGTTTTCATTATAATGAAAACTTTACGTTTTTTTGCATAAATTTTCAGTATAAATGAAAGATGTCTTAGTTCGTCCAAAGTATGATACCCGGATACGACCGTTTATCGGTAAATCACTCATAAAAGTACTGATTGGGCAAAGACGGGTCGGTAAGAGTTATCTGTTGCGGCAAGTACAGGCCGAAATCAGCGCTACGAGTGCGTCCTATAATTTGATTCTAATCGACAAGGAGCGCGAAGATTTCAGGCAAATTACCAATGACATCGAATTGAGTGCACACATTCATTCGAAGGCTGTGACAACACCTGGTGTGATGAATTACGTTTTTATTGATGAGGTGCAGGAAATTAAAGACTTTGAAAACAGTGTGCGGTCATTTGCCGCTCAGCCGAATTATGACCTTTACATAACAGGCAGCAATTCGGAAATATTATCAGGAGAATTGGCCACCCGATTAAGTGGTAGATATATTGAAATTCCAGTTTTTAGCCTTGATTTTAAGGAGTTTTTGATATTTCACGATCTTGAAAGCAATCAGGAAAGCCTTCACCTGTTTTTAAAATACGGTGGAATGCCGTTTTTGCGGAATTTGGAATTAAGGGATGAGATCGCATTTGAATACCTGAAAAATGTATTTACCAGCATCTTATATCGGGATATACTGACACGATATAATATTCGGAATGTCAATTTTTTAGACCGGCTCATTCGATTTACGGCAGATAATATTGGAAGTATCTTGAATGCTAAAAAGGTGAGCGACTACTTAAAATCGCAAAAAATCAATATTTCTGTAAATACGGTCATGGATTATTTGGGGTATTTGGTGAATAGTCAGATCATCGTTCCGGTAAAAAGGATTGATTTAAAAGGAAAACGCAATTTTGAGATCGGCGAAAAATTTTATTTTCAAGATTTGGGCATGCGCAATGCTTTGGCTGGTTTCAGAATATCCGATATGGGCAAACTTATTGAAAACTGCGTCTTCCACCATTTGATTAGCAATGGTTTTACCGTATTTACGGGAGATTGGCAAACCCAGGAAATAGATTTTGTCGCGGAAAAAAACAACGAACGCGTTTACATCCAGGTCGCCTATGTACTTACGGAACAATCCACGATAGATCGTGAATTTGGTAATTTGGCGTTAATCCAGGATAACTATCGAAAATTGGTAGTAAGCATGGACCCGTCTTTTACCAATACGTTGAATGGGATTGAACATTGGAATTTATTGCGGTTTTTGGAGGAGTTTAGTTAAGTAAAAATTTAATAATACCCCTACCCAAAATCAATCTCCGTATTATCCCCAATATTCAAACTCAAATTCATGCCTTTAATGCTCGCATCGCTGCCAATTACGGAGTGTTTCAACACCGCATCTTGCAAGCCTGCGAAATTGCCGATAATGCTGTCTTTTACAATGGAATAACTGATATGCACATTGTCGCCGATGGTCACATTGGGCCCGATGATGCTGTTGTTGATGTGGCAATTGGCCCCAATTGCGACGGGATGGACGAAAATCGTATTTTCTGTTTCCGGCAAATGAAATTCATCGGTGGCGTACCCGCGCTGGTTAAGCAGCATAGCATTGGTTTCCAGTAATACATCTTTTCGACCGCAATCGAACCAGTTGCTGACTAATATTGTCTGAAATTTCATGCCGCTTTCGAGCAGGTATTGAAGCGCATCGGTGAGTTGGTATTCGCCTACGGTGCGTATATCATTGCGGATGAGGTGGTCAATCGCGCGCAACAAGGCCGAAACTTTCTTGATTTTATACAATCCAACAATTGCCATGTTGGATTTTGGAATGCGCGGCTTTTCTACCAGGCGTGTAACAAATCCATCTTCCCCAAATTCAGCTACGCCAAATTCGCGGGGATCGGTAACCTTTTTTACCCCAATACAGGAGTGGGGGCAATTCAGCATGGTTTTGAGGTCGAGGTCAAAAATCGTATCGCCAAATGCAATAAATATTTCATCTTCATCCTCAATACATTCGCGGGCCGTGATGATGGCGTGGGCCGATCCTTCCCGCGATTCCTGGTACACAAATTCGGTATGAAGGTTCGGGTAGGTTTCCTCGATATAGTCCCTGATTTTATCACCGAGGTACCCAATTACGAATACAAATTCAGTGAGGCCGGCCTCTACCAATTTATCCACGATCAGGCGGATAATGGGTTTGCCTGCAACGGGCATCAAAGGCTTGGGTTGCGTGTAGGTGTGTGGACGAAGCCGAGTTCCGGCACCTGCAACGGGGATAACTACTTTCATTTTAGAGACAAACAGAGGTTTCACCGCAAGGCGGCCAA
Organism: Saprospiraceae bacterium; assembly: GCA_040397785.1. GTDB lineage: Bacteria > Bacteroidota > Bacteroidia > Chitinophagales > Saprospiraceae > M3007. The sequence continues at coordinate 49,540 of JBBAVI010000006.1, read as the reverse complement.
GTAACAACGTACTAGATTACAAAGGTAGATTTTTTCCGGCAAGCAGCTTTCAAATCTAGGATACAATACATGCGACAATTATTAAGCCAGAAAGATGAAAGGGAATTGTCTGTGTAAAATGATCGGGCAGTTCATTAAGTTTGCCACAAAAATCAGGACATGAATTTCATTTTTTCCGTTGCCGTGCGCGCTGTTTTCACGTTTGTAGCCTTTGTAGCGCTCCAGTACGCATTTCACTATCTGGTGGTGGTTGCTGGAGGTTTACTGGCAGGTTTATTTTTCTGGAAAGTAAATGACGACCGCGCCTTGGGTTTGGGTGTGTTGATTGGCACCATTGCGTTCGGAATTTTTGCCTATTTGTACGGTACGGTTTAAAAACGCACTTGAACCGCCTGTCCTTCTATTGGAAAAATGATCCAATAGTGCAGGGCTTTGTTGGGATGCATTTGGTGCAGGATCAATTGACACCAGGCCAATATTTGTGCTTTTTGCTGGGCCTGCGTTTTCCATTTTTTCATGCCTTCGGCAAAAGGTGCAAACAGGACGATGCCCGCTGCTGTGCTGTTTTCCCAATATAAATCGACCTCCAGGCGCAGTTGTCGGTTGCCGAAGCTGACTGCTAAAGGATGTTTTGCAAACATGGTTTTTGGTGTAAATTGTTGCATAACAAACCGTTGAAAACCATCTATTTGTTGAGCCAGGGCCTCTACGGGCAGGCTATCTTTCAATTCCCGAATGTCTACTTGTTGTTGGGCCAATTGCTGGATGCTCACCGGGGGCATGCCCGGTTGTAAGGCTGCGCAAGCTGCTTGTACCGCTTTACTTATATTGACCGAATAATCGCCTTTGTATTCCAGCCAGGCTGCAAAAGGAAGTGGATCAGCGGTTTGTGGGGCAGGGCCCGGCGCAATTTCCGTCAATGGATCTATCCACAAATTGGTTTGCGGGTTGTTGTTGCGGCCTTTTCTTTCGGGATGAAACGGCACGGGCGACAAATCTGGCAAGGATTCTGGAAATTCGCGGGGAAATGTTTGTTGTTCTAACTGACAGTAAATCAATTCATTGTTCCAATAAAACGGCGTTTCATCTGTATGTGGATCAAGGGTCGGAATGGACTCATCGCCTTGATTAAATACCCGGTTGAGCCACTTGAATCCGCGGGTGGTACCCGGAAAAATCAGGTAGTCGCGGGCGCGTGTGAGCCCCACATACAACAAACGGGCTTCTTCTTCGAGGGCCACTTTTTGTGCAATTTTCCACGCAGTACTGGTATGTAAGGCTTCCTCCAGTTGTGTGCCGCGCAATTGATCTGCATAGGGATTTACCCAAAAGCGCATCCAGCGGTTACCCAGAATGTTATTTAAATCGGGTGTTTCCAGTTCGGCAACCAGGTTAATGCCCCAAATTTGTTCTTTCAGCGCTTGATCCAGGTTGTGACAAATGGTAATGGGGTATTCCAGGCCCTTACTGCGGTGGTAAGTTAGCACTTTAATCGCATCGGGGCTATCGCCAGCGCCTTGTGCATCCTGTTCATTTTCAGCAAGTTGGTTTAGCCAAAGTAACAATCCGCCCAACGACGCGGCCGAGTGCAAGCGGTTGCAGGCGGATTCGTATTCGAGCGCGTAATACCGCAGGCGGTCGAGGTTATCCAGGCGTTGAGCCGGGTTGCCCCATTGCGCGGCGATGCGGCGCAAGTCCAGTTCATTGAGTAGTAAATTGAGGATTTCGGCAGCACTCAAATCGGTGGTATGGCTGCGCAGGCGGTTTAGTTTTTGCAAAAACGGGTCTTCGCGCAACCAACTACCCGATGCGCGGTGGTAGGGTGGAATGGGTTCGCGGATTTCGTCGGTTTCGGGCAGTGGGGGGGCTGGCGCATCCAGGCTTTGCAACCATGCTAAGCGGTGTTCTACGAGTTGTTCCAAGGGCTGGCCGCCAATCATACAGACAATTTCGGCGGCGCTTAGGGCATCGGCAGCGGTGAGCAAGTAGCGCATGCAGGCCAATGTCAGGCGCGCTTCCTGGGTTTCTAGCAGGCCCACGCGCGCGATGGCCGCTTTAATGCCGATGCGGTGTAATGCATCGGCAATGGCTTGGCAACCACTGTTGTTGCGGCACAACACGGCAATGTCGCAGGGCTGTACCGGCCGAATTTGATCCCTTTTTTTGTTAAAAACAGGTGTTTCACGCGCCAATAATTGCTGGATTTTGGCAGCAATCGCGTTTTCGGTCCAGGGTGCCCCGGGTGTCTTGCGCTCGTCTGCTTCACTTAAAAGTCGCCAATGAATGAGGGCGCGATGGTCCTCGCCAGGCATGCGGTTGGGCAATTGAGCGTCGAGTACAGCCTGTTCTTGGGCGATGGTTGAAACCGGCTCGAGGGCCACTTGATCGGGCGGGGCATCGTGGAAGGCTTTGGTAAAAATAGCATTGACCGCAAGCACTAGGTCGGCTCGACTGCGCCAGGATTTTTTCAAAATATTTTCGTCCAGAATACCTCCAGTGGCATCAATAATGGCTTTCATTAAAGCCGGATCGGCCCCCCTGAAGCCGTAAATACTTTGTTTTGGGTCGCCCACCCAGATGGAGTGTTTGGCCAACTGGCTGAGTTGCAAAAAGATATCGAGTTGGATGGGGGAGGTATCCTGAAATTCATCAACCAAAAGCAGGTCCATTTCCTCCTGCAGGGTTTGACGCACGGCATCGATGCGCAGCAACCTGCTAACATAGGTTTCCATGTCGGTGTAATCAATCAGTCCGCGTTTTTGCTTGTACGCTTCAAATTCGCCGAGCGCATCCATGGCGATATCAAAAACGAGGTAGATAAAGCCCTGTACATCAGCGTGAAACCGGTGGTGTGCATCGTGGCTGCGTGCAAACTCCCGAAGTGGCTCAAACAGATCTCGGCTTTTTACAGCAACATTGGTTTTGGCAATTTTTACCCATTCGTGCCAGTACAATTCTTCGCGCCATTTGAGTTGGTTTTGCAAGGCGCGCAAGGTTTCGGCGGCCTCGCGGGTGGCTTTCGTGGTATCGGATGTGTTCGCATCCAAGGCTTCGGCCGTTTGATCGAGCAAACCCAGGAGTTGGTTGTTCCAGGTTGTTTCATCGCGCGGTTGTACAGGTGGGAGCAAGCGCTCAAAGGATTCCCAGGATTTTAATTTGCTGATTTCCAGCACTTCCCGCGAGAAATTATTGGCGCGTGCTACATCCGTGAGGTCGCGGATTACCCGCCGCCAATCGTAAGCATCACCATATGTTTTTTTACTCAAACCCAGTCGATCGGCCAGGCGGTTCATTTCCTCGATCCTTTTTTCGGTCAAAACCTGGGAGAGCGACTCATTGAACAGCCGTTGTCCATCATTTTCAGCAATAATCTCCACCAACGGCGACACCCCTGCTTCGAAGGCAAAACGCTGCAATAAGCGCGTGCCAATGCTGTGTACGGTGCCGATCAGGGCACTGCCCAATGCATTGGCGGCTTCACTCATACCTTCCTCCAGCAGGCGTACGCGTACACGTTCCTGCAATTCGGCGGCTGCTTTTTGGGTAAAAGTAGTGGCTATGATACCGTTGGGTCGAACGCCCGCTTTGAGCAGGTCCACCATGCGGCCGGTTAAGGTGTAGGTTTTGCCACTGCCTGCACCAGCAGATAACACAGTGATGTTGAGTGCCGGACTTGTATTTTCGGGTGTTGATTGCGCCACAGATTTTGTCTTATTTTGGCTGCTAAGGTCGTATTTAAGATAGAAACGTAAATATCTTTTTATCTTTCCGGCCTTAATAAAATGCTATCTCATGCAAAATCGTTTACTGTTTTTTCCGTTGCTCTGCCTCGCACTCTTATTTGCACAATGTAAAAAAGCGTCTCCTGTTCCTTTTGAGGAAGATGAAGGAGAGGGCGGTAAAATGAAGTTACGCGAACAATTTCTGACTTTACAACACCGCGCAGCACCGGGCATCGACTGGAAACGGGCCAATGAATCGGTGATGGTACAGGATTATCTGCAACAATCGGCCGCGTTAAGTCCGGCAAAATCAGCGGGCACTTTTGCCAATGGCAAAATTAAAGCGGCCTGGTTTGAGCGTGGCTCTTTAAACCAGGCAGGCAGTGTTATTGCCATTGATTATGTGCCTTCAAGTGATCAAATTTATACGATTTCGGCAGGTGGGACGCTTTGGCGCGGTGCTTTAAGTGGCAATAACTGGACGGAATTGAACCGCAATTTGCGTTTTGATACCGATATTTTACAAGTATTTTCAAAACCAGGTGGCGGCCAAAGAATTTTAACCGCTATCGGCAAAAAAATATGGTATTCGGACGATGAGGGTGCAAGTTTTACCGAAGCAAGTGGTTGGAACTATTACGACGGTTGGGGCGGTCCGATGCAATTGATTGCAGCAAAAGATGGCAACACCGTTAAAATTTACTACACCGTGCGCACCTGGGATGCAACGCCCTGGGCGCCCCGCGTGCAACTCTATTACTCCTCCGATTTGGGTAAAACCTTTAATTTGGTCACCGTTTTTGCCCATGGAAACTCCGATCAAGTGTCGATGTGGAATCCGTACGGCACCACTGAATGTTATTTGCTCAATCAAAGCAACAGACTTTCGAGTGTGAATGGCACAACCGTAACCACGGTTGCCACCAACAGCACCTTGCCCACCAATATCAGTTGTCAGTTGCGCGGCCATCGCGCTACCAACGGTACCCTCACCTTTTATGCCATGACCGATCGTAAAACGGTGTATCGATCCAACAACAATGGTACCACCTGGACCTTGCGTGGTACCACCCCTTCCGGTGCCTGGTCGGTGGGTATGGAAGTGTCGTTGTCCGACCCTGCCAGATTGTTTTATGGAGAAGTGAATTGTTATCGGAGTACCAACGGTGGTACTTCCTGGAATCTGGTGAACGAGTGGTGGGAATATTATGGTAATGTTCCGAATAAATTGCACGCGGACATCATGCAAATCGAGTTTTTTAAAAAAAGCAACAACCAGGAATTTGCACTGATACCCAACCACGGCGGCATGTATGTTTCGTATGATTTCTTGCAAACGACCCAAAATTTGTCCTTAACGGGCTTGAATGTGAGCCAGTATTATGATGTGCGCACCGATCCAACCGATCCGAATTATGTGTATGCGGGTTCGCAAGACCAAGGTTATCAGCGTGCAAGTACGGCAGGTGCAGCGCCCTATGGTTCTTTGCCCTTTACCCAGGTTGTTTCGGGCGATTATGGTCATATGGTTTTTTCCTCCAATGGCACCCATTTTTGGAAACAATACCCGGGCGGCGATATTTCGTACCACCACGCACCCAAAACGAGCAACGACTGGTGGGATTCGAACTGGGTGATGACAGGCGATGATTTGCCCAATGTAGGTTGGATGCTGCCCACCGCAGAATATGCCCATGCGCCTGGATTGAATAAAATTTTGATTGGCGGCGGAAATTTAGAAGGCGGTTCGGGGTCTCATTTGGTTGAATTAACGGCAAGTGTGCAGGCTCCCTACGACATTACAGCCACCCAGGATGCTTATGATTTTAAACCAAACAGCAACAACGGCAACGCCCTGATTTCGGCGATTGCCGTGAGTCCGCTCAATGGTTGTTATTATGTTGCTACCGATGATGGTACCTTTTTTCGGAAAAATCAGGGCGGAAACTGGCAAAAAGCCACCGGTTTTGATGGCCCAAATGGTTATTACCTGTATGGTTCCTGCATTTTAGCGTCCAAAATAAACCCTAATAAAGTATGGTTTAGTGGTTCGGGCTATTCCAATCCGCCCGTTTGGGAATCCAATGACGGTGGATTGACCTTTACGGCGATTTCGGATGGCTTGCCGGGCACCTTGGTGCAGGAAATTGCCAGTTCGCCCGATGAGCAATTCTTGTTTGCGGCTACCGATAACGGGCCGTATGTGTATGATGTTGTGGCAAAAAAATGGTTTAGCTTGCGCGACGAAACCATGCCTTTGCAAACTGTTTATTCCGTAGAATATATTGCCTCCAAAAATTTGGTGCGTTTTGGTACCCACGGACGGGGCATTTGGGATTTTGTGCTGGACAATATGACCATATCCGGCGTGTCTTATCCGTCCAATTGCGGTGCAGGCTCGGGTGAAATTCTGGTAAAAAGCACAGGTGGCACCCCGCCCTTGGTTTACGAATGGTCGGATGGCCGGATTGGCCCCTGGTTAGATGCAGTATCGGAAGGCATTTATACGGTGACGGTAACCGATGCAAACGGCATCAGCAATACCCAAAGTTACACCATTACGAGTGGCGGCAAGCCGGTAAAACCTGCAAATATTGCCATGAATATAACGCCTTGCAACCCAATTATGATCAGTTGGGAAGGCCCGGCAAGTGGTACTTACCAATTGCGTTATCGGCAGGGTAACAGTGCTTTATGGACCGTTTTGGGCAATATCGGGCAGATGAAAAGTTATGCGTTAGACCTGGATGCTGCCAATGGCACACCGGTTCAGGTGGCCTTGCGGTATGTATGTCCGGGCACCAGCCAGAGTGCCTGGGTTGCCGTTTCGGGTGTATTACCAATTTGTAATACGCCGACAGAATTGGTTTCAGTGCCAACGGTGGTTCAAAAAAATGCAGATTGGCTTGTTTATCCCAACCCTGCAAGTTCGTATGTGCTGTTAAGTTTTTCGAAAAACGTTGAAAATGAAGCCCTTGTACAAATCCTGGATGGTACCGGCCGTTTAATCCGCAGCGAACGTTTGGCGCCAGGTAGCACCGAGTATCGATTAGATTTGACGGGTGTTGCGCCTGGGGTTTATTATTTGTCGTTGGGGAATGGTTTGGTTAAAAAGTTGATTGTGGGGTAGGTTATATCTGTTTACAGCCGTAAATCAAGTATTTACGGCTGTAAATCTATTATTTAGAAGGTGCTATTCCTTTACAAAACGCCCGCTGTATCGTTTTCCGGCATTTTTCACCTGAAGGAAATAAAAACCGGGTGGCAGGGAGTAGGCTCAACAAGAATTGCAAATATTCAACGTTATTTGTGCATTCTTAACGAGCCATCCTATCAATATGCGTTTTTTTCATGTTGCCTTGATCCTGACAGCGATTATAACCGGCTGTAAACCACAAAGCCCCAAACAAAGTGTGCCTTCCTCCCCCGATCAGATTAGCCAATCGGTAGATGCCAGCCAATTACCTGCCGATTTTATGCCATTTTATGATAAATTCCACAGCGACAGCCTGTTTCAGATCGCACATATTTCCTGGCCCTTACAAGGTGAATCGACTGAGCCCATTGACAGTACCCATAACAAACGCATCCTGAAAGAATGGGATTTGTCCAAATGGCGCATGCATCATTCTGTAGATTACACTTCTGGCGATTTTAAACGCAGCTTTGAAATGATGGGCGATGCGCTGGTCATTGAGCGCATTCAATATGCTGCGGCCAATTATGGGTTAGAGCGCCGCTTTGTGCGAAATGACCAGGGCGCTTGGGAACTGATATTTTACAGTGATATGCAAGAGCGGTAAATCGGCAGACGCCTATGACATGTGTTATCCTGTACAAATGTTCGACTTCTCCGAAGTCGTGCGTGGGTTCGGACATTGTATCTTTTCTACAAATGTTCGACCTCTTGCGAGGTCGGCGCGTTGCCCAATGATTTATTGATTTTAAACCTGATACTTAAAGGATACCTGGAATCTCAGAGGCAAGGCCTGACCTCCTTGGAGGTCAAATATTTATAGCAACGCAAAATGGTATTCTTCCCGCACGACCTCGCTAGAGGTCGAATATCTTACCCAAGTGTTGCCGCTATGCTGGGTGTTCGGTAAAATGGATAAAAAATCCCGAATTTTGGGTTCCACCAAAATTCGGGATGACGCATATTATTTGCCTTTAAAACAGGCTATTTTAACCGCATATATTAGTTTTTCACCAATTTGCGGGTTAATACACTTTCCCCATTGCGTACTTGTACAAAGTAAACGCCAGCAGGTAAGGTCTGCACATCAAAAGTGATTTGATTGTCGCCTTTACCCAAGGTGCGGTGCTGCGAAATAGCCGCTTTACCGGCAGGATCGATGATCGAAACCATCACTTCTTGATCCGCAATCATTGGAACCTCCACAATGACCTGGTTGGTTGCAGGGTTTGGATATAAACCGAAACCAAGGCTTTCCAACTGCAATGGAATTTCAAATTCCTCCACCGGACCATCAGTGCTGCCATCGGTACGGAAAGCAGTTGCGCTCAGGCTTACACGAAGGGTATAACATTGTGTATTGCTAAAGGCGCCCATATAGCCGTACACTTGTGCGTAATATGAGGTAGACACCGTACCATTGTTTAAAATAATTTGCTCGCTGTTTGTTCCGCTCAGTTCAGCAATTGCCAAAAGTGTCGAGTTGCGATACAATTTTAAGTCATAATCAGCAGGCAACGTAGTCAAATCAATTTTAATATTTTTGGTAGCATTGGTGTTCGAAAACCGATTCCAGTCTACATCCGTTGCCGTAGCAATTTGCGCTTTCACGTCGGTATTTACGGGAATCACTTTGGCTGTATTGCGGGTGTTATTTGCTTCATATGCATCGGTGCAGTTGCCGCCGCCGGTTGCAAGGGTTGTAAAAGAAGCAGCCGTAGAATAAGCGCTGTTACCACCGGTACATACCGCCTGAACTTGATAATTATAGGTCGTTGAAGCTGTTAGACCCGTCAAATTATAAGTAGTGCTGGTCAGATTGCTTACGGTAGTCCAGGTACTGGAGGTAGAAATCTTCCATTGCAGATTGTAAGAAGTTGCTCCAGAAACGGTTCCCCAGTTGAGGGTTGCAGTGGTTTGTGCGATGCTGGTCGCATTCAAACCACTCGGAGTACCGCAAGTCGCGCTTGGAGGGTTGCAGCCGGGCGAAGACAACAGGGACACCCGTGCGCCAGTTGCGCCAAACAACGCTTGTGCGCGTGCTTTTTGGCCTTCTGTAAACATGTACATACAAGCATCGTCGGTGTAGTCCATATAATTCATAAACATATCACCATTCGGGCCATTGCTACAACTTACCTGAGGGAAAGCAGGGCAGCCATAGTGTTCGTCGGCCTGGTTGGGCGTATCAGCAACCTGGTCGGAACCGGTACAAGCAGTGCCATCATCGCCCCAAATATGGCGGAGGTTGAGCCAGTGGCCTACTTCATGGGTACCCGTACGGCCTTTGTCAAAAGGCGCGGATGCATTAATGGTACCAAAGTATAGATAATCAATTACTACGCCATCCGTACTGGCAGCACCGCCCGGGAATTGTGCATATCCCAAAATGCCACCGCTGATGTCGCATACCCACAAGTTGAGGTATTTGTTGCGATCCCAAATATCCAGACCACCTTGCGCATTGAATTTAACAGCGTCGTTGGTAGAAAACGCTGTAACCGTGGTTTGGCGGCGACGAATACCATTGGTAGCCGCACCAGATGGGTCTTGTGACGCCAAGCAGAAATTTACTTCCACGTCGGCTGCAATGGATTGCCAAACGGCTGGCACCAAATTGGCATCGGCATTGAGTTTGCGGAAGTCGGCATTCAACACATCAATTTGTGTTTGAATTTGCTGATCGCTGATGTTTTCAGCAGCGGTATTCCACACAACGTTTACGACCACTGGAATGGTCACCACAATACGGTCGTTTGCGCCACCCGCTGCGATAAATTCGGCGGTGTTGCGTTCAACTTCTTGCATTTGTTGTTGAAGATCGGGGTTTTCCATGAGTTGCCGTGCCAGGACATCCATAGCGCCGCAATTTCGTTGGGCAAATGCGTACTCGGAAGAGAGGAAAAGGGTTGCAAGCAGGAGCAGAAGAAATTTTCTTTGCATGATTAAAAAAGCGTTGGTGAAGAAAAACAGTGAAAGTTTGGTACGGATGCAAAAATCGACAAATTGAATTTTGTAGAAAACAAATGGTAGAGAATTGTCGCAGGGCAAATGTATTTTTTTTAGATAAATAAAAATAAATTTTTTTTGTCTTTAAATAGCGGAAGGAGATTGTTGGAAGGGCGCTTGCACTCAATAGCGACACCTCGCGCATCAACGCGATAGGTTTTTACTTTGGAAATTATAGAAATACCCCTAAAACCCCGTCTGAAACGACATTCGAATGCCCCACCGACTCACATTCGGCTGGTTCAAATACGTCAGGCGCTGCACATAATCAATGCGCAACATTTTAAAAACATTGGCCACACCCACACTAAATTCGGCATAGGGCAATCGACCCAGGGTGAAGGTCGTCGGGTTGCCCGTTGCATCGGTGGGCAGGCGCAGTAGTTGGTTTTCACTCGACGGCTGGTTGCGGTTGCTCAAACCACCATACAGCACTTTTACACTGGCTACTTCTCGAAGTTGTAGTTTTTTTATAATTGGTATTTTGTTTAAAATAAAGCCATTAAGGTTATGATGTACAATGAGGGATGCAGAACGATCACCCACAAATTCCAGGAAATTCATCAAACTGTAACTGTACCAATCGAATGCATAGGATTGGTTGGCCCGCGGTATTTCCAGGAGCGGGTAAGGGAGCGCACCGAACAGTTGCGTGGCTTCCAGCGTCCATTCCGAGCGACCAAATGGAGCCACAAAAAAGGTCTTGCGTACCTTGGCGCTGATGCGCTGGTAATTGTACTGGCTCCCTGCAATGCCCTTGATGCCCATGCGATACGAAAGGGAAAATACCGGAAATTTGGTCAACATCGGCAAACGATAGGTGCGGCCCTGATAAAATTTCTCATTTGGCGCAAAACGCAAGCCAAATCCCGCCTCCATGGTGGTCGGTGTCGTATTTCTTGCACCAGGCATATCGGGGTCTTCCAATTGATATTGCAAAATACCGGCTGCGGGTAAATTGCGGTGCTGTGCCGTCAAAGCATAACTAAATCCATTTTGAAATTCGCGGAGGTATTCGGTGCGCAATGTATTGTAAAACACCATTTTATTGTTCACACCCCGCTGAAAAGACAGCAAGATATTGTCCGATTGCCAGTTGGCAATATCCAATCCGGGCACCCGCAAATCGCGTTGGTAACTCAGCACCAACTGGTTGTTGGGAAAAGTACGGGGCTTGTTTTGACCAAAAGCATAAGTAATGGACCCCAAGCCTTTCCAACTCAAATCCTGGGTGCCATAAGCCATATAGCCTTCTAGGAGCATGTTTTTCGACAATTTGGCATTGGTGCGCCCGCCCAAGCGCAGGCGGTGGCCTTCTACACCGTTGAAACTGTAGGTGCTTAACAAAGGGCCCAGTTCAAGCCATCCAAACTTCTTATAACCTGTGCCGACCACGGTCATAAATTGCACCGCATTGCGAAATGTGCGCACCCGTTGGATGCTGTCGATCATGTCCTCAATAGCGATTTCATGGGCATTACGGGCAAAATGGCGGTTTTGGATCCAAAAACTGTCGCTTCGGTGCTTTACATCCCCGGTATCGCGTTGCAATATGGTTTTGGTGCGAAACAAGGAATCCGGCAAAGGCTCGTTGAGCGCATAGTTTTTATAGGAAACCGATTTTTTGGCCAAAAAACTGCGCCCATCGGCCTTTTTAAAGATGTTAAAATCCATGGTGATGGCATCCTTTACGAGCATGAGCCGCCGTTTAGTCCCCGTACCAGCAAAATCGTATTCCTGCTCAATATGCAAATCGGTCACCCAATTGAGGTTAATATCCCTCGAAATACCCATTTCCACCCGCCGCACGGCATAAGTAGAATCAAGGGCGACCAATAAGTTACCCATAAAAGCCAGGTCGCTTTTGTTTTTAGGGGCAAAAAACACATCTGCGTATTTAGCACCATTCAATTCGACGGTATCTACAATGTAAAAGCGGTAAAACGCCGTGGCGGTGCCCGATAATGGACCTATAAATTCGGTCGTAAGCAAAGGAATGGTGCCTTCGTAAATGTCGACATCCTGGTACAGGTTGGTTAAGTAGGCCGAAACGCCGTCCTGGTCTACATCATAATCATCATTCAGCACTGTTTGGGTTTCGCCCATTAAAAATTCTTTCCGGGCCTTTGGGTCGCGGCGGTAGCGTACCTGCAAGATGCGTTCGCGCAAATAAAAGGGGAGTGCGACCTTATTATTGACGCGGTTGGTGTCTACATGGTCAAAAATAAATTGAAATTTCTTGAAATACCAACGCCGCCGAAACTTGTCGTTGATGCCATTAATGTTAAACTCTAATTTTTCATAAGCATCAAAGCGGTAAAAATCGAGGCCTTCCTTCCGGTTTTGGTCTTTGTGCTTAAATACCTCCTCGATCAGGTCGATGGCAGGGTTGTTTTTTCTACGGTATTTATCGGGACGAATGGTTACTTCCTTTATATCTACCTGATTTTCAACTAACTCGATCAGGATTTCTTGTTTCAGGCTCTGTTGTAATTCAATTTCCTGGGTTTTGTAGCCTATATAAGAAACCTTGAGGATTTTAGCGATTTTATCCGTTTCTAAAAAGAAATTGCCATCAATATCGGTCCGAACGCCATTGGGGTCGTTGCTAAATTGCACACTCGCGTAGGGCAAAGGCGCACGGGTTTTGGCATCCAACACTATGCCGTGGATAGAAATAGCACTGCCGGTCTGTGCACCAAGGGGCACAAACCGGCAGCACAAACCGCAAAGCAATAACAAGAACAAATGGCATCTTTTCATGCTGGCGGATAAAAATCACGGTTTATTCTTCGTCCGGCATAAGCGGCTCTACTTCAGGTACCTGGGCGCTTTCTCCGGGCAATGGATCCGTAAATGGGCGTTTTCCGATGAGTTCTTCAAGGTCTACACGGTGCAACACTTCTTTTTCCAGCAAAGCCGATGCGAGTGCGTCTAATTCCTTGCGTTTGTCGCGCAGTAGGTCTTTAGCACGTATATACTGCTCATCAATCATGATTTTCACTTCCTGATCGATGATATAGGCTGTTTGTTCAGAAAATGGGCGGTTGTAACTTTCACTCAACATAGAGTAATAAGAGACATTACCTACTTTTTCATTCAAGCCGTAATTGACAATCATTTCATACGACAGGCGGGTAATATGGTCGAGGTCGCTTTGTGCGCCAGTGCTGATTTTGTCAAACACCACCGATTCTGCGGCACGACCACCGAGGGTCATACAAATATCATCAATCAATTTTTCTTTACGTGTAATGTATTGTTCTTTAGGCAGGTATTGCGCATAACCGAGTGCTGCAAGGCCGCGTGGAACAATGGTTACTTTCACCAAGGGGTGGGCAAATTCGAGGAACCAGCCGCAAATAGCATGCCCTGCTTCGTGGTAAGCAATGATCTTTTTCTCCTCCGGGCTGATGATTTTATTCTTCTTTTCCAAGCCACCAATCACCCGATCAAGTGCGTAGTTGAAATCGTCCATATCCACCGCTTTTTTGTTGCGGCGTGCTGCGATCAGGGCGGCTTCATTGCACACATTGGCAATATCGGCACCTACAAAACCGGGCGTCATTTCTGACAGGGCCATTGCGGTTACTTCCGGTGCCGTTTTAATATTTTTCATGTGTACCTCGAAGATTTGGGCGCGGCCATTCAAGTCGGGGCGACCAATACCAATTTGGCGGTCGAAGCGGCCTGGGCGCATCAAAGCCTGGTCGAGGATGTCAGGGCGGTTGGTTGCCGCCATCAAAATAACGCCTTTGTCGGTTGGGAAGCCATCCATTTCAACCAGCAATTGGTTGAGGGTATTTTCGCGTTCGTCGTTGCCACCTTGTACCGCGCCGCGACCGCGTGCACGACCGATGGCGTCAATTTCGTCGATAAAGATGATACAAGGCGCTTTTTCACGGGCCTGGCGGAACAGGTCACGTACGCGGGATGCGCCCACGCCCACGAACATTTCCACAAAATCGGAACCGGAAATAGAGAAAAACGGTACGCTGGCTTCTCCGGCAACTGCTTTGGCCAGCAAGGTTTTGCCCGTGCCGGGAGGACCTACCAGGAGTACCCCTTTGGGTATTTTACCGCCGAGGGTGGTATATTTTTTTGGATTTTTCAGGAAATCGACCACCTCCATGACTTCTTCTTTCGCTTCATCCAAACCGGCCACATCGGCAAAAGTGATATTCACCTTGGTATTGTTGTCGAAGAGCGTGGCTTTTGATTTTCCGATATTGAAAATCTGGGCACCAGGTCCGCCAGCTCCACCCCCCATGCGTCGAATAATAAGCACCCAAAGCCCCAAAAGCAGCAAGAAAGGCAACAAATACGGCAAAACGGTAGACATCCAGTTGTTGGATGGATCGTATTCTGTTGTAATGATTGCCTTTTTCTCCTTGGTGAGCGCTTCATTGAGTTTGACAACTTTTGCTTCCAGCAACTCGGGTTTACCGATGTTCATGGTATAATGAAAGCGTTCGGTGCCAAATTTCTTTTCGTTTGGGTTGAAATCCTTGTGTTCGCCGAAGCCCAGCGAGTCTTTTTTAATAAAAATATGCGCTTCCCGGTCGCTCACCACTACCAATTGTTCGATGTGGCCTTTGCGCGCCCAGCGTTCGATGTCGTTCCATTCGGCTTTTTTAGAGGCGCCCATGTAGCGCGACATCTGAATTCCGAGCAGAGCCAATCCGACGAGGATGTAAATCCACATAAAACTAAACTTTGGCATCCCGTCGCCGGAGCCATTGTCGTCGCGTTGTGGGCGGGGTTCCTCACTTTTTTTATCCCGCTTATTTTTCTTTGAATTATTTTCCATGGTTAATTTTATTTGTACAAGCTGTAGTTGGTGCAGGTACACAGCGGATAAACACAACAAGTGCTTTTCCGGTTCTGTGAAAACGACCAAACGCAATTAAACTTCGCCGAATTCGGTCACTTTAGCGTCGCTCCAAAGTTGTTCGATTTCATAAAATTCACGTGTTTCTGGATAGAACACATGTACTACCGTATTAAAGTAGTCCATAAGGATCCATTTGGCATTGGTAGAGCCTTCCATGTGCGTCGGCATGGTTTCAAGGCTTTCCTTTACTTTTTTATAGATGCTGTCAGAAATTGCTTTAACGTGTGTGTTGGAATCTCCTTCACAGATAATAAAGAAGTCTGTAGGAGCGTCGCCGAGATTCCGGAGATCGAGTTGAACGATGTTTTTACCTTTTTTGTCCTGGATACCTTCCACAATGAGCTGATTTAGTTGCTCGGACGACTGGGTGCGGGTATTTATCCGCCGGGATGTTGTCAAATTCAAATCAAAAATGTTATTCCTTACTCCGTTTGAATACGGTGCAAAGATTTGTTAAACTAAAATGCGGTAAATGTTCGACTTTTGATGTCTGTAAGATTCCCCAAAGGTAAGCACCTTCACCGTTCCTTGCAAACTACAGATGCCAAACACACGCTTCATAGGAAAAGTTTATTATCGATTTAACGAATTATCTTCCACGAACGATTTTGCGGCGGAATTAATTGTTAATGAACAAAAAGACACCATCGCAACATACACAAAAAGCAAGCCACCCGAAGGAACGGTGGTTCGGGCTGACAGCCAGTCAGCCGGACGCGGCCAGTTTGGCAGTAAATGGACTGCTGCGGCAGGATTGAACCTGACCTTGAGCGTCATTTTGTACCCACATTGGTTGGAGGCCACAGCGCAATTTGACCTAAATATGGCGGTTTCGCTTGCCCTGCACGATACTTGCGCAACGCTGGGGGCAACAGCGCCCTGTACCCTCAAATGGCCCAATGACCTTTATCTTGGCGACCGAAAATGCGCTGGAATTTTGATTCAAAACAGTATTTTTGGAAAAACCTTGCAAAGTTCGGTTGTGGGAATCGGTTTGAATGTAAATCAGCGCGCATTTGACGCCGATTTGCCCAATGCCACTTCGCTGATCCTCGAAACTGGTCGGGAAATGGATATCGATGCAATAGAACATGCTTTGTGTGCCCATTTGGAGCAACGGTATCTGCAATTGAAGTCCGGGCGTCGGGCAATTTTAGCCGAAGCATATACCGCGTGCCTGTATCGGCTGGGTGTTCCAGCGACTTACTTGCGTAAAGCCGACGATTGGGTGTTCACGGGTATTGTGCGCGGCGTACGCGCGGATGGTCGTCTGCGCATGGAAGTGGACGGAGCAGAAATGATTTTTGATTTGAAAGAAATTGTGGCTGTATAAAGTTCGTTTACAGACAATAAGCGTACGTAAACGGACAATCTAAGCACCAATTTAAGGCATTTCCTTGATCGTTTTTTCGATGACTTCCGCATAGTACCGATGTTCTAATACGAGTACTTTACGGGCAATTTCTTCGGGGGTGTCTTCGGATGTGAGTGTACAACGCGCCTGAAAGAGGATGGTTCCTTCATCATATTGTTCATCCACCCAATGGATGGTCATACCGCTTTCAGTATCTCCGGCTGCCTGCACGGCTTCATGTACAAAATGTCCATACATGCCTTTTCCGCCATATTTGGGCAAAAGGGCCGGGTGAATATTGAAAATACGCTGGGGAAATGCCGAAACTAAGTAGGCGGGAACCAGCAATAGAAAGCCCGCCAATACGATATAGTCAATATTTCGAGCCCTTAATTCGGGAAGCAACTGGTCTTCGCGGGCAAAGTCGGCGCGATTGACCACGAAGGTTTCGATGCCTGATGCATGGGCAATATCGAGTACGCCAGCATCCTTTTTATTAGAAACAACCAGTCGGACAGCAATGGTTTCTGAATTTTTGAAATGCTCGATGATTTTGCGGGCATTGCTGCCGCCGCCCGAGGCGAAAATGGCGATGTGTTGCTTTTCCTTGTGCATAGGGCGGCGAAGATACGATCATCTGGTAGTACACGTATCTTCATGACGCACTGGAAAGTTGCAAGAATTGGCGATAAAACACAATGTGTGCGCTTTTTCGTGCAATTTCCGAGCAGTTTCCACTTTATCTGCCTGCGCGACAACGACTGCTGGATACAAAATGACTTCCGTAAATTGACCGCCTCCATCGGCTGTTTCTTGCATAACACCTTTGGGATTGTCTTGATAATCAACAACGATGATGCCTGCATCGGCGCAAAGATGTAAATACCAAAGCATGTGACAAGATGATAGTGAGGCCACCAACAATTCTTCCGGATTGTAGCGGGTTGGGTCCCCACGAAAGGCAGGATCAGCGGATGCGGGGATTTCGGGCTTTCCAGCTCCCTGAATGATATGGTCGCGGCGGTATGTGGTGTAATTGTGGGTGCCAAGGCCGTCGTTGCCGGTCCATTGAATCTGTATTGTGTAGTGGTGCTGTTTGGTCATGTTGTTAAGGTAGCTGTTTGAAGATGGTGACAATATCCGCATTGTTATTGAAACGGAAAAATCGCGCCAAGCCTCTACTTAAACCTTTAAAATCTACTTTTTCGATAGACTGAAGAATAAAATTTTTATTTAACGTTTGTGGTTATTTTTAGATAATATTAGTTTAAAAAATTGATAAACATTTGTTTATGTATTAATTATTAGTGATTTAATTCACGGAAAGACGTTTTTTCTATAAAAAGTTGAGACGCCTATTTGGTTTTTCGCCAAAGAAGTAACTACATTTGTGCTACGATGCAAAACAAACAAAATAAAATAGCGTGTTGTTGCTGTCAGATTCAAGTTACCGAAGCTGAAGCGCAGCGTTTTTATTTTGAAACTACAATACTTTGATTTTCAACATAAAACGCGGTTTTAAAAAGCCCTTCGGTTTCAAACGCCGAAGGGCTTTTTTTTATCCAATTACCCAATCTATGAAATACGATGCTGATATCTACGCCGAAATCGATCGGGAGTTACAAAAACATACCGAATCTAATCCTTTGGATGTGTTGCGTTTGTTGGTTGAATATTTTGATCAAGGCATCGTCTTTTCAACTAGTTTTGGGATAGAAGACCAGCTGATTACGCATTTTATTTTTGAAAATGATCTACCTGTCCGGGTTTTTACCCTGGATACAGGTCGTAATTTTCAGGAAACCTATCAAACCTGGAGCGATACTTTGGCGCGTTACCAAAAAACGATTGAGGTGTATTCTCCTGACGATACAGCATTAGCAGGCTTACTGAACAGCAAAGGCCCGAATAGTTTTTACACCTCGGTTGAAAATCGCCAGGAATGTTGTCGTATTCGGAAAGTGGAGCCGTTGGGCCGCGCATTACACGGACAGTCGTTGTGGATTACTGGCATTCGGGCCGACCAGTCAAGTAACCGGAAGGAAATGAATTGGTTGGAGTGGGATGATGCGCACGGGTTGTTCAAGTTTCACCCGCTATTTCATTGGAAATTTGATCGGGTGCGCGCTTTTATAGATGCGCATCAAATTCCGTACAATGCATTGCACGACCAGGGTTTTGTCAGCATTGGTTGTGCGCCTTGTACAAGAGCCATCCAGCCTGGGGAAGATTTTCGCGCAGGACGCTGGTGGTGGGAAGCGGCGTCCAAAAAGGAATGCGGCCTCCATTTTCATGCCCCATCTACTTCGCAATTATAAACAAACACACCGTTTAATCAGGAAATATGAAAAGTAAATTTGACTATTTGGATGAATTGGAGGCGGAGGCCATTTACATTTTAAGAGAAGTGGCAGGCCAATTTGAACGCCCTGCACTGCTTTTTTCGGGTGGGAAAGACTCAATTACCCTGGTACGTTTAGCAGAAAAGGCATTTCGTCCAGGAAAATTTCCCTTCCCGCTTGTACACATTGACACCGGCCATAATTTTCAAGAGGTAATTGATTTTCGAGACAATTTGGCCCATCAACTTGGAGAGCGACTGATTGTCCGATCCGTAGAAGAAACCATGCAAAAACGCGGATTGAAGGAGCCTGCCGGTAAATATCCAAGTCGAAATGCCCTTCAAACCTACACTTTACTGGATACCATTGAAGCGTTTGAGTTTGATGCCTGTATAGGCGGTGCGCGGCGTGATGAAGAAAAAGCCCGTGCCAAAGAACGGATTTTTAGCGTGCGCGACGCTTTCGGGCAATGGAATCCCAAACGCCAGCGCCCAGAGTTGTGGGACATATACAATGGTAAAATCCCGAAAGGAGAGAATGTGCGCGTATTTCCAATCTCCAACTGGACCGAACTGGATGTGTGGAATTATATCCGACGTGAAAACCTGGAACTTCCTGAAATTTATTTTTCACACAAACGTAATTGCGTGGTAACATCCGGCGATCAGTTATTGGCAGTAACCGAACATATTCAATTGGAACCTAGCGACGAAATTGTGGTGCGCAACGTGCGTTTCCGAACCGTGGGTGATGCGACTTGTACTGCAGCGGTAGAAAGCGATGCCACTACTCTGGAGGAGATTATTGACGAAATTGTACACTCCAAAATATCTGAAAGAGGCGCTACCCGACTGGACGATCGTTTTTCGGAAGCCGCCATGGAAGACCGTAAAAAGAACGGTTATTTCTAAATTGTAAACCCAAAACTAGATGCACTTTTTTTATGCTGCACCCCCGCGGCCAGCCATTTTTTTGCCTTAAACATACATTTTTTATGAAAATGCTCAAATTCATCACCGCAGGTAGTGTAGACGACGGGAAAAGCACCCTGATAGGTCGCTTGTTGTATGATTCGAATGCGGTTTCGCACGATATTTTGCACACCATCGAGCGCCAAACACGCAACCAATTGCCCGGGGCAATCGATCTTTCTTTGTTGACGGACGGATTACGGGCGGAACGCGAACAAGGCATTACGATTGATATTGCCTATAAATATTTCCACACCGATCGCCGCAAATTCATTATTGCTGATGCGCCTGGGCATGTGCAATACACACGCAACATGATTACGGGCGCCTCCAATGCCGACCTTGCCATTATCCTGATTGATGCCCGGCAAGGGGTGGTCGAACAGACCCATCGCCACACTTTGATTGCCAGCTTAGTCGGGATTCCTAACCTGATTGTGGCCATTAACAAGATGGATTTGGTAGATTATAAACAATCTGTATATGAACAGATTATGGGTGATTATCGCAAAAAACTGGGCTCCCTGGATGTGCGCGATATTCAATACATTCCGATCAGTGCGCTTACGGGCGATAATATCGTAAAAGTCTCTACCAACATGCCTTGGTACAAAGGAAAATCCTTGTTGACGCAGTTGGAAGAGGTGGAGATTCTGCCCGACCGCCAGGCCGAGCAAGCGCGTTTTCAGGTGCAATACGTGATCCGCCCACAGTCGGAACAATTGCCTGATTATCGCGGGTATGCGGGTAGTATTATGAGCGGGGTTTTATCGGTAGGGGATTCTGTAACGATTCTGCCATCGGGAATCAGTAGCAGCATTACCCAAATTGAAGTAAATCAAAAAAACGTAACACAAGCCTTTGCTCCTCAGCCTGTTGTGTTGCATTTGGGCGATGATATCGATATTTCACGTGGTGATTATATTGTACCCAGTGCGGCGCAACCCTTGCTTTCAAACGCATTGGAGGCCACCATTTGCTGGATGCATGAGCGCCCGCTTCGGGTAGGCGATCGCTTGCTCCTCCGTTACAAGTCGGGCGCAGTGAAAACAATGGTACAAGAAATTGAGTACCGCTTGGATGTACACAGTTTCGAACACCTTCCTGCCACGATTTTACAACTGAATGATATCGCAAAGGTGCGGCTTCGTACAGCCCAACCGGTTCCATACGACCCCTACGTCGTTAACCGTCGCACAGGCAGCTTTATTTTAGTCCATGAAGACACCGGAGATACGGTAGCAGCTGGGATGTTCCTGGGGGCGGAAGTGCTGGAAAGCGTTTTTCAAACCCCGTAATCCGGGTGTACTTCCTTGCAAATTTACATTTAAAGCATTAACATGACTGATTAAGCTATGAAACAAACCAAAAACATGCTGCTTCAGCCCCGGCTTACTGTAGTAGGTGCGGGTCCGGGTGATCCCGAATTAATCACCCTTAAAGCATTACGCGCCCTGGAATGCGCCGATGTTGTATTGTACGATGCACTGGTGAATCCCCGTTTGCTTGAACATGCGCCCGCCCGTGCACTCAAAATTTATGTAGGTAAACGGGAGGCTGAAAAATCCATGGAGCAGGACCAGCTTAATACGGCCATTGTAGAATATGCCAGCAAATTTGGGCACGTGGTACGCTTAAAAGGAGGCGATCCCTTCGTTTTTGGTCGTGGTATGGAGGAAATTCTTTTCGCCCAATCAAAAGGAATCGCCGGTGCATACATTCCAGGTATTTCCAGTTCCATTGCAGTGGCAGGTTCGGCAGGTATTGCCGTGACACAAAGGGGGGTGAGTCGAAGTTTTTGGGTAATCACCGCCACGACTGATCTCGGTACGCTTAATCCGGATCTTCAATTGGCTGTCCACACCGATGCTACCGTTGTGGTGCTGATGGGCTTGTCTAAATTGCCAGAAATTGCCGCTGAATTTATCAAAGTGGGCAAATCCCACCTACCGGTGGCCGTTATTCAAGATGGCACTTTACCTACCCAAAAAGTAGTCGTTGGGACCACTTCGAATATCGCTGCAAAAACAAAAGTGGCGGGTTTGAAAAGTCCGGCGATCCTGGTTTTTGGCGAAGTAGTTAACCATGGGCTCCTGCAAAATGTTGATCCTGAAATACTTGCACTTTTACAAGCTGCATAATTTTTTAAACAATAGACCATGACAAACGCATCGACGTTGCATCCCATAGGCCTCGAAGAAGGGCTGTTGAAAAAGTTATCGCAGGAAACCACGGTTGCCCAGCAATTTTGGTTGAGTGGTTATTTATTTGGCCTGGCAACCGCGCAGGAAACCGAAGCGACCGTGCCCGCCAACAAAGTATTGACCATTTTATACGGTTCTCAGACCGGAAATAGCAAAAAAGTGGCAACTAGAGCAGTAAAGGCCGCTGAAGCGCAGGGTTGGACGGTACAATTGCATGATTTGAATAATTACCCCACGCGGCAATTGCAACAAGAAAAAAACATCCTGCTTGTGGTCAGCACCCAAGGGGAAGGGGAGCCTCCAGTCTCTGCGGAGTCCTTTTACCAATGGCTGATGGGGCCACGCGCACCAAAATTAACGGATGTATCCTTCGCCGTTTGTGCCTTGGGCGATAAAAGTTACTTGAAATATTGTCAAACCGGTCTTGACCTCGATGCGCGATTGGCAAATTTGGGTGCAAAACGCCTCGCAAATTGTGTTTGTTGCGATGTTGATTTTGAAGCCGATGCGGATGAATGGTACCAACACGTGTTGGGTGTTTTAACTCAAACCAAGTCTGGGCATGCCAATGCGTCCATATCGGCCATTGCCAAATCTAGTCAGGTGCAAACCGCCCCGGTTTTTGATCGGCACCATCCTTTTGAGGCTGCTGTTTTGGAAAAAATACAATTGCACGGTCGGGGGGCAGAGAAGGAAACCTGGCATTTCGAACTTTCCCTGGAAGATTCGGGCCTCCAATATGCACCGGGTGATGCTTTGGGTGTGTACGCAAGCAACAGTTCTGCCTTGGTTGAATCGGTGTTAAATGCCGCTAAACTGGACGGATCCAAACCATTCGCATGGGAAGGACGAGACCTTCCATTGGCTCAAATCCTGCAATCTGAACTGGAATTATCCGTGCTCAACCGCAGTGTTTTGCAGCAATATCAGGTATTGAGCGGGCATACCGAACTGGACAATATCCTGCAAGATGCCGAACAACTGAAACGCTATTTGTGGGGCCGAAACGTCAGCGACCTTTTAGCGGAATTTCCGTTCGAACTATCTGAACAACAATTGATTGGTGTGCTACGTAAATTGCCGCCCCGCCTGTATTCTATTGCATCCAGCTTGTCATTTAGTCCCGACGAGGCGCATCTTACGGTGACGGCAGTGCGCTACCAGTTTAAGGATCAACAGCGTAAAGGCGTCGCTTCCGGTTTTTTGGCCGATGAAATCAGCGTGGGCGACCGACTGCGGGTTTTTGTGGAAGAAAATACGTATTTCAAATTGCCGGAAAACGATGACACCGATATCATCATGGTAGGACCTGGCACGGGTGTAGCGCCATTTCGGGCTTTTGTGCAGGAACGCATTGTACGCGGCAGTAAAGGTAAAAACTGGCTTTTTTTCGGAAATCCACACTTTGAAACCGATTTTTTATACCAAAGCGAATGGCTTCAACATCTAAAAGAAAGTGCGTTAGACCGTTTGGACGTTGCTTTTTCGCGTGATCAAGCAGATAAGATTTACGTTCAGCATCGATTATTGGAACGTGCCCGTATGGTGTATGAACGGCTTGAAAACGGGGCCTACTTTTATGTATGCGGGGATAAAAACCGCATGGCGCGTGATGTGCAGCATGCATTGCTGGAAATCATCCAAAAAGTAGGTGGAAAAAGTCCCGAATCGGCCCAGGAATACTTTCAAACGCTCAAAAAACAAAGACGTTTTTTAGAAGACGTGTACTAAAATAAAATCGCCCAATGTCAGATAAAACACGCTCAGAAGTAGAGCAAATCAAGGAAAATAGCAATTATTTGCGCGGTAGTCTGGTCCAAAGCTTGGAGAATCGCATCACAGGAGCCTTGTTTCCCGATGATACGAATTTGATCAAGTTCCACGGTTCCTATCAGCAAACCGAGCGGGATTTGGATCGGGAGCGCAAATTTCAGAAACTGGAGCCTTTGTATTCCTTTATGATTCGGGTGCGGGTACCTGCAGGAGTAGCCACTTCGGCACAATGGTTGCGCATGGACCAGTTGGCCGATCAATATGGCAATGGTACCATCAAACTCACCACCCGCCAGGCATTTCAGTTGCATGGCGTGGCCAAGCGACATTTAAAAGCCACCATTCAAGGCTTTAATGAAGTCCTGCTTGACAGTATTGCCGGTTGTGGCGACGTAAACCGCAATGTAATGTGCAGCCCAAATCCGGAAGAAAGTTCGGTGCATGCCGCAGTTTGGGCGCTTTCGCAGGAAATCAGCCGTGTATTTACCCCCAAAACAACTGCTTATGCCGAAATTTGGCTCGATGGCAAACGGGTAGATGCCGAACCAGACGAAGAACCTATTTACGGAAAAACGTATTTACCCCGCAAATTCAAAATTGCGCTTTCAGTACCCCCTCAAAATGATACAGATATATTTTCCAATGATATTGGTCTGATTGCTATTCAGGAAAATGGTGTGTTGCAAGGCTTTAATGTTGCCGCCGGTGGTGGGCTGGGCATGACGTTTGGCATGCTCGAAATTTTTCCGCGCCTGGCGGATATGCTGGGTTTCGTTCCGACAGAACAGGTTGTAGCGGTTTGCGAAGCCATTATTACCACTCAACGCGATTTTGGCAACCGGGAAAACCGAAAACTGAGCCGTTTGAAATATACGGTGGAAAAAATGGGCCTAGAGGCATTTAAATCTGAAGTTGAACGTCGGGCGGGTATTCAATTTGCACCAGCAGAAACGTATCAATTCACCCATTCGGGCGACGAATATGGCTGGAAAAAGCTCGAGAACGGCCATTTTCACCTGAGTTTATTTATTGAAGGCGGCCGCATTGCTGATTTTCCAGATTATCCGCTTAAAAAGGCCTTGCGTGCAGTAGCACAGGTACACCACGGCGATTTTCGGCTTACGGGCAACCAGAATTTAATAATCGGTAATATCACCGCCGCAGACCGTCCCGCAATTCAGGCAATTTTGGAAGAATACGGTATTTTACAATATACTTATGCGCAAACAGCCTTGCGTCAAAATTCCATTGCCTGTGTGGCACTGCCAACTTGTTCACAAGCTTTTGCAGAGGCGGAACGTTATTTGCCCCACTTAATGAATCAATTGGATGTACTGATTCGGGCAAATGGCCTTGAAAAAAGCGCCATTTCCATCCGAATGACGGGCTGCCCAAACGGCTGCGCACGACCGTACATGTCGGAAATTGGATTGGTGGGCAAATCACCCGGTTACTACAATTTGTACCTCGGTGGTGCCCATGATGGCACCCGCTTAAACAAATTATACCTGGAAATGCTGGATGAGGCAGGTATAATTGCCGCATTACAGCCTATTTTTGAATCTTACAGCCGCGAAATACAGCCAGGAGAACGTTTTGGAGATTATGTTTTACGCAAAGACATCGTTGCCACGACCACACATGGCACCAATTTTCACGCATAACGCAACTTTTTAATGGAGCAGCCCTTGATGGTTTTACCAGAAGAACCCAATAATACAACAACTGGAAATCCCCTTTTCCCCATTTTCCTGAAACTGGAGCAAATGGATGTGCTACTGGTAGGAGGTGGCAATGTGGGTTTGGAAAAATTGCGTGCAATGTTGGGTAATAGCCCGGCGACGTCGGTAACTGTGGTGGCTGACCGTATTTTGCCCGAATTATTTGCGTACGCCCAGGATTTTCCGCAAGTACGCATTATACAAAGGATATTTGAATTAAATGACTTGAATGGGCGTCAATTGGTGATGATCGCAACGGATAAGCCTGAACTCAATCGCCAAATCAAGGAATGGGCCAATGCGCGGGGCATTTTTGCCAATGTAGCCGACGTGCCAGATCTTTGCGATTTCTACCTGTCGTCGATTGTACAAAAAGGGGATTTGAAAATTGCGATTTCTACCAATGGTCGCTCTCCAACACTTGCTAAACGCATCAAAGAAACCCTGCACGAGGCCATTCCAGGTGAAATAAACGAGGTTTTAGCCAATATGCAGGCAATTCGAATGCGCTTAAAAGGGGATTTTGCAAGTAAAGTAAAAATATTAAACCATGTCACCACTACCCTTGTAGATGAAAGCAGTATAGAAGCGGATTTGCTTTCGGTATTTAAACCGGAAAAAATAGAAAAGATTAATGGCTTGAAATGGCGGCGCATTGCCACGGTTGCAATGAGCGCATTTGGCATTTTGTTGATGGCTAATTTTTTGGCTTTATATGCCCCGATACATACTTGGGGAGGGTATTTTGCGCAAGTAGATTCCAATTTGTGGCTTTTTATCGGTGTTGGGTTTATTGCTCAGATGATTGATGGGTTGTTGGGCATGGGGTATGGCGTTACCACCCAGATTTTTCTCATGGGTGCGGGCATCCCGCTTCCTGCTGTGAGTTCGAGCATTCATACGGCAGAAATGTTTACCTCCGGCGCATCGGGTTATGCGCATTATAAATTTGGGAATATAAACAGGCGGTTGTTCAAGGTACTCTTGATTCCGGGTATTTTGGGTGCCATTGCGGGGGCGGCCATGTTATCCTGGTTGGGAGACGCATATTCGGCCTATATCAAACCGATTTTGGCGGTATATACCTTATTATTAGGTATTCGGATTTTAGCAAAAGCCTTTGTGCGCGTAACTAAAAAACGGAGGGCACGCAACATGGGATGGCTGGCGGGTGCGGGCGGTTTTCTGGACTCCTTTGGTGGGGGCGGATGGGGTCCTTTGGTGACCAGTACCCTGATTGCAAAAGGGAAAACACCGCAGTATGTGATTGGAACGGTGAGTTTGACCGAGTTTTTTGTCACGTTTGCCAGTGCTATCACCTTTTTTAGCCTGATTGGCATTGCTCACTGGATGATCATTTTTGGTTTGATTTTGGGTGGTGTGGCGGCAGCGCCCATTTCAGCTCGATTGGCCGGAAAAATACCAGTACGCTACATGATGTTTGGGGTAGGCGTGATGGTCATTTTTTGGAGTATGCGGATATTGTGGCGGGCATTTTTTTGATAAGTTTGCTATAAAATCTTGTTTATAAGCCAGTTAGGTATTTTTTTATGGCGTTCGTATACCTCAAAAATGAGCCTTGCTAATACCGTTTTAATGGATTGGCAGCCTTGCACAGGGTCAAATGCTAGTTCAATCGCGCAGGTATGATCTTGTCCGATTTTATAAAAACCGAGTGCCCGGATACAATTTTGATATTTATTCCAATCTTCTGAAGTATCCGATGTTGTAATAAAGTGCCTGAACAGAAATTGACCTAAATGTTGATCACTAAACGAAATTTGAATCTTGTCCGCCGATACCCTGGAAAAACGAAGCGGTGGGGCATTTTCTATTTGCGGAATTAATTCAAATGCGTTAAATTTACCTGCCATTACTTCATAAACAGCATCGTCGATTTCCTGCGCATCGCCCGATTTTTCCCGCTCCGGATAAAGTTCTAATTGGGTTTGCCAATATTCTTTTCGAAGTGGGTCTGTTTCCTGATCAATTATTTGTAAGACTTTTGCTCGTTTTTTATTGGGTTTCCACACAAATCGATTTAATATTTGGTGGCGCTTTGCATCTGCATGCATACCATCCATGTGTAAAAACGCAGGATGTAAATCATAATGCTCCATGTACGATTCAACCATCAAAAGGATATTTGCGCGTTCCTGCTGCGTGAATTCAAGTACTTCTTGTAGTGGATTTTTGGAATACTGTTCCATATTACAACACCAGTTTTAACAAAAGCCCTTTTTCACCAACCACATAATAAGTATTATCCACATGGGCGTAATCGTTCAACTTGTATTGATATGCCAGGTTTATTTGGCTATAAAAGAAGCCTACGGGTTGCCAACTCAATGTTTTATCGATTGATTTTTGCAACACCACGTATTTATTCTCCTGTCCGGGTGATCCGTCCGGGCTTGGCGTAATGTATTGGTAGGTTGCGTACGCCGTTTGTAAGTCTTCAAATTCAGGAATCTGGTCGTTGTTGAGGTTAGGATTCACGATGGTCCAGAATATTCCCGCATCATTTGATTGCTGAATGCTTCCTCCACCGGTAAGACTCAACAGCGTATCTTTTCCAAATGTCCATAAATTATAAGGATTCGGAATATTAGGCATGGAAAACCAGGTAGCGCCCAGATCAACCGATTTGATCCAGTTGTTATACCCATTGTGTGCATAAGCGCGTAATACATTGGGGTAATACACATTCAGCAAGATTTCAGCGTTGGGTACCTCTTGGTAAAAATTATGGACAAACGTCCAGGTTAAACCACCATCGCTGGTCCGATATGCGAAACTGGGTCCGTAACCCCACCAGGTCATATTTGGCTGTTCCTGGGTAATAAGCAGGCCGTTATTCGGATCCGAAAAATCCATTCCAAGGTAGCCCAAAGGTACGCCGGAAGGCCAATTGGGCACTTGAACAACCGTCCAGTTGCGCCCGCCATCGCGGGTAAGGATGGCTGCTGCCTGATCGGCTGATTCACTCAAGTTGAGCAAAGCATAGCCAAATTGCGCATTTAAAAACTTCAACTTCCTTATTTTCCGAACTGGGCCGCCTGCAACGCTGGGCATCGGTACGGTTTGCCAAGTATTGCCACTGTCTGCCGTCAAATAAAAAGCATCCGGTGCAGCAATTATGCCCGATTGAGGGGTAAAAAAATGAACGTGCTGCAAACTGCCATTCGTAGCGAGGGTGTTCAGCACCTGCCATTCCCCCGAGCAGGGCTTGCAAGGGCCACCACAGTCCACTTCCGATTCTCCCTGGTTTTTATAACCGTCCGAACAGGAATAGCAGGGCTCGCAAGATCCACCGCAATCGATGCTTGTTTCATCGCCGTTCCAAACACCATCGTTGCAACGGGGCGTTTCACAATTGCTCAAGAACAATCCGGCCCATACAAAAAACAGCCCCCCTAAAGTGGTGGCAAATTGAGGTCGTCTAATGTTGGTACTTGAAATTGGGCGGTCCATGTTATTGCAAAATTAAACTAAAAGTGAGGGTTCGAACCACCTGAGGCGCGTTGGGGCGGTAAATTTGAACAGATTTTGGCGTACTGATCAAGTATTCATTTCCTGTGGGCCCTTCATACACAGGCAGAAAATTGGTTGCCGCCGCAACTTGAAAAGCCAAATGACCCGAAAACCAATATCGCAATCCGGCAGATAAATAAGGCGCTTTTTGACGGATAAAGATTTGTTCACTGCGGATACTTTGGTAAAATAAACTCATGCCAAACCCCACGTAACCGCCAATACCTTGTTTGTCGGGATTGTCTTTTTTTGATTTCATTTCTCCAAAAGCCAATTCTAACTGTAGTGGGGCCTGGAACAGGGTGAAATTGCGTTGATCTACGTAAGACTGGCCATTGTAAACCCCCGTCTTGTAAAACATGCTCAAGGTAAGCGGAGCGCCTATGCGCAAGGCAATTTTGGGCTTGGCCCAATAGGCAATGCGCACAGAAGGATGAAACGCAAGCGAAATGTAACTTTTAAAATCGAGGGGTGTGACTACTGCGCTGGCTGGGCGATCGAGCGCCAATTGGGCAGTAAAGGATTGTTTTTGAGGACTAATCGCAACGTAACTTAGGCCTAATCCGTATTGCATGATTTGTGCCGAAGCCGTAATGGTTAGCAGCAGCAGGCAACAAAATATAGAAATTCGTAGCATCAGGAAGCAGATTGTAAATCAAACGGATAACAAAGATATGGTCAGTTTGCCTGAATGTGCAAATTTTTGATGTTGGGGCGTACCTATGTCCATGTCGCGACGTAGGGTCAGGTCTCGACCAGGCCCTACCGAAACGGATCCGAAAAACGCACATCAGTGCCCAATTGCGTATCCGTCATCGTTTTTAAAAACGCCACCAATACCTGTTTTTCTATTTCTGTTAAATTCAGGCGTTTGGGTGAATAATCCAGGGTGACTGGATCGTAGGTTAGCAGATCGCCATGCAAGCCAAATACTTCCATAACACCAGAATTATAATGTTCCACCACGGCTTCCAGGGTTTTAAACCGCCCATCGTGCATGTAAGGTGCCGTCAATTCGATGTTGCGCATTCCAGGTACTTTGAAGATGCCGTTTTCATAAAATTTGCCAGAAATCGCCCCCTTACCTTTGTCAATATACGGTTTTTCCAAACCATTGTTGGCTTCAAAAATATTTTGAATTGAGTTCACGGAGCCATGACAAGACACACAATGGGCTAAATAAAGTTGTTTGCCGTTGTTTTCAGCAGCTGTAAAATTTGGGAAATCTATATTTATATCGGGTTGTGTGCCCCCGAGCGCCAGCGCGGCATCCAATTTACTATGATTGGCCGACATCGCGCCCATAAAATGGGTCAACGCCGTAAAAATATGGTCTTCCGTAACCAAGGTATCCCCGGTGGCCTGGGCGAAAAGCCAGGGATAATAGGGCTGCGCTTGTACAATGGTTAGTACTTCAGACATGGTAAGACCCATTTCGTGGGTATTGGTAAATGCCTCCCGGCTTTGATCCGCTACAGAGTGTGCCCTGCTGTCCCAAAACAAAGGCAAAGTCGCATTGCCCAGTGAATCGAGGCCCTGCATGCCACCAAACCATTGAATATTGCCAAGGGCCATGCTGTTGCGGGAGGTCATCAGGCCTGATACGCCCGTGCTCAAGGCCACCGGATCGGCAAAACCATGGGCTTGTTCGTGGCAACTTGCGCAGGAAACCGTTCCGTCTTTGGATAGTTTTTTATCATAAAACAAAACCCTGCCCAGTTGAGCCAACGCCGCATTGGGCTGTGCTGCCGGAAAAAGTCCTTTGACATATGCGGGTAATTGGACCTTATAACTCGGTGGAATACGTTGAATATTCAGGTTTTTTTCCACTCTATTGGAAAATTCATCGCCCGGATCTACTGGCGTTACAACGATATTTTCTTTACGGCAGGCAAATAAAAAAGCCAATAAACAGGCAAAAAGCAGGGGGTAACGGAACATAACGGGATAGTTTTCACAAAGATGTGGAAAAGGTGTGTAAACCCAAACCAATTTTTGACTGAAGCACCTGCATCCTGCCGAAAGTTCATTTATATTTGACCATATTTCCTGCCCGGACCATTGGAAGTAAGTTGTATTTTAAAAAAAATAATGTGAAAATGAGACAAATACTGTGGGTCTTCCTTTGGGTACATTGGTCCATCACGATCTGTTTTGCCCAAAACAATCCGCCTTTATTAACCGTTTGCAACAGTACCTGTACGGGTAATTTGGGTGAAAACAGTTTCCCGGATGGTGATTTTGGTGCGGGGCAGGCCAATGTTTTACAAATGAATCCGGGATTGGCACCGGGCTATCAATACAAGTTTAATCCGCCGCCCGACGATGGTTTTTACACCATTACCAACAATACCACCAATTGGGGCTCATTTGCTGCGACTGCCTGGATCAATATTGCCGACAATGGTCCACAAACCAATGGTTATATGATGGTGGTAAATGCGAGTTACCAGCCTGGATTGTTTTATCGAAAAACCGTCAATGTGTGTGAAAATACGCTGTATGAATTTTCTATTGATGTGATTAACTTGTTGGAAAGCAGTTTGGCCAACCAGATCAAGCCCAATATTGCTTTTTTGATTGATGGACAGGTGGTGTGTGAAACAGGCAATGTGCCAGCCGACCAAAATTGGCGCACCGTGCGTTTTTCCTTTACCACCGTTCCGGGCCAAACCAGCGTTGAATTGTCTTTGCGCAACAATGCACCAGGTGGCATTGGCAATGATTTGGCGATTGATAACATTTCGTTTCGCGCGTGCGGGCCCGAAATTGAATTGCCTGTGATCCAGTTTTATTGTGCGGGTAAATCGTTGGTACTGGCTGCAAATTTGCAAAACTCACCTTATACTAATACGGTATATCAATGGCAATTTGCCCCAAATTTGGCTTTAAATTGGAGCAACCTGCCGAATGCAAATACTGCCGGTATTGAAATTCCGGCTCCCTCTGACAGTTCATTTTTCCGCCTGGTAGTGGCCAGTTCAGTGAGTAATTTAGCCCTGCCTTATTGCAGTGCGATCTCCAGCGCTTCACAACCTATGTTGGAAAATCTATCCGATTTTGCCATTACGGGTACTGATACCATTGTTTGTAATGGCGCACCGGGCGTTTTGGTTGGGGGTACTTTTGCACAATATGCCTGGTCTACCGGCGAAACAACCAGCCAAATAACTGCAGCGATGCCAGGTTTGTACAGCGTTACGATCACTTCGGCCCAAGGTTGCACCGCCAGCGATGATTTGGACGTGTATGAAGTGACGCTCGAGGCCGAAGCTACCTGGAAAGATCCGGTGTGTGCCGGGGATACCACTGGTCGTGTAAATGTCTTTGCGATACAGGGTGGGGTAGGGCCGATTCGGTTTGCGGTAGACGGCGGAATGGCACAAACTCAGCAGGATTTTTACCAGTTAGCGGCCGGGAAACATTCCTTGGTCGTTGCCGATTCGTTGCAATGTAAGTTTACCATTCCTTTCGAGTTGAAGGATCCACCGCTTTTTGAATTGTCACTGGGCCCCGATCAGCAGTTGATGGAAGGGGATAGTTTGTTGTTAATCAGTACGTATAATTATGTTCCCGTACAATATATCTGGCAACCTGCTGGTGGATTAAATTGTAAAAACTGTCCGATCCCCTTGGCAACCCCGTTCCGTACCACTACTTATGCCTTACAAGTACTGGATCAGTTGGGTTGTAGTGCAACGGATTCCATTCATATTGAAGTGTTGCCCAATTTTGATATATATGCGCCCAATGTGTTCAAGCCTGATGTATCGGAGAACCGTGACAACAATTATTTTACCATTTTTCCGAGTAAAAGCGTGGTGCGCATCCAGCAAATGAAGGTTTATAACCGCTGGGGTGCAGAAATATTCAGCAGAAAGGATTTGGTGCCGGGCGACCGTGGTTTACAATGGGATGGCTCCGATCTTGGTGCGCGTATGGCAGATGCAGGGGTTTATATTTGGACGGCCACGTTGGTGTTTTTTGATGGTCAAGTTAAAACATATAAAGGCGATGTTACCTTATTACGCCAATAAATAACAATATCTTCATATAAATTTAATAGTAGAAGATTTACAAAAAATAAAAATATTCGTCCATATATTTGACGAAACATTTTTATTACAAAACAAAACCTAACTTCCACATGAGAATTCCACTTTGGATACTCGCTTTGTTGTTTGCGGGTTACACAGTGTGGTGCGTCAATTATTGGCATTGTTACAAATGTCAATGTTGCGGTACTACCACTGCTGTTGCCGAAAACCAAACATCTGGCGTGCCCCTATTTAACTGGAGTACAGACCAGCCTGTACCGGACGCAAATTTCCCTAAATGGAAAAAAGCGTTGTTGGCAAAAGGCGGCCAGGGCGACACCCTGCTGATCACGGGTTTGTACCGTTCGAAAGAAACCAATACCACTAAATTTGAAAACCTGGGCCTGGCCCGCGCTGCTGCTTTACGGGCTTTGATGGCACCTGAAATGCCAGAAAGCCGTGTACACCTTGCCGGCAAATTGGTAGATGGTGATTCATTGACTGCCTCGTCGGGCCCAAAAGAATCGGCATTGTTCGACTGGTTGAAAATGGTTTTGAAAAAAGAAGCTGGGGCCATTATCGAGTCTGATAATGCGGTAACCTTCCTTTTCCCGTTCAATTCGACCGAGAAGGATAGCGATCCTGCCGTAGACGCTTATTTGACCAAATTGGTGGAGAAACACAAGGGTTTGAATACAACCTTTTCTGTCGTTGGCCATACCGACAATGTGGGTGAAGACAAAGAAAATATTGCTTTGGGCTTGGGCCGTGCCAAAGCCATTGCCAAATTTTTGACGAGCCACGGCATTGCTGCAAACCGCATCCAAACCGACTCAAAAGGCGAATCAGAACCCCAACCCCTTGCCGATAACAATACAGAAGATGGCCGCCACCAAAACCGGCGTGTGGTACTTACTGTAAACCGTTAACCCATCAAAATAAACAAACAACATGTTTTTTGCTCATATATTTCTACAATCTACATTTCAGCAGGATTTGCCGGTAGGTCTGGCACTTTGCATTGTTCCTGCCATCCTGGGCTGGCTTGCTGCCTATTCTTATTACAAAGTGGGATCTTTGCGCACGCAGGTGACCAATCTTACAACCGAAAACGGCGATTTGACCGCAAAAGTGGCCAAATTGTCGGAAGAAGGAACCGACTTGCGGGTAAAACTCACCCAGGCAGATGCACAAATTGAAAACTTGAACGAACAATTGCGCAAGGCTAAAAATGATTTAATCATTTGCGAAGCCGACCGTAATATACTAAACAGCAAATTGGCGGAAGGCCAAGGCAAACCTGCACAAGCAAAACAAGAGTCCATCACGTTTGCAGGTGTAAAGTACAAATGGGATGACTTGAAAATTGTGGAAGGCGTTGGTCCTAAAATCGCAGAATTATTGAATGCTGCCGGTATTAACACTTGGTCGGCATTGTCAGAAACCGCACCAGAACGTTTGCGCGAAATCCTGGATGCTGCCGGTCCAAATTATAATATCCACGAACCGGCTACCTGGCCTGAGCAAGCACGCTTGGCCAATGCAGCCGATTGGGATGCCTTGAAAACGTTACAAGCAGCCCTGGACGGAGGAAGGCCTGAATAATCGGTAAAACATGGAAAGGTTGCAGTCATTTGGCTGCAACCTTTCTTTTTGGCCCAAAAACGCATGGTGTCTTATGATCTTCGTCATCCTGTTTTAACAGGATACGTGTTACCTTTGAGGCTTTTAAACCTTGATTCGTACAACAAAGTATTCCTAGCATCATGAGTAAAATTCCCGACAATTGGACTTACGAAGCATTTCACGCTTTTGCGATGCTGTATGCTGCAAATGCAGATAGTGAAATCACCGAACAAGAAGAAAGCCTGATTAAAGAACAAATTACGCCCGAAGTTTACGCGGAAATCAAAACCATCTTTGATACCTGCGACGATGCAGATTGTTTGGATGGGATGTTGCAATACCGCGCCAAATACGTTTCAACGCCGGAGGACAAAGCGCGTATCCTCAAGGATATGTCAGATGTGTTTGAGGTAAACCATCGGTATGTACAGATTGAACGCGAATTATTACATATTTTAAATCGAATGTTATAAGGTGTATGGTGTTTGCCTTAGCGAATCCGGTAGCCGAGGGTAAGTCCGAACGTTTTCACGTTGGATCCAGAGAATCTAAAGGAAGTACCAGGATTCAGGCTGTTATTCTGATCGTATCGGGCTTCTAAGGTAAAACGTTTATAGGTGCCCCCAATTCCGCCGACATAACCCGCTTGATAGGATCGAATATTTACATTTTTGATTACTGGGGTTTGGCCAAGGCTACTTCTTACTTCGGTACTGTTGTTGACCAATAAAAAACCGTTGCTTATTCCTACCTGGATAAAAAGTCGTTCTTTTTTTAGAATATTCCAGCGTACCATGGAGTGCAAGCGCAGGTGGGTCGCTTGTAAATCCCAATCCCAGATACCATTTCTATTGGCATAGTTTATTTGCGCATCAATTTTCCGCAATCCAAGTTCGTTTACAAACCAAAGGCCTCCTTTCGAGTAGGGGATTGGAAGATTTAAGCCTGCCGCAATCGTTGGTACCCAATTTACGGTGGAGGGATAGGTAAAAAAATAAAAACCATCAAACCCGATTAAGCCTGGTGCGGCATATTGAATACCTGCTGCAACATAAATTTGAGGGCGAATATGCTCCGGTTTAAATAAAAAATCTGTTTCTATTTTTTTACATAATAAGTAGTCTATCAATAGTTTATGGATTGGGTTTTCGTTGTAGGATAACTTTAAAATCCGCTGTTGTAATTGTGGGCAATCTTTCGTAAGCGCGAGTAATTGTTGCCGAAAACGGTTATTCTCCATAAATTTATTACTCGAAACACCATCTTTTACAAAGCGTTTGTAAACCAACGGGCGAATACTATCCGAACCGATAAACAAATGCAGTTGGTTGCGTTGTTGTAGTTTGAAGAAACTAATCTTGGATTGTATCAGCACTTGCAAAAATACAGTATCTAATTGCAGCAGTGGGGCAGGATCTGAATCTAAGGCAGACAATGCAAAAGGGGAGCGGTTAATTTGTACTACGGTGCAAACATAACGTTCCTTCAATCCATCCAAACGGGTAAATTCGATTGATTTGAGTTGGGAGCGATGGACTATTTGCATTGTTCCATCTTGCTTTTTAAATTGGAATGATTGCGGTGTATCGCCCCATTTTGAATAAAATACGGTTCCTGATTCCTGGGTACCAGATTGAAAAATAAGGACAGCAGGCAGGTAATCCTGGGCGCTTAACTTTAGGGTGTACCCAAATAATAGTAGGAAAAAGAAAAAACGAGTGGTAGTTTTAAAGAGCATGCGAATAAAAAATATGGTTTAACGGTTTGTTTTATCGAAAAATCAGGCCTTTAATTGGCTTCTAATATGATGGATGTGCTCCAGCGTTACCTGAAAAGTTGCTGCAATACGGGCATCACTCCAATCAGGCTGATCTAATAAATTCTGAATAGCAAGATTAATTTGCTGCTCCATTTGTTTTGCTTTCGCGCGCTCTTTTTGTGCCATTTCTGCTGCTTCTTTGGCTCTTGCGCGCGCTATTTCCAAATTAGCTTCTGCTTCCTCAGCACGTAACCTGTTATTGTGGTTAAAATGCCGCTCGCTGAGTTCTTTTGCCAGGAATATAGACAAATCCGCCCGTCTGTCTGGCGACATGGATGAGGTATCCAGTTCATGGAGCGCTTTCACAATCCAATCTTCCTTCATAAATTCTGGAACTTCAGCCCCTATTTCGATGTGGTGGGTTTCGTTCATGGCAAAAAGCAGTTTGTCTAAATCTGTTATGCAATCTTCGGACTTTTTTTGAATTTTCCTATTTCTTTAAACTTTCCCCAATTCCCAACAACACATCCAACGTAGACTTTGCCGCCTTCACGCTCCGAATTTCATCCTGTATAAAAATCAATTCTTTATTGGTCTGCTTCATACTCAAGCCCATAATCCGACCTTTTGTGGCAACAAACTGAACAATTGCCTTAAACAATTCGGTTTCAAAAAACGAAGATTGCGGATCGGAGATAAAATAACAACGCAATTTCCCGCCCTTCAAAATCAGACGTTCAAAACCTAATTTTTTACACATCCAACGCATGCGCAAGGCCTCAAACAAGGCATTTACCTGCTTCGGCAACTTTCCAAATCGGTCTTCCAAACGCTTGCCGTACGCCGTAATTTCATCTTCCGTTTCCAAGGCATCTAATTCGGTGTACAAATTCAAACGCTCCTGGGTATTGCTTACATAATCGTCCGGAATCAACATTTCCACATCGGTTTCAATGGTTACATCCCGCACGTAGGAGCCTTTCGTGGCCAATTCTTCTTTAAATAAATCTTTAAACTCGGTTTCTTTTAACTCCTGAATGGCTTCGTCTAGGATTTTTTGATACGTTTCATACCCAATATCGGCAATAAAACCACTCTGTTCACCGCCCAACAAATTGCCAGCACCCCGAATATCCAAATCGCGCATGGACACCTGGAAACCACTGCCCAAATCACTAAATTCCTCAATCGTCCGCAATCGCTTGCGCGCTTCCTGGGTCAACACACTCAGTGGCGCAGCCAATAAATAACAATAGGCCTTCACATTGGAACGTCCCACCCGGCCGCGCAATTGATGCAAATCGCTCAAGCCAAACATATCAGCCCGATTGATAATGATCGTATTCGCATTCGGAATATCCAAACCGGTTTCAATGATATTGGTACAAACCAGAATATCGAATTTTTTCTCAATAAACGCTACCAACACTTTTTCTAAATGGTCGGCCTCCAATTGTCCATGCGCTGCCGCCACCGTTATATCCGGACACAATTGCTGGATCAACTCGGCGATTTTATTCAAATCGCTCACCCGGTTGTGTACAAAAAATACCTGCCCGCCCCGGTTAATTTCAGCATAAATGGCTTCCCGAATCAAATCGGTATCGAAGGTGCGTATTTCGGTATGGATGGGCTGCCGATTGGGCGGTGGGGTACGCATAACCGACAAATCCCGCGCGGCCATCAAACTAAATTGCAGGGTACGCGGAATCGGCGTTGCCGTTAACGTAAGGGTATCTACATTTACGGTCATGGCCCGCAGTTTTTCTTTGCTGGCCACCCCAAATTTTTGTTCCTCATCCACTACCAGCAACCCCAGGTCCTTAAACACCACATCTTTGTTTAAAATCGCATGGGTACCAATCAAAATATCAATTTTACCCGTTTTTAATTGCTCAAAAATGGCTTTTTTCTCTTTTGCGGTACGAAAACGGTTCACGTAATCGATCGTGACCGGAAATTCCTTCAAACGTTCGCTAAAGGTTTTCCAATGTTGCAACGCCAAAATAGTCGTCGGTACCAGCACCGCTACTTGTTTTCCATCGGTCACCGCCTTAAATGCGGCACGAATCGCCACCTCGGTTTTGCCAAAACCCACATCCCCACATACCAAACGATCCATCGGATACGGTTTTTCCATATCGGCCTTTACATCGTTGGTCGATTTGAACTGATCCGGCGTATCTTCATAAATAAACGAGGCCTCCAATTCATTTTGCAGGTAACCATCTGGCGGGAAAGCGTGCCCGGGCGCAGCGCGGCGTTTGGCGTATAACTTGATGAGCTCGACCGCAATATCCTTGATTTTTTTCTTGGTCCGTGCCTTGAGCTGTTTCCAGGAATCAGAGCCTAATTTGGATAATGGCGGTGCCTCGCCTTCTTTGCCGACATACTTGGCGATTTTATGCAGCGAGTGAATGCTAACGTATAATATATCGTTGTTTTTATATACCAATCGAACGGCTTCCTGTATTTGGCCGCCAATTTCAATTTTTTGCAAACCGGAATATTTTCCAATCCCGTGGTCAATATGGGTTACAAAATCGCCCGCCTGCAACTCGCGCAATAAGCGAATGCTCATCGATTGGTCTTTCGTAAAACCCTGCCGCAGTTTGTACTGGTGGTACCGCTGAAAAATCTGATGGTCGGTAAGGCACACAATTTTCAGATCATCGTCGACAAATCCTTCCTGGATGGCTGTTTCAACCGGCAACCATTCCACATTGGCCTTCAATTCTTTAAAAATAGCCGCCAAACGCTCCAATTGTTTCGCATTATCGGAGCAAATATAGGTTTCATAGCCCGAAGCATGCCATTCATGCATGGAGCGAATCAGCAACTCAAAGTTCTTGTTGAAAGAGGGCTGCGGCTTGGAATGAAATTGTATCGTAGGAATTCGGCTCATGTGCTATTTCGGTTTCCAATACACGATGGGATGGTCTTCCACATCTTCCTTTACATCATTGGGGTACAAAAAAGCCCGGTCTCTGAATATTTCCCGCAGTTCGGCGCTGTCTAAGGCCGTCAATTTAGAGGCAAACAATTCCGCTTTTTCGAAGCAATATTGCAAACGATCCAATATAAACTGCAAATCCTGCATCCAAAGCACGGCGCCTGCGGGTAAAATCCGAAAAAGCGATACTTTTTGATCTTGCCGAAAACGGGTGTTCAAATTCGGCACAATGCTCACATTGGAGATGCGGCGATGAGAAAGTTGTGTCAGCGGATCAAACGTACGCACGCTTTCTACCTCATCGTCAAACAATTCGATGCGGTAAGGATGCTCATTGCCAAAAGAAAACAGGTCGATAATCCCTCCTCGAATGCTGAATTGGCCCGGTTCATAAACAAAATCGGTGCGCGTAAACCCATATTCGATGAGCACTTCCATCATGAAATCTACATCGAGTTTTTCGCCAACGGTCACGGTGATCCGGTTTTCATTCAGTACATGCGGCGAAACTACTTTTTCAAACAGCGCCTCCGGGTAGGTAACTACAATGCCTGATTGTTCGCCTGCGGTGATTTTATGCACGGTTTCCGAACGCTGCAACACTTGGGTTGGGTTCAGGTCATCAAAAAACATGGGACGCTTGAACGAATCCGGGAAAAAATAAACGGCTGGCGCATCGGGTACCTGCTCCAAAATACCGGCCAAATCGTTTTGCAAATAAGCCGCCTCTTCCTTGCTCTCGGCTACGACCAAATGCACTTTCGAAAGTTCGGGACTTTTCTCCCGCATAAATGCGGCAAGTACAAAACAACGTTGCGCACCCGAAAGGCCACGCACTTCCACACGCACATCCGATTCCCCGCCTTTAAAGGACTGTACCAATTGCGCTAAAGCCGGGTGACGGCGGTAGGCTTCCAGAAGATGTAATAAATTGCTCACAATGGCTGCAAAAGTAGACAAGGAAACGGACCTACAAGCAGAAGGTTGTGGATTTGGAGAAAAAAGATGATCGTTGGGTCGATTGGGTGATTGTACTGCTTGAAAGGTACGATGGCGTGGCTTGGAAACTTTTTTGAATCAAACATGGTTAAAAACATAGCGGCTTGCATCCAGGTTTTAAGCAGCAACTTCTAAATATTATGCAGATAGCCACCTACATCCAAACGATTCAATTGCATTTAATTAAAACCCATCAATTGGTGTTAGACTGGTTTTTGGCACCGGAAGCAATGCAATCGTTCCGGCCGGCCGATCAAGGCTGGACGATTTCAGAAATTCT
>JBBAVI010000006.1:0-9066 GCA_040397785.1 Saprospiraceae bacterium | reverse complement strand
GGGTTGCAGTATAAAACGACCATGACGGTCCAGGCACTTGGCAAACTGAACGTGTACGAGTATATTTATTTCCTGAGCAAACATGCAGAGCGGCATTTGACACAGATGGAGGAGAACAGAAAGGAGTTTCTTGGGCAGGAGACTGCTTAAATTACAAACATGAGTCATCCCGAATTTTGGTGAAAACTAAAATTTGGGATGGCTCTTTTCTTTTTTGAGATCTTTAGTTTGCGTTTTTTCCGGCCTTATTCAAATCCCGATTTTGCGCCTTATCAACCTGCGAATCTACAAATATTCGACTTCTCCGAAGTCGTGAGTGGGTTCGGACATTGTATCTTTTCTACAAATGTTCGACCTCTCGCGAGGTCGTCACGTTGCCCAATGATGCAATGATTTAAAAGCATCGCTTTAAAAAAAATACCTGGAATCTCAAGTGCAAGGCACTGACCTCCTTGGAGGTCAAATATTTGGTGTGCCGGGCACGCCCCCTATCTAACAGGTACGAAGGTAAAACTTCAAGTCCTTAGAGAGCCGTTATGGCCGGAATCTCATAGTTGAAGGCAAGGGTGTCCACCGCGAGGTGGAATCTGAAGGAAGCCGTAGACAAATATACGTTGCGACGTACAGAAACTGGATATAAGGCCAATCTGACCGGGAAAGTGACCCATGAATCACGCAACCCAATAGTCATACGGAGGTCAGAGGGGTAAATCCAGCGCGACGGATAGCAAGATAGGCGGCTTACCCCGGGAGGCCTGCATTGGCAGAAGTTGTCGGAGACGCGTGCGAGTGTCAAAGAAACCTGTGTGTGTAGGAGTCAGCAGCGGGCATAGTACCGGAAGAGTAGAAGAAGGGAAGGCCCAAATTCGTTAACAAAAGGCAAGCCTTTACAATGCGTAAAAGCAAAAAGCAACAGCAAAGACATCAGAAAATGGAACAAACAAACCTGTTTGCTCCACAGAACATGCCACCCAATACTTTGCCGACCGACGGAATCGGGAAACGAAGTAAACAGGTCGTTGAATTGCAATCGCGATTGAAAAACCAGCAAGCCGAGACCGAACATTTACTGGAAGAGATCGTAGACTACAAGAACCTGACAACAGCTTACGAACAAGTAAGGCGCAACGGCGGAAGTGCAGGCATAGATGGTGTAAGTGTTGAGGGGCTCGGCACCTGGCTGAGCGCAGAAATCAACACGTTTAGAACGGAGGTATTGAGCGAGCAGTACACGGTAAGCGCGGTAAGGAAAGTGGAGATACCCAAGCCAAACGGCGGGGTGAGAATACTTGGAATACCGACAGTAAAAGACCGACTACTACAACAAGCGATACACCAGATACTAAACCGCTACTATGAGCCACACTTCAACGAGAGCAGTTACGGCTTCCGCCCAGGGAGAGGGGCACACGATGCGATTACCCAAGCGACGCAATACATATCGGAAGGCTACGAATGGGTGGTTGACATAGATTTGGAGAAATTCTTCGACAAGATCAACCACGACCGACTGATGAATCGGCTAAGCAAAGGGATCGGAGACAAACGTCTTTTACGTCTAATCAATAAATTCTTAAAAGCGGGCCTTATGTCAGGGGGTATAGAAGAACAGCGCACGGAGGGAACGCCCCAAGGCGGACCCTTATCCCCGTTGCTATCTAATATCGTCTTGGATGAGTTAGACCGCGAGTTAGAACTCCGAGGCCACAAATTCTGCCGATACGCGGACGACTGTAACATATACGTTCGGAGCGAAAAAGCGGGAGAACGGGTCATGGAATCTGTCATAAAGTTTATTGAGGAAAAGTTGAAATTGCGTGTGAACCGCGAGAAGAGCGGGGTGAGGCACTGCTCAAACGTTAAGTTCTTAGGCTATACGCTGTTAAGCGGCGGAAACGTCCGAGTAGCAGACAAGTCGACAGAACGTCTGAAAGAGAAAATCCGGAAGTTATGCCAACGCAACCGAGGGGTAAAATTTGAACAGGTCATATCGGAGTTAAACACAATGATCATGGGCTGGACAGCCTACTTCCGCAAAGCAAACAAATGGTTAAGCGGCTTCCAAACCATAGATGGTTGGATACGTCGGAAATTGAGATGCTACCGTCTCAAGCAATGCGGGCGAAAGTATAGCATCTTCAAGATGTTATACGCGATGGGCATATCGGAAAAGAAAAGCTGGAACGTTGTAATGTATCGGCAAGGATGGTGGGCAAAGTCTAATTACCCCGCCACCAGCCGAGCAATGAACAACAAATGGTTCGCCCAACAGGGCCTACGGTCGATCTACACAGAAATGACAAGGAAGAAAGGTTAACGGAAACCGCCGTGATACGGAGTACGTACGTCCGGTGGTGTGGGGGGACGGCGGCGAATGCCGCCTCCTACCCGATTAGCAACGCCCAATGGTATTTTTTCCGCACGACCTCGCTAGAGGTCGAATATCTTACCCAAATATTTCCACTTTTCTGGGTGT
The DNA here is from genome assembly GCA_040397785.1 of Saprospiraceae bacterium. Lineage (GTDB taxonomy): Bacteria > Bacteroidota > Bacteroidia > Chitinophagales > Saprospiraceae > M3007. Next base: position 6,590 of record JBBAVI010000006.1, on the reverse strand, counting down.
TCGGTAAAATGGATAAAAAATCCCGAATTTTGGGTTCCACCAAAATTCGGGATGACCAATGTTCATAAATTAAAATATTGAACCTCTAACCCTCCAACCGCTCCATCAAACGATTCGTAATCCGCAAAAAGTCCATTTCCGTGATAATGCCAACCAGTTCCTTGCCTTTTACCACCGGTAAGCAGCCAATTTTATGTTGCCGCATTTTACTCATGGCATCCATAATGGTAGTCTCCGGCGTGGCCGTAATGGGTTTTGCGATCATCAGATCTTTCACCGTGCGCACTGTATCGTCTTCCGTTTTGTTCAATTTGGCAAAATAGCGCAATAAAATACGCGACGAAACTAAGCCTACCAATTCGCCTTTGCTGTCTTCTACCGGCATGTACCGGATGCGCCGCCAATCCATAATTTCGGCCACCAATTCAATAACATCGTCCTTTTGAACGGTGAATAAATCGGTCGACATAAACTCTTCTACTTTCAGTTTAGAAGGCGTCCAGTTTTCCAAATCAGTCGCTTTAGGTTCGGTCCAAGTGTGGACCGGACGGTTATCTTGTTGGTTTTTGATCATCGCGGCGGTTAAGCAAACCATGGCTTCATCGTTGGTGACCTGGTTTTTCATAGCGGTATAAGAACGCAAAGCCCAGCGCGCGCCCGTTTTGTGTTCGGTGGCCCGCGCTTCAATGATGTCTAGGTATTTGGTGATATCGGCCGATTTCACTTTGCGGTGCTTCAAACCTTCTTTGGCCAAAGGCAATAACTCCTTCAAAATCAGTTCGGTAACGGGTACTTTGTTGTCTTTAAACCAACTAAAGGTAGTATCAATGCCAAATTTGGCCGCTTTCAGGAAATTATCCCGCGCGTCTACAAAGTCGATGTGTTTGGTTACGTCTTCATAGTGCAGGCCCATGCCGATCATGGCGCCCAGCCAAAACGCTGCATTGGCGGTAGCATCCACCACGGTTGGTCCGGCTGGAATAACGCGGTTTTCGATGCGCAAATGCGGTTTTCCATTCGGCGAAATGCCGTAACAAGGGCGGTTCCAACGGTAAACGGTCGAATTGTGGATTTGCAAAGCACGCAGTTTGGGCACTTTGCCATTGCGCACCATTTCCAGCGAATCCTCTTCAATCGAACCCGCCAGTAACACCCGGAAACGACTGATGTCTTCTTTATAAATTTGGGTAATATCGCCTCGCAACCAGCCGCTGCCAAAATTCACGCGTGGCAAACGCTCCCGCATGTGATCGTGCGCCGTGCGCGTATCCAGCGATTGCTGAAACAAGGCAATGCGCGATTCATGCCACAAACGCCGTCCAAACACCAGCGGTGAATTGGCAGAAATGGCAATCATCGGTCCGGCCAAAACCTGCGCGATGTTGTACATTTTGACAAATTCATTGGGCGACACCTGCAAATGCACCTGAAAACTGGTGTTGCAAGCCTCCAGCAAGGGAGAATCGTGTTTTACCAGCAATTCATCCACGCCCTCTACCCGCAATTCGAAAGAAGTACCCAACAAATGTTTTTGAATGGCGGCCATGAGGGCAAAATACCGGTCGCGGGGCGTCAAATTGTGCATTTCCAGGTCGTGTTTGCGCAAAGTGGGCAAAATGCCGCACAGCACAATGCTTGCATCAAATTGATCCAACACCTTCTGAATCAGCGATAAATAATGCCGGTTTTCTTCTTCCATATCGCTCAGGCAAGTGCCCACAAATTCGCGCGGACTCAGGTTGGTTTCCAGGTTGAATTTGGCCAATTCGGTCACACACCAGGGATATTCGGTCATTTGTTCCATGACCTCCATGTTGATGGTGGCTGGCTTAAAGGTCTTGTTATCAACCAGGCACATTTCCTGCTCTGCACCAATTCTGGTAATATCGCTTTCAAACCAATTGTGTTCCAGCATGTACTCAAATGCCTTCACATCATCGAGCAGACAGCGCACAAAATGCTGCATTTCCTGTTGCGAATCAAGGGTATTTACTTTTTGGAAGCCCATGGTGCTTGTTTTAAACGGTGGTTCAGTATTATTTTATTAAAAGTGATTTCGCACAAATCATGTTACTTTGCTGTATGAGCTATACAAATGGGATTCTGCACTTACAGCACGACGCCAAACTTAGGGAACTTATTCAACAAATAGACATACCCGAATTAAAATCTTCGGGTAAAATTTATTTTGACTTGTTGGAATCCATTGTCTCCCAACAACTTAGCGTAAAAGCGTCGAATACAATTTTTAATCGCTTTCTTCAATTATTTCCGGATCAGCACCCGCATCCCGAACATTTGATCCAACTTAGTCCCGAACAACTGCGCGCCGTTGGCCTTTCCGGTCAGAAAGCAGGGTACCTGCAGAACGTAGCAAAATTTGCTTTGGAAAACGATTTGGAAGCGAAGGACTGGTCTGGGATGTCGGAAGAGGACATTATTGCCTTCCTCACCCAAATCAAAGGGGTAGGCAAATGGACGGTTGAAATGCTCTTGATGTTCAGTCTTGGGCGCACCGATATTTTACCCGTCGACGATTTGGGTATCCAACAGGGAATCAAGCGTTTATATGCGTTGGAGGAAATCGGTAAGGAATTAAAAAAGCGGATGATTGAAATTGCTGAACCTTGGCGGCCCTTCAGAACCTATGCCTGCCGATATTTGTGGCGGTTTAAAGATCAAAAATAAATATTCCTGACACATGAAAGACCGTTCGCCCGTTGGCGCTATATTTTTAACCGTTTTTTTAGATATGCTTGGGGTGGGTATCATCATCCCGGTGTTGCCTGCTTTGTTTATGGCACCCGATACCAGCATCCTTCCGAGTGGCACAAGTCATTACGACCGCTCGGTGATGTATGGGTATTTGACGGCCATATATCCGGCCTTTCAATTTTTTGGCGCACCCATGTTGGGCGCTTTGAGCGATCGCTTTGGTCGAAAACCGATGCTGCAGATGTCGCTCGTGGGTACCTTGATTGGGTATTTGCTATTTGGATGGGCTATTTTACTTAAAAACTTGCCCCTGCTGTTTTTCAGTCGTGCGCTTCCGGGCTTTACCGGGGGCAATATCAGCATTGTAATGAGCGCACTGTCTGATATTGCGACCCCGGAAAACCGGACTAAATATTTTGGCCTGGTGGGCATGGCGTTTGGACTTGGCTTTATCCTCGGACCAGCGATCGGCGGTGTTTTGGCCGATAGCAGTGTCTTGCCCTGGTTCAACCACGCAACCCCGTTCTGGTTTACCGCCATCCTTACACTGGTCAACATGCTATTGGTACAGCGTAATTTTCCGGAAACCAACTTTACCCGCCGCGAAACCCCAGTTTCCTTGTTCGTGGGTTTTTCCAACCTCGGAAAAGCATTCAAATCGGTCAACTTGCGCCAGATTTTTGCGGTTTCCCTGCTACTTTCGCTGGGATTTTCGTTTTTTACCCAGTTTTTTTCCGTTTACCTGATCCAAAAATTTGCAGTTTCAGAAAAGCAGATTGGACTTATTTTTGGCTGGGTAGGCATCTGGTTGGCCTTTACCCAGGGTTTTACCGCCCGAAAACTGGCTAAATACGCCCAACCCAACCAAATCCTGCGCTGGAGCATTCCACTGCTTGCGCTTGCAGTGCTGGCTACCCTGGCACCGAATCAACTTTGGCTTTTTTACCTTGTAAATCCCTTTGTTGCAACGTTTCAAGGCCTAACCGCCCCTAACTTGACCACCATAGTGTCCACCCACGCGAGCCCGCAGGAGCAAGGCGAAATCATGGGCATCAACCAGAGTATGGTTTCCATTGGACAGTTTATCCCTGCGTTAGCGGCCGGTTACCTTAATACGGTACACGGCAGTTTTCCCATTTTGGCGGGCAGTATTTTCATTTTTTGTGCCTGGCCTGTGTATTTGATGATTCGAGATTAATAGATTTGTTGCCGTGGGGAGTAAAACGACAAAAACAGGCCATTTTACTTCCCACCGCAACAAATCTAATACGTAAACAAATCGTGCTCCAGGTTAAAGATGGATTCCCCCACTTCTTTCGACTTCATCAAGAGGTCGACGCCCGTGTAGGAATCTTCCAGCCTTAGGTCGCCTACCGTATTTTCTTTGGTGATAAAGGACGAAAAATGCCGCATTTCCATCCAGTCTTCCCAACTCAGGGTACTGGCAAAATTACCGCCGGGCGTTACCACCTTGTGGCGCGCTAAAATTTCTCGGGCTTGTGGGTAATACACCCAAAACAGCGGCTTTTCGAAGCGGAAATTGCCTTCTTCATCCACCACATCAATCAGGGGCGCAATGCCGAGGATGCGCACTTTGAGTGAACTGGTATTCGCGTCGAAATACCAGGATTCCTTCACCCGGAAACGCTTTACGTTTTCCCAATTGATTTCGTTTTTCACAATTTGCACCCGTTCCTCACCCGTTTGCGGATCAAATACAATAATGGTGTCCTCTTTGTACAGCATGCTCGACACATCATCCGTACTCAAAGGTTTGGTAAAACGATCGTCCACCGTGCTGTACACCCGCATGTCGCCTTGCAGGGCAGCGTCCATGAGGATTACAAACAAAGGGGATTCGGGCGCGACAAAGGGTTTGTTCATCTTTTCGCGGGTGTCAATGACCCGCCAGATGCGTTTTTCCCAGAAAATATCCGCTTCTCGAATTGGCGCAGGTTTCAGGGTGTTTCGATCGCGGATGGTCGAGCGGGTTGTAATGTCATCCAGCGGTGCAGTTTCTGTGGGGATTTCCGATTCAACGGATTGTGCTCCAAGCACTTGGAGGCTTAGCAGGCAAGTCAGGAGCGCGCAATAGCGTAGCCCCTGAAACGACAAGTGGTTTGTCATGTTTCAGTTGTGTTTAGTAATTTTGTTAAAAAAAGAATGGATAAACCCGTGTGAGGCAAGAGATTAGCGCAAAAAGACTAAAAGTATTCCAAGGCTACCACGATGCAGTAACCAGGCAGGTTTTTTGGACAAATAAAATAAAGGGAATCGGGTTGTGGGAACAACAGATTGCAATCGGTATTCAAAACGCGAAGGTGCAAACCGTATTTTAAATGTTAAAAATTTTAACAAATAAAGCGGGCGAATTCCAGCAGATTGCCAAATCTAAAATCGATGTGCATTTTTTTCAATTCCTCGGCCTCCTCTTGTTTGCCATTGATTAATACGGTGCGCATGCCCAAGGCCTGCCCAAAAGCCATATCGGATTTGGAATCGCCCACGATCCAACTGTTTTCAAAATCAATTTCGGGAAATTGTTCTAAAGCCAGCCAGGCCATGCCGGTAGCGGGTTTTCGACAAGGGCAACCCGCCTCGCTGCGGTGTGGGCAGGCGTATATTGCATCTAATCGGCCGCCGCTCGCCTGGGCAATATCGCGCAATTTCTGATGCACCGCTTCCAAATCCGCCATGGTCATCAATCCTTTGCCAATGCCTGCCTGATTGGTCACGACCACAATGCGTTCAAAACGCGCCGCCAGCATGGGAAGGGCGGTTTCCAATCCGGGGGTCGGTATAAACGCATTCGGGTGTTGCACGTATTCGCCCGGCATCCGCACATTGAGTATGCCATCGCGATCAAGGAAAAGTGTATCCATACAGGCAAAGGTTTGGAAAAAAAGCGGAAAAGTTCAGCATGAACCATTTTCAAAATTAGATGTTATGACACCGACTTTCACACGAACACAACCAGACCCATGCATATCGCGATATTTTCCAGCAGCACCCGGCTCAATCGGCAGTCCCACCGGGTAGCCCTGGCCTTACAACAAACCATTGAAAACCAAGGCGTACACACTGCTTCGGTGCTTGATTTGGCGGCTTATCAGTTTCCCATTATGGAGGAAGTATTGCAGAAACTCCCCAATCCGCCCGCAGGATTGGCCGAATTTGCACTTAAAGTAAAATCAGCAGACGCCTTTATTTTTGTTTCGCCCGAATACAACGGCAGTTATACGGCAGCCCTGAAAAACGCGGTGGATTATTTGAAAGAGTCTGAATTCAACAAAAAAGTAATTGGTGTAGCATCCGTCACCTCCGGCAGTATGGGGGGCATGCGCGCGGCTTTGGCCATGCAGCAATTGGCACTGGGGGTGTCCGGGTACGCCATTCCGCAGATGCTGCTCGTTGGCCAGGTGGCACAGCGCTTTGATGAAGCCGGGAATTTACTGGATCCCTTGTTTGAAAAAAGCGTGAACAGCTTTTTACAGCATTTTATTTGGCTGTCCGAGGCGGTGGTGGAGAAGAAAGCAACGGTGTTGGCGGGAGCTGTTTAGTTTTTGGGGGAGCGGAAATTTTCGAATGGCAAAATGGATTTGGTGTTTTTTCGCACAGCCGTTCTCAAATAGATGCCGTTTGTAAATACATTTTGAACCAAAAAGAACATCACCGTCAAAAGACGTTTCAGGAAGAATTTCTAAAGTTTTGCGAAGATTTTAATATTGAAATAGGTAAAAAACAACTGTTTGATTGGGTGGGAGAACCGGGTTAGCAAGCAATGCCTCCGAACATAGAATCGTTTTATTCCATACTTTATATGGGTGTGACCCCGCTGTGATGTAAGATTAATTTGTACTAGAATAACCGAATCG
>JBBAVI010000005.1:21706-99288 GCA_040397785.1 Saprospiraceae bacterium | reverse complement strand
GCGGAAAATGGGCGTTTTTACGTCGTTTTCAACTTCCCACCGCAACAAGTCTAATCTATTTTTAAAGATTTAACCTCCCCATTGGGCGTTACGAGGATAAACTCTTTTTTAATGGCTGTTTTTACTGGCACATTGCGCTCGCGCAAGGTGTAGCGCACAACCAAATTGTAAGAAAACTGCACAGCCGGTTCCAGTATTTCAGGATTGATCACAATATCGTAATCGTTGGCAGGCACGGCGTTGTAAAACCGGGCGCTGGGTTTGTCTACATTATTGACAATGATGTTGTTTTTCTCATCCGTATCAATCCGCTCGGAACTGAACGCCTGATACCGTTCGTACCGGTTGATGGGATAAGCCACCCAGGCGTTTTCGGCCGTAACAATGTAAGCGGAATCCAGTTGAATTCCAATGGCCCGGTACTGACTTTTTATTTTGTTAAGGTATTGAAAACTTACCTCGCGCAAGTCCGCATATACGTTTTGAGGCTCTTTCACGAAATAATCTACCTTAATAATATCGTATATTTCCTGGTGGGCTGCAGCGCTTACAATTTTATCGAGCAAAGCCGGGGTAGCATAGCGTATGTGCACGTTTTTTTGCAACTCGAATCCTTTTGGAATTTCGGTATAGGTCTTTTTTGAAAACAACTTTTTGCTCACATCGTATTCGTATTTAGGCAAAAAATTGACCATATCGACATAAATCGCGTCGGCCGGAATACCCAGGTTCTTCAGTTCATTCAAAAAACCATCCAGGCGGGTATTGAACAAGGTATTCGTTTCATCGGCCGTTTTACCTGTTTGAATCAGGTTAAAAATGACCGTGTACGAACTGGCTTTCTGGTTCGAAAGCGCATTGATGGTAATTTCAACTTGATTGTTTTCCAGGATTGCCGCCGCTTTAGGCAAAGCGCGGTACTGGGCGTTGTACTGAATGTTCTGGTAACTCTGTTGTTGGGTACCGTAATTGCCCATTACTTGTGAGGAGGCGTGCACCGCAGTGAAAAGCAGCAAAACAAGGCAAAATGTAACTCGGATCATGGTGTTATTTTTTTGGTAATTGGAACGGCATTTCCCTGCATCCCATTGTCCGCCGCAACAAGTCTATTAACGCAGCCGATCCATAGAACGCACTAGGTTTTCGTCTTTTTTAATAGCGCGTTGTGCCAAAAACTGGAAAACAACACCACCCAACGGCAAGCCCAGGCCCAAACCAAGGTGTCCGGCATTGGCATTAAATACGGACATCAATTGACTGAAAACTACGCCGATGAGCGCCAGGAGTAAAATTGAAATCACCACCGATAAGCCGGTAATTTGTGCCTGTAATTTGCGGTTTTTGAATAAAAAGATCGCCACAAAGGATAAAACCACCCCTAAAATGGTCAGTCCCATCAGCCCGATATTATCCGTAGGGGTAAGGATGCCATCTGTCAAACTGGCGGGCACTTCGGCCGTTTGATTCGTAATGGTGCCATAAGGCAAGGCAAACTGGCCGCCCAGCAAACCCGCTGCCAAAAACAGAAATACCGATTGAATACGTTGGATCATGGTATGGAAAAATTTTGTGCAAAAGTAGACGCTTTAAATTAATTCAACAAAACACATTCCACCCGTCGATTCTTTTGCCGGCCACTTTCCTGTGCATTGTCTGCCACGGGCCGGGTTTTGCCGAAACCTTTCCAGGTAACTTGTGCGGCGGGCACCCCATGATCCAGCAAATATTGATACACTGCCTTAGCACGATGGTCCGATAAGTCCTGGTTGTAACGATCCGATCCCACCGAATCGGTGTGCCCGCTGATGCCGATCCGTTTGCCGGGATATTTTAGTATAAACTGCACCAACGCTTCTAATTGGGGTTTTGCGATCGGTTTTAGGTCCGATTTGCCCGAATCGAACAATAATTCAGCGCTAAACGTAAATTTACGGTCTTTCAAAATCCGGTTTTCCAGCGTCATGGGCTGGGTGTCCTGCGCCGGATTTTCCAGCGGCGTGATGCTAAGGTCATCCATGCAAATATAGGCCGCCCGTATTGTTTTGTCAAACTTGCCGGGCGTCCGGGTATTCAGACTGTCTATTTTGCGGTTTTGGGCAAGGCTCAAATCGATGCTGGTTTTTGTTTCCGGCATAAAATTGCCAATGGCGAAGTACATAAATGGCTGATCGGGTACAAAATCGGCACGCAGTTGTACCCAAGCGCCCTGGGTCGCAAGCACTTGGTTAAAATTCACTTGCGGTTTTCCCTGTAGGTAGGAAATATCCAGTCCGTACCGACCGTCCAATCCGGCAACCGTAAAATACACGCCTACGTTATTGGCGCGTACAGGCAGAATCGGTGTTTGAGGGCTGTACACTTTTTTTAAATGCTCCTTCATCAACGCAGGGTCTTCTTTTACCCACATACTAAATTGATAGCGTTGTCCGGGTTTTAAGGGCCGCATCAACTGACCCTGAAAGCCTCGCGGTATCCCCCTTTTTGTCCGGCATCGATTGCTGGCAAATAATAAATGATGCCTGCGCAATAATCGCCGGTATGTACCGCTGGCAGCCAGGGGCAATTTTCGGCAGCCGCTAATAAATCGGGGGTCATGTCCCTGAAGGTAGTCCAGGTTTCGGCGCATTCTGTAAACCGACCCGTGTAGCCCATGAATTCGCAGGGAACGATCACGGCGTCCGGCTTGGTTTGTTCAAAAGAGGGGTTTTGGACCAGGTTTTGGGTAAAAACAGCATATGTTTTTAAAGAAAGGCCAACGAGGAGTAGGAGTAGTCGCATAAAAAAAGGTGGATTGCAAAAACAGGTGGTGCAGGCTTGCGGTGTGGTGATATATACTAAGCGCCGCCTAAAAGGCAGCATTCATTGTCATGCTGAGCGCTGATTGTCAATGATTTAGGCCGAAGGCCATGCACAAAACAATACAGCGTGAAGTATATCATTGGTGCCTGTTTTTGCTATTTTGTTGCAGAAACTACTATAATTTGTATAAAAAATCCTGCTGTTTTGGTGTGAAGGTGATGTATAAAACGATAAAGCGCGCAGTGTGAACGCCCCTGCGAAGCAAATTTCATGAGTCATCCCGAATTTTGGGTTCCACCAAAATTCGGGATGACTCATATTTTTTATAACCGGAAATTACAGGTTTCCAACCATCTCTTCCGGCCGCACCCATGCATCAAATTGCTCGGAGGTCATGTGTTTGAAATCGAGTCCTTTCAATTCGAATTCGAGGGCCGATTCTTTTAGCGTAATGCCTTTTTTGTGCGCATTTTGGGCAATACCCGCCGCATTGTAGTAGCCAATTTTGGTATTCAGGGCCGTCACCAACATCAGGGAGTTGTTTACGTGCTTCTGAATGTTGTCGTATAAAGGCTCAATGCCTACCGCACATTTATCATTAAATGACACACAAGCCTCGCCAATCAGGCGCGCCGAGTGCAGGAAGTTGTAAATCATCATGGGTTTGAACACATTCAGTTCAAAATGGCCGTTGGAGCCGCCGATGTTGATCGCCACGTCATTGCCCATCACCTGTGCCGCCACCATGGTAAGCGCCTCGCATTGGGTCGGGTTTACTTTGCCGGGCATGATGGAAGAGCCTGGCTCATTGTCTGGAATATACAACTCACCGATGCCCGCGCGCGGACCAGAAGACAGCATGCGCACATCGTTGGCGATTTTCATCAAACTCACCGCAACTGTTTTCAGTGCACCGTGGGCTTCTACAATGCCATCGTGGGCAGCCAGCGATTCAAATTTGTTGGGTGCTGTGATAAAAGGCAAACCGGTCAATTGTGCAATGTGCTTGGCCACGTTTTCCGAATACCCAGGCGGCGTATTGATGCCTGTGCCTACCGCCGTACCACCCAGCGCCAACTCCGACAAATGGGCAAGGGTATTGCGAATCGCGCGCAAACCATGGTTCAATTGGGCAACATAACCCGAAAACTCTTGTCCAACCGTAAGCGGGGTAGCGTCCATAAAGTGCGTGCGGCCAATTTTTACCACCTGCATGTAGGCTTCCGACTTCGCTTGCAAGGTATCCCGCAGGCGCTCAATGCCCGGAATGGTCACTTCTGCCAGCATTTTATAGGCCGCAATGTGCATGGCCGTGGGGAACGTATCGTTCGACGATTGTGATTTATTCACATCATCATTGGGGTGTACAAATTTCACTTCATCGCTCAATTGGCCGCCCTGCAACACATGGGCGCGGTAAGCAATCACTTCATTGGCATTCATGTTGCTTTGGGTGCCCGAGCCGGTTTGCCATACCACCAATGGAAACTGTTCATCGTGTTCACCCGCCATAATTTCGTCGCAAACCTGTGCAATCAGGTCGCACTTTTCTTTGGCCAACACGCCGGCATCGAAATTGGTGAGGGCCGCTGCTTTTTTTAATTGGGCAAAAGCGTGAATGATCTCAATCGGCATCCGGTTGGTTGAACGGGCGATTTTGAAATTCTCTACCGAGCGCTGCGTTTGCGCGCCCCAATACACATGTGCCGGTACCTGTACCTGCCCCATGGTGTCTTTTTCAATGCGATATTCCATTACTAGGTGTTCATTAATTTGGTTGAAAATTGAAAAACATGCCCTGTCGGCAATCCGATGCAAAAGTAAGCTGGCAAGGGGAGAGATTCTGAACGGATCACAATAATCGACTGCAATACCGTGTTATATTGGCATGAGCAATGCAACCAATTCGTTAAATCCCAAAAGTGCTGCCCCGCAGATGGTCAAAATTATGATTGCCGACGACCATGCCATGTTTGCCGAGGGCGTGGAGAGCCTGTTGAGCAGCGAACCCGACTTTACCTTGTGCGGAAAAGCCAACAATGCCGCCGAAGTGTTGCGGCAAGTGGAAGCCTCCGCACCCGATGTTTTGTTGCTTGATATTAACCTACCCGATCAGTCTGGCTTGGAAGTGTGCCGCCAGATTCGCCAAAAATGGCCGGATGTGAAAATCATGGCCCTCACCATGTTCAATGACGAAAGTTACATCAGCGCCATGCTCAACATGGGCGCGCAAGGATATTTATTGAAAAATACGGGTAAAGTGGAACTCTCCAATGCAATCCGCACCCTTGCTGCCGGGAAAACCTATTTTTGTCAGGAAGCCACCGACACTGTGATGCGCAGCCTCATGCGGGAACGAATCGCCAGCACCGTAAAAGAAGCACCCAAAATTAGTCGGCGGGAAAAAGAAGTCTTGCGCCTCATTGTAGACGAACGCACGACCCAGGAAATTGCCGCCGATTTGTTTATTTCTGAAAAAACCGTGGAAAGCCACCGCGCTGCCCTCTTGGCCAAAATGAGTGCCCGCAATACCGCAGGCTTGGTAAAAGCCGCCTTGTTCTGGAAACTGATCGATTAAAAATATCCGTTTTTTAAATAAAAACCCGCCCTAAGATTTCAATTGGTACACGCCTGGCAAATTCCTGCCCAAGCCATCGTAATCAAGGCCATACCCCACCACAAAACGATCGGTGATATCAAATCCGATATGATCAACCGTAAGCGGAAAAATCACGGCATCGGGTTTGCGCAAAAGCGTAACCGTGGTGATGGAGGCCGGTGTTTTTTCTTGCAACAGTTCGATGAAATGATGCAGCGTACGGCCGGTATCCACAATATCTTCCACAACAATGACATGGCGGCCATGGAGGTCTTTTTCGAGGCCCATCACCACTTGCACCGCGCCGGTAGATTGCGTGCCTGCGTAAGATGCCAATTTGACAAAACTCACCTCGCAGTCGCCCTCAAAACGCCGGATCAGGTCGGAGGCAAATACAAATGCCCCACTTAAAATACTGACAAACAAGGGGTTCTTATCGCCAAATTGTTCCGTGAGCGCGGTCCCGAGCGCCTGTACGCGTGCGCGAATGTCGGCTTCCGTAAACAGCGGCACAAAGTAAAGGTCGCGGATTTTGATCGTTTCAGTCGAATTTTGCTCCATCATGGTGTTGTGTTGCGGCAAAAGTAAGGAAAGCCCTTTGCGTTTGTGCTATCTTCGCACCATGCTTTTGCCTTTTCACCACGATGATCTTTTGGAAGCCGGTTGCGATGAAGCCGGCCGCGGTTGTTTGGCCGGACCGGTTTTTGCGGCGGCGGTAATCCTGCCCAAGGATTTTTACCACCCCTTACTGAACGATTCGAAACAAACCACCGAAAAGCAGCGCGCATTGTTGCGGCCCATTATTGAGCAGGAAGCCCTGGCCTGGTCGGTGGCCAAACTGGATGCGCCCGAAATAGACCGGATTAATATTTTAAAAGCCTCTTTTGCTGCCATGCACCGCGCTGTGGCGAGTTTGGAGCAGGTACCAGCGTTTTTATTGATTGATGGCAACCGTTTTACGCCGTATCCGGGCATTCCGCACCTGTGTGTGATTAAGGGCGATGGCAAATACGCCTCCATTGCAGCGGCATCCATTTTGGCCAAAACCTACCGCGATGCCTACATGGAGCAATTGCACGCTGCGCACCCGCAATACGGTTGGGCGGTGAATAAAGGCTACCCGACCAAAGCGCACCGGGAAGCGATCCGGGCTTTTGGAGTGACGGAATACCATCGGAAATCGTTTCAGTTGTTGCCGTTGGGGGAGCAATTGCGGATGTTTTAGATTTTCGGGTTCAGATAGTATGGGTAATATCACATCTCCAGGATATTTGCGGTTAGGTTTGCTAATCTCCTTACAATTTTGTACTTTTAGGGCTGTTTTTGCACATACCATTTCAAGAAACATATAATAACATGAGCATTCAAATAGATCTTCCGGAGGGTTTAAAAATCAGCAACTTTGAATTGAGTATGCTTTTGGCCGTAAAACTATTCGAGGAAGGATTAATTTCATCGGGACAGGGCGCTGAGATGGTTGGATTATCCAAACAGGCGTTTATTGAGTTGTTGGGAAAATATAAAGTGTCTGTATTTCAATATAATATGCAGGAAATCGAAGAGGATATTGCCAATGCTTGATCTTGATTCAATTGTTATTGCAGATGCCAGTCCGATCATTGCATTGGTAGCAATCGGTGAGTTAGAAATCTTGCAAAAAATGTATCAAAAAGTATACATTACTGATATTGTAAGGTTTGAAATACATGCAGATTTGCCATCATGGATCGAAGTTACCACCTTATATGACCCAACTGAATTTCAGATCCTCCAATTGGAACTTGACAAAGGAGAAGCAAGTGCGATTGCGTTGGCGCTTGAAAACCCCAATAGCAGGATTATCCTTGATGAAAATAAAGGTCGATCTGTTGCGAAAAGGCTAGGATTAAAGGTGACTGGGACTGTTGGAATCATTATATCGGCCAAGGATCAAGGCTTTATTCAATCTGGCTTGGAAGTTTTGACCAAATTAGAAGCACATGGATTTTGGCTTTCCGAGCAGTTGAAAAAAGAACTCATTATCAGATTAAAGGAGTAGATTTTATTTTAAACCGGCCAGTTCCAATAGAAATCGTTTAAGTTGTTGCCCGCCTTAGCATTTGAGGTTTTTTGAGGTTATATTCTATTCTACTTCAGATCTCCGATCTCTTTCCAGTATATTTTTCCAATTATTTAGTCAACGCAAAGTGGATATGAAAGCATCTGGCTTCTAATCCATTGAAAATCATTTTTTATCCATCCATCTTTCAAATCCATTTAAATCTAGGTCTAAGGCTGCTTTTGAACGCCCCAGCTCGAATGCGCGCTGGATGAATTCCCTATATATATGCGCACCCATTTTCCTATATATACGTTTCATGGTGACACATAGACACTGCGTGTGTATATATACGCCATATATGCAGTGCATATATGCAAACGTATATATGCAAAGTGCCGAGCAAGAAAAATGGGTGGGCCGCGTGACGCGACCCACCCATGCCCTTAGAGGGTAAAAGGGTAAGAAAAGGCAGGGGGTTACAAGGTCCTGGCAAGACGGAAACCCAGGCTGCCGCCGCGAAAACCGGGTGCGAAGCTGCCGCGATTCGCCACACGGCAGTTCTGCGGGTCGTCGTACCACGACCCGCCGCGACAAACACGGACGGAGCCGGATGTTGGGCCTTGCGGATCTTTGGCTGGACTTTTTTTATAATAGTCTGCTCCATACCAGTCGCTGCACCATTCGTACACATTTCCACTCATATCATGCAAGCCCAGGGCATTGGGGCTGCGCAGGCTGCCTACGGCGACGGTTTTTTCGCGGTAAAGTCCGGCGAGGGAGTAGGATTCTTTATAACTTTTACGACTATCAAAATTAATCTGCGCAGGATCCGCCACATCCTTTCCATTGCCGAAGCGCACTTTTTTGCCACCTTCCCGAGCAGCGTATTCCCATTCCGCTTCGGTGGGCAGGCGGTAGTTTTTGCCTGGGTACAGGGCATTGAGTTTTTGCAGGAAGAGTTGTACATCTTCCCAGGAGACTTTTTCTACCGGGCAGTCTGCGCAGTTTTTATGTTCGGATGGGCGCTCCTGCATGATGGCGTACCACAGGTCCTGCGTTACCTCGTATTTTCCGATTTCAAAAGCGGACAGGGTGACCTGGTGGGTGGGTTTTTCGCGGTCTTGTCCTTCATCGAATACATCACCCATCAGGAATTGGCCTGCGGGTATTTTGGCCATTTGTAGGGATTTTTGGGCGGCTGCGGGCAAGTCGCCGGGGGTAACTGCTTCCTGCGGGTTGTTGGCAGGCCCTTGTGCGGGTGTTGTGTTTTCGTTGGCAGCCGCTGCGTTTTCGCCTCCCGTACCGGACACCGCAGGAGTCTCTTTTGTGCTACCTATTGTTGGGTTTTCTTTTTTTGGCGCGGTGTCTCCAACCTTATTTTCTTGTTGTTCGCGTTCTTTTTGCGTTTTTTCAGCAGCGCGTACTTGAATCGCTTTTGTTGCGGTGTTTAATTTTGATTTTAATTGACCCTTGATCGCAGCGGGTTTTTGCTCCAGCACCTTGGTAACGGGTGCTAAAGCCTGCGCACTACCATATTTTTGCAGCGTTTCTAAAACCTTGGAAAACCGCTCGGGTGTGTCCGCATCCTGCGCTTTTTTTATAATGGCTTCATCCAATTGGGTTTGTATTGCGCTTAAAACAGGATGCTTGGCAGTTGCTTCCGCCATTTCGTCCAAGCGCTCCAATTTTGGAAAATCCTGCACGTATTGCTGGAATTTTTGCGGCTGCGGGTCTACCGACATGGATTTTATATAGGCCTGTTCCAGCACAGGCAAGGCTTCTGTTTTTTGAGTCACGGGTAATTGTTCCACTGCGGCTTTCACCCGAGGCAATTGGGTTGCATCCGGGAAATCGGCCAAAAAACGCTGTATTTTGTTGAATTCCGGTGTTTTTTCAAGGCTTTCTACGGCTTGGATCTCTAAAGCGCGGATTTTTTCCACCACTTTGTTTTCAAAAACACCACTTGGGCCGAATTCCTTTTGGTAATCGCGCAGGTCATTTAATTGTCCACTGGCCTTTGCTTTGTAAAAATATGCCTTTTCTACACGGGAGTTACTTGCCTTTTCGGTGCCATGTGTATCAATGTATTTTGAATATGCTTCTGGCGTGTCAACAATGCTCGCCACCCACCAGTCGCGTACAGGCGCAGGCGTCAAAGCATAGGTAAAGGTGGTACTCGCCATCAAAAAAGCAAGAAACAAGGCAGTCGCCCGCAGCGGTTTTACCCAGGGGTTGGTTGGTTTTTCAATCGGAACCGGCGTTTCTATGGGCTTAATCACCGGCACATCCATCTCTTTTGCGATCGATTCTATTTTGATGGATTCGTAAATAGGCGATTCATTCGGGTTGGGCGCTTCCTCCAATCCGCGGGTGCCGGGCTCTAATGCCACGCGATCCTCGGCCTTTTTCACCGGGGTTTCTTTAATTTCGTTTTGGGTATCTTCCTCGGTAACAATCGTGACCGTTTCCATCAAAGAAACATCGCGGGGTACATATTCTCTGGTGTTGGCATCAAATTCGAGCAGGGAAACTTTCACCAACAACTGGTGTTCTCCTGCCACTTTTGGCCGCACTTGAAACAACCATTGCGTGTAACCCGCCGCACGGATGTTTTGTTTGGCGTTGTTTAAAGATTTTATTTCGAATACATTGCCGTCCATATCCACCAATTCGGCGCTCATATAATCCGATACTTCCACCCGTTTTTTGGTTTTGGTATCATTGGTGAGGATGAGGTCTTCGTACACCGCATCCTCGTCGAGGGCCACCCTTACCCGGCAGATGCTGGGTTTCTGGAGGGGCATTTTTCCGGGAATCTGGTACAGGATGATGCCTTCTTTGGCGTTGGAGGGTGGTTTTTGGCCTTCCGTGGGCACTTCGAAATCGATTTCTTGTAGTTCACCCACCAAATCAAGGGTATCGCGGCGTACAGCGGCTATACGCAGTTCGTATTCACTGAAATCGATGACGCCAGCGCGCTTATCTTTGTTGGCTGCATTGAGTCGACTTACCAGCAGGAGCACTTGCTGGTGTTTTTCGGTACCTTCCGGGAGCAGTTCGCGCAGGGCTTTGAGGGCCTCAGGCAGGGCTTCCACGAGGAGATCTTCAATATCGCGGCGTATTTCGGCGAGGGGCTTGGTGTTTGCTGGCATTGTTCGGCGGATTGGTTGCGGCACAAATATAAAAGATTTGTAGTGAATTATTTACCCCCACGTCGGAAGGGTCTCCCCCACGTCGGAAGCGTTCGAAACGCTTCCGACGTGGGGGAGACCCTTCCGACGTGGCACACCAACGCGACCCACCCATGCTCCCAAAGGGTAAAAGGCCGGGGGTTACAAGGTCCTGGCAAGACGGAGACCCAGGTAGTTGAAGCGATTACCGGGTGCGCTGTTGCCGCGATCCGCCACACGGCAGCCCTGCGGGTAGGTGACCCACGACCCGCCGCGACAAACACGGTCGGAGCCTGAACCAGGGCCGAGTGGGTCTTTTGCGGGACTTTTTTTATAATAATCTGCTCCATACCAGTCGCTGCACCATTCACGGACATTTCCACTCATGTCATGTAAGCCCAGGGCATTGGGGCTGCGCAGGCTGCCTACGGCGACGGTTTTTTCGCGGTAAAGTCCAGCGAGGGAATAGGATTCTTTATGACTTTCACGGCCATCAAAATTAATTTGGGCGGGATCCGCCACATCCTTTCCATTGCCGAAGCGCACTTGTTTGCCGCCTTCCCGGGCGGCGTATTCCCACTCTGCTTCGGTTGGCAGGCGGTAGCTTTTGCCTGGGTACAGGGCGTTGAGTTTTTGCAGGAATATATGAATATCCTCCCAGGAGACTTTTTCTACCGGGCAGTCCGAGCAGTTTTTATGTTCGGATGGGCGGGTTTGCATAATGGCATACCATAAATCCTGGGTTACTTCATATTTTCCGATTTCAAACGCTGAGATCGTGAATTGGTGGGTGGGCTTTTCGGCGTTGCTGCCTTCATCAAATAAATCACCCATGGTGAATTGGCCTGCGGGTATTTTGGCCATTTGTAGGGATTTTTGGGCGGCCAGGGGCAAATCGCCGGGGATGGATGGTTCCTGGGCAATAGGCAAAGATTTCAGAAAGGACAAAGCCGCTGTTTTTTGCGTTTCGGGCAATTGTTCTACAGCAGCCTTTACCCGAGGCAATTGAGTGGCGTCCGGGAAATCGGCAAGAAAACGTAGGATTTTGTTGAGTTCCGGCGCTTTTTCGATGCTTTCTACGGCTTTGATCTCTAAAGTGCGGATTTTTTTGACTACTCCATGTTCAAATTCTCCATTTGATCTGAATTCCTTTTGGTAATCGCGCAAGTCCTCTAATTTTTCACTGGCCTTTGCTTTATAAAAATAAGCCTTTTCTACGCGGGGGGTGCTTGCCTTTTCGGCGCCGTGGTCCTGGATGTACTGTGCATATGCTTCTGACGTGTCAACATTATTGGCAACCCACCAGTCGCGGATGGGATCGGGTGTCAAAGCATAGGTAAAACTGGTACTCGCCATCAAAAAAGCAAGAAACAAGGCAGTTGCCCGGAGTGGTTTTGCCCTGGGATTATTTAGTTTTTCTATTGGAATGGGTTTTTGGAGGGGCATTTTCCCAGGAACCTGGTACAGGATGATGCCTTCTTTGGCGTTGGAGGGTGGTTTTTGGCCTTCCGTGGGCACTTCGAAATCGCTTTCTTGTAATTCGCCGACCAAAATGAGGGTATCGCGGCGCACGGCAGCAATGCGCAGTTCGTATTCGTTGAAATCGATGACGCCAGCGCGCATATCTTTGTTGGCCGCATTGAGTCGACTTACCAGCAGGAGCACTTGCTGGTGTTTCTCGGTACCTTCCGGCAGGAGTTCGCGCAGGGCTTTTAGGGCCTCAGGCAGGGCTTCCACGAGGAGGTCTTCTATATCGCGGCGTATTTCGGTGAGGGGCTTGGTGTTTGCTGGCATTGTTCGGCGGATTGGTTGTGGGACAAATATAAAAGATTTGTAGTGAATCACTTTACCCCCACGTCGGAAGGGTCCCCCCACGTCGGAAGCGTTCGAAACGCTTCCGACGTGGGGGGACCCTTCCGACGTGGCACACCACCCAACCATTATCCGATGTTTTTCGTATTTCACATATTCCGAACCATTTAAAAAAAAATCCAAACCATGAAACACTTAGGAATCTTTGCGTTTTTCATTCTAATGTTCTCCGCCGCTTGTGCAAAGAAGGAGAGCGACGATTGCCTGTACTTCGAACGCGCGCGTTTTATCGAAGCATCTTTGCCCGCTTTTGGGCTGGTCAACCAGGTAATTCCGGTGCCTACCAAGTTTGCTTGCACCAACGGATGCGGCCAATTTTCAAGTTTTGAAACCAAAATAGAGGGAAATACAATTAATGTACGCGTAATTGCCAAATATGAAGGCTGTGTTTGTACTGAAAACATACCTACTTATACGGAAACTTATAATTTGCAGGTTTCTACACCAGGTTCGTATGTGGTCAAGTTTGTGACGGATGACGATGCCTTTTTGATTTCTCTAATTTCGATTCAGTAGGCGTACGACCTCGGAAGGGTGGTTTAGTTCGCCCCACGTCGGAAGCGTCCGGGACGCTTCCGACGTGGGGCGAACTAAACCACCTTTCCGACGTGGGGGGGACGCTTCCGACCTGGCGTTATTTAACACAAACCAACATCCCATAAAACCAGGCGCCTTCGCCCAGGGCTTCATACTGCCGGATGGAGGCCCGCACGTTGTTCAACCGAATGTCGTTCACAATGCGCAAGGCTTTGAACACTTTGCCCCAGGGCAGCCATTGGGTACACAGTTCATGCAGATTGCGCAAGGAAACCCGCACATGCCGCGTAACATCTTGCATGTCAGCCGATTGAAAGCCCGCCGATTGGGCATGCGCCAGGTGTTCTGCGCGGGTATCAAGGTCCCGAATGGCCCAGGGATGCAGCCATTGCTGCAATAAGGTTTCGCCGCGTTCGGATACGGGCCGATCCGCGCGAATGTATTCGGCAATGACCAAGCGGCCGCCGGGCTTGAGCAGGCGATGGGCTTCCCGGTAAAAATCAATTTTATGTTCGGCGTGGCACAGGCTTTCGCAGGCCCATACCACGTCAAAATGGGCATCCGGGAAAGGAGTGTGGCAATAATCCGCCACGACAAATTGTACGCCGGAAGCCTCGCGTTCGGCTAAAACGCGCTGACAATCAGCGATTTGTTCGGGTACAATGCTGATGCCCGTCGCCTGGGCCTGCCGGTGTTCGGCCAGCCAAAAACAGGCGCTTCCCATGCCACAACCGGCATCTAATACTTGTTCACCCGCCTGTACGCCCGCCAAATCGGCCATCGCCCGGTTCATGTTGTTGAGCGCGGCGTGGTGCTTGTCGGCATGTTCGTCGTAATACCCAAAATGAACGGCCAGGTTGTGCCGATTGTTCCAGATCGTGCGGTAATCAAACCGGGTATGGCGGTAATAACTGCGGATATCAAGCATGGCACGGTTTAAGTTGGATCTTCAAGCAAAAATTTGCGCACCATGTTCAGTGCATACGTGCCGGTCAACTGGATGTTTTTCAAACGATCGCGGCCAAATACCTGTTTTTGTACTTCCACCCGCTTGCGATTGGCCACGGCCATCCACACAGTACCCACGGGCTTATCCGGGGTACCGCCATCGGGTCCTGCAATGCCCGAAATGGAAAGGGTCACATCGACATCTAAGGCATCGAGGGCGCCGATGGCCATGGCGCGCACCGCCTGTTCGCTCACGGCACCAAACTGGTCCAATAGTTCGGTTTTTATCCCCAATAATTTGTGTTTCATTTCATACGAATACGTCACGACCGAGCCTGGGTAATACTGCGATGAGCCTGGCACGGAGGTAATTAAATGCGCTACATACCCGCCCGTGCAACTTTCGGCGGTGCCAAATTTTTTACCTTGTTTTACCAAAATATCGCCGATCACCGATTGCAAGCTCTCTTCCTCCACACCGTACACCAAATCGGGGAGCAACGCCCTTAATTCGGCCTTTTTAGCGTCCAGCAGGGCTCCGAGTGCTGTTTCTGCCTGGTCGGTCATGGCCCCCAACCAGGTACCCGTGAGGCGCAGGCGCACCTGGCCGAGCGCGGGCAAGTACGCGAGTTTGATGTTTTCCGGCAACTGATCCTCAAAGGCTTCGATGCGCCGGGCAATGTTGCTTTCGCCTTCGCAGGCGGTCAACAAAGTGCGGTGCAAGATGGGCCGGGCTTCAAAACGGGTTTTCAGGCGCGGAATCACTTCGTTACGCATCAAATATTCCATTTCGAAGGGCACCCCGGGCAAGGAAATATACACTTTGCCCGCTTGCTCAAACCACATACCCGGCGCGGTGCCTACTTTATTGGGTAAAATGGTGGCCAAATCGGGCAAAGTTGCCTGATCGCGCATGGCAGGCGGCACCACCCGGCCTATTTTGATAAAATAACCCTCAATGCGTTCGTAGGTTTCGGGATGAAACGACATGCCCGAACCAAACAAGGTAGCCAGTGTTTTTTTGGTGATATCATCTTTTGTCGGACCCAAGCCGCCGGTCATAATGACCGCATCTGCTTGTGCGCCAGCGTGTTGCAGACCATCGACAATCGCCTGGCGGGTATCGCCCACGCTGCTTTTGCCCGTTACACGCATGCCGTGCAGGTTTAACTGTTGGCTCATCCAGGCCGAATTCGTGTCGACAATTTGTCCGATCAGGATTTCATCGCCAATGGTAAGGAGGTGTATATTCATCGTAAGGTGCGAAACATTCTGTTTAATTTAAAAACAAAATGTGTTAATTATTTAAAACAATTCTCTTATTTTTGCCCAAAATTAAAGACAGCAGTGTACGACGAATTTGGCTTCGACGAATCGCTTGAACAAAGCGCCGAGGATATTCCCACCGGGCCCCATATCCCCATGCGTGCGCAGTTTCCTGCCGCAGGCGAGGATTATCTGGGTGGCCAAAGTGACGGCTGGGAATACCGAACGGTTTTTGCCGGCGCAAAGTTGGCGTACACCTACGAGATGGTCAAACAGTTTTTGCAGGAAGAAGGTTACGGCGAAATACCCATTCCGGCTACCTGGGAAGATTTAAAGTTGTTTCGGCGGCCCAAGCACTCGCAGTTACAAATGTTTGCAGAACGCGGGTATATCCACAATCCCATCAAAATTTTATTTCAATCGGGGGCCGCATACCGCAATACCCTTGTGTTGTGCGTGTACAATGAGGCCCTTCCCGATCATTTATTGCGTTTTCACGGCGTATTGCGCACATCCAAAACCCCAGCGGTCAATACCCCGCCCGACGACGCGCCTTTACCTGAATAGCCCGTTCGATGGGATGTTCAGATACCAGCACCAAATAGCCGCCTCCGCCCGCGCCACTTAGTTTCCAGCCCAGCGCCTGGGTTTTATACTGCTCGATCATTTGAAAAATTTCATCGTCGGCCATATTGGGAAACATGGCAATCTGCGCTTCAAAAGATTGCCTAAAATGATGCCCAAACGCCCCAAGATCCCGTTTTAAAATAGCCTGCCAACAACCTTCAGCGGCTTCGGCCAACTTTTGCGCGCCTTGTGCCGTAATGTGGGTGTTTGCCAACACTTGGTAACCCCTTGCCCGCGGACCCAAAGTCACCAAGTACAAGTGGTTTTCCAGCCATTGCAGGATCGATTCGTCCTGTTCGGTTGCGATCTGTTCGGGCCAATACCCGTTGTTGTAGTGCAATTTATTCAGTCCCGGCAGCACAATACCTAAGGCATCCTGCGATCCTGAAACCTCCTGGGTGCCTGGCGGATTTTCGAAACTAAACAATATTTTGGCCAGCTGCTCTGGATTTCCGTCGGGTAAAGCGGTATGCCACAATTCCATCGCTTTTTTGCGGGTACTGGTCGCCATGCCGCTGCGATTGTTGAAATCGTGGGTTGGCTCCAGGCTCAGCGTGAGTACCGGACCTGGATGCAGGGCCGAAACCCAGGGTTGATCGAGCCAGCCACCGGCAAGGTCGATGCGAAAAGGAATGGTGCAGGCCACCCGCAGGGTCGTGGTGCTTCTGGTGGGCAAACTGCCTTCGGGCAAACGCCGCGAAACCTCGTATGCAATGTTGCGCCCGCGGCATAACTCTTCCTTGGCAGGCGTGTGCCCGTCTTCATTCACAAAAAATAAATCGGGCTGAATTTGGTCCATTTCCGCCAAAAAATCGAGCATGCCCATGCCACTGTTCACATACACGGCGTGCACGCAAGCAAGCGCCTGGAGCATAAATTGCCGCTCAGTTTGCGGATTGACCGGGTAGCGGCCTTTTAAATGAAATACATTTTCGTCGGAGCCGATACACACGTACAAATCGCCCCATTTGGCCGCTTCCCGCAAAAAAGCCACATGTCCGCTGTGCAGCAGATCAAAACATCCGGTCACCATCACCTTTTTGGTGGCGGTCGGTAGGGTTGGTACTAAATCCTCCATGGGTACATACAGGTATGGGTTGTAAACGCTGCCGCAACCGGTTTTGTGCAAATCATCTTGATCCATCTAATCCAATTCCACAAAAGCTGTTGCTTTTGCGTTTAAAAAAGCGGGACGGGGCGTACATTTGCAATTGCGGACGCAAAATCGCAAATATTCTGAAAATCAACATCGCTCCTTTTTGGATTCCGGTCGCTGCCCTGTTGGCATTGGCTTCCTTGTGTTGGCTGACAGGCTTCCATGGCTTGTACGGACAGGATGCGCATTCGTATTTGAAGCAGAGTCGGCTATTTTTTAATTTTTTGCATGATTTTTCCAAATGGCCTGTTCGCGAGCCGCTATCGGAACTTGCGCCGGGGTATCCGTTCGCGGGCGCGTGTGTGCGCCTGCTCGTGGGCGATGCGGTATTGGCCCTGCAACTGGTGTCTTTGGGCGCTTATTTCGGGATAATTTGGTTATTTCAGGCTTTGTTGCAGCAACTTACCCCCGGTGCGCATGCGGCAAGTCGCCTCACTTATACCGTTTTGTTGTGCGCCATGGCCCCGCTGCTCGTGCGGGCGGGCGTGAGCAGCATGTCGGATGCGCTGGGTTTGATGCTTTGTATGGCCACCTTGCTGGCAGTTTTGCGCAGCTTGCAAGATGCTTCATGGCATTATCCATTGGGCGCGGTAATATTTGCCGCTTCGGCTAGCATCGTTCGTTTTTCCATTGCGCCTTTGCTGGCACCCATGCTGCTGGCTTTGTGTGCGCACTTATTGCAGCGAAAACGCGGGATGGTCCTTGCCGCCTGTTTATTGGCTGGTACGGCCGTGTTGTTACCCCTGTTTTGGCAAGTAAATTGGGCGCAACATTCGATGTGGAAGGATTGGTCGGCCTGGAACCTGTTTCGGCGCAGTTTTGTGACCCTCAATGGGCAATTATCCTATTATTTGCCCAATATATGCCATGTTTTGCTGTATCCGGTGTTGTATTACGGCTTTTCCCCGTTTATTGGTTTGTTGTTTATCCTATTTCGGCGTACCGATTTGCAGCTATTTTCCAAAAAGATTATGTTGGCTTGTTTGGCGGTGCATTTGTTGTTTTTGGCCACCGTTCCTTGGCAAAATGCGCGGTTTATGATGCCCGATTATGTTTTATTGCTGTGTTTGTTGTTTCCGGCCTGGGACCGGATGTATGCGTATGGTTTTTATTTTTTGAAATGGAAATGGATGCGCTGGATTTTGGGCGGGTTTTGCATCATCCAAATTGCAGACACCACCCTTTTATTGCGCCCCATGTTGCAACGCAGCCAACAGGAACAGCATGCGGCTGCGCAAATCAGCGCCGTTGTGCCCGATCATGCCATATTATACGCCTTTGACCTCGATGTTGCGTTAAAAAGTTACTTGCCGGACTTGCAGTACCGCAATTTATGGGAACAGCGCTACCCGAATTTTGAGCCGGGCGCTTATGTGTTATTCAACGAAGCGAAATTAGCAAAACAATGGGCGGGTAAAAACCCGATGTTGAATTGGGAGCAATTGAATTCGACCTACACACTGGATACCGTTCAGGACATTGGGGACAGCTGGTTGCTTTACCGGATTTCCGAGCAGGATTAATGCAACACAGCTACTTTTTGTGTAAAAACGCCCGCTTCCGTGTGTACGCTCAGGAAATACGTACCACTCGGCAATGCACTTACTTCCAACGACAAAATTGCATCGTGCTGCATTCCATACTGTTTTTGCAGGACAGGCCCCCCCGACGCTGATACCAATTCGAGGTCCAATGAGTTTGGGTTTTCAATCAAAAAATCTTAATTTGCACCGTTAAATTAAAAAATCATGTCAATCATTATTAATATAAATCCACGTTTAGAAAAGCGTTTGCGCGAACAGGCAAATCGAACAGGCATTGAGCTGAATCAATTGGTGGAACGTGTATTGGAGAAATGGTCGGAACCTGCCTTGCCGTCTGAGAAAAAGTTGCATAAAAACAAAGAAGAAGTCTTGCTTCAAAAAATAAACAACACTGGTTTCTCTGAAGGCTTTTGGGTTGAATACAGGGAATTGATTAAAAAAAGGCAATTAAAAACCATTGAGGATGCAGAGCTTGTGCAACTTATAAACATGTCTGATCGCTTAGAAAAGGCCAATTTGCAACGAATGAAATATTTGATAGAATTGGCACAGATTCGTGGTATATCCGTTCGTGATTTAATGCAGCAATTAGGTGTTACGGAAGGGGGGCGATGAATGAGCGCCTCCAATTGAATCGTCGAGAAGTTGTAAACTTACGTAAGTTGTTGGTTATGGTTGGAGCGCACCCACCGATGTAGGCCAGTGTCCTTCCGCTTTTTATTATTTATTTTAGAATTTGCCAAGCAATTGGCGGGTAAATACGAGATGTTGAATCGGGAGCAACTGGATACTTTATCGCATTCCTGATCAGAATTAATGCAACACAGCTACTTTTTGGGTTAATACCCCCGCTTCCGTGTGTACGCTCAGAAAATACGTACCACTTGGCAATGCACCTACCTCCAACGACAAAATTGTGTCGTGCTGCACACCATATTGTTTTTATAAAACGGGTACGCCCAGCGCTGATAGCAATACGAGGTCCAAGGACTTCCATGTTAAAAACTTGTTAACTTACAATAGGATCACATTCGTTTGTGGGCAGGGGGATAGTTTTGCGCTTTAATGAAAAAAATGCGGCAAAGCGTCAATATCTTACTAGCAGTAATAGCAATTCACCTTTCGTTTGCCGGATGGGTGCAGGCTTCCGGCGTTTGTGCGCCTGTCCCGGGTTTTACCAGTGGACAGGTTATCAGGCAGGAAGCAATGGAGTCGTGCGTGTTGGAAGCCCCGATAGGGGGCGCTGCTGATTCAAATGTTGCTGGCCAGTTTTTTTTATTTTTTGAAAACGATGAGGATCCCGACAATGAAGGCTCCGTTCATAAAAGTCCGAAGCACAAGTCTTTTCCAAAAAGTTACGTTTTACCCCCGTTTTCGGCACTTCAGCCGATTCGATTTCCGCGTTGCGGTGCCTTAATATTACCTGATGGCTTCCGAAGCAGCAGCGCCCTTCCTGTATTTCTTCGATTACGCGTCCTGCGCTTGTAGCAGGCACATTGCTGCGTCCACTTTCCATGCTTGATTTGTAATGCAACTGCTTTCCTGTCCACTTTGTGCGGCGGGTAAACTTGCTTATCAAGCATTCACATACGCGCGTCATCCATTTTCTACGCGTAAATTCCTGTAAATCAATTCAAAATTTTAACTTTATGAACAGAATGTTCCTGCTCATAGGCTTGGGCGTATTGTTTTTTAGCGCCAGCTGCAGCAATGAAACAGAAAAAGCAGAAACGGTTACGGAAGCTAAATTCCAGGTAACTAGTCCGCTAAAAAAAGACACGGTAATCAGCGCCGATTATGTGTGTCAAATCAAATCCATCCGCAATATTGAGTTGCGGGCCCTTGAAAAAGGGTACCTGGAGCACATTTACGTGGATGAAGGTCAGTTTGTTAAAAAAGGCCAAAAAATGTTCCAAATCCTGCCCGCCTTGTATGAGGCGGAATTTCAAAAAGCGCAAGCCGAAGCGCAGGTTGCCGAAATAGAGTATCAAAACACCAAATTACTGGCAGATAACAATGTCGTTTCAAAAAACGAATTGGCCATGGTGAAAGCCAAGTTTGATATCGCAAAATCAGAAATGAAACTGGCCCAGGTACACCTGGGTTTTACCGAAATCCGGGCACCTTTTGAAGGCATCATGGACCGCTTGTTTGTGCGGGAAGGCAGTTTGTTGGATGAAGGCGCACTGTTTACTTCTTTGTCGGACAACAGCAAAATGTGGGTGTATTTTAATGTGCCGGAACAGGAATACCTGAACTACAAAATGCATACCCAGCAAGGTGGGCAACAAAAAGTAAAACTGAGGATGGCCAACAACGAGGTGTTTGAATACACCGGAGTCGTGGAAACGATTGAAGGGGAGTTCAACAACGAAACCGGAAATATTGCGTTCCGCGCCACATTTCAAAACCCCAAAAGATTGCTGCGACACGGCGAAACCGGCAATATTATCATGGAAAAACCCATCAAAAACGCCATTTTAATTCCACAAAAAGCAACATTCGAGATTTTGGACAAACGGTATGTGTTTGTCATAGATAAAGAAGGCGGCGTGCATTTAACGCCCATAGAAATCACGGCTGAAATGCCTGATATTTTTGTAGTTGGCAAAGGGCTCGCCGAAACAGACATGATCTTGCTCGAAGGTTTGCGCAAAGTGAAAGATGGGGTGAAAATCCAATACGTCTATCAGGATCCCCAGCAAGTGCTTGCTCATCTAAAGGTTTTCTCTGAATAAACCCAATCCGCTATGTTTGAACAATTTATCCACAGGCCGGTACTCGCAATCGTTGTATCGGTTCTGATCTTATTAATGGGTGGGCTGGCTATCACGACCCTGCCCACCGCGCAGTTTCCACAAATTGCCCCACCGCTTGTACTCGTGGAAACCGCCTATCCCGGTGCCAGCGCCGATGTACTGGTGAATTCAGTGCTCATTCCCATAGAACAGGCCATCAATGGCGTACCGGGTATGCGCTATATGATTTCGGATGCCACAAGCGCTGGCGAAGCTTCCATCCAGATTGTATTTAACCTGGATGTAGACCCCAATATCGCCACGGTGAACGTGAAAAACCGGATCGAAACGGTGATGAACCGCCTCCCGCCCCTGGTACAACGTGAAGGCGTGGTGGTTAACTTCCTCCAGCCGAGTATGTTGATGTACGTAAACCTGTTCAGCAAGGATACCACGGCCGACGAAAAATTCCTCTATAACTTCGCCAACATCAACATGGTCAAGGAGTTGCAGCGGGTAAAAGGGATGGGTAAGGTAAAAATTCTGGGTAGCCGCCGATACTCCATGCGTATTTGGTTGAAACCCGACCGCATGCGCGCCTATAACATCGGCACCGATGAGGTGATGGAGGCCCTGAGCGATCAAAGCGTCATCGGTTCTCCGGGGCGACTGGGCCAAAGCTCGGGCAAACGATCAGAAGCACTGGAATATGTGTTGACCTATGTCGGGCGGTATAACACCCCCGAACAATACCAGAACATTATCGTTCGGTCCAACGCCAAAGGCGAATTGCTTTACCTGAAAGACATTGCCGAAGTGGAACTGGGCAGCGAGTTTTATGACATTTACTCCAATTTAGATGGTCGACCGTCGGCATCCATCATGTTGAAGCAGAATTATGGTAGTAATGCGCAGGAGGTTATTGCCGACACTAAAAAGAAACTGGCAGAACTGAAAGAAACGAGTTTTCCACCGGGCATGGATTACGAGATCAACTATGACGTATCCGACTTCCTGAATGCTTCGATCGACAAAGTGTTGCATACCTTGCTAGAGGCCTTCCTTTTAGTGGCTTTGGTGGTGTTTATCTTTTTGGGGGATTGGCGTTCGACCCTCATCCCGACGCTGGCGGTGCCGGTTTCGCTGGTCGGTACCTTTATGGTGATGCAATTGTTTGGACTCACGATCAATTTGATCACCTTATTTGCCCTGGTTTTGGCCATCGGTATTGTGGTCGATAATGCGATTGTGGTGGTGGAAGCTGTGCATGCCAAGATGGAGGAGGAGCACCTGTCGCCCTATCAGGCCACCCTTAAGGTGGTGCGCGAAATTAGCGGGGCCATTATTGCGATCACGCTGGTGATGGCGGCGGTATTTATCCCGGTAGCCTTTATGTCGGGTCCGGTGGGCATATTTTACCGGCAATTTTCCATCACAATGGCGAGTGCCATCATCCTTTCCGGGCTAATTGCGCTTACCCTCACGCCGGTATTGTGTGCCATGTTGTTAAAAAACAACTATGGGAAACCCAAGCGAAAAACGCCGTTGACGATATTTTTAGGCTGGTTTAACCGAAGTTTTGAGCGTTTGACCGGGAAGTATGTATGGTTATTGCAGTTGATTACCAACCGTTTGCTCGTAACTCTGCTGCTCTTTGTAGCGTTCAGTTTGGGCATTTGGTGGATTTCCTTGCGCTTACCGGCTGGTTTTATACCTGCGGAAGACCAGGGGATGATTTACGCGATTATCCAGACGCCACCAGGGTCGACGCTGGAACAAACCAATGTGGTTTCGCGCGAATTGCAGGAAATCGCCAAGAAAGTAGAGGGCGTAAAATCGGTATCTTCGCTGGCGGGTTATGAAATCTTGACCGAAGGCCGCGGCTCCAATGCAGGAACCTGTTTGATTAACCTGAAAAACTGGTCGGATCGGAAAAAAACCGCGCCTCAGATCATTCAGGAACTTGAAGAAGCCGCGAAGGATATCGGCGCTACTGTAGAGTTTTTCCAGCCTCCGGCAGTACCCGGTTATGGTGCAGCGGGCGGCTTTACCTTGCGGTTACTCGACAAAACCAATGCGGGCGATTACAAGGAGTTTGGCGTTGTAAATGAACAATTTATGGCCGAATTGCGCAAACGAAAAGAGTTGTCGGGCCTGTTTACATTCTTCGCCTCCAATTACCCACAATATGAGTTAGAGATCGACAACAAGTTGGCCATGCAAAAAGGGGTGTCCATCGGCAAGGCCATGGAAAACCTGAATACCTTGATCGGCTCCAATTACGAACTGGGTTTTGTGCGATTTGGGCAATATTTTACCGTGTATGTACAGGCCGCACCCGAGTATCGCCGACTTCCGGAGGATATTTTGAATTTGTATGTCAAAAATAACCGCGACGAAATGGTGCCCTATTCGGCCTTCATGAAAATGGTCAAAAAACAGGGCTTGAACGAGATTACCCGCTACAACCTGTACACCGCTTCGGCCATCAGCGGATCGCCTGCAAAAGGGTACTCCAGCGGCGAGGCCATCAAAGCCATCCAGGAGGTTGCGAAAAACACCCTCCCGCGTGGGTACGACATTGACTGGGGTGGGTTGTCGAAAGACGAAGTTGAACGGGGCAACGAGGCGTTGTATATCTTCTTGATTGTGTTGGTGTTTGTGTACCTGATTTTGGCGGCGCAATACGAGAGTTTCCTCCTGCCATTCGCCGTGATCCTTTCCCTGCCCGCGGGTGTGTTCGGCTCCTTCTTGTTTTTGCATTGGATGGGACTTTCCAACGACATTTATGCCCAGGTGGGTTTAATCATGTTGGTAGGCCTTTTAGGTAAAAACGCCGTGTTGATCGTGGAATTTGCCGTACAAAAACACCAGAAAGGCAGCACCGTGCTGGAGGCCGCTATTGAGGCCGCCAAAGTTCGATTCCGACCCATTCTAATGACCTCCTTTGCCTTTGTGGCAGGTTTGATTCCGCTGGTAGGCGCCACAGGACCCGGCGCCATTGGCAACCAAACCATCGGCGCTTCGGCACTGGGTGGCATGTTGCTCGGTACCATTTTCGGGGTAATTGTTGTACCCGGACTGTATTACGTATTTGGCAGTCTGGCAGCAGGCCGGAAATTGATCCGTGATGAAAACTTTGATCCGTTAACCGAAGATTATGTAGACCATGTTGAAAAAAATCATTAATCATTTGCCAATCGGCATCTTGTTGCTTTTGCTCGTGCAAGCATGTAAGGTGCCGACCCTGGTAGAGAAAACAGCAAACAATACCACGCCCCAGGGGTTTGCCAACGCGAAAGACACCGCACAAGCAGCCTACATCAACTGGCAGACATATTTTATAGACCCAGCGTTGCAGGCCCTGATTGACATCGCCTTACGCAACAACCAGGAGCTTCATATTTTCACGCAGGAAATTGCCGTGGCACAAAACGAAGCCCTGGCCCGCAAAGGGGAATACTTGCCCTTCGTTCGGCTGGGCGGCGGCATGGGGGTCGACAAGGCGAGCCGGTACACCGTGCGCGGCGCAACCGAGCACAACGTTCCTTTGTCGGAAACCAAAGCCTTCCCCGATCCGGTGCCCGACTTTATGGTCGCTGCGCAGGCATCCTGGGAGGTCGACATCTGGAAAAAGTTGCGCAATGCGCGGCAGGCAGCTGTTTTGCGGTATTTAGCCACGCAGGAAGGCCGGAATTTTATGGTGACCCAATTGGTGGCCGAAATTGCGCATGCCTATTACGAATTGTTGGCATTCGACAACCAACTTGAAATCGTGCGCAACAACATCCAACTCACGGAAAAGGCACTATCGATTGTTAAATTGCAAAAAGAAGCGGCCCGGGCAACCGAGTTGGCGGTAAAACGCTTCGAAGCAGAGTTGTTGAAAAACCAGGCTTTGCAATACAATCTTTTGCAAAGCATCGTAGAAGCCGAAAACCGAATCAATTTTTTGACCGGGCGTTTTCCGCAACCCGTGCAACGCAATGTCCAGACGTTCAACGATGTACTGCCCGATACCACCCGCGCGGGTGTGCCAGCTCAACTGTTGGTCAACCGACCCGACATTCGCCAGGCAGAACTGGAAATCGCGGCTGCTAAACTGGATGTGAAATCGGCCCGCGCCAATTTCCTGCCTGGATTGCGGCTCACGGCAGCACTGGGGAATCAAGCCGTAACACCTGGATTCTTTTTCAAACTGCCCGAATCGCTGTTATTGGGTTTGGCGGGTGAATTGGTGGGGCCGCTGGTGAATAAAAACGCCATCAAAGCGGCCTATTTTACGGCCA
Organism: Saprospiraceae bacterium; assembly: GCA_040397785.1. GTDB lineage: Bacteria > Bacteroidota > Bacteroidia > Chitinophagales > Saprospiraceae > M3007. The sequence goes on along the minus strand of JBBAVI010000005.1, from coordinate 73,702 downwards.
ATGCCAAACAAACCCAGGCGGTGTACCACTATGAGCAGACCATTTTGAATGCCTGCATCGAAGTTACCAACCAATTGGCCAATTTGGATAACCTGCAAAACCGCTATGCCTTGAAACAGCGCCAGGTGCAAAACCTCAGTGAATCAGTTTCCATTGCGACCCAATTGTTCACGGGCGCCCGGGCCGATTACGGCGAAGTTTTACTCACCCAACGCGACGCCCTCGAATCGCGCATGGAACTGATTGAAACCAAAGCGGCGCAGTTTAATGTGTGGATCAACCTGTATCGCTCAATGGGCGGCGGCTGGAAGTAGGATTTTCTGAAAAATGGTTTAAAAAAAACAGCATTGGAAGGTTCCGATGCTGTTTTTTTTATTTTGCTCGCGCTTGTGTGCCAATCTACTTGCTAGCGCGGGGTTCCACCCCGTGTTTCGATCTATCGGGTTCTACCCGTTTTCCTTACCCAGGGGCAGAGCCCCAATGATGGTCACACGCGGTAGAACCGCGCGCGAGCGAGGATGGAAATCTATTCTTTCCAAACCACCACCCCTTCCCGATTTATATAAGCCCAGCAACCCTCCACTACTACCAAAGCCAAGCCTCCACGAAAAGCCGAGGCGGCCTCATACACCGCAGGCAACACCAGCGCGCCAGAAGGATCAATATAACCCCAACGTCCATTGATTTTTACTTGCGCCCAGCCTTCGGAAAAACTGCCCGCGTCTTCAAACCGGGGCGTAATCACCAATTTACCGGTTTTATCCATGTACCCGCAGGCGCCATTGATTTCTACCAAAGCCAGGTTTTCGGCAAAATTGCCCGCAAAATCGAAAGTGGGTTCGATCACAAGTGCGCCTTCCTGGTTTACAAACCCATACTTATCATCGCGTACCGCCAGGGCCATGCCATCGTGAAAAATGCCTTGTTCCGGATCGCGGGTAATTAAAAATTGGGGTTCCAGCAGCACTTTGCCACTGCGATCAATCAAACCCCATTTAAACTGGTGTTCTACTTTGGCCACGGAGCCTTGAAAAGCCGCGCAAATATCCCAAACGGGATCAATCATAAATGTGCCGGAAGGGTCGATATAGCCGCATTTGCCCTGTTTGCCCGCAGGCGCGAGGCCGCCCATGAAGGATCCGGCCTGTTCGTATTTCATCGGAAGGGCCAAATCGCCCGCCGGATTGATAAAACCATAAAAGTTTTGGATGCCCACGTAGGCCAAGCCTTCCGAAAAATCGCCTGCATCATCAAAACGTGCCTGAATGACCTCGTTGCCGCGCATATCCACATAACCCCAACGTTGCACCACTTGCACCCGCGCGCGCTCGTACGCGAAGGGCATGATTTGTCGGTACAATTTTTTCAGGTATACGCGGCCAAGGGTGTCCATCAGTACCCATTGGTCATTAAAGCGCACAGGACAGAAGCCCTGCTGGAATTCCCCCACGGCTAAATACTGCGGCTCGATCACAATTTCTGCTTCGGCATTTATAAATCCGAAGCGGCCATGTTGCCGGATTTTAAAAAGGCTGGAGGCCATGGAGGTGGATGATTTGATTGAAAACAACAACTGCACCTGCAAAGGTACCCCGGGCGCTGCATTTATGCGTCAAAACTGACCACCAGTTTTTTGGAAGTCGGATGTGCCTGGCAAGTAAGTACATAACCTGCCGCTACTTCGTCGGGTTCGAGGCCATAACATAGCTCCATCGCCGCGCTGCCTTCCAATATTTTGGCTTTGCAGGTGCTGCACACACCGCCTTTGCACGAAAAGGGTAGGTCGGCGCCCGCGCGCATAGCAGCATCCAAAATGGTGCTGCCCGCAGAAGGCAAGATGAAATTGAACGATTCGCCATCCTGAATCAGGGTAATTTCGGCCTCGAAAGTATCCGTGGCTTGTACGCTGACACGGGTTGTTTGCGTAGGTGCGCCGGTTGTGTTAAACAGTTCAAAATGAATGGCTTTTGCATCAGCGCCCAGGCTTTCCAGCGTCGATTTTAGGGTAAAAATCATATCGGCTGGTCCGCATAAGAAATAAGCGTCTACCGTTTTGGGATCAAACAGCAGGCGCGCGTATTGCTGGCATTTTTCGGCATCAATGCGGCCATAAAACAGCGGACTGCCCAATGATTCGCGGCTCAGTACATGGTGTACCGACAAACGATCGGGGTACAAGTTTTTGAGCGCTTCCAACTGCTCCCGGAAAATGATCTGATCGAAACCGCGGTTGCCATAAAACAGCAAAAAACGACTTTTGGGCGCAGTGGCCAAGGTCGTTTTTAAAATACTCATAACCGGCGTAATACCGCTACCGGATACAAAAGCGACGTAGGTTTTGGCCTCATCGGTCGCCAATTCGGTATAAAAACGGCCCTGAGGCGGCATTATTTCCAATACATCGCCTTTTTTTAGTTGCGTATTGGCGTAGGTGCTGAACACCCCTTCTGGGATTTGTTTTACCGCAACCCGCAATTCATGGTCGGTTACGCCGCTGCAAATAGAATACGAGCGGCGCACTTCTTCGCCCCCCAACTGTGTGCGTAAAGTGAGGTATTGCCCTTGGGTAAACTGAAAAAGTGCACCCAAGGCATCCGGCACTTCAAAAGCGATGGAAACGGTATCGATGGTTTCCCGGCGCAGATCGCGCACGGTGAGCGGGTAAAATTTGGTTGCCATGCGGGCCAGTTTTTATGCGTTGTGGTGGTGGAAGCAAGATACGATCAAAAACACAAAAAAGTGTACCCCGCAACGCATGGGAGTACACTTCCTGCAGGCGGCGCGGGGCCAGCTGCGACGACTTCAAACAACTTAGGCGGTAGCGCCCAGGGTGTTGACGTGGCGCATCAAACCGCTTTTCAGGTTGGATGCTTTATTGCGGTGGATGTTGCCGCGTTTTGCCAAACGGTCGATCATGCTGATAACCTTTGGAAGAAAGGTTTCTGCTTCCGCTTTATCTTTCAGGTCGCGCAAATTTTTGATTGCCGTACGCGCTGTCTTTTTGTAATAGCGGTTTTGCAAACGACGCTTTTCGGTTTGACGGATGCGCTTGAGGGCCGACTTATGATGTGCCATATAATTACTGAATCGTTGATTCGTTTAAAAAATAAATTCCTTGAAACTCAACAGTTTACTGTTTGCGACTTTCAATTCGGGCGGCAAAGGTAAGATTCTTTCTGAAAAAAGAAAAAAGGAACGACATTTTTATTTTGTATATAGTTTTCTATATGTTTTCGATCGTTTAACGGTAACTTTACGCACTTTTTTCGGGCAGGGCATTTGCGAAAGACCTATCTTTGCAGGCTTTTACGCAATTGCTTGATTTTGAATTTTATACACCTCCGTTAGGATGAAAGATTTTTCAGCTGTTTTTAACGCACACCCGCAGTATATCGACCAAATGTATCAATCCTGGCTGCAAGATGCCAACTCGGTGGAGCAGGATTGGCAGGCATTTTTTAAGGGTTTTGATTTTGCCATGCTCTCTGCGAATGGCAATGGTACCGCCACTGCGCCTGCTGCCGCTGGCAATATAAATACGGGTAAAGAATTTGGCGTAATTGGCTTGATTCACGGATACCGGGATCGCGGACACACGCTTTCCACCACCAATCCGCTCAAACCGCGTCGTGACCGCAAGCCGCGCCTTGATTTGGTCGATTATGGCCTGACAGAAGCGGATTTGGATACCCCATTTGCTGCCGGTTTTGAAATCGGTTTGCCCAACGCTCCGTTGCGTGCCATCATCGACCGATTGAAAGGCCTATATTGTGGCAATATCGGTTTTGAAAGCACGCATGTATTCGATAAAGAACGCCGTCAATGGTTGCGCGAACGTATCGAAAGCCGCAGCCTGTCGTCCGATTACGGTTTTAGCATTGATAAAAAGAAGCGTATTCTGGAGAAATTGAATGGCGCTGTAGGTTTTGAGCAGTTTTTGGCGACCAAATTTGTCGGACAAAAACGTTTTGGTCTGGAAGGTGGTGAGGTAACCATTCCGGCACTTGACGCTATTATCAATACCGCCGCGGAGGCCGAATTTCCGGTAGAAGAAGTGGTAATCGGCATGGCGCACCGCGGCCGTTTGAACGTGTTGTGCAATATTGTGGGCAAAACGTACGAGCAAATTTTCAGCGCTTTTGAAAATAAATCTATTCCAGACCAAAGTTTTGGTTCGGGCGACGTGAAATACCACCAAGGCTACTCTTCCCAGATTACTGCTGCCAATGGCAAAAGTCTTTATGTAAAATTGCTGCCCAACCCGAGTCACCTCGAAGCGGTCAATCCAGTCGTGGAAGGTTTCTGTCGGGCGAAGTTGGATATCCTGTACGATAGCAAATTCGATCGGGTATTGCCGATTTTGATCCACGGAGATGCTGCGGTTGCCGGTCAAGGCATTGTGTATGAAGTGACACAAATGATGACGCTGGCAGGTTACAACACGGGTGGCACCGTGCATTTTGTCATCAACAACCAAATTGGTTTTACCACCGATTGGGAAGATGCGCGCTCGAGTACCTATTGTACCAGCGTGGCCGAAGTGGTGCAAGCGCCGGTATTCCATGTAAATGGCGACGACCCGGAAGCGGTGGTTTTTGCTGTTGAACTTGCCGCTGAGTTCCGCCAGAAATTTAAAACCGATGTGTTTATTGACATGGTGTGTTATCGCCGCAATGGACACAACGAAAGCGACGAACCTCGGTTTACCCAGCCTGCGCTGTGGAAAATCATAGAAAAACACCTTGATCCACGCGCTTTATACAATTCTGTATTGGTTGGTCGCGGCGACGTAGATGAAAAATTGGCCAAGGATATGGAGGCGCATTTTAAAGCCGACCTACAGGCGCGTCTCGATGATGTGCGCCAACATCCGCTGCCTTATACTTATCAGGAGCCTGAATTAGCTTGGAAAGCACTGAAAAAAACCACCGACGATGCTGAATTTCAGGAAAGTCCGTCTACCGGGGTATCCCGCGCAGTGATTGATAAAGCCATTGAGCACCTGCTTTCTTTCCCGTCCGATTTTACACCGCTGCAACAGATTTCTAAAATCAATGAAGCGAAAAAGCAATTAATCGCTACTGGCAAAATCGACTGGGCCTTGGGCGAATTGCTCGCATACAGCACCCTTTTGATGGAAGGCCGCAATGTGCGCATGAGCGGTCAGGATGTAAAACGCGGGACCTTCAGTCACCGGCACGCCTGTATTTTTGATGCCAATACCAACCGCGAGGTGAACCGCTTGGATGGTTTGAGCGACAAACAGGGCAAATTTTACATTTACAACTCCCTTTTGAGCGAATACGCGGTGTTGGGCTTTGAATACGGCTATTCCTTATCGTCCCCCGATGCGCTGGTATTGTGGGAAGCCCAGTTTGGCGACTTTGTCAATGGCGCAGGTACCATCCTTGACCAGTTTATTTTTGCCGGCGAGGCCAAATGGCAGCGTATGAGCGGTTTGGTGATGTTGTTGCCCCACGGCTATGAAGGCCAGGGACCAGAGCACTCGAGCGCGCGCATGGAACGTTTTTTGCAAGGTTGCGCCGAAAATAACGTAACCATTGCCAATGTTACTTCGGCATCCAACTATTTCCACTTGTTGCGCCGTCAACTTGCGCGTCCGTTCCGCAAGCCATTGATTGTTTTCTCTCCAAAATCTACTTTGCGTCCGCCATTTAGCCTCGGTTTGATCAGCGAAATTGAAACAGGCACCCATTTCCAGGAATTACTCGACGATACGAGTGTGGATGCTAAAAAAGTGAAAAAAGTATTGGTGTGCAGCGGCAAAGTTTACTATGATTTGCTGAAACAGCAGCAGGATGAAAACCGGAAAGATGTGGCGATTGTGCGTTTGGAACAAATCTATCCGTTCCCAAAAACACAATTCGAAAACCTGCTCAAAAAGTACGAAAAAGCAAAATTGACCTGGGTACAGGAAGAACCGCGTAACATGGGTGCCTGGGGCTACATTGCCCTCAACCACCCGGAATACGATTGGAAATGCGTGAGCCGCCCGGCAGCATCTTCACCTGCTACCGGCTTCCCAAAACAACATGATTTGCAACAGCAAGCCATTGTAGAACAAGCATTTGAGAAATAATCAGTGTTAACGATATATGACACAGGTACAAGTATTTACATTCAACCCTTTTGCCGAAAACACCTATGTGGTGTACGACGAAAGTGGTGCCTGTGCCATTTTTGATCCGGGCTGTTATGAATGGAAAGAAAAAGACGCGCTGCAAGCGTTTATCAAAAAACAGGGCCTCGAACCTGTTCGGCTGATCAACACGCATTGTCACCTCGATCATGTATTTGGCAATGCTTTTGTGGCGCATACCTGGAAACTGGCGTTGGGGATACACCGCGATGAACAGCCGCTTCTGGAACGATACCCGGAAGTTTGTCGCAATTATGGTATTCCCAACGTAGAAGTTTCGCCGATGCCGGGCTATTATATTGAACCCGGCACGACCATCGAATTTGGCAATACCCGCCTGGAGGTATTGTTCACGCCTGGCCATTCACCGGCCAGTTTGTCGTTTTATTGCAAAGAAGACGCCTTTGTTTTAGCCGGAGATGTACTGTTTTATGAGGGTATCGGGCGCACGGATTTGCCCGGCGGCAACCACGAATTATTGTTGGAAAGTATTCGAAATCAATTGTTTACCCTACCCGGTGAAACCTTGGTGTATGCTGGGCACGGCCCGTCTACCACCATCCGTCACGAAATGGAGGACAATCCATTCTTGTAAAATTGTTGGAAAATTTTGCTCAACTTTGAGCGGTCAACCGACAATATCGCATGCTATCTTATTTATTACGCAGGGTTTTACTGGCCATACCGACCATATTTATGGTCTCTTTGTTCACCTTTTGGTTGAGCCAATGCGCGCCCCGCGACGCAAAACTGGAATATTCAGAAGGTGGCCTACAGGATGGCAATTATCGGGGTCAACTAAATAGCATCCTTGCCGAGGCCAAAAAGCAGCATTTATTGATGCCTGCCTTTTATTTTTCCATTACCTCCTCCGCGTTTCCAGATACCTTATATCGCGTGTTGCCCTTGAGTCGACGCGAAAAACTGTGCCAACTGACCGCCCAAACCGGGAATTGGAACGCGCAGGTAGCTTTTGAAAAAACAATTTGGGATGCCATTACAGGCATCAAAAATTTGCCCGACAGTTTGGTGCAAAAGCGCCCGCTCAACCAGGAAGTCGCAAAATTGAGTGCGCAGTTCCGCGTAGATACCCTTGAACGCGTATTTGCCCGCATGGAACAAAACGCATTGCAACTTCCTCAAATTCAAACACATATTGCGCAATTACGCAAGGCGCATACCCAGGTGTTACACGACCAGTACCCGGAAAAATTGTGGATACCTGCCTTTTATTGGTACGGGTTGCAGAATCAATACCATCATTGGCTCAGCGGGTTTGTGACGGGCGATTTGGGCCGCACCCGCTCTATGGATTTACCGGTTTGGCAGGAATTAAAACCCGCCTTATGGTCGACCATGATGGTGAGTGTCCTTGCGGTTTTACTGGCTTATTTGATAGCCGTCCCCCTGGGTGTTTTTATGGGACGCCAGGTAGGTCGGTTGAGTGACAAATGGGTACGTCGGCTGCTGTTGTTTCTGTATTCCATGCCGGTTTTTGTATTAGGCACCCTGCTAACAGGCTTTTTTGTGTCTGATGCTGCGGTATTTCCGGCCATTCGTCGGTTTAGTATTACGCCATTGCAAGGCAGTGGAACGTATGCCGTCTTTTGGTTGTTGGAAAATTTACCCGTGATTTTGCTGCCGATTTTGACCATTTCCATGCATGCTATCGCCATCCTGGCCCTTCAAATGCGGGGCGGCATCCTGGAGGTGATTGGTCAGGATTATATTCGTACGGCGCGGTCCAAAGGTGCCGATGAAGAAACGGTGTACTGGCACCATGCATTCCGGAATGCCTTGTTTCCAATTATTACGGTATTTTCGAGTTTGTTTCCGACCATTTTCACCGGCTCCATTGTGATAGAGCGCCTGTTTAATTTTTACGGCATTGGCTCCAAAACCATGGATGCCATCCACAATGCCGATTACCCCATGCTTTTTGTGATTGTGATGCTGGCAGCAACGGTGTCGATCATTGGCAATCTAATCGCCGATATCCTGTACGCCTGGGCAGATCCACGGGTGCGTTTTTCAAAGTAATCAAATCGCCATGCCACGCAAGTTAAAGTCGAAATACCGCCAATTCTGTGAAACTGTACCCGATCTTCCGGTGTACATGCACGCTTTTTACCTGGATGCGGTATGTGAAGACGGGCAATGGGAAGTGGCTTTGGTTGAAAAAGGGGGCAAAATCGTAGCAGCATGGCCCTATTTTTTAAAAAAGAAAATGGGCTTTTCTTATGTAGCGATGCCGGTATTGGGTCGACTCATGGGGCCGTATTTGATTCCACCCTACCGCAATTCGGTGAAAGAAAACAGCCTGTTGGAAGCGCTGCTCGACCAATTTCCATATTTAGCCGCTTTTGAGCAAGATTTTAATTACCAGGCAACGAATTGGTTGCCGCTTTTTTGGCGAAAATACCAGCAAACGACCCGGTATTCGTATGTGCTTGACGTAAGCGACCTGGCTCATTGTTGGAACCGGATTGCGGCGGATTACCGAAATCAAAAAATTCCCAAGGCACGCACGGTACTGGAAGTGACCACGGAAACGGATTTGGCCGAATTTTATCGGGTACACAACCTGAGTTATGCACGCCAGGGGAAAAAGCCGCCGGTTTCGTTCGACTTGCTTTCGCGCCTGGATGCGGCACTGGCGGTCCACGGACAACGGGCGATGTTCTTCGCACGCGACCGCGAGAGCGGACAGGTGCATGGAGTGGCTTATTTGATTTGGGATCGTCAATCGGCCTATTATATTATGGCGGGCGATGATCCAGCCTTGCGGCAATCGGGCGCAGGTGTGTTGCTGGCCTGGGAAGCCATCCAATATACCCATGCCGTGCTAAAATTATCCGTTTTTGACTTCGCGGGCAGTATGATTAAGCCCATCGAACGGGTACGCCGACAATTTGGGGCCCGGCAGATTCCGTATTTAAGGGTGTCTAAAACCTGGTCCTTCTTATGGCGCTGGGCAAAATATGTACGGCGTTTTTAATTTTTTTTAAAATGTCTTGTGTATTTTAATTAGCCTGGAGCATCCCTTGGCCACTTCAGCACTTTTAAAAATACTCCAACGATGAAACAATTACTGCGTTTGACAATCGGGATCACTTTATCGATCCTTTTATCCATGGCCTTTTTATTTGCAAAAACCGGCATTCGGGGCACTGTTACAGATGAAAAAGGCGAAAAACTAATTGGTGCAACCGTAAAACTGCACGATGGCTCAAAGGGGACGATTTCGGATGTAGACGGTCAGTATTACCTGGAACTGCCTCCTGGTACTTACGAAATCGAATGCTCCTACACCGGTTTTACGACCAAACGAATTACCGCCGTGCAGGTAGAAACCGGCAAAGAAAAGGTGCTGGATATTGTATTGGAGGCTTCGTCCAACCTGCAAGAGGTCGTAGTAACCATGTATAAAGAAGGCAGAAGCCGGCCGGACCGAACATACGACGACATGAAAACCCTTCCTGCTGAGTCTAGATCGCCAGAACCTGGTAGACTCCGGGGAAAAACAGGCAAAGAACCTGCCCTCAAAGCGGCAAAACCCGCTGCCAAAATGGATGCACCGGCGGCCAAAAAATTGACTTCGGAAGAAATAAAAAACTTGCCGAAACGGAAGGTTGAAGAAATAACCCCTACTACAACTGGTTCCTCCCCCAAAGATGGCGGTCCCGTTGATGTGAAAACTACACCTTCCAATGGTACCAATTATTATATTGACGGTATTCGCGTAAGGGGCACGCCTCCTCCATTGGAATCAGAAGCCCTTTCATCAAAAGCAAAGACGGATAAATCGGAAGGTGACATTATACCCAACGTTGAATCCGGGTGGGTTTCAATCAAAGCAGAGACGGATAAATCGACCGTATTACCTCCGGATGGCCCCAAAGTAAGTCCCACCCCACGCGCCGGATTACTCACAGCCGGCGAATGGAACGACCTCCACAACTGGAACAAACACTGGCTCGACTTGTTGGCCGATGGCGAAATCGCCGAATACCAAAAAATGTACGGATTTTACCCCCAAAACCGCTACACCGTCCTATTGAGCAACGAGCAGGATTTCCCCATCGCCGATGTTCCGGTGCAATTATTGGGCGCTGACGGCACCTTGTATTGGACGGCTAAAACAGACAACACAGGCAAGGCTGAACTTTGGGCGCAACTCTTTAACCCGCACGAAGTAAAAGGAAAATTAAAAATTGAAATGCGGGTAAACGGCCTAGTCTATTCCCTGGATGCCCCCAAAGAAGCCAAAGACGGCATCAACCGCCAAACATTTAACACTGAATGCAAAGCGCCTAAAAATGTAGATATTGTTTGGGCGGTAGACGCAACCGGCTCCATGGGCGACGAAATTGAATACCTGAAAACCGAATTATTGGATGTGATTGACCGGTCGAAAGCCCAAAATCCGGCGTTGCATTTTCGGGTTGGGACGGTGTTTTACCGCGATAAAACCGATGATTACCTGACCAAAAGCAGTGGTCTGAGCCCCGATGTTGAAAAAACGGTAGATTTTATCCGCAAACAAGCTGCTGGCGGCGGCGGCGATTACCCGGAAGCCGTTCACAGTGCCCTGGAAGAAGCCATTTTGAATCAGCCCTGGAGCGAAAACGCCATTGCGCGCATTTGTTTTCTGGTGCTGGATGCCAGTCCGCACAAAGAACCTGCGGTCATTGAAAGTTTGCAAAAAAGCATTCAGGAGGCTGCCAAACGGGGTATTCGAATTGTGCCCATCACCGCGAGTGGCATCCAAAAAGACACCGAGTTTTTGATGAAGTTTTTTGGTTTGGCCACCAATGGCAGCTATGTTTTTCTGACCGACCACAGCGGGATCGGCGGCAGCCATATTGAGCCTACCACCGATGAATACAAAGTTGAATTGTTAAACGATTTGCTGGTGCGGGTGATTACGGAATATACGACGATAAAAACCTGCGAAGGCCAATCGACCATCCGGTTTGAAGACCCACAGGCGCCCGATCCGAGTGTTGTATTGGAAGCGCGGTATTTTCCCAACCCGGCGGTACAGCAATTTACCCTCGAATTGCCCACGGAAGTGCAATCGGTTACCTTATACGATTCGGAAGGAAAATCGGTGCGAAAACTGGAAAACTTGGCCGCTGGTACCCATACAATTCCGGTGCAGGATTTGCCACCAGGGTTTTATACCATGCGGATCTTGAAAAACGGGCAGTTTCAGAGTGGGAAATTGCTGGTGGTGCGTACTTAGTTGGGCGTTTTATTATTAGGTTGGTTCATGCTGAAAAGGATGGAACCAACCTAATAATAAAGTCTTGTTTGACCTATATCCGCTCCTCAATAAAATACATATCCATCGGATCTTTGTTGTACACTTCTTTTACCCCCCGGTAACTCACGTTATAGTGGTCTTTTACCGCTTCGGCTGTTTGGGTAGAAATATTGATTTTGCCAGAAACACCGTGTTGTTCCAATCGGGCGGCCAGGTTGACGGCATCGCCCCAAATATCGTACGCAAATTTATTTTTACCAATTACACCTGCAACGACGGGGCCGGTATGCACGCCGATGCGCATTTCCTGAAAAATTGCGTTTGAATTTTCATTGTTACGCGTTTGCAGCCAAAGTAACATTTCGGCGGCGGCGGCCACGGCATCGGTCGGATGCGTCTCATTCGGAATTGGAATACCCCCGGCGCACATGTAGGCATCGCCAATGGTTTTGATCTTTTCGAGCCCGTGTTTTTCACAAATTTCATCAAAAGCCAGGAAGCATTCATCCAGTTCGTCGACCAGGGCTTCCGGGGCGAGGTTGGCTGATAAACGCGTAAAATTGACAAAATCGGTAAAAACGACCGTCACAGAATCATAATACCGGGGTGTCGCGTAGCCTTTTGTTTTGAGTTCCTGGGCAATTTCTTCCGGTAGTACGTTGCGCAACAAACGATCGCTTTTGTGGCGTTCTTCTGCGATCTCCAAGTTTTGTGCCTGGATTTTGCGGTTTTGCTTGTTGAGGCGGTTGTTGGTTCTGCGTGCAAAAGCCCAACCCAGCGCAAGCAGCCCCAAAATAACGATCAACAGGGAGCCGAGGCCGTACACAAAACGGCGAAACGTATCCTGTTGACGCAGTTGCAGGTCGGTAATATCCTTGTCTTTGCGCAAAATGGCGACTTCCTGGGCGCGGCTGGTACTATCGACCATACGTCGGGTGCGGTCGATTTCATCCTGGCGTTTGAGTTCCGAAATTTCCCTTTTTTGTTTTTCCGTATCCAGTTCGCGGGCCGCTAACAGCAAGGCTTGCCGCGATCGCATGGCTTCCGAAATCAGTTCGCGTTGTTTGGCCTCATCCACTGCTTTTTGGGCCTGGTACAACAGGATTTTATCTTCTTTTTGCCGACTTTCCAGTTCCAGGTTTTTATTCAGTAGTTCCAGTCGTTCGCGTTCGAAGCGCACTTGCCCCAATTCGAGGTCTTTGTAATTTTGACGCGCAATGAGGTATTTAATTTGTCCTTCGGCTTCCGAAAGCAACGAGCGCTGTTGGTTGAGTCGCTGTTGTCTTGCTTGTTCTTCCAAGCGCACCGAATCGACGAGGTTCAGGTAACTTTTATAAAACGCGAACGCTTTTTCAAAATCGTATAGTTCATGGTACAAATCGGCGGCCGTTTTATAGGCTTCTGCCAGCACCGTTGCCTGCTTGGTTTCTTTGGCCAGTTCAATCGCGATGTTGTTGTGCGAAATCGCGTTGTACAAATCATTGCTTTTGAAATAAACACCCGCCAATAGGTGTTCGAGGTTGGCCAAGGCAACATTGTCTTTGCGGTTGGCCAGGATGGTACGCGCCTTTAGCAAATATTCGATGCCGCGTTTGGTATTGCCGATGTTGTGCAGCGCAATGCCCATGTTGGCATACAATACATCCGGATAATCGCAAGGAATATAGACGCACTGCAATTCGGCTTTTTCAAAATACTCAATGGCCTTAACGTAATCATGCAGGGTGGCATACTGGCGCCCAAGGTTGTTGTACAAGATGGATTTTTCCTGCATACTTCCAAACCGCTCGATCAGATCTTCGATGGGCAAATAATAATAAAGGCTCTTGCCCGCATTGCCTTGCTGGTCGTACGCATTGGCCAGTTTTTGGTAAATCCGCACCAGACGAACAACATTGCCCGATTCTTTGTATTTTACAATGAGGCGTTTGTAATAAATTTCGGCAGTGTCGGACGACTGTTCGTACAAGTAGGCATCGGCCAGTTTTTCCATGGTTTCATAATCCATACTTTGCAGTTTCAGGATATCCAGGTAGTAGCGGCGCGCATTGGTAAATAGTTTTTCGCGGGTAAATAAATCGCCAATAGCCTGATAAATTTCCAGCAAGGTGGTTTTGTTGCCATTGCTTTGCGCTTTGGCTTCTGCCTCTAAGTAATGTTGTAAGGCATCTTCTGATTTACCTTGCCGCACATCAATTTCGCCCAGGCAGATGCTGGATTTGATGACGCCCCCATCGTAATGCAGGCTACGTGCCATGTTTAAGCATTGCTCTGCCAACGTCCTTTTTTCTGTATCCTGCTGGGCCATTTTGGCTTTTTCCAATAGCATGTCCACTTCGATGGTAGACCGTTCGATTTCCTCTGGACTTTGGCCGAACCCAAGTTCGACAACCAGAAGCATACATGCAATGAAAAGCGCTCTAATCAAATTGAATTTTGACAAAGTTCTAAAAAAATATGGAAGGAGCAGGATTGATTTATTCCACTTTAATTTCGTCGGCAAACAGCCAACAAGGACTACCCACGCCTTTATGGTTTGCCGGACATTGGCCCAAATTTTCACCCACAATGCGCACATAACGCGCCGACTGTCCGGCAAGCAACACCTCAAAATCTTTTAAAATGACCCCTTTTTCGCTCGGCAACACTTCATTTTGCACCATGCCTGCTGGCCGAAAAACCTGTCCATCATCCGAAATTTCGACAATTACCTTCTTGGGCAGGAAAATCCAGGAGTTTTCATCCTGCAAAAAACCGATCGAAATACGGTTGAGCGTTTTTTTCTTGCTCAAATCAAGCACCACATCCAGGTTGACGCCCTGATATCCTTGCCATCCGCCCGAACGAAAATCGGCTCCACCGCGCAACATATCCACCAATCCAGCGTCACCCCGCGCCGTATATTGATTATCAAATCGGGTATTGTATTTCAAAATACGCACATCCGTTTGCATTTTAGAAAACTCCGCTTGCATGGTTGCGCTGCACTTGCCCGAATGCTGGGCAAAAAACAACATTTTTATCGAATTATCTATGGTAATTGGTTTTTCATACACCTTTGATTTTTCATTTGGTTCGGTGCCGTCCAGGGTATAAAAAATTTGGGCGGCTGATTCCAGGCAAGCAAGTTCGATATTTTGTTTGTTTCTAAACACCCGATCGCCCGTTTTTACAAAAGGCGCGGGCACAATTTGATCGGCAGTAATCGATGCAACCGGACATGCGGCCTCCTCCGTGCCCCATTTTGATGGTTTTGAATCCATATCCAGCACAATTTCAGCACCTTTCAACAAATCCTGGTGGGTAAACCAGGTTTGGGTCCATGGTTGTCCGTTCCAGCGGGCATTTTTAATATAAAATCGATCTTTGGAAACGCCCGGTGCACAGATGACCAGTTGCTTGCCATTATCGAGCGAAAGGGTCATTTTTTCAAACAAGGGCGTTCCCAGCACATATTGTCCACTGGCGGGCACCACGGGATAAAAACCCATGGCAGAAAATACGAGCCAGCCCGACATTTGCCCGCAATCTTCATTGCCACTGAGTCCATCGGGCTGGTCGGTGTACAGTTGATCCATGATCTGGCGCACCCGTTGTTGGGTTTTCCAGGGCTGTGCGGTATAATTATACAGGTAAGCCATGTGGTGGCTGGGCTCATTTCCCTGTGCGTATTGGCCAATTAATCCGGTGATGTCGGCCTGCTCGCGCCCGCGTGTGCGAGGTTCTACGGTAAACAGGCTGTCCAATTGCGCGGCAAAAGCCTTTTTCCCGCCCAGCATGCGCATCATACCCGTAATATCCTGGGGCGCGGCGAACCGGTATTGCCAGGCATTGGCCTCGGTGTAATTGAAGTTTACCTCAAACGGATCGAACGGTTGGTGCCAGGAAGCATTGTTTTTGCCTCGGAAAAAACCGGAAGCGGGGTCGAATACATTTTTATACGATTGTGCACGCTTTATAAAGGTGTCATAAATATCATTTTTGCCCATCATTTGCGCCATTTGGGCAATGCACCAGTCGTCGAAGGCGTATTCGAGGGTTTTGGAAACCGATTCCGGCTCCATATCGGAGGAGATAAACCCGAGTTGGCGATACTGGGGCAGACCAAAACGTGCGGAATTGGCGCTTTTCATCATGGCTTCCAAGGCTTTTTCGGCATCAAATCCGCGCAGGCCTTTTTGGTAAGCGTCTGCGATAACCGGAATGGCGTGGTTGCCAATCATACATTCGGTTTCGTTGCCTGCCAGTTCCCACACCGGCAATAACCCACCTTGCTCGTATTGACGCAAAAAAGTTTGGACAAAATCATTGACCCGTGCTGGTTCCAACAAAGTGTACAGCGGGTTGCAGGCGCGGTAAGTATCCCACAAGGAAAAAACCGTATATTGTGTATGGCCACTGCCGGCGTGCACCTCCATGTCTCGTCCGCGGTATTGTCCGGTCACATCACTCCAAGTATTAGGCGTAAGCATGGTATGGTACAGGGCCGTATAAAATGCTGTTTTTTGGGCGTTTGTGCCACCTTCTACCGTAATTTTAGCCAGTTGTTTTTGCCACTGGGCCTGTGTTTCGCGTTTTACCTGATCAAAATCGAAGTGGGCGCATTCCGTTTCCAGGTTTTTACGCGCGGCTTCGATGCTGGTTCCGGAAATGCCGACCGTTATGACCAGCGGTGTACCATTGTTGTAAAAATCGAGCAAGCCAACAATTGCAGAACTTTGGGCTTGTTGATCAGAAACCCGAGGCGTTTGGGTCATATCGAGCACCCGGGTGTTGAAAAAGGGTTGGGAAAAGCGCGCAACAAAATACAGGTGTTGGGTACGTGCCCAGGCGCTTGATACCCGATGTCCGGCAATTTCCTGGTTATTCATAATTTTTAGAGAAGCATCGAGCACTTCGTCGCGGTGCCGCAAATCGATCAGGACATGGGCTTGTTGCTGGTTGGCTGGAAACGTATATCGATGTACGCCTACCCGCGTGGTTGCGGTTAGTTCGGCCTGAATGCCTGCATTTTTTAATAAAACGGAATAATACCCGGCTTCGGCTTTTTCCTGATCCTTTCGGAAAGGGGCCGCATTGTCGCGACTATCCAAATAAGGTTTGCCCACAAAGGGTAAAAACAGCAGGTCGCAATAATCGGGTACACCGGTACCGTTGAGGTGGGTATGGCTAAACCCATATAACAAGGTGTCGGAATAATGGTAACCGGAGCAAGCATCCCAATCGAGCATGGATGGTCGGGTGTCTGGACTGAGTTGTACCATCCCAAACGGGGCACTTGCACCGGGGTAGGTGTGGCCATGTGCCGCGGTTCCGATAAACGGATCGACATACTGCAAAAAATTGGTGGTCGCAGGGCTTTGGGCTGTGAGCGCGGTGCCCAGCAGGAAAAGCGAAAAATTCAGGCAAAGTAAAATACGCATCATGCTCCTTTTTGGGCCAAAGATAAGTTTGCCTGGACCAATAAAAAAGCCGCAAGAACAACCCTGTACAGTTGTTTTTGCGGCTTAAATTAGGCATTTTACGCAAAAACTGGTCTATCTTGCAAAGTCAAGCAGTCCGCTGCGGTTGTAAAGCATCAGCATCAAGGATGTCGTTAAAAACAAAAACATGACCAAGTAAAGTATGCAGTATCCTTTTCCGCGAGTGTTTTGGATGTTGTCCATCTTCTTCCGAATTGTTATAGTTCTGTAAAAGTGACGCAAAAGTAAAAAGCAGTAAGGAGAATCCAGCACAATTCCTGCTTAAAAAAGCCTATACCTTTAATATGGACTGTATCTTTGTCGCTGCAAAAGACATGTCAGACGTAATACAATTATTACCAGAGAGTGTAGCCAACCAAATTGCGGCCGGAGAAGTGGTTCAAAGACCCGCTTCGGTGGTAAAAGAGTTGCTAGAAAATGCCATTGATGCGGGTGCTACCCGAATTCAATTGATATTGCGTGAAGCAGGGAAAACCCTCATTCAGGTGATTGACAATGGATGTGGAATGTCAGAAACCGATGCGCGCATGAGTTTTGAGCGCCACGCAACTTCCAAAATTCGAGAATCCAAGGATTTGTTTTCCATTCTAACCATGGGTTTCCGGGGGGAGGCCCTGGCTTCGATTGCGGCTGTAGCCCAGGTAGAAATGCGCACCCGACGTGCGATTGACGAATTGGGAACCCGCATTGTGGTAGAAGATTCGATGGTGAAAATCCAGGAACCCTGTCAGTGTCCGCAGGGAACCAGCATTTCGGTTAAAAATTTGTTTTACAATGTGCCTGCCCGACGCAACTTCTTGAAAGGCGATCCGGTTGAAATGCGACATGCCTTGGATGAGTTTCTGCGGATCGCAATGGCGCAACCCGAGTTGTACTTTACGTTGCACCACAATGACCAGGAAATTTTTCATTTACCCAATGGCAATTTGCGGCAAAGGGTGGTAAAATTGTTTGGTGAAGCGGTCAATAAGAAACTAGTACCCGTAGAAGAACAAACGGAGGTGCTTTCCATCTCAGGTTTTGTTGGAAAACCCGATCATTTTAAAAAAAGCCGCGGCGAGCAGTATTTTTTTGTAAACAAGCGGTTTATCAAAAGCAATTACCTGCACCACGCAGTCGTAAGTGCTTATGAGGATTTGTTGCCTGCTGAAACGAATCCGCTGTATGTATTGTTTTTAGAAATTGACCCCAAACACATTGATATCAATGTGCATCCGACGAAGCAGGAAATCAAATTTGACGATGAAAAACTGGTATACCACTACTTAAAGGTAACCATACGCCATGCGTTGGGCAGCAATAACATTACCCCAACCCTCGATTTTGAAACCGAACCAGCCTTTCAGCCTACCTTGCTTCGACAAAAGCAGTTGCGCATAGAACAAAAAGAAGGCAAGGAAGCGGTGGATAATTTTCAGCGCAAATACGGCCCCAGTGATCCGGAAACCGCGCAACGCAATGCCAACAACCTGCAAAACTGGCAACGCATGTACGAAAACATGCGCATGATGGATGGCGGAACCCCCGAACCAACCATGCCTGAAAACAAGGAAGAAACCAGCGCCACGCGTCCAGGATTTGAAATTCGGCAAAGTGCCCAGGACCATGAAATGGATGACGAAACGCAAAGTTTTTCGAAAGGCCAGAAGGAACCCTACCAGATTCACGGGCAATATTTGGTCAGCCATATCAAGTCGGGATTTATGCTGATTGATCAGCAAGCGGCTACCGAGCGCATTTTGTACGAACGCTACTTAGCAGCGTTGGAAAACCAGCCAATAGCCACCCAAGCGGCCTTGTTTCCCAAAAATATTGAACTGTCGGGCGCGGATGCAGCGTTATTGCGCGATATTTTGCCCGAAGTGAACTGCCTGGGATTTGATATTCAGGAGTTTGGGGGCAATACTTTTGTGATACACGGAACACCTGCCGATATGGCAGGCAAACAAGAGGAAGTACTGCTGGAAAAAGTGCTGAATCAATACAAAGATAATTTTGAGTTAGAATTGGGCATTCGGGATAATCTGGCCCGTTCGATGGCGAAAAGTGCGGCTTTAAAACGCGGACAATCGCTGACCGTTCGGGAAATGCAGGATTTGATTGATCAGTTGTTTGCCTGCGCACTCCCTTTTCAAAGCCCCTCGGGCCGAAATTGTTTTATTACATTTGACCTCGAAGATTTACAAAAACGATTTAACCCGTAGTTCAGCGCATGTCCATATTTCAATTTTATCAGCCGTTTACCGGTGTGGTCCGGCATCTTGTCATTATCAATGTTTTGGTGTTTGTGGGCACCTATATTCTGTTGGGCCCCGAACGCTATGACCCCTACACGGGGGAAGTGCTCAGCCTGGGACGCATGATGTTTGCGGTTTATATGCCGGGTTCTGTGCATTTTCAGCCCTTTCAGCTCGTTACTTACATGTTTATGCATGCAGACGTAATGCATATTGCCTTTAATATGTTATCGTTGTATATATTTGGCTCAATGGTGGAAATGGTTTGGGGAGCGAAACGTTTTTTATTTTATTATCTATTTTGTGGCTTGGGTGCGTTGGCATTACATATGGGGGTACAATGGTGGGAACTATCGGCACAGGGGATCGATCCGCGCAACTTTAACGGTGCCATGCTGGGTGCTTCAGGCTCCGTATTTGGCATTTATGCCGCATTTGCGTATTTGTTTCCCAACCAAATTATTAGTTTGTTGTTTCCTCCTATATCCTTGAAGGCAAAATATTTCGTACTGATCATGGGCGGCCTTGAGTTGTTTTATGGCGTGCGCGGTGCAGATTCGGGCGTGGCACATTTTGCCCACGTTGGCGGTGCTTTATTTGGGTTTATTTTGATCATGATTTGGTACAAAGGGCGCCTTCGCAACTTGTTTTAGGGCAGTAGGCGTACTTTTATCACGATAACATTGCGAACAATTGTAACATGGCATTATTCAGGTCAATTTGGGATGATTTAAAATATTCCCTACGCACAGGCAGCATGGTAACCAAGCTGGTAGTGGTCAATTTTGCCATTTTTGTAGCGGTCAACTTGGGGTTTGTAATACTCTGGTTGATAAAACTTTGGACGCCCATTGACCTAGAATACTGGGGCGCCATCCAGTATTTGTGTATTTCGTCCGACTGGCAAAAATTATTGATGCGGCCCTGGACCATTTTTACGCACTTTTTTTTGCACGTAAATGTTTGGCATTTAGTGAACAATGTATTTGGGCTGTATTTGTTTGGTTCGATCGTGGGCGACTTGGTGGGCGAGCGCCGGGTATTGCCCTTGTATTTGATGGGCGGATTGGCGGGCGCTTTGGTGTTCTTTATTTCTGCTAATTTATCGGCATCTTTTGGTGATTATGCGCTGGGGGCTTCCGCTGCAGTAATGGCCATGGCAGGCGCGGCACTTACACTCGCACCCGATTACCGCGTGGCTTTGTTGCTGGTGGGCGAGGTAAAAGTCAAATATATTGTACTGGTGTTTGTGTTGCTCGATCTGGTAGGAATTGCCGGTAGCAACATGGCTGCAGGTGGTAATATTGCACATTTGGGCGGTCTGGCGATGGGTATTTTATTTGTTTTGCGTTTGCGAGACGGAAAAGACATGGCCGAAACCGTCAATAACCTGCTGGGCCGACTTCAAAACGTGTTCAAATCGAGGCCTAAAACAGCCAAACAGCAACCCAAACGCAAGGTAAAAACGGCTATTCGGGCGACCATGGGTAATACCAGCGGCAGTGCCAGTTCCGACCATAACGATATGTCACACCAGCAGCAACTGGACGCCATTTTGGAAAAAATAAAAGACTCGGGATACGAAAATTTGACGCAGGCCGAAAAAGACTTCCTTTACGATGCCAGTAAAAAATAGTTCAGCCGCACCCTACACCTCTTGCACCAACCGCTACCTACCCGTACATGCGCCAAATTCTGAAGCATACCATCCGTATTTTCAGTGTTGCGGTCGTGCTGCTTACCCTGCTTTCCTACTTGTGCCCACTGATCAATCCCACTAGATTTCGCTGGCTCGCGTTTTTTGGCACCGCATTTCCCTGGCTGCTCCTGTTTAATGTGCTCTTACTGGCAGTGTGGACCTGGCGGCTCAACCGTTTTGCCTTGTATCACCTTGGTGTTATTGCCTTTGGCTGGCAGTATGTCACCGGTTTTGTTGGGTTTGAGGTGGGTAAAAAAGAGGTCCCTACCACGGCATGTACGGTTGCCACCCACAACTTGGGCGGACTGTATCGGGGGAAACGGTTCAATACCAAAGAACGGGAAAGTGTTGCCGATGCATACGTCGCTTTTTTACAGGAAAACGGGGCTCCCGATATTTTGTGTACGCAAGAAACAAGTGGCAAGTTTTACCGCCTCGTTGCCCAAAAAATGGGCTATGAACATACCTTTAATCTCAAAAAAGGCACCGTCATTTTGAGTAAAATCCCCATGGAAGCAGGAGGCGATATTCCTTTTGGTAAAACCGCCAATTCATCTATTTGGGTAGATTTGCGGATTGGAAAGCAGCTGTTACGGGTGTACAACCTGCACCTGCAATCGAACAGCGTGACCCAAACCACCGAAAAAGTAATAGACGAGCACGAACTGGACGAAGGCGAAACCTGGAACACCATTGGGAAAGTGCTGGGTAAAGTAGGCAACGCAACCAGTTTGCGCGCTGAACAAGCCGGTTTATTGCGCGAACACATCGAAAAATGCCCACATGCTGTGCTCATTTGCGGTGATTTTAACGATACTCCCAATTCTTACGTGTACGCAACCCTTTCGAATGGGATGAAAGATACCTTTAAGGAGGCTGGACTAGGCCTGGGTACTACTTTTGGTGGTGCCCTGCCGTTGTTGCGCATCGATTATGTGCTTACCGACCCGAAACTAAATTGTTATTCGTGTCGAACGATCCACGATTCAGCATTTTCTGATCATTTCCCAGTGTTTGTGCAAATCGGTTTTTAGCAGGAATATCACCCATTTGAACGCCTGCTGTTCATTTTGCCTTTTATTTATCCAACTTTACTGCCCTCTATTTCATGGCTATTCTGATTTTAATTTTGCTTACCCTGCTCAACGGGTTGTTTTCGATGTCGGAAATTGCCGTCGTTTCCAGTAGAAAATTTAAATTAGAAAATGCCTTAAAGCGCGGGAAATCGGGCGCGCGCATCGCCCTCGATTTGGCAGAATCGCCGACCCGTTTTTTATCTACGGTTCAAATTGGCATTACCCTCATTAGTATCATTGTGGGTTTGTACAGCGGCGAGGCCTTAGCAGGTCCGCTACAAAAAACCATAGAAAGCGCTGTTCCCGCGCTGGCGCCGTATGCCAAAAACCTATCGGTGGCCTTGGTGGTTATTTTTACCACGTATTTATCGATTGTACTGGGCGAATTATTTCCAAAACGTATTGGAATGAGTTACCCGGAAACCGTTGCCATGCTGGTAGCCGCCCCGATGCGGTTGCTTTCACGCATTGCCGCCCCCTTTGTTTGGTTGCTCACCAGCAGCAATGATGTACTGTTGCGCTTGTTGGGCATCAATGCCAGCACCGATGCGATCGTAACAGAGGAGGAAATTAAAAGCATGATTTCGGAAAGTACTGAAAGCGGCGAAATACGGGAAATTGAGCAAGATATTGTGGAACGGGTTTTTGCGCTGGGCGACCGCAAAGTGAGCGCTTTGATGACCCACCGCAGTGATATCCTCTGGCTGGATGTGAAAGACAATGCCGATCAAATTCGCGCTAAAATTGGTGCGGAAATCCACGGGGTTTATCCCGTGGCCGATGATGATTTGGATAATATTTTGGGGGTGGTAACGGTAAAGGATTTGTTTTTAAAAATGCACGATCCGAACTTCAGTTTGCTGGATTGCATGCAAACGCCGGTTTATACGCCCGATTCCTCTTCGGCGTATAAATTGCTGGACGATTTTAGGAAACACCGTTTTCACTATGGCGTGGTGATCGACGAATTCGGTACCATTCAAGGCATTATTACCATGGATGACATCCTCGATGCGCTGGTGGGCGACGTAAGCACCCGTAACCAGGATGAATATACGATTGTAGAACAGGCAGACCACAGTTGGATTGCCGATGGCCAATACCCGTTTTTTGAGTTATTGCGCTATTTTGAAATCGAAGACAAGGCCTTTTCGGATGCCGATTTCAATACCATTGCGGGTTTTATGATTACCAAACTGGATGCGATGCCCAAAATTGGCGATCAGTTCGAGTGGCAGCAATACCATTTTGAAGTGATCGCCATGGATGGGCGTCGCTTGGAAAGTATCCGTATCAAACGGGTATAAAAAACGCTTTAGTAAGCCCGTACATCCAGATTTTCCACAAAATTCATAAACGCGCGGTTGGCAACACGGTTACCGCCCGGTGTCGGATATTTGCCCGAGAAATACCAGTCGCCCGATGTAAGCGGACAAGCGGTATGGAGGCCTTCGATGGTTTGAAAAATCAATTGTAATTCCGGTATAATATGGGCAGGACGTACAATTTCGGCAATTTTTTCCGACACTTCTTCGTAATCGAACAGGTCGTATAGTTCAATCACTTCATTGCGCACCATTTCCACGGGATGGTGTTCCGAGGTTTTACACCGATCATAAGCAGCATCGAGTAAGTGTTCTTGTTCGCTTTCCTCCAACAAACTGACCAGTGCCTGGAACGCGACAAAATCTTTCATTTTGCTCATGTCGATGCCATAGCAGTCGGGGAACCGGATTTGGGGTGCACTCGACAGAATAATAATCTTTTTTGGTTTCAGACGCGCCGTGATGCTCACGATGCTATCGCGCAGGGTTGTTCCGCGTACAATGGAGTCGTCGAGCAAAACCAGGGTTTCCACGCCATCCTGCACCAATCCGTAAGTGACATCGTACACATAACTCACCATGCTGTTGCGCGATTTTTTATCGGCAATGAAAGTGCGTTGTTTTTCGTCCTTATGCACCAATTTTTCGAAACGGGGGCGCACATTCATAATTTCTTCCAGTTTTTCCGGGGTAAGGTTATCGCTCAGTTCCAGAATTTGCGCCTGTTTGCGTTTATTAAGGGCTGCATCTACCCCTTCCATGAGGCCATAAAATGCGGCTTCTGCGGTATTGGGAATATACGAAAATACGGTATTTTTCAGATCAAAATCGACGGCATCTAGCACTTTTTCGGCCAATTGTGCCCCTAAAGCCTTGCGTTCCTGATAAATTTCGCGGTCATTGCCCCGGCTGAAATAAATCCGTTCAAACGAACAGGCTTTCTTTTCGCGCGGCTCCACAAAAGGCAATTCTTCTACTTTACCATTGTACTTAATGATCAAAGCATGTCCCGGCTGCAATTCGTGCACATTGGCATAACGTACATTGAATACCGATTGAATGGCGGGCCGCTCCGAAGCGCCAACCACAATTTCATCGTCCTGATACCAATATGCCGGGCGAATACCATTGGGGTCACGCATCAAAAAAGCATCGCCATGGCCAATCATGCCGCCCAGGACATAGCCGCCATCAAATTTTTTGGTCGCACGACGCAACAGACGTTGAATGTCCAGGTTTTCAAAAATACGCTGGTTGATGTCTTTATTGTTGATGCCATCGGCTTTAAACCAGGTAAAAAGGCGTTGCACTTCATCATCCAGAAAATGTCCTAATTTTTCCAGCACGGTTACAGTATCGCTTTTTTCCTTTGGATATTGGCCCAGGTCTACCAGTTCCTGAAACAATTCATCCACATTGGTCATGTTAAAATTACCGGCCAGCAACAAATTTCGGCTTATCCAGTTGTTTTGGCGGTGAAAAGGATGCACAAATTCGATGCTATTGTCGCCATGGGTACCGTAGCGCAGGTGGCCCATCAAAACCTCCCCCATATAGGGCATGTTTTCACGCAGCCAGGCCGGATCTTGACGTTGGGCTTCGGTGGTTGCATTGAGGCGTGCCCACACGATATCGAACAAATCGGTGAGGTAATTGGGTGCATTGCTGCGTTTTCGGCTGATGTAGCGCTTGCCGGGCATGGCATCCAACTTAATCGTGGCGATACCAGCGCCGTCCTGCCCGCGATTCCGCATTTTTTGCATCAATAACTGGAGTTTTTGCACTCCATAAAAGGCAGTACCGTATTTTTTATGGTAAAATTCAAGCGGTTTCAGCAAGCGCACTACTGCGATGCCGCACTCATGATGGATTGAATCACTCATATAAATTGGTCGGGAAAAATGCTTAGAAAGAAGGTACAAAGGTACGGACTTCTTCTTTAACAGCGTGGACGCGGTTAAGTTAATGTAAACTAAACGTATTTTAGAAGACACTCGATTGTATAATTGCGTAAAAATTAGCGCTAATCATTTGGCTGAAAGTTTACATTTGCCACAAATCATTTTCTATGCAGGCTACTTTACGCTTTTTCTTACTCGTTGGAGGGTTGCTCCTGAGTACTTTTTTACAAAGTCAAACTACTTTTCCTGTCCCCGCGCCTTCCGATCCGCGCGAAGGATTGTATGCATTTACCAATGCCACCCTGTTTGTTGATTATAAAACGAAGATCGAAAAGGCTACCTTATTGATCCGAAAAGGCAAGGTAGTGGCAAGTGGCGTTCAGGTAACGGTACCGAAAGACGCGGTTGTGGTAGATTGCAGCGGAAAGTATATTTATCCGGCTTTTATTGATTTGTATGCACCGGGTTTTGGCCTTGTAATGCAAAATCCATTGCCCGGTCAAATCAATCCAAGTGCAAAAAAAGGTGCCTATGCCTGGAACGATGCCCTGCGTCCGGAATACAATGCGGGCAATGAATTCAGTTCGGATGGCAAAATAAATGCAGAGTGGCGCCGAATGGGCTTTGGGGCCCTGCTTACCTTCAAGGCAGAGGGAATTGCGCGTGGTACGGGCGCCTTGGTCGCGTTGAACGATGCTAAAGAACAAGAGAGCATTTTGCAGGGCAAAGCCGCCCATTTTTTGTCTTTTAGAAAAGGGCCAAGCAGCCAGGAATACCCTTCCTCCTTGATGGGATGTATTGCCTTGTTGCGCCAAACCTACCTGGATGGACAATGGTATAAAGCAGAAGGATATAAAACAGAGAAAAATCTGGGGTTGGAAGCCTGGAATGCAGCGCAGCCCTTGCCACAAATATTTGAAGCCAGCGACCGGCTGGATGTGTTGCGCATTGCGCGTATTGGACAGGAGTTTGGGGTTTCGTTTATCGTGAAATCGGCAGGCGATGATTATCAGCGCCTAGCAGAAATTAAAGCGAGTGGTCAGTCCTTGATATTGCCCCTCAATTATCCAGAAGGATTTGATGTGAAAGACCCTTTTGATGCCGAACTGGTGTCGCTCAGAGAACTAAAACACTGGGAAATGGCCCCTTCCAATCCGGCACAAGTTGCAGCAGCAGGCATTCCGTTTGTGCTTACAACCGCCGATTTGAAGGATAAATCAAAGTTTTGGGAAAATCTGCGCAAAGCCATTGAATACGGTTTAACCGAGGAGGCTGCTTTGAAAGCCCTGAGTTGGCAGCCCGCGCAATGGTTGCATGCCGACGACCACTTGGGCAGCCTGGAGTCGGGAAAAATGGCTAACTTCCTGATTACCAATGGTAATATTTTCAAATCTGAAACAAAAATCCTTCAAAACTGGACCAAAGGCAACGCTTTTATCCTAAAGGACCCTGCCGATGAGTTGCCCACAGGCATTATGGGCGAATACCAACTGCAACTGCAGGAAGGAAAGACTTTCCCGCTGACTCTTAAAGGCACGCTCGATGCACCCGAGGCTTATTTACTGATGGGCACGGATACGACCAAACGCACCAAAGTGAATTTTGCATTCGATAATGGCCTGTATTTCCTCTCGTTTGCAGCCGATTCTACCGAAAAAAGCCTCATCCGCTTATCCGGTGTGCTGGATGGAACCCAATTCAGTGGTCGAGGCCAAAACGGCGACGGACAATGGATCAACTGGCGGGCCGATCGGATAAAAGCAGGGACTGAAACTGCTTCCAATACCAAACCCGTTACACCCAAAACGCCGCCCCAAATGGGTACCTTAATGTATCCTTTTATCGCTTTTGGCCGAGCAACACTGCCCGTGCAAAGTAACTTCTTGGTGCGTAATGCAACGGTGTGGACCAATGAACAAGTAGGTATTTTGGAAAAAACCGATGTGTTGGTGCAAAATGGCAAAATCAAAAAGATCGGAACCGGCTTACCGGCCATTGCGGGCGTTACAGAAGTAGATGGCAAAGGCAAATACCTCACCGCGGGCATTATTGACGAACATTCGCATATTGCCGTCGCGCGTTCGGTCAATGAGGGCGGACAAGAATCGAGCGCGGAAGTGCGCATCAGTGATGTGCTGGACTCGGAAGACATTGATATTTATCGGCAATTGGCGGGCGGCGTTACGACGAGTCATATTTTGCATGGCTCGGCAAATCCGATTGGTGGTCAAACCCAGTTGATCAAATTGCGCTGGGGGTATGCACCCGAAGCACTCAAATTTCAAAATTGGCCCGGGTTTATCAAATTTGCCCTCGGCGAAAATGTAAAACAATCGAATTACGGCGACGGGCGGCGCTACCCGCGTACGCGCATGGGCGTGGAACAAACATTTGTCGATTACTTCACGCGGGCAAAGGAATATGGTCGGGTTAAAAAATCGGGCAATCCTTACCGCAAAGACCTCGAAATGGAGGCCTTGCTGGAAATCATTGAAAAACAACGCTTTATCACGTGCCACTCTTATGTACAATCCGAAATAACGATGATGATGCGGGTGGCTGAGCGTTTTGGATTTAAGGTGCAAACCTTTACCCATATCCTTGAAGGGTATAAAGTGGCCGATAAAATGGCGGCACACGGGGTAGGCGGAAGTACGTTCAGCGATTGGTGGTCTTATAAATACGAGGTAATTGATGCGATTCCGCAAAATGCCAAATTGATGGCCGATCGCGGGGTGGTGGTGGCCATCAATTCGGATGATGCCGAAATGGCGCGTCGACTGAATCAGGAAGCGGCAAAATCGGTGCAATATGGCGGCATGAAAGAAGTAGATGCCTGGAAGATGGTCACGCTCAATCCAGCGAAACTGCTCAAAATAGACGATCGGGTAGGGAGTATTAAGGAAGGCAAAGACGCCGATTTGGTCCTTTGGAACGGCAATCCGCTTTCGATTTATGCACGGGCCGAAAAAACCTGGGTGGATGGCACCTTGTTTTTCGACCTGCAAGAAGACCAACAATTGCAAGAAGCCCTGCGGCTGGAGCGCAACCGCCTGATTCAAAAAATGCTGAGTGTCAAAAATGGCAAAGAAGGCAGTGACCGCCCGGCGCCCTCCAAAAAATATTATCACTGCGACAGCGACGACGACGAAGGTTAAACCATAACACCCTATTATGAAAGAAGCAGCACCAACTACCGAATTCAAAGCATCGCTGAGTTTATTAGATGCCACGATGATCGTTTCAGGATCCATGATTGGGTCTGGGATTTTTATTGTGAGTGCCGATATTGCC
This sequence comes from Saprospiraceae bacterium, assembly GCA_040397785.1. Lineage (GTDB taxonomy): Bacteria > Bacteroidota > Bacteroidia > Chitinophagales > Saprospiraceae > M3007. Next base: position 45,258 of record JBBAVI010000005.1, on the reverse strand, counting down.
CGTAGTTTGGGCTCCTCGGGTTACTTAATGCTCACCTGGGTGCTTTCGGCCATCCTCACCACTTTAGCCGCGTTGAGTTACGGCGAGCTGGCGGGTATGATGCCCCGCGCGGGCGGGCAATACGTGTACTTGCGGGAGGCGTACAATCCGCTGGTCGGTTTTTTGTTTGGCTGGACCCAATTTACCGTAATTCAAACGGGTACGATTGCTGCGGTGGCCGTGGCGTTTGCCAAATTTACGGCGGTCTTTTTCCCGTTTTTTAGTCCCGAAAACATCTTGTTAGACCTCGGATTGGTGAAAATTTCGGCGGCGCAGAGTTTGGCCATTGCCAGTTTGATCCTACTTACCCTTTGGCATACCCGTGGTATTCAGGGCGGAAAAACCTTGCAAACAATTTTCACTACGGCCAAACTGATTGCCCTATTGGGCCTGATCCTCTTGGGTGTTTTCATCGGTTTTAACAGCGAAATATGGGCACAAAACTGGCAAAACCCTTGGAATGCGGGCACTTTGGCTGCCGATGGACAATTTATGCCGTTGTATGGGGTGGCCATTGCCACGGCTTTGGGGGCCGCTATGGTGGGCTCGCTTTTTTCGAGTGATGCTTGGAATAATGTGACGTTTATTGCCGGGGAGATTAAAAATCCGAAACGAAACATCCCTTTGAGTTTGTTTTTTGGCACCCTGGTGGTAGGTTTGCTGTATATCCTCACCAATATTGTGTTTTTAGGCTTGTTGCCTTTGCAAGATATTGCCTACGCGGCCAATGATCGGGTAGGAACCGCTGCAGCGGGCGCAATTTTTGGCAACAGCGCGGTGTTTATCATGGCCGGACTAATTATGGTTTCAACCTTTGGCTGCAACAATGGCCTCACGTTGTCGGGCGCGCGTTTGTGTTATGCGATGGCAAAAGACAAGTTGTTTTTGGCAAAAGCGGGCACTCTGAATCAAAATGGTGTACCGGCCTGGGCATTGTACGTTCAATTGATTTGGTCGAGTGTGCTCTGTTTGTCGGGCACGTATGGTGCGTTGCTCGATTATACCATTTTTGCAGCCCTGTTGTTTTATGTGCTCACGGTGGCGGGCATCTACCGCCTGCGCAGGTCGCAACCCGATGCCGAACGTCCGTACAAGGCTTTTGGATACCCGATTTTGCCCGCCATTTATATGATATGTGCGTCGGCAATCGCGCTTGTATTGCTGATTTACAAATCTGAAAATACGTTACCGGGTTTACTTGTGGTGCTCTTGGGTATTCCGGTGTATTATTTTACACAAAAAAGCGCTAAAAAATGACAGCAGTGCAGGTTGATTTTTTCTAATAAAATAATGGAGGTACTTTTACTAACCAATTGAAGGATCAATCTCAACACTTATGTATAAGCACCAACTGTTTTTTGCCTTTATCGCGCTGCCTTTCTTGTTGGCAGCCCAACCTAAAATACAACTCAACGAATTTGCCAGCGGTTTTACCAAGCCGGTAGACCTTACGCATTGTGGCGATAGCCGGCTATTCGTTGTAGAACAAAACGGCTACATCTGGATCGTAGATACTTTGGGAAATAAATCGGCCCAGCCTTTTTTGGATATCGATGCGCGCGTGCAATCATCAGGCAATGAACAAGGGCTACTTGGACTTGCTTTTCATCCTAATTATGCACAAAATGGCTATTTTTATGTGTATTATACCAAAAATAACGGCGGTGATACCCGAGTAGCGCGTTTTTCCCGCGATTCGGTGAATATCAATAAAGCCGATCCGAACAGCGAACAAGTTATCCTGGAGGAGGACCAGCCCTTTGTCAACCACAATGGTGGCAGTTTGAAATTTAGTCCCAAGGATGGCTATTTGTACATCGGATTGGGCGATGGTGGCTCGGCGGGCGACCCGAACAATACGGGCCAGAAGAAATCAACCTTTTTAGGCAAAATTTTGCGCATTGATGTGACGCCTGGCGCAACGCCCTACACGGTTCCAGCCAACAACCCGTTTGTGGGCAGTACGGATTTTAAGCCCGAAATTTGGTCTTGGGGATGGCGCAACCCATGGCGGTTTTCGTTCGATCTTGTCACTGGCGATTTTTGGATCGGCGATGTGGGCCAGAATTTGCGCGAAGAAATTGATTTTGAACCCGCAGGGGTAGGGGGCCGCAATTACGGCTGGCGTTGTTATGAAGGCAATGCCGCCTATAATACGGCCGGTTGCCAAGGACAAAACAATTATACCAGTCCTATTTTCGATTACACGCATACCAATGCCAATGGCTGTTCGGTAACGGGCGGTTTTATTTATCGCGGCGCAAAATACCCGGATTTAGTTGGTTGCTATTTGTTTGCCGACTATTGCAGTGGACGCTGGTGGTACACCCGATTGAATGCCGACGGGATTACGGGCACGACCAACGTGCTGGCCAACCTCACGCCTTACGAATTCAGCAGTTATGGTGAAGATTTGAAAGGTGAACTGTATGTTGTAGCGCTTTCATCAGGTAAAATTTTTAAAATTACCGAGCTTTGCTCCGATTTTAAACTCAATGGTACGAGCAGTGGACCCGTTTGTGAAGGCACACAGGCTGGTTTTATCAACCTGAATTATAGCGGTGCAACGGGCACGGTGGGTTTTACCTGGTCGAACAATGCTAACACCCAAAATATAACAGGGCTAAATCCTGGCACCTACACGGTTGCAGCGGTGAATAGTATTGGCTGCACACGCCGCGACACCTTTACGGTAGAAAGTGCCAGCCCTACGGCGCCCTTGGTCAGTGTTGTTGCGGGCGCTCCGGTATATTGCCTGGGCGATACCGTTTTACTGGAAGCCAGCCTTGCTCCGGCAGGATATGGTTATCAATGGTATTTCAACGGAAATTTGCTGGACAGCGCCACCACCCAACAGTATGCAACCACAGTGGCGGGCAATTATACTTCAGCTTACACAGCGTTGGGCTGCAATTCGGAGGAATCCGGTATTACTGCAGTCAATTTTAGTAGTTTGCCCGTTGTTCAGTTGTTGGGAGATTCGGTACTTTGTTCCGCCGATGCTAATATTTTGGAGGCATTAAATGTGCCACAAGACTATACAATTCAATGGTTTACAGTGGCTGGCGGTGCAATTTTGAATGCGACGGACCATAAATTGACGGTACTCGAGGGCGGTTTTTATTATTTCGAGGCGACGGGCGTGTGTGGTACGGCGGCGGCAGATTTGTTGCAGGTGAAGCAGGAAGTGATCAATTTGCCTTTTGTATTTCAACTCAACGATACCCTTTTGGCGCAAGCGGGCTATGTGTCTTATCAATGGCTATTGAACGGTATTCCGATCCCGGGTGCCACCACAGCGCTGTATGTGCCCGAGGTTTCCGGTTTATACGAATGTGTGGTAAATACGACTGCCGGGTGCAGTTATACGGATGGTTTGCAGGTAGATGTAGTATCGGTGAAACTCCCGGCCTCTGTGGAGCATTTTGTGCTGGCCCCGAATCCAAGCAGCGGCCTGGTAAACCTGAAACTGGATTTGAAAAAATCGGAGCACATACAGTTTTGGCTAACCGATTCAAACAACCGCCAGATTTTTATGCAAACGATGCAGGGACAAAATTTCAGTAAAATGCTGGAGTTAAATGCCTTGCCAGCGGGGAACTATTTCCTCCATATCAAGTTGGAGCAGGGCCTTATTTTGAGAAAAATTGTAAAAAACTAGGCGTTTATAACCAACGCTAAGTGGTTAGCAAGCGGCTGGATTCTAATCGATTGAAAATCATTTTTTTATCCATCCTTCCTTCAAATCCACTTAAATCGTGGTTTAAAACAAGCGCAATTGAGGCGTTTTGTACTGTTCGTGCAAATCGAAATTTATTTTAGGCAGGCTGCGGTCTTTAAAAAACCGCAGCTTGGCTAATTTAAACTGATCGCGTATGATTTCGGCAATTTTCCCCTCGCCCCGCATGCGTACGCCCGGGCGCGAGTCCGATAATTGACCGCCATGGGTTTCCCGGATTTTATTTAGCACCTTTTCTGCCCGGTCGGGCATGTTTTTCCGGATCCAGTCTTCAAAAATCAGGGCAACATCGCCGTTCAATCGCACCATGGTATACCCGATGCCACATGCGCCTTTTTGGGCAACCGCTTCGGCCAGGGCGAAAATTTCGTGTTCATTCAAGCCTGGAATAATCGGTGCCATCATCACAAACACCGGAATGCCGTTATTACTCAAGGTTTCGATGGTATTCAGGCGTTGTTTAACCGAAGCGGTACGCGGCTCTAAAAACTGACGGAGTGTATCATCTAAGGTGGTTACACTGATGGCCACTTGCAGCAGGTTTTCGCTTGCCAACTGCTTTAACAAATCCAAATCCCGCAAAATCAGGCTGTTTTTCGTAATCAAGCCTACCGGATGCCGGTATTTCCAGCATACTTCCAGGCAGGCGCGGGTAATGCCAAATTTGCGCTCCGCAGGTTGGTACGCATCGGTATTGCCTGCTATCATAATGGTTGACGCCTTCCAGGTTTTCTTTTTCAGGGCTGCTTCGAGGAGTTGGGGGGCATTGCGTTTGATTAATATTTTTTGCTCAAAATCTACCCCCGCACTGTATCCCCAATATGGGTGCGTGTTGCGGGCATAACAATATACGCAGCCGTGTTCGCAACCCTGGTACGGATTGAGGCTCCATTCCATTGGCAAATCAGGGCTTTCTACCTTGTTCAGAATCGTTTTAGGGTGTGTTTCAAGGTAAGCAGTCTTCAAATCGGAGGTTTCCCATTCATCCAGGGTCAGCGCCCAATCAATCGGGGCTTGGTCGCGCACTATTTTTTCGTACGGCGAATTTGGGTTTATTTGTGCTCCACGTCCGCGGATATAAGGTTCGTTTTTCTTTTCCATGTAGCCGTTAGCGATGATTTAACCACAAATGATATACCGTTTGCCCGGTAAGGTTCGAATAATGCCTTTAAACTCCAGGTTTAAAATGGCATTTGCCACTACGCCGGATGGCAGCTCAGTGGCCCGCACCAGCGCATCGATGGCAATTTCAGGTTGCGCCTGTACGATACCTAAAACGAGTTGTTCGGTGGGGGGTAAATCCAGCAACAACGCGGTTTGAACACCCCTTGCTACCGTGTTGGTATCATCCCAGCGCATAGAAAGGGCAATTTCTTCAGCAGATTCCACCAGGCGTGCAACATCATTTTTGATCAAATAATTACAGCCAGCACTTTTAGCATCGCGCACCCTGCCTGGTATGGCAAAAATATCGCGTGCATATTGCCGGGCCAAATCGGCCGTAATCATGGAGCCGCCCGAAGCAGCCGTTTCTACGACCAACAAGGCATCCACCATGCCTGCAATGATGCGGTTGCGCATGGGAAAATGTTCCCGATCGGGCTTTACCTCCGAAATATACTCACTCAGCAAGCCGCCATGCTCTAGCATTTTTGCCGCTACCTGCCGGTGTTCGGAAGGGTAAATACTGCCCAATCCATGGCCCAGTACCCCAATATTAGGCACACCCAGGCTACTCGCTTTTCGATGCGCCGTTACATCCACGCCATAAGCCAGGCCGCTTACTACCACGACATTGTAAGCCATTAATCCTTCTACAAACTCTTCGCACAAGGCCTTGCCCAGTTCGGTCGGTTGTCGCGTGCCTACAATGCCCACCATCCGATCGGCATTAAGCAAATCGAGTGTTGTGCCTTTGAAAAAAAGGATGGCTGGGCAATCATAGCATTGTTTTAAACGAAACGGGTAAGCCGGATCGGTAAAAAACACCGCGTTTATCCCGTTGGCTTCCAAAAATGCGCCTTCGCGTTCGGCGCGGCGCAGGGGAAGTTCATTTTTAATTTGATCGGCCACCACGGCACCAATACCCGGAATCTTTAACAAGGCGGAGCGACTGGATTGAAATACCGCCTCGGCACTGCCACAGTATTGCACCAGGGTTTTGGCGGTAACGGCTCCCACTTGTGGAACCAAACTCAAGGCGATCTGATGGAGTAGGCTATCGGGCATTTTTTAAAATGATCGGTGAATTACTGGCCAATGTGCCTACGTTCAATTTCAATTGGCACGAAGACAAGCGTATAATGATCGAATTCTATTAATTTTGCTTCGAAACAAAAGCACAAATGAAAATACCAAAAATTGAATCCTTGATGGTACTGGCTTTTTTTGGCGTCGTTGCTGTTTGGGCAATTTCCAAATGCAGTGCCCAAAAAACAAATATTGAACGGCGCAGCCGCTTTGCCGATGACGACAAGGAAGAACGCCCAAGCAAAAAGGACTCTGTAAAAGTAGCCCCAATTAGTAGCCCCACTCAAACAGCGCCCAGCCCAAGCACTGCCACAAAATCGGCCACCCTACCGCCACCGCCGCCGCCATCTGGTGCGGTAGGTGCTGCCCCAAAATCGCCAGGCGATATGCCTAATTTGATCACAAAAACACCCCCGTCAACCGCAACAGCGCCCCAAAGTACAAGCCCCAATTACACAACGCTCTATGTGTCTATTGACGGACTAAAAATGCGCAAAACACCCGGACTAAAAGGCGAATTGGTCACCAAACTCGCCTTGTATGAGCCTGTTTACTTCCTGAATAAAAAAAGTGAAAAACAGGAAGAAATTAGCCTCGGCCAGGAAAAAGTGACGGACTACTGGGTCAAAGTGCGCACCAAATCGGGCAAAGAAGGCTGGGTTTTTGGTGCTGGTGTACATTTTTTTAAAACCAAACGCAAAGGGGTACTCGACTAACCCACTTTACTTTTTAGGCGCTGGCAACAGTGTTGGCTCCTTCGGTTTTACGAAATAGTTCAGTTTTGTCAGCCATTTACTGGTATCTGGTTCTGAGGCCGGATCTGTAACATATTGTTCGATACAGGGCGGTGTTAGGTCTAAGCTTTTCAATTTCATATAGTCTTCCATGGCCAGGTGCGCAACATCAATACTATCGTAATGACCATAGTAATCAAGCAACAAACGGTTGCCCGCCTGGATGGTAAACAAGGAAAAAGTATCAATTTTTTGTGCCTTGGCAATTGGAAATACGGCGGCAATATCTGCGGTTTTGGTAGAATCATCCCAAAGATAGGTCAGGCTGCTAGGTGCTCCGGTAATCTGAACACCGCTTTTTTGCGCCGCAGCAAGCAATTTTGGAAAAACTTCGGCATAAAAAGCCGCCACATCTTCCTGTTTGATGGTCCGGCGAATGCCTACAAAATACTGTTCCTCCGACGGCTGTTCTTCAATGGCGTAACCACGGTATTTGGGATGGGCAATATCTTCACATACTTTTTTCAGGTTATTCAAACCCCGCTCGTAATCTTTACCAACACCGGTATTTACATCAGTAAACATTGCCATGCCGTTCCACGGAAATCCGATATGTAAATCAATGGCCCAACTTACTTTGATGTTGTTGCCCGCAGGTTCCAATTTAAAAAAAGTAGGTACGGTTGTTTCCCAGGGCTCCTTAAATTTCACTTCAATATCCACCCGATCGGCACTTGCCATTTTGATGGTTTGCTGCCCAATGCCAACATCATTATTGCCTTCCCATTTGTACACCGCGCCTGGTTGCCCATCCGTACCCTCAAAAGTTTCCTTCATATTAGGATCTAAACTGTTCCAGGGCGACCATTTGGCAAAGTTTTTAAACAACTGAACTTGTTCCATCACCACCGCGTGGGGGGCATCAATTTCGATGCTGCGCTCAATATGGTAGTCATGTTTGGCAAAAAGACCAAGTACACAAACAAGCGCGGTGAGCGACAACGCGATATATAACAGGATTTTAAGCAATTTCATACAACAAAGTTGGCTTTAAAGCAAAACGGTGATTTTCTTGCGACAAAAATAAAACATTTTTTATTTTTAAAACAAAAAATGTCAAAATAATTTTAGGATCAGGATGACAAGGCTTTGAGGGCCAGCTTGATCAATTCTTCCACTTTAGAAACATTCGGATGTTCTTGTACCAAGGCATTGAGTGCTTTTTGCACGGCGATCCGGTTGAAGCCTAAGGCCAACAATGCCGACAAAGCCTCCTCCCGAAATGCATTCGAGGCGGTAGGCAATAATACGGGGCCGTCGGGGGCATCTTTGAGCATTTTTGATTTCAGATCCAGGATAATTTGCTTGGCTGTTTTGGCGCCAATGCCTTTCACCTGTTGCAACAAATGCACTTGCTCCCCGATGATGGCAGCGCGAATTTCGTCTACATTCATCGAGGACATGATCAATTGTGCCGTAGTAGCGCCCACGCCCGTCACGCCAATAAGTTGTACAAACAAACTGCGTTCGGCCTGGGTGCTAAATCCGTACAAAGTATGCGCATCCTCCCGAATGATCAGGTGGGTATAAATGGTAGCGCGTTCCAGGTTTTGAATGGCGCTGAAGGTACTCAAAGGAATATGTACCTGATAGCCAACGCCTTGCACATCTACCACGATCAGCGCCGGGCTTTTGTACGTCAATTCACCTTTTAAGTATGCAAACATATCGGTCTTTATGGCAGGATGTATGCCGTTTTTTCCAAGACTACCCGCTCGGCGGTTTCTGGCAAATACAGGACAAGTCGGGTAGCACTCAATTCCAGCACTTGAAGGTCTGATTTCCCAAAATAGGAAGGCCCAATGGCAGGAACAATATCCAGGCTCATACTTGCCGGTACAAAGGAATAATGTTGCGCCTGCGGAAACAATACCTGACCGCTTGCTAAGTTCTTATTATAATGCGACAGGGTGCTATCCTGAAAAAACACCACAAAATAGGGTGTTTCGATCGCTTTAGTCAGGCGCAATACTTCCAGGGTGCTATCCAGTTGCTGCCAATTTTCAAACGCGCGGTTTTCGCGGCGGTTGTATGCACCATATTCGGTATAGCCATACCACTGTTGTGCCCTTTGTTGCTTGATGGCGTTGTACACGGCAATTGCCTGCGGGCGGGCGGGCTGTTTTTTGTCAACCTGCACCCCTTCTTCGGCATAGGAAATTACTTCCCAACGGCCCCAGAGTTGCGTTTGATTGGCATTTTGACAAAACAGTGCGCTGTATAACAACGTAAAAAAACAGATAAAAGCAATTCGCGTTCTCATTTGTATCCGGGATTTAGCCGCTACTACATTTTCATAGCCGCTTTTTTTGTTTTTTTAGGTACCGTTACCCCATTTACAGCGATTTGGGCGAACGCCATCCCGAGTGCATGTTCAAGTACTTCATTCATGGTATTTACATAATGAAAAGTTAGACCTTGAATGTACTCGGGTTCTATTTCGCCGACGTGTTTTTCATTGTCTTTGCACAAAATTACCGCTTTAATACCGGCGCGTTTTGCGGCAAGTATTTTCTCCTTAATACCGCCCACGGGCAACACTTTGCCGCGCAGGGTAATTTCGCCCGTCATGGCTAAATAAGGTTTCAAGGGCAATTTCGTAATGGCCGAGCTCATCGCAGTTAGCATCGTAATACCTGCCGAGGGGCCATCTTTGGGGATTGCGCCTTCGGGGATGTGCACGTGAATGTCGGTTTTATCAAATATTTCCGGATCGATGCCCAATTGGTCGGCGTGGGCTTTGATGTAGCTCAGCGCGGTGCTTGCGCTTTCTTTCATCACATCACCCAGGTTGCCGGTCAGTTGCAGGCGTCCGCTGCCTTTATTTAGGCTGACTTCGATAAACAAAATTTCGCCGCCAACAGCGGTCCAGGCGAGGCCGATCGCCACCCCGGGTGCTTGTTGTTCCTGGTACACTTCAGCATCATATTTGGTTGGGCCTAATATTTTCGCCAGATGTTCGGGTTTTACGGTTACTTCATAGACCGATTCCATGGCCACATTTTTGGCAGCATGGCGCATGACGGATCCAACTTCGCGGTTCAGGCTGCGCACGCCACTTTCGGCAGTATAGCTTTGCACCATACGCAAAAGGGCCTTGTCTGTTATTTTAACCTGGTTGGGCTTCAGTCCGTGTTCTTTGCGTTGGTTTGGAATGAGGTGCCTTTTGGCAATTTCCACCTTTTCCTCCAGCGAATACCCGGATATTTCAATAATTTCCATCCGATCGAGCAGGGCGGGTTGAATGGTGCTCAAAGAATTGGCCGTTGCAATGAAAAGCACTTTTGACAAATCGACCTCCAATTCGAGGTAATTATCGTAAAAATTGGTATTTTGTTCAGGGTCCAGCACCTCAAGCAATGCCGACGACGGATCACCGCGGAAGTCCTTGCCCACCTTGTCAATTTCGTCTAAGATAAACACGGGGTTGCCAGATTTGGTCTTTTTAAGCGATTGCACAATGCGGCCTGGCATGGCACCAATGTAGGTTTTGCGGTGTCCGCGTATTTCGGCTTCATCATGCAAGCCACCCAGGCTCATGCGGATGTATTTGCGCTTAAGGGCCTTAGCGATGCTGTTGCCTAGCGATGTTTTACCCACCCCTGGAGGGCCTACGAGACAGAGGATGGGCGCTTTCATGTCGCCTTTTAATTTGAGCACAGCCAAGTGTTCGAGGATACGCTCTTTTACCTTACCGAGGCCATAATGCTCTTTATCGAGCACATCTTTCACCTTTTTGAGGTCAAAATTGTCTTTTGTAAAATCCATCCAAGGAAGTTCCAGCAGCGTTTCCAGGTAATTGAGGCCGATGGCGTATTCAGCCACCTGCGGATTTACGCGGCGGAGTTTGTTGATTTCACGGGCAAACACATCCTGTACGTTTTTGGGCCATTTCTTTTTGGTGGCTTTACGAATCAGGTCGTTTATTTCTTCTTCCTGCGGGTTTTGGCCCAGTTCTTCCTGAATGGTTTTTAGTTGTTGGCTTAGGAAGTAATCGCGCTGCTGTTTTTCAATATCGGTGCGTACTTTCGACTCAATTTGGTCTTTCAACTCCAGCAATTGGAGTTCGGAGTCCATATATTGCAGAATATTGCTGGCTTTGTCTTTCAGGTTGTTCAACTCCAACAGCCCTTGTTTTTCCTCTACTTTAATACCCAGGTTGGAGGCGATAAAATTGAGCAGAAAATTATCATTGTTGATGTTTTTCAACATGACAACCGCTTCAGACGGAATTTGGGGTGAAAGTTCTATGATTTGCTTGGCGGCATCCCGCACACTGCTAATCATAGCCCGAAATTCGAGTTTGTTTTTGGGTTGTTCATAGTCCATGGTGCTGATTTTACCCAGCATGTATGGATCTTCGGTGAGCATTTCATCCAGGTGAAAACGCTTGCGACCCTGTAAAATAGCCGTTGTAGAGCCATCGGGCATTTTCAATAATTTCAAAATGCGGGCGATGGTGCCAACCCGAAAAAGATCGCGCGACGCGGGCGCCTCTATTTTCATATCTTTTTGTGACAATACGCCGATGTAGCGATTGTCTTCATACGCTTTTTGAACAGCGCGAATACTTTTATCCCGTCCTACCGTGATCGGCGTCACGATGCCGGGAAACAATACCGTATTTTTTAAAGGCAAAATAGGCAAGGTATCCGGAAACACCTCGTCAATTTTCGCCTCATCGTCTTCTTCCAAGGAAAAAAGCGGTACGAAATCAGGCTCTTCGTCTGACTGCTGACTCAACATCCAATTTTCAAACATACGCATACGAAAGGTTCAATTTTACGGGACAGCGGCTTTTTTCAAATTAAAAGTTGCTCACCCGAATCAAAACGAGCATAAACTGCAAACATTCAAATTTGCTGAAATATATGCAATTAAAAATCTAATTATGTCAATCTGACAGCAAAAACTACACTGCATTTAACAATTCCATTCAGGCAAATAACCTGCCATGCCAATAAACGCTGCAATTTGACAGGTACAGTATGCCGATACCCGACAAAAAGACAGCACAAAGATAAGAATGGCTGAATGTAACTGTAATAAACGAAAAACGCCGGTCTGCGTTCAGACCGGCGTTGGTTATATCTATCCTTATGTAAAAATCTTACATAAAAGGTGGTATTAGAACTTCGTAATCTTCAAGGTTCGGGTGGTGCCGTTGCCGAAATTGATCCGTACCAGGTAGATACCTTGTGCGAGATTATTCATCGGAATTTCAAGTTGCTGAACAGCGCCCTGCGGAATAATGCTGGTGTGAACAACATCACCTTTGGTTGAAGAAACAGTAATGGTTATATCAGCATCGTATTGAATGGCGTTGCGTACGAACAGAAGGTCGGAGGCCGGATTTGGATAAATTGCAACGGATTCAGTAGCGGAAATTTGCATATCGATGGAGCGGGTGGCTGAATAACCGCTTACACCGTTGAGGCTGGAACGTTTGACACGATAGAAATTGCGGCCATTTGTCGGAGTCTGGTCAATCGCCGAATACGTGTTTGGTGCAGCAGGATCTTGCTTACCCATCACGGTAGAAACGGTGTTCCATTCTGCTTCGTTGGTAGAATGCTCCAGGGTGTACAGGTATTGTGTTGCTTCTGGCAGGGCCGTCCAACGTACTTCTACCTGATTGAGGCCTGTTGGAAGTACAACCATATCGGTGATAAAGGATTCACAGCCAGGCGAACCCGCTTGTTTAACCGTTACTTTTACCACATTCGATTCCAGGAACGTCAAACAACCTTCCCGACGTGCACAGCGCATGAAGTAAGCCGTTTCGAACAATGGACCAGGTTGGTAGGTAGCACTGTTTGCACCTGGAATACCAACCCATTGTGGACCGCCTGGACCCATTTCCACCAATTGTAACCACTGGTATTGAATGGCACCTGTGCCACCTGATGGCGCTTGTACTGCATAGAATGGTGCGGGCGTTTCGCCTTCACAAATCACCTGATCGCAACAAACAACCCCTGCGAACATCACATTGACGCAAAACTGATGAATACCTGCATCATAGCAGAAATTATCCGCCTGACCAACCAACACCGTGAATGGTTCTGTTTGTCCGTTGGCTTTTACGTCGCTGTCCTTACAGTCGTTGTTTACTTTGTCCTTGCCCGTCCACTGGAAACCACTTGGGATACCGGTGAAGGTAAGGATGTATGTGCCGGGTGTTACACAATTGAAATTGTAAAAACCGCTGGCATTGGTGATTGTAGTAGATACGGTTACGTCGTCGGGCGTGTTAAACAATCCATCTACACCGGCTTTAATCAATTTTACGGTAATGCTTGGAACACCGGAAGTTTCGAGTGGATCCTGGAAGCCATTTTGGTCGTTGTCGTACCAAACGTAGTCACCAATTTTGATGCCATTGTTGGTAGAACCGATGCTCACACTGGCAGAAGCTTTACAACCATTGGCGTCTGTAACGGTAACGGAATGGGGTCCTGCGAATAGGTTTACGGCAGTTGCCGTAATTTCACCATTGTCCCACAAGAAGGTATAGGCACCTGCACCGCCTGAAGCAACCGCGGTTGCGCCGCCAGGCTGGTCACATTTTGCATTAGAAGAAGCCGTAATAACAACGGTCGGCAATATGGCCGATGCTATACTGACGGAAGCCGTATTGGTACAACCATTTGCGTCAGTTACCGTCACGGTGTACGTACCTGGCTGTAGGTTGGTTACGGTAGCCGTGGTCGTCATGGAAGGATTGCTCCATTTATAAGTGTAAGGGCCGGTACCACCGGATACGCCCGCTGTTGCGGAACCACCTGTGGTACAACCTGCTGGCGCACTGCCGGATACGACTACGTTCGGGGTTCCCGTTTGCGTAATCGTCGCCGTTGCGGATGCTGCACAGCCGCCTGCATCTGTTACAGTTACGGTGTATGTACCTGCGAGCAGGCCGGTTACCGTTGCGGTTGTTTTGTTATTGGCATTGGCACTCCACAGGTAGGTGTAGTTGCCTGCACCGCCTGTAGCAACTGCTGTTGCAGTACCACCTGTTACGCAAGTGGCGTTGTTCTGAATATTGATGGTAACACTTGGGCCTTGGTTTTGGCCAATGGTTACAGCACTTGTGGCAATACAACCTTTTGAATCCGTCACTTTTACCGTGTGCGGACCTGCACCTAAGCCTGTTACGGTTTGGGTATTGAGGGCTGCATTGTTATCCCATATATAGGTGTAAGGAGGCGTGCCACCTGTTACGGTTACCGTTGCACTGCCGCCCGACAAACAAGTAGCATTTGAAATCACGGTTGCGGTTGCAACAAGGGTAGGCGCCGATGGTACAACAGCGGTTGCGGTACCGGTACAGCCCGTCGCAATATCAACCACGGTTACGGTGTAACTACCGGCCGGCAAATTGGTGGCGGTTGAAGTCGTTTGCGTAGGTGCAGTACTCCAGGTATAAGTATACGGTCCGGTTCCACCAATAACGGTAGCAGATGCACTACCTCCCACGGTACAACCCGCACTGCTCAATATGGCAGTCGTAATCGACAAGGGATTATTGCTCACGGTGATCGTCGCAGAAACCTGTTTACTGCAATTATTCGCGTCTTTTACTGTGACCGTGTAGGTACCGGCTGGCACCACAATGGTTGTGTTATTGGAACCATTGCTCCAGGTAAACGTATAGGGCGGTGTGCCAGCCGAAGCGGTGACGGTCGCCGAACCAGCCAATCCGCAGGTACCACTGGTGGTGGTCGCCGAAACAATGAGGGCGGGCGGCTGAAAAATGGTAACGATGTGCGAATTAGAACATCCATTGGCATCTGTAACGGTTACGGTGTAGGTGCCAGGTGCCAGGTTGTTCAATACGTTAGAGGTTGAACCGCCCGCATTGGCGCTCCATTGGTAGGAGTAAGGCGGTGTGCCCGACATACCGGTTACTTTGGTAAAGCCATTGTTGTCGCCGAAGCATTTAATCTGCACGGTGGAGTCCATAATCCAAACGCCTTCATTCCAGAAATAAACAGTAGCCGAACCAGTGGTCGTACATCCCTTTGCGTCGGTTACCGTAACGGTGTAGGTGCCGCTGGCGAGTCCGATAATTTGGGCGCCCGTGCCGCCATTGCTCCAATTGTACGTGTAAGGTTGGGTGCCGCCAAAAGGCACAGCGGTTGCTTTACCATCGGGTACGATGCCGCAAATCTGGCTTTCACCGTATACAGTAACACCCAAGGCGGGTGGTTGCGTAATGGTGATTGAACCCACTGCATAACCCAGATCAATGTCGGTCGCGGTTACCTGATACGTTCCGGCAATAAGCCCCGAAACGGTTTGGGTTGTGGCACCATTAGACCACAGGTAGGTGTAAGGAGCCCATCCGCCCGAACCAATGGCTGTTGCAGTTCCGTTGTTTCCACCAAAGCAGGAAACGTTTGTGCCGGTTACAGTCACCGACACCTGCGCGTATGCAGGCAAAAAGCAAAACACAGCAAGTGCAATGCTTAAGAAGGTTAAACGGTTTTTGAGTGAAGTAAGTGTTTGTCCCATAGGAAGCAAATCTTTTGTTAGGTAATCGGTTAAAGTGAAATTTTGACGATTAAAAAAATGGTCAAGTTTTTCAAAACCAAGCCTAGAAAAGACCGGTTGTTCGGTTAGAAAAATTGCCAAGTAAAGACGATCTTATGCGTGACAAAGTTACCCCTTTTTACCCGCTAAATTGGGCGTTTTTTGTTAATTTTTGCAGAAAAACCCCTGTATGTCGGGTAGTTTACTTTTTATTTTGACCTATTTTAGTCAGTTTGTACTATTGTAAAAACTACATTTTATGGCTATGAATGCTACATTTTTTAATAACAACAGCCGTGCCACCCGATCAGGCAGCACGGCTGTTTGTAAGGGACAAATAAACTTTCCGAACGCGGTCCGGGCTTGTTTTTTGTCTGTTATCTATTGTTTTGTTTTAATGCGTTTGGACACATAATTGCCGATTTCTTCACCACATTTCAAGCCCGCTTCATTGCCGCGACGGTAGTGAATTCCACCCAGCAAACGGCTTTTGCCTACTTCATTCGCTGCAGATCGGAATGACTCAAAACTGCGCGCGGGCAGGCCAAATTCAGTTTCGGTGCTGTCGGTAAATGCAAAGCTGGTACCATACAAACCCTCCAAAACCGACGCGGCTGCCGATGAAATGGTGCTGTGTCCGCTGGTGTGTTCTGGAAATGGCGGCGTTTGAATCAAAGGCTGCCACTCCTGGTCAATGTATTGGTTGATGTACGACTCTGGACGAATCAAATTGGTGCGGTACTTCTCGCCCCAGCATACAATAAACGCATCGGCCAACGCACAGGCAACCTTTACATACGTTTCTGCCGATTTCATCATATCGGCATTCGATGTACGACAAGCCACGGCGGCGATGTTCATCCAGTGGCCGCCAGGACTGATTTTTTTACGCGCAAAAGAAAGGTGACCTTGTACTTCCATCGCAAATGGATTGTCATCCCAATACCAGGCGGTTGCCGTTTGCTCCTCCGTCAGGTTTTTGCCAATTTCAAAGACCTCGTAGGCTTGCTTATAAAAATCTGAACCTTTTTTCGTGCTAAATTCGACGGGTGGATCGGCTTTAAACTGGGTGGATGAATCAATTACCCAAGGTCGGATTTCGGCCCAGTGTGGCTCCAGTGCATCGGCGTACATGGGTGGGGTTGGACGCCACCGTACAGGATTTTTTGTTTCTATGGTAAATTTAGGGGCGCTGCGGGTTTGGGCGTAATTATCGGATTTTGACCAAGTGAGGATGTGTTTGGCAATCTGGTCGCCAAAGGCCATTGAGCGTTCGTACACATCATAGGGCATGTTCATGGCTTTGAAATCGTCAAAAATCTCCTCTTTCAAATCCTGCATATCCCCTTCCGAAAATACCAGTTGTTTGCCCACCGTAAGCAGGGCATTTGCGCTGGCCAAGGGAAAACAGTATATTTTTCCGGCCTCTGGTTTTGGACAAGGCGTAAGTCCGTTGATCTGTCCTGCCAAGCTTTGATAACCTGAAGAACCCGGCACCAGGGCTTCATATCCCGCCACGGAGGCATAGGCATAAATGCGTGCCGAGATGGGCGGCGCAAAAATATCATGCCGAATAATATCGGTAATTCGTTTTACACCCGCATGTAAAAATGCTGCATTTTCGGCTTTTTGCTGGTAATCCTTGCTTGGCTGTTGGCATGCAGCAACACAAAGTAGGCCTATTACTAGACAAAAAATGGGCAATCGAGTTAAGTGCTTCATATAACAATTTGAAAATCAAGTTCAAAAATTCTTCCACATCATGCTTTCTACGGGCTTGTCGGTCCGTTCGTTGTATTTCGCATTCTGCTTTTTGTTGTAATAATTTTCCACCTCACCATCAATCAAAAAATAAATCAACTGACCAATAGGCATGCCCGGATACACACGCACGGGCTGAGTGCAGGATATTTCGAGGGTCCAGGTATTGGAAAACCCAACATCGCCTTTTCCCGCAGTGGCGTGAATATCAATGCCCAGGCGCCCAATGCTGCTTTTACCTTCTAAAAAAGGCACGGAATTGTGGGTTTCGGTGTATTCTTCGGTGACGCCCAGGTATAAGGTACCCGGTTGCAACACAAAACCGGTTTCATCCATCTCAAAAGTGTCAATCTGGTTGTGCTTCTTGGCATCCAGCACCCGATCCTTGTACACCGCCAAATATTTACCCAAATGCACATCGTAGGAGTTGGTACCCAGGCAACTCCGATCAAAAGGCTCAATCACGATCGCACCGGAAGCAATCGCCTCCAGGATTTTCTTATCCGTTAATATCATATCAATTCAAGCAAATCAATGCGTTTAAAAAATAAAGCAAATGTAGCAGAAACGGCCAATTTAATTGGCATCGCTGTAACTTTTGCGCTAAATTACTGTTCCATAACACGTTCCTAATTTTAAAAACACCTTATTATACACCGCCATGAAAAAGACCCTTGTGCTAGGCGCTACTACCAATCCCGAGCGATACGCCTTCCGCGCGGTGCAACGTTTGCTCCACCATGGGCATGAAGTGGTTCCGGTTGGAATTCGAGCAGGCGAAATTGAAGGGATTCCGATTCAGCAAGGTATGCCTGCCGTTGCCGACCTCGACACCATTAGTTTATACGTAGGTCCAGACCACCAAAAAGCATATTATGACTACCTGCTTTCTTTGCAACCCAAACGGATCATCTTCAATCCGGGCACCGAAAACCCCGAACTGGAAGCCCTCGCCCAACAACAAAACATCACCGTGGTAGAAGGCTGTACGCTGGTCATGTTGTCTATTGGGGTGTACTAGTGTTGGGTTTACGCCCTATCTTTACGCTCCATTTCTTCTTTTACGATATTCTGATATGCATATTCTGCTCCTTGGCGCTGGCGGCCGCGAACACGCATTTGCCTGGAAATTGACGCAAAGCAAACGTTGCACCAAATTATTTATCGCACCTGGTAATTCGGGTACTGCTGCACTTGGTGAAAATGTGGCCCTCAATCCCCTCGATTTTGAAGCCGTTGGCCAATTTGTACTTGCCCACCAAATCGGTATGGTCGTGGTTGGTCCCGAAGAGCCCCTCGTCCGCGGCATTTGGGACTATTTTCAGGCCGATGCACAACTCCGGGCGGTCCCGCTGATTGGCCCATCCAAAGCCGGTGCGGTGCTGGAAGGCAGCAAAGCCTGGGCAAAACAATTCATGCACCGACATAAGGTACCCACCGCTGCTTACCGCGAATTTACCGCCGACCAATTGGCCGAAGGATTGGCTTATTTGGCCCAACATCCGCTGCCCGTGGTGCTTAAAGCCGATGGTTTGGCCGCCGGAAAAGGCGTGGTTATTTGTCAATCCCATGCCGAGGCAGAAGCCGAATTGCGCGAAATGCTCGGTGGAAAATTTGGCGCAGCGGGCGATCGTGTAGTGGTGGAAGCATTTCTGGATGGCATCGAATTCAGCGTTTTTGCCCTGACCGACGGCAAAAATTACGTGATTTTGCCAGAAGCCAAAGATTACAAACGCATTTTTGACCACGATAAAGGCCCAAATACAGGCGGCATGGGTGCCGTGAGCCCCGTGGCTTTTGTAGACGATGCTATGTGGCAAAAAGTGGAGCAGCAGATTATCAAACCCACCATTAAAGGGCTGCACAAGGAAAAAATCCCCTACACCGGCTTTGTCTTTTTTGGCTTGATTAGCGTCAACAACGAGCCATACGTGATCGAATACAACTGCCGCATGGGCGATCCGGAAACGGAAGTGGTGTTGCCCCGCTTGAAAACCGACCTCGTGATGGCTTTGCAAAATTGCGCGCAAGGCACACTGGGCCGGGTGAAAATTCGGGCCGACAAACGGGCGGCTACCACGGTGTTTTTGGTCAGCGGCGGCTATCCAGGCGGTTACACGAAAGGAAAACCAATTACAGGTTTGGATAAAATAAAAGGCAGTTTGGCCTTTCACGCGGGTATGCGAAACGCAGGTGGCGCGGTGGTGACCGACGGTGGACGCGTACTGGCGATCACCAGTTTTGGTAAAGACCTCGCGGCTGCCTTGAAAAAATCGAATCGCAACGCCCGATTGGTGCAATTTGAAGGCAAATTTTTCCGCAAAGACATTGGGAAAGACGTGCAAAAATTGGCCGACTCAACCAAATCTTAGTATCTTTTCGAATGATCGTATATGAAACGACCTAAAAAAGGCGAATACGCCCCTTTTCATGAAAACTACCTGCGCAAATTGCCCGCCCGGGGCAGTTTAACTGGTTTGTTGAAAAAAACATTCAAGGAATTACAGGCTCAACTGCTGAAATTGCCGGAAGAAATGGGCGATTATCGCTATGCGGAAGGTAAATGGAGCATCAAGGAAATGTTGATCCATATGATTGATACCGAGCGGGTGTTCGCGTTTCGGGCATTGTGGTTTATGCGGGGCGACAAAGCGCCACAGCCCGGTTTTAATCAGGATTTCTGGATGGAACACGCCGATGTTTCACAGCGCAGCATCAAGGATTTGCTCAAAGAATGGAAGGCCGTGCGCGATAACACCCTGTTTTTGGCGAGCCAATGCACCGAAGAACAATCGAAAATGATGGGCACCGCCAGCAATTGGCAGGTTTCGGTTCGGACGATGTTTTGGGTGATTGTGGGGCATCAGTTGCACCATGAGGAAATTTTGCGGGAACGGTATGGCGTTTAGCGGAAACAATAGCCTTTATGACCTTTTTTAGTGTGATAAAAAAATCTTCTATGTTAAGCAAATATGAAGGATTAAACCCAAAAAACACGTAGCCTTCTGACTTTTCCTGTATTTATCCTATTGAAAACCAATGCTTTGCATTAAATAACAATATATTGGAAACCTGACTTTTAAAAAAACGTGGTATTTGAAAATGATGAATTGTTCCGAATTTTATATCGAAATTAAGATCAACGTTCATTTACCAAAAACAATTTAAAAAATGAGTCATTTTCAAAAAACAAAACATTCAAGTAGTCGATTAAAAAACACACTACTTTTTCTTTTACTCTTCATTTTGAGTCAAAGCGGTTTTTCTCAAATTGAAAAATGTTGCCTTATCGGAGGAAATTTCACCCTTACGTATGGCAACGGTGTTGAATTGGACCCACTTTGCGAAGGTGGGTTATTAATTGAAGGTACAGTTAAGATAAATTCACAGATTAACTGCCCTGTTACTGGACGCGTGACCATTGAGTTTCTTGTTGGAGCATTCGGAACAATTGCGTTTTCACAAGAAGATTTAACGAATGATTTAATTCCAGAACCTGTTGATATCCCATCTAATTGGTCATTGGTTGGAACAAGTGCTGGTATCTTTGATCAAGGTAACTACATTAGGCGTTTTACATTCGATATTCAGAATGTAAATACAACCGAAACAGATGTACGTTTTTTGTTTACACCAGGAGCAGTTGGGACATACACACCTGAAGCAGGTAAACTCTGGACTGTAAATAAAGTTTACGTAAATGCGTATGGCGCCAATGGAGTATTGTGTGACGAAAGTAATAACAATCTTGGTGGGGTAGTAAATTCGACAATCCTCGGTACGGCAATATGGACGAATAAACAATATCGGATTCTCCGAGGTAATCAATCTTTTTCGGGTGTTTTAGTTGATAATATTTTACTAATTCCGGAGGAAAACTCAACAACTCCTCCTGTTTTTACGATCCAAGGGCTAACAGAATATGGCTCAATATTAAATGATGATTTCTTTTACACATTCAAACTAAGCCCAGGTGCCAAAATTGTAGTAGCACCCGGGGCAGGATTTAAACCCGAAAATGTAATTTTCACAAGCGTTTGTAGCGAGCTATCGGATGGTATTTATGTGGAAGGTAACGGCTCACTAAAGGCGCAAAAAGTGTTTTTCAAAAACAGCCGCTTTGGCGTAAAGGCTGCCCCCAATGCAAAACTGGCCTTCAAAAATTGCGATTTTGAAAACAATTACATTGGCCTTAACCTGGATATGGGTGAACCCGGCAGTGTGAAGTTCGGGGCTTTTTCGAATGTGCGTTTTTCGAACACGGGTACTTTGAATATTGCCTATCCAGGCATGCCCGAAACAGTTGGGAACAAAGGGTATTGCGGAATTTACGCCAACAATTACAACAACCTGAATCTTTGGGGCGGCAACAGCAATAATGCCACTTTTTCGGGACTTTGCAATGGTATTGTTGGAAATAACGTTACTGGCAATTTCCACAACATGGTATTTACGAATATTGATGGCACTGGAAATCCTTATCCCAACTTAGGATATGGTATTAAACTTGCCAGCCCGGGCAATGTTAGTTTTGTGCGTATTAACGAACCCTGGACCAGCATGACTTTCACGAATTGCAAAAAGCCCATCAACCTTACCGGATACGCTGGTAGTATTAAAAAAGTAACGATTGAAAAAGCAGAAACAGGCATCCTTTGGGAAAACAGTCAAAACCGCGATATTGTGATGGAAAACAACACCATCAATGCATCGCGCACTGGTATTGAAGCATTTTTCAATGAACCCTTACGCACCGGAAGCATGATTTCCAAAAATTCGATCACCGTAGAAAATGCAGCCGTTAGTACTACCACTTCAACCGGTATCCGAATTGAAGAAATGGGCACGGGCAAATATGGCTGGCGCGTAACCAACAACCCGATTAAAATGTATGGCGGAACGGGTATCGCTTACCTGAGCGGCAAATGGGGTTATTTAGAAGGCAATAAAATTGAAAACCTCGATGCAAACTTAGCCTTCAAAGGCATTTTGGCATCCGATCACGCCAATACGGGCATTTACACCAGCAAAATAACCGGAGCCGGTTTCAATAAATCCGCCGCGATATACAGCGAAAGCGGCTTTACCAATGTTGTGATGTGCAATTGCATAGATAACACAGAAGTTGGGCTGCAATTCTATGACATGGCAGACTTCTCGTTTGTTTCCGGCAACCAGATCAATACCCATAACGTAGGCCTGCGGCTCGGTGACGATAACCAAAGCAATGTGTATATAGGCGTTCAGAGGCATGAAGGTAATTTATGGGATTTGTCTCAATACAGCGGAAATAACGGGAACTTTGGAGGCGTGCATAAGGGGAGCCTGCCAATTATTCCTTTTTCTCAATTTATTGTTGATGGCATCGCCAATTCGAATTATTATCCAATTGTTGACCCATCAGAAATTTGGTTTACAGATTTACCGGCCAATGGTAACACGTTTATGTGTGGAATTGATCAATGCGCCGGAGGCAACCTGATACCCCCCACGCGCTCGGAAGGCGATCTTCCCTCCGAACTGGATGCGGCCATTGTCTCCAATACCTTGCCAACCGACGGATACGATACCGAAACGAAGTGGAAAGGAAAGTACCGCTTATATCGTCGATTGTTGCGAAAGCCTGCACTGGAGGCCTATTCATCGGCGTACACCGCCTTCAAAACGGCCAATATCAACCAGCCTGTGGGACAACTCGCCTATATTGCTGAGCAACGTGCAGCCTTGTACGATTTATCCGCCAGCCAATCAAGCAATATAGATGCCTACCGTACCACCCTGCAACAACAGGCACGCAGTATTTTTGAACTGGATAGCTTGAAATTAAGTGGGGCCCAAATTAACGATCAGCAATACGACGCACAAGCACAACAGCTTGCAAATCAGCAAAATCAGTATGTGAACTATGTAAGTGCTATACGCACAGCACGCCAATTGCAAATACAAAACCTGCGGCAACTCAACAATGCCGTAACGCCCGACCAGCAACCAGCAACCAACCACAAAACCGTCAATAATATCGTGTTCAACTTGATGACCACGGATCAAATCACGGATGCTGAAATTGCAACGCTCCAAACCGTAGCAAATCAATGTCCACTGGCAGGTGGCGATGCCGTGTACGAAGCACGCGCCCTGGTGCAACATTTCACAGGTGTACAATATGATGACATCCAATTGTGCCAAAATGCCAATGATCGGCACAACCCCGAACAAGCACTTTCCTCCGAAGCCA
Source organism: Saprospiraceae bacterium (assembly GCA_040397785.1). Classification (GTDB taxonomy): domain Bacteria; phylum Bacteroidota; class Bacteroidia; order Chitinophagales; family Saprospiraceae; genus M3007. Next base: position 21,905 of record JBBAVI010000005.1, on the reverse strand, counting down.
GCAACTTTGTAGTATTCCCCAACCCTGCTTCCGGGCAGTTGAATTGGACACCTTTCGCTGGGAACGAAATCTGTACTATTCGTTTGATTAATGCACTGGGTCAATTGATACTCGAAAAGCAAAGCAGTAATGCCTTTTTGAATATACAAAATGTACCCGAAGGAATGTATGTGCTTCAGATCGTTACGCAAGGCGTACA
>JBBAVI010000005.1:0-21606 GCA_040397785.1 Saprospiraceae bacterium | reverse complement strand
TTTCTATTTTAATGATTCATTAGAAGTAGTATATAAAAAAAAGCCCATGGAAATTTTAGATTCAAATGCCTCTATCTGCGATTCTTTGGGAAACTTACTGATATATACAAATGGATGTTATATAGAAAAATTCGATGGCCAAACAATTCCTAATAGCGAAGAATTAAATCCAGGAAAACTTTATGATGTAAGATGCACAAACAATCTAGGGTATAATTTCCCACAAAATACCATGATTTTGCCAGATCCGATGTTAAAATCCAGGTATCATTTATTTCACAATCCGATCAGTATTATTGACGGCTATGCTTTAATTTATGGACTATTACACTCAGAAGTTGATATAGAATTTAATAATGGACTTGGAAAAATGATCTCAAAAAATGATACTTTAAAGTTGGATACTATTTCCAGTGATGGATTACATGCTGTCAAGCACGCAAATGGGCGTGATTGGTGGATAATTGGAGCAAAACTGTATTCAAATAAATATTTTATAACGTCCTTAGGCATTAAAGGTATTTCTTTAAAAGAGCAAATAATAGGCGATAGTTTGCATTATGAAACAGCAGGTGAAATGTGTTTTTCCCCGGATGGTTCTAAGTTTGCCCGTTTTGATTGCAAAAACGGATTACATCTGTTCGATTTTGACCGTTGTTCCGGTATTTTGTCAAATCCCGTTTCAATACCTCATATACAGGATGGAACACAAGTGAATAATTATGCCGGGCTTGCCTGGTCTGCTGATGGACGATTTCTTTATATGGGATGCAGTTCGAAAATATATCAAATAGATATGCAGGCACCAGATTTGGAAGCATCTCGGCAGTTGGTTTTACAGTATGATTCAGAGAATTACTGTTTTTTAAATTCCAACTTTTTATGGATGGAACTTGGCCCTGACGGTGTCATTTACAGCCGCCCTGGCAATGGCACCACCTGCATGAACCGCATCAACCACCCGGAGCGGGCAGGTATCGCCTGTGCCGGTCAGCAAAAGGCCTTTTCTTTTGATTACGCTTATAAAAACATTCCCCATTTCCCCAATTTCAGGCTGGGCCCCATCGATGGCTCGGCTTGCGATACCCTGGGCATCAACAATGTTCCCCTGGCTGGCTGGCGGTACGAACGGCCCGCGGTGCTTACGGTGGATTTTACCTCGGTATCCTGGTACGAACCCACGCAATGGTACTGGACCTTCGGCGATGGCGCCACAAGTACCGACCGCAATCCGCAGCATGTGTATGATACGCCGGGGCCTTACCCGGTGTGCCTCACGGTAAGCAACGCCAATGGCTCGGATACCAAATGTAAAACGGTGTGGGTCACTACCACGGCAACGGATGCGCCCATACCTGCGCACGAGGAACGGGTATTTTTTCCAAATCCGAGTTCGGGCGTGGTGTCCTGGAGCGGGGCGGCGGAAGGGTCGTTTTTTGTATCGGTGTACAATGCCCTGGGACAGTGTGTGTTACAAACGAAAACTGCTGCCCAGCAGGTTGATTTGTCGGGCTTTCCGGCGGGCCTGTATCATATTCGGCTGCTGCCGGAAGGGGCGGATAAAATGGTGGTGGGTAAAGTTATTTTGGAGTAAAAAGGCGTATTGCGTGCTAAGGAGCATACAAATCCGATATTTCATCCTGATACTGCCTAAACAACACCGCCCGCCGCAATTTTAAAGTTGGCGTAAGCAGCCCGTTTTCGGCCGACCAGGGCTCGTGTAGCAAGCGGAATTTGCGCACCATGTCTACGGTACCGAGACTTTCCGCGTTAATTTGATCAATTACTTGTTGGTACAACTTTTCTACTTTGGGATTGAGCACCATGTATTGCGGGGAAGTCCAATGCACCTTGTTTTCCTGGCACCAAAGTTCCAGCGCAGCAAAATCGGGTACAAGCAGGGCGGCTACAAAAGGCTGGTTGAGCCCCAGGGCAATACTTTGGCTAATCAGCGGCGACTGGTTGAGTTGTTGTTCCACAAAAGCCGGGGCGACAAATTTGCCGGTGGTGGTTTTGAAAACTTCACTGATACGGCCGCTTATTTTCAGAAAACGTTTGTGTTCAAAATGCCCCAAATCGCCGGTTTTAAACCAACCATCTGCTGTAAAACGCGCTGCCGTTTCTGCTGGTTGATTCCAATATCCCAACATTACATTGAGTCCTTTTACCTGTATTTCACCAGCCCCTACTTCGTCGGGCTCGGCGATGCGCACCTCCACGCCCGGCGCCGGAATGCCCACGGTGCCAAAACGCACACCACCCGGCTCAAATCGGTTGAACGCAATCACCGGACTGGTTTCGGTAAGTCCATATCCTTCCCGCACGTCGATACCTGCTGCCGAAAAAAGTCGACCCAAATTGGGCCGCAACGCTGCAGCCCCCACCGCAATGGCTACCACGCGGCCGCCTAAGCGCTTCCGCCAATGCCGATATACCAACACATCCGCCACCAAACGTTTCAGATAATACAGCGGTGGCATGGCTTGTCCGCCCGAATAAGGATAACGCTCGCCCAGGGAAATAGCCCAATTCAGTATTTTTCGTTTGATCGGACCTGCCCTGCGTTGTTCTTCCAGCAGGCGCTCGTACGTACGCTCGAGCACGCGCGGAACGGCTGTAAAGAAGTGGGGCCGCACCGTTTGAAATGTTCTTGGCAAGGTTTCCATCGATTCGGCAAACCAGATTGGCACCCCGGCTGATTGATACACATAAAGCACCATGCGCTCCAAAATATGGCTGAGCGGCAAAAAACTCAAGGCATGCGTGTGTGGACCGACTGGCACGATGGCCAACACCGATTTTATATTACTGACAATATTGGCATGGCTCAACATCACGCCTTTGGGCATACCTGTTGCGCCAGAGGTGTAAAGCAGGGTGGCCAAATCGTTTTCGCGTATCCCGGAACGATGGTATTGCAGTTTTTCCAAATCCTGCGGACTGGGCGGATGCAATACCTCCTCCCAAGCTTGGGTGCCTGCAATCCGTTCAAAACCAATGATAAAATCGAGCGCGGTTCCTGCTTTAATGATTTTATCCAGCATGTCAGCATTGCTTACAAAGCAACCAACCAACGCTGCATCCTGTACTATAAAAGCGATTTCGTCGGGCCGCGCCGTAGCGTGGATGGGTACCGGCACTACGCCAATTTGCAACATGGCTAAGTCGGCAATGATCCATTTGGGGCTTCCACAATGGGCAAGCATGCCGAACCGGTCGCCTTTTCGGATGCCCAAGGCCAACAAACCTATGCTCAGTTGGTCGCGGGCGGTCAATAGTTCGGCGGTGCTCCAGTGTACCCAACCACCGTCGGTCGACTGCCCGGCTGCGGCCACCTTTTGCGGGTACCGATGCCGTTGATATTCCAGGATATCGAAAAGCCGGGTGAAGTCCATGGTAAAAATTTAAAGGGTTGGTACCGTTTCCATTCTTTTTACCCGCACCATCAACATGACAACGATGCTGATTACAAAAAACACAGACAAAGATAAAACGCTGTACCGCATATTGCCCGTGAGTTGCTCTACCACCCCAAACAGAAAAGTGCCTGCTACGGTAGAAAGTTTGTCCATCACATCGTAAAAACTGAAAAAAGAAGCCGTATCCGGCGTATTTTCTGGTAAAAACTTCGCGTATGTAGCGCGCGCCAGCGATTGTGCGCCGCCCATCACTACCCCGACCGCGGCTGCCAGGAAGTAAAAATCGAGGCCCGTTTTCACAAAATAACCGACCACGCACACCACTGTCCACACCCACAACATAGACATCAGGGAAAATTTATTGCCCTTGCGCTTCGACAACCAGGAAGCAGCATATGCCCCGCCGATGGCCACAATTTGTAAAATCAAAATCAAACCGATCAGGCCCGTGGTTTCAAAACCCAGCACTTTTTCGGCAAAGGTAGAGGCCAACAACAACACCGCCTGCACGCCCGCATTGAAACAGAAAAAAGAAATCAGGTAGGCTTTTGCATTAAAATCGGCATTTAAGGTACGCATGGCTTTGCGCAATTCCTGATACCCTTTTTTCATCAAATTTTCGTCCGTATGCAGGTGCTGATCAGCAGGAAGGCGCTTCAATGGAATCTGAGAAAAACCAATCCACCACAAACCCACCATCACAAAAGCCGTGGGCACTGCCCGCAAACCATCCGGAAAACCAAACCAGCCGAAATTCATGATCACCACTAAGTTGGCCACCAACAATATAATGCTCCCAATAAATCCATAACTGTAACCCTTCGCACTCAGGGCATCATAGCGGTCCTCCGTAGCAATAATGGGCAAAAAAGCATTGTAAAATACCATCCCACCCGCAAAACCAATCGTTGCAAGGATAAATCCGGTAACCCCCACCCAAAGCGTACTCATGCCGGTAAAAAAAATCAAAGACATACAAGCCAAGGCACCCAACATGGTGAAAAAGCGCAAAAAGGCCTTTTTATACCCGCCATAATCGGCAATACCCGACAAAATGGGCGAAACCGCTGCAATAATCAGGTAGGCCAGGGAAATACTCCAGGCGTACAAGGTGCTGTCCGACATGCGGTACCCTAAAATTGAGACAGAATCATTGGTCATGGACAAAAAATACCCCGGAAAAATGGCAACTGTGATCACCAAAGAGTAGGCGCTGTTGGCCCAATCGAAAAATGCCCAACCCGTTGTTACACGCGGATCATTTTTTTTAAATTCTGCGACGACAACCGGGATTTCTTGCTGCATAGTGCGATGTTAGTAAGTGATGCTGCGGTAAATGTATTGCAGCGCTTGTGTGATTTCGGAAATTAAAGCGAATATTTTTTTACCAAAGAAAAACAAAATGCGCCTAAGTGCGGCTTGTACCATATTTTTTCTGTTAATTTTTTACATGACCCTACATTTAAACGCCCTGTACTTGCATCGCCCCCTACCTTTGTTTTAAAATAGACTTGTTTTTACACTGTATGGCTCATTTTACAAGTACACCACCTGGTTTTCGCGTGCTTCCGGTCCTTCTATCCGTGTTTTTAGGGATCTGGTCAACCGTACTACCTGCGCAAAGTTGCGACCCCAATGGCAATGTCCTGGTTTTTTCCAATTACGACGGGGGCCATTTGCGCATCCTGATCGACGAGGATATTCCCAACCTGAAAATTGGCGTTGCAAGCTATGAACCTACGCGCATCAGTATTTTTGGTCCTTATGCGGCCAATGTGACAGAGGTTGTTTATGCCGGATACAATGCGTTCAATGGAACGGGTAATTTTCACTGCGACAGCCTGGTTGCCCTTACCACAATTGACCCGCTTCCTAACCCCAATGCCATGGTGCAAATCAGAAACACACCCGCTGTGACCTTAATTGCAACAGATTTGGATACGATTTTCCCCGGATTTACAGATTTGATTGGTTTCAACGGCGGTATTATTGGCTGTTCTGGCTGCAATACAATCAATGCGACCGGCGGCAATAATACCTACCTGCAAGTGCTGGATTATTTCAATACGACGTTTAATGGGAGTGCGCGGTTTATCAAAGCGCGGTATGGCTGCTGGTGCGACACCCTCGATTGCAGCCTGCCTCTTACCTGTTGCCAGGATCTGAACAGCGGGAGCAGCCAGGCGCTTGTCTTGACCGCAAGCAGCGACACCCTATGCAACAATCAGATCGTCACGATTAGTGCATCAACGGGTTTTGACACATATATCTGGTCTACCGGCGCAAATACAAGCAGTATTCAAGTAACCACGGCGGGTACCTACACCGTAACCGCACAAAACGAATGCGGTGCCTATACCGCCGAAATTACCATTGAATCTTGTCCGATAGAAGATTGTAAAAACGGCAAAGACGATGATGGCGACGGGCTGATTGACCTGAATGATCCCGATTGTGCTTGTGACACGAGCATCTATAAAAAGGCAGAGATTCTCTTGTTTGGAGGGGGGATATGCGACAGCTCCATCGCCCTTCGATTTAAGTTTGTAGCGTCCTTCGAAAGCATTCAATGGTATCGCAACAACATTGCCCTTCCCAATGCAAATGACATTATTTTGATCATTGACAACCAAGCGGCCAATTCCGGCGATTATACGGTTTTATTGACATATGCGGATGGCACCTGTGGTGTAAGCCTTGCCCAATCCGTGGTGTTTAACACCGCGCCCGAATACCAAGCCACCGTAAGCCCGGCCAATTGTTTTGGGGAAGCTACCGGCATGGTAGATTTGAATTTTACCAACAACATTTCGTTGCTTTCCATTGAATGGTTTGATGCAGCGGGCCAACTCTTAGGCAACCAACCACTTGTAACGCAATTGCCCGCGGGCACTTATGCCCTCAAAATCCGATACGGCGCCCAATGTGTGCTGAGCGACACCTTTATTATAGTACAACCCCTCGAACTGCGCTTAAACACGGAAATAACCAACGCAACGTGCAACACCAACGGACTTGGGAAAATACTCCTGGGCATCGAAGGCGGTACAACACCTTATCTGATTGCTTTGAATAATGGTACACCCGGCACTGCGGCAACGTTCGAACTGCCTGCCGGAACCTACAACATAAAAGTAACCGACGCGGAAGGATGTGAAAAAGAATTGGATAACTTGCGTATTTTACCAGCACCGACCTTTTCTTTAGGCATCGAAGGTCCTACGGATTTACTGGAAATTGGGGATACCTTCCTGCTTAAGGCCATTTCCACCTATCCAATTGATCAGTTGATCCTCAATTGGATACCCGACGGATCCTTAAACTGCAACAATTGCCCGCTTGCCCAAGGAATTGCCCTCGAAAACACGCAGTTTACCCTAAGCGCCATTGACCCATTGGGATGCACGGCAACGGCTTATTGGGAAATAAAAGTGGATCAAACTATAGCATTTTATGTCCCCAATATCTTTTTAGTAAATGATTCGGGTATCAACGACCAATTTCAAATTTTCCCGGGAAAAGGCGTAGAGCGTGTAATTTCTCTGCAAATTTTTGATCGTTGGGGCAACATCGTACACGACAGCGTGGAAGCCTGGGATGGGCGGGTGAAAGGAAAAGAAGGGGTAGCCGGGGTGTACACCTGGTTGGCTGAAATCAAATTTTTAACTGGAAAAATCAAGCGTAAAAGCGGTAATGTTACCCTGATTCGGTAAAACCAGTTGCGTCTTTGTAATCCACAAAGCCAGTTGCGACAAAAAATATTGATTTTAAATCATTGAAAATGAACTTGTTGAGTTTGGCACCCAAATAAAATGCGGGATATTTTACAGCGTGCTCTTGTGTTGCATGTTCAATTAGTCTACCTTTGCAGTATGATAATGTCAATTCAAATAAATACTTGTTGTTGTTGTTGCACTTTGCCCGCCGAAGCGCCTGCAACGCATTTAGATGTTTGATCGATATAGAAAACTGATTTCAAACATTTTAAGTACATAGCAAAAAGCCCTTCGGACACAACCGGAGGGCTTTTGTATTTTTTTCCTCACTTTCAATTTACAAACACATGAGCTTACGACTTGGCGACATCGCCCCCAACTTCAAAGCACAAAGCACTGCTGGCGACATTGATTTGTACGAATACCTTGGCGACGGATGGGGTATCTTGTTTTCTCATCCTGCCGATTTCACGCCCGTTTGTACCACCGAATTGGGCCGCACTGCACAATTAGAGGAAACCTTTCGCCAAAAAAACACCAAAGTACTAGCAGTAAGCGTCGATCCACTCGATAAACATGCCAGCTGGGTAAATGATATCAACGAAACACAGCATGTTACTGTTGGTTTCCCCATTTTGGCCGATCCCGACCGCAACATCGCTACGTTGTATGATATGATTCACCCCAATGCTTCCGAAAACTTTACCGTCCGCTCCTTGTTCATTATAGGACCGGATAAAAAGGTAAAGTTGATCATCACTTACCCGGCATCTACGGGTCGCAATTTCCATGAAGTGTTGCGTGTATTGGAGTCCTTGCAACTCACCGCCCAATATAGCGTTGCCACTCCAGCCAACTGGGAACACGGCGAAGATGTAATTGTAGTGCCTGCTGTAACGACCGAAGCGGCGATCGAAAAATTTCCGAAAGGCGTTACGGTGATTAAACCTTACCTGCGTTATACCCCTCAGCCTGATCTGTAAACCACTGCGTTATGCCTTATAATTTCTGCTCATGTTGTTGTTGCTGTTGTTGTTCGTCCTGCCTTGCGGGTTCGAAGTGGCTGCTGTATGTGGTTTTACCAAAAAAGAATCCTTGATTCGCATAAAGTAAAACCAACAACAAAACAGAAAGCGCCCTTCGATTCAGCCGGATCGAAGGGCTTTTTTTATGGCAAAACGCACCTTAAATTGATTTAAAAAATACAAATATGTCGAACGACGCGCACACTAAATCGGATTTAAAATTGCGACAAGCCCTGCACGGCCTGCGCAAGCACATCGGCAACACGCCTTTGCATGAAGTAAAAGGCCTGTTTTCGAAGCCAGGCGTTCAAATTTTTGCCAAAAAGGAATGGGAACAGTTTTCCGGCAGTGTAAAAGCGCGTGCCGCGTTTCACATTATCCGGGCTGCTGTAGAAAGTGGCGATTTACACCCTGGAAAAACCTTATTGGATGCTACCAGCGGCAATACGGGCATTGCTTATGCGAGCATCGGGTTTGTTTTGGGCATTCCGGTAACCCTTTGTTTGCCGGAAAATGCCAGTGCCGAGCGCAAACGCATTTTGGAAGACTTCGGCGCCAATATCATTTATACTTCCCGTTTTGAAGGAACCGATGGCGCGCAGGAAGTGGCAAGAAATTTAGCCGCCGACAGGCCCGATTTGTATTTTTATGCCGATCAATATAAAAACGACCACAATTGGCAGGCGCATTATTTCGGCACCGCGCTCGAAATTGTGGATCAGGCACCCGACATCACGCATTTCGTAGCTGGATTGGGCACGACGGGCACGTTTGTGGGTACCGGCCGCCGACTTAAAGTAATCAACCCCGACATTCAATTGATTGCCCTGCAACCCGACTTGCCCATGCACGGACTGGAAGGTTGGAAACACTTGGAAACAGCAGTAGTACCCGGTATTTACGATGCCCAATTAGCCGATGGCTTCGAGGATATCAGCACCGAAGCCGCGTATCAACTCATTAAAGATGCCTGGAAATACGAACAATTGCAATTGAGTCCATCCTCAGCAGCCAATTTAGTCGGGGCCATCCGCGTAGCCAACACCCTTGAAAAAGGCGTAGTAGTTACGGTTTTGCCCGATAATGCCGATAAATATTCAGAAATCATTCAAAAACTGCTGTAATATGCTCATCATTGAACCAAAAATTCGACAATTGATCCTGGAAGATGCCCAGCAAGCATTCCCGGATGAATGCTGTGGTTTCGTGTTTGGCGACGAACAAGGCGAAACCCGCATTTTAAAAGACATCCTGATTGTGGAAAACGCAAAGGAGGGCGACAAACGCCGGCGCTTTGAAATTTCCCCAAAGGATTATCTCCGCGCCGAACGGTATGCCCTGGAGCACAATCTGAGTCTGCTCAGCGTGTACCACTCCCACCCAAGCGCCCCTGCCATTCCATCGGAGGCCGATCGCGTGGCTGCACAACCTTATTTTTCGTACATCATTGTTTCCATTTACGATCGCGGACGCACCGAATTGCTGTCCTGGCGCCTCAACGACGATTTTCAATTTGAACCAGAACAAGTGCTGGAACACGCACACAACTAAAAACAAATAAACATGGCAACTGTAATTATCCCAACCCCCCTGCGCAAATTCACCAACAACACCGCCAAATTAAATATTGAAGCGGGCAATGTGGAGGAAGTAATACTGGATCTGTCCAACAATTTCCCGGATTTGAAAAAACACCTGGTCGATGAAAAGGGCGAAATCCGTTCGTTTCTCAATATTTTTGTGGGCGACGACGACATTCGCGACCTCGCACTGGGCAAAACACCCCTTTCCCAAGAAACCGTTGTAAGCATTGTGCCTGCCATTGCGGGCGGTTTGGCTTGAACCCACATCACCTTTAAAACTGTAGAAACATGGCATCGTACCAGGATATTACCTTTTCAAAAGCAGAATTGGCGCGTTACGACCGGCATATCATCATCCCGGATTTTGGATTAGCGGCCCAACAAAAACTCAAAGCCGCCAAAGTGCTCGTCATCGGCTCCGGCGGCTTGGGCAGTCCGCTGTTGTTGTACCTCGCAGCAGCAGGCGTGGGCACCATCGGCATTGTCGAATTCGACGTGGTGGACGACAGCAACCTGCAACGCCAGGTGTTATTTGGCAAAAATGATGTAGGTCGGGCGAAGGCAAGAGCGGCCAAAAGCAGGCTGCAGGCGCTCAACCCACATATCAAAATACAACTGCACAACACCCGGCTTACATCCGAAAACGCCCTGCAAATCGTGAAAAAATACGATGTGGTGGCCGATGGAACCGATAATTTCCCGACACGCTACCTCGTCAACGACGCTTGTGTGCTGTTGGGAAAAACCAACGTGTACGCCAGTATTTTTCAATTTGACGGACAGGTTTCGGTGTTCAATTACCGCGATGCCGATGGCGTACTCGGCCCGAATTACCGCGATTTGTACCCCACACCGCCGCCGCCGGGTTTGGTGCCGAGCTGTGCGGAAGGCGGCGTATTGGGCGTGTTGCCCGGCATTGTGGGCAGTATGCAGGCCAATGAGGTGATTAAAGTCATCACCGGCGTGGGTACACCCCTGAGCGGACGTTTGTTTTTGTTTGATGCGCTCAATTTTGAAACGCGCACCTTCAACATCAAGCGCCGGGCCGATAACCCGCTGAATGGCGATAACCCGAGCATCACCCAATTGATTGATTACGAGTTTTTCTGCGGCTTGAAAAATCCAGATGAAAAGGCGATCAAAGAAATCACCGTAGAAACCTTTTTGAAATGGCAGGCCTTGGGCGAACCCTATCAACTCATTGATGTGCGCGAACCCAATGAGTACGAAACCGCCAATATCGGCGGTCTGTTGTTGCCTTTAGGTACCGTAACGGAACACGCCGACCAATTGCGCCGCGATGTAAAGGTGGTGGTGCATTGTCGTTCGGGCGTGCGCAGCGCCAAGGCCATCCGCGCCCTGGAAGCGCAGTACGGATTGGATAATCTGTACAATTTGAAGGGTGGTATTTTGGCTTATCAGGAACAGGCGCAAGAAGTATAGTTACCGAATTACCGTAACCGATCCTTTCAGCACTGCGCGGTCGCCTTGATCCTGTGCAAAAAACGACAGAAACCAGGTGTAGACGCCTGGTGGCACCATTTTATCCCGAAACGTGCCATCCCAGCATTGGACTTCATCCAATCCGGTAAAAAGCAGGTTGCCCCATCGGTCGTACACCTGCAATTGATAATTACTGCAAGCCTCGACGGGGAAAACGCAAAAACGGTCGTTTTCCCCGTCATCGTTGGGCGAAAAAATATTGGGCACGTAAATGCCTTTTTCGTTGCAGCAGGTTTGCACGGTTATTTGTACCGATTCAGGGCAAAAGTTCGCATTTTGGCCAGAAAACGCATAAACGCCTGGTTGCGCAAAGCGGAAGTTCGGCTGGTACGGTGTTCCATTGTTTGGATCGACAAACGGGTTGGACAACGTAAGCACGGTACCCGGACACAAAAAAGTATCCTGCGGGAAATCGGTGGGAGGCAAATCATCCAACACAATGGTATTCACCCGAATGGTGTCGCAAGTGCCCGGGTTTCGGATCGTATCGAGCACCACCGCATTGGAATCGTACACCATGCCGTTGATCCGCACCTGTTCGCCGCGGCAAAGGAAGATATTGCGCTGAATGCGGGGCGATTCGGTAAACGTCAGGAAAGTTGTGCGCACCGTATCGCACTGCAACAACGAGGGCAAGGTATCGAGGATCGTGCCGGGCTGGGTATATATTTTTCCCTGAATGGTGATGGATGTTCCCGGGCAAAAAGCAAGGGTGCGTTGTTCGGTTAGGTTTGGGAGGAATTGTAGTTGGTAGGTTTTAATGGTATCGCAATCTAATGTTTGACTTTCGAGGGTATCTCTAAACAAGGAAGTGGTCGTATAAATTACGTTGTTAATCATTACCGTATCACCCAAACAACGTATTATTTCATTTTCAAATCGAAGGTATCTTTCATTCAAATCCGTCAGGGTTACGATCGTATCTTTTGCACAATTTTTTACTGGATCAAATACACGTATAAAATAGGAGCCTTCTATCAAGGTATCAAAAACCGGGGAGGGTCCAAATGGTGCTAAATCAATACTAAACAAATTAGACGTTTCATTCAAAACGCTAATTTGACCCTTAAATGCGTTGGAACAATCCGGTTGTACCAGATTGAGTTCGATGTTTTTAAAAGGGAAAGCTAATACGTTATCGTTTAAAATAGAAGGATCGGGAAGCACTAAACCGATTGCGCCGCTCGCTGCGCCATTCGATAGGTTTTGGTTTGCCATGCCGCGCATCCCTCCCAAAACAGAGGGTACAATCTTATTTAACACGTTATTTTGAACTAAAATTTTTCCGCCGCCGCCGCCGCCGCCAGGCCCAATAATTTGTTCGGCTACATAAAACAAACAATTGCCGCCTCGTCCACCATTGGCGCTGCAAGAAAGGGTCCCATCTACCTTAAGCGCATCAATTACAACGGTTCCGCCGCCGCCGCCACCACCTTGCCCATCGTTGGCGATATTGCCGGAAGGCCCATAAATATCTTCCCCATTGGCCCGTATGGTGTATGTGCTATTTTTAATCGTGCCTGCTTGTAAAATTATAATTCCGCCCCCTGCGCCACCGTTTGAACTGACAAAGTCATTGGAATGTCCGGCACCGCCCCCGCCGCCCAAGGTGATTTTATCTTTGCTGTTGGGCAAAAAAGGCTTGCCGCCCAATCCATTTGTTCCAATCGTGGGCGCTGCCGGTATCGTGTAATATTCCAATCCTCCGGCACCGCCACTGCCCGCACCCGCGCCGCCGCCACCACCTGCATTGTGTGCATTGCCGCCGCCGCCATTGGCACAAGCGCCGCGCCCAAAAGAAAATTCGGGCGCAAGTATGGCAACACCCGTGCCTTTTTGTGCTGCTAATAAAGGATTTATTGGGTAGGTAAATCCGGTTTCGTGGTATATAGATTGGTCAACATCGATAAAGGTGCCGCCTAAAAAGCCTTTTCCACTTACATCCATGTCCCCATGCAGCGTTATTTCATTTTTAACGGTTAATGCTAAAACACCGCCCGTTTTCCCATCCCAGGGTTTGCAGGTCAGGTTTCCCGTAAGGACATCCGTGTATTCGGGCACTTTTACCAACTGTACACTTCCGCTTAAGTCGTAAGGCTTAATCAATTCATACCACAATTGGATTTCATTGCCATTGATGGATTCAATTTTACTGAACTCGAAATTTCCAACCTGATTCATATCTATGACATCGCCAAATGAAGCAGTGTTGGTCAAGTTTACTTTTGCACCCTGCATTTGAATAATGAGCACCCGGTCACCCAGTGTAAAACCGGTGGGATCATCTACCACCAACAGGCTTCTTGCACAATCAAATGCATTTACGACAGCATAAGCATTGATTATTCCAAAAATGGAATCTGCGGGGGGAGCATCGGTTGATTTACTTTGGACTTCAAAAGAAGCAACCGAACAAACCTGATTTGGGCGTACTTGCGAAATAAAAAACGTTATAAAACAACAAGTTAGAAAGACTGCAAACTTTTTAAACGAATGCATAATAATTAGTTTATTTATTGAACGGAATTAGGACTCAAAAATAGGGCATTCATGCAAATTCAAAGACAGCATATTATTATTGAATTGATTAAACGTCGCAAAAAAGCTAAAATAAACCAGGTCTCCTCTGGTCCAAATTCAAAAAACGCAATAATTATCCGGTATTCCCTTTTCTTTGCCCCAAAACTTAAATACCATGGCCTGGAAGCAATCAGCGTTTTACTTTGCCTATCAATCCATTAAATATGCCGAGCACATCGGCCAGTTTCGAGGTTTTTGGAAATTTTATACTGCCTGGAAACAATCCTTTCGTGCGGGCCGGAATTCGGTTGTGGATGAATTGCCCTGGCTCAATTTGCCTGCCCTCCAATATTTGGAAAAAAACATTACCCAGACGTTTAAAATATACGAGTATGGCGGCGGCGGTTCTACCCTCTTTTTTTGTGCGCGCGCAGCCGAGGTAGTTACCGTGGAAGATCATCAGGAATGGTTTAATACTCTCACGCAAACGGTCCAAAATAAGTCCTACACCAACTGGCAAGGTCGATTTATCAGTCCAGAACCCGTTGAAAATGGCCAAAACCGCTCCCATGAAAACCCAGATGATTTTAAGAGTGGTGCTAAAGGCCTTGAACACTTGAGCTTTGAAGAATACGCTAAAAGCATCCACGATTTTCCAGAAAATTACTTTGATTTGGTGTTGGTAGATGGCAGGGCAAGGCCTTCCTGCATTCAGGAAGCAATGCCACACCTGAAATCCGGGGGGCTTTTAGTGGTAGATAACACCGAGCGCCCCTATTATTTGGCACCATTTCGTAGCGCATTAGCAAGTGCTTTTGAAAAAATGTTAGAAGTTCAGGCACCTGTTTATTATACCCCTGATTTTACGATCACCAGTATTTATCGGAAGCGATAATTTTGCATCGGGTTAGCACATCGCGCCCAATATGATCTTTGCAAACCCCAAAAATACCCTTACTTTTGGCAAACCAACCCAATCCCCAAGGTTGTTCCCATCAACACATTTGCCTTTTCCGATTTTTCAACGCTCCCATCACAATGAAATACTTCTTTGCCCCCCTCTTACTCCTCGCAAACATTGCTTTTGGCCAGGTTACTTTCGTGGATAAAAATAAAGCGCTGGATTTTAAAAACGCATCCGAAACCATCGTGGTGCTCGCCACCGAAGATACCAAAACCCTGAACGCACTTGCCAAAAAGTCGAACAAAGACTATGCTGCCCAATACAAAAAATTAGTAGCCGATCATAACGCGCAACTAAAATCCACTTTTGCAAAACATTGGTCTTTCAACAATCCTGTGTTCATGACCCGCTCGGAACTGGCAACGTACAAAACACGCGCGACCGACCTCTCTAAAATCTTTTTTATCGCTTTCGGTGCAGCCGATGAAATGCTGGCAGAAGCAGGCCGCTTGTTGTCCAAAAAGAACGCCGAACCACGCATTTTGGACAAATTATTGGTGGTGGAAGACAATGCAAGCAGCGTTGATATTTTACAGATGACCGAATTTGACGCTTATTTTAGTTCAAAATCGGATTGGGAAATGAAGCAGGAGCAACAAATGGACATCGACAAAAAACTCGGGAAAAGTATGCAGGCAGGTGATTATCTCAAACACCGCCAATTGAATTACGTCGGGTTTTACCTCACCCAGCACGCGCTGCCCATGGCATCCGACCTGCATTTTGGCCTGTATTACCTGCAAGCGGATTTGAAACAAGCAGCCTTAGCAGGCAAAAAAGCGGAGATAAACCAGACTATAAAATTATCCAATGCCCATTTGATTGATAAAACCCTGTTGATTGGCAACGACTTAATCAAGTTTCCTTCCGGGAAATCCAGCCTTTCTGTAGACGAAATCGCTAAAAACTATTCCTATCCGTTTAAAGTGGTGCCTCAGTCCGAAATTGAAAAAGCCCTGGCCGAAAAAGACAGCCGTTATGCCGTCATTATTCCCGGGGTACGCTGGTCGCCCGTTGGCTATCCTGAATTGCTGCTCTTTTATGTGGTTGATGCTGCCGATGGACACAGCGTTATCTCTTACGCTGATACGGGCAGTGGCTCCAATGCGACCACCGCCAACCAGTTTGAAAAAAGCCAGGAAATGAAAGCCAAGCATTTTCTGGAAATCATGCAGCACGCCGAAGAGTAAGTTATATCTGCGGCAAATAAATCCGCTTCCATTTGGATATTACCCGAATACTTGCAACCAGCACGATACAAATGCACAGGTTGAGGTGTTCGGGTACGCCTGCGCGCATGAGCAGCACCTGCACCAGTCCGCCCACAAGGCAGGCCGTAGCATACAATTCGCTGCGTTTCAACAAATCAGGCACGGTATTACTCAAAATATCGGCTAAAAATCCGCCAAAAGTGGCTGTTATAGCCCCCATAATGATCGCATAGCCGTAATTGACCCCCATTTCGAGGCTTTTGTGAATACCCAACACTGTAAACAGTCCCAACCCAATGGCATCGCTCAAAAAGATGGTGATTTTAAATCGGGCCACATTGCGGTGCAACAAAAACACCACAACAACGGCCGATAATACCAAAACAAGCGCAATATAATCGTTCATCCAACTCACAGGGCGCACCCCAATCAGCACATCGCGTACCGTGCCGCCGCCATAAGCGGTAACGAAAGCCAGCACGGCCGCCCCAAAAATGTCCATCTGGTGGTTGCGGGCCTTCAGCGCCCCGGTAAGGGCAAAAACAAAAATACCGGTGTATGCGATGATTTGCAGGATGAATGACATATAAATTAAATCTTAAAAATATACAAAATATGCCGCACATTACAGAAATTTGCCCATTTATGCGCATGCAAAGATACGAGTATGAACGACGCTAATTTAACAGGAGCCTATTTTTTCAAGCGGCACGAAATGGCAGCGGGTTTCCAATTTGAACGCGATGGCACCTTTCAGTTTTTTTATACCTATGGCGCGGTGGACCGCAAGGCCACGGGCAGTTTCTGGATAGAAGGCAACACCTTAAAACTGAAGAGCGACAAACAGCCAGGCAAAGATTTTACAGTAACACACCAGGCACAACAAGGTACTGGGTACACTGTGCAGGTAATCAATAAAAACCCGGCGCTGGCTTGCAATGTGTTGTGCGTGTGCATCCACGGCGAGGGCCGCATGCAGGAATATACCGATAATTCGGGGAAAGCACACCTCGCGGTGCCGCATTGCGACAAATTATACGTGCAACATGCGTTGTTCCCCGACGTACTTACCCTCATCAAAGACAGCGATAACGCCAATAATTATTTCGAGATAACCCTCAATTCTACCTTGTCGCAAGTGAGTTTTAAAGGCATTGATTTTACGATTGAAGATGACCGGATCACTTGTTTGAGCAATTATTTTATGTTGCTAGAGGATATTGTATTTTTGAAAGCATAAAAAAAGGGACAAGCAGATGCTTGTCCCTCCCAGTATACCCTAAGACTTATCTTCCTATCAAGCAGTAGGGCTGGAAAAATAGTGTCAGATGTAAAATGCCCAATTTAAATAGGCAATATATGCTATGCGTGAACAAAAGTAATACTAAAAATTTTAAATTCCAACTTTTTAACCTTTGATATTGTGTGTTAAATTTTTGTAAACTTTAATGTGCTAGTACTGCCATTTCCACCGCTCATATGCTCAAAGTGCATAGCATTATCGGTCATGGATATAATCAGCCAGTCTTCTGCAAGTTCTGACAATGCGCTGGATACACTTCCCGAAAAGGCAATTACAAATTTGTTTTTGCTGTCATCAGAACCTGTAACCCAGGTACCCAGCCAAGTTTGATTGCCATTTTTAACCGTCAAAACACCATTGCTGGAGAAGTCAAACGTGTAGTTGGCAAAGTCGTTTGTCCCCTCTTGTTTATCGAAAAAATAGGAAACTTTCCATAATCCAGTGGCTGGTGTTTTTGGTTTGTTGGGCTGCGGATCGTCGTTGCTTTTGGTACAAGAAACGAAGATTAAAACAGTAACGAAATTGACAAACAGGAAAAGCGCACGAATGTTCATAATGTGTTTGTTAATGTGTGAATTGATATTGTTAATGCAAAGCACAGGGGAAACGCCTTGTAACGCAATTCTTTTTATAGAAAGTAGGCAATACCAATTTTTATTTGATTCTTCAAGAAACACCTTTTCACTATGGCTAAAGTACCCTGGTTGCAGGGCGGCGCCTGCAACGGAAATACCATGTTGTTCTTCAATGCCGAGGAGCCTACCGTGGTTGAGCTGATCACCGATTTCGGCGTCAATATTCTGTGGTACCCTTCAATTGGACTGGAAATTGACGTTCAGGATGAATTTAATAAAAATACTTATTGCCCCCTCGAGATTATTTCCACCTTCGCCCCATTACTCAAATTCAGCTGGCCTGTTAGTACCACCTTGTCCGATTCGAGTAAGCCAGATACCACTTCCACTTTATCGCCGTGTACGCCACCCAGCGATACGGTACGCAATTGGGCGGTGGAATCAAGTACTACATATACTTTAGATTCCTGCAAACTGCCTGCAATGGCTTTTCTGGGCAGGGTAAGGCCTTTTCGGTTGACGCCAAAAGAAAATACGGCCTTCGCATGCATACCCGCACGCAAGGGTGTTTTATCCGGATTAGGGGCTTCTATTTCTACATCATAGCTAAAGGTATTATCTGCGCGCAAGCCAATATTGGTCACCTTGCCGCTGATGCGTGCATTGGGGTACACATCGGGTTTTACTTCTACGATTTGGCCTTTTTTAATGCCCAATACGTCGCGTTCTGTCACTTTTACCATCAAGTACAGTTTTTCGAGGTTGGTTACCTGTGCAACTTGGATGCCCGGACCAATCACGCTGCCCCGCTCAATAAAGCGCAAGCCCAGGGTGCCAGTCATCGGTGCTTTAATGCTGGTATTGGCAATTTGTTTTTTCAGGGCTTTTTCTTTGGCTTCAGTCGCCATCAAGCCCAGCACAATGTCTTCCATTTTATTTTTGGCTACTGCTTCGCCTTCAATCAGGTTGCCGAGGCGTTCCTGGTCTTTGCGCATTTTGGCAAGGTTGGCCTGGGTTGCTTCTAGTTCAATACGCAGTAATTCGTCGTCTACTTTAGCAATCATATCACCTTCCCGCACCCATTCTCCCTTGTTTTTATACACTTCTAACACGCGGCCTTGGGTTTCTGAAATGACAAACATTTCTTTAATCGGCAAAAAAATGCCATCGGCCTCCAGGGTTGTGCCGAGCGCTTCCATTTGGGGGGATGTGACTTCCACGGGCACGTACTTTCGCACCGTTTTCGACAACTCCGTTTCTGCCTGGAGTGCTTTTTTGTTGTAAAATAACTTCGTTGCGATCACCGCCGCAAACCCAATCAGAAATAGCCAGAGAAAAATTCGTTTGTTCAAAGTGTAATGCCGTTATTTTAGAATGTCAATTTTACCGGCAGCTTTTAGTAGTTTGAGTACGGCTAATTTATAGCTGAATACTTGCTGCCAGTAATTGGTTTCTGCTTCCGACAAGGCTGTTTGTGCATTGAGCAAGTCGGTAAGTGATGCAACGCCTTCTTTATATTGGAGGGTAAGTTTTTCCACAATTTCGCGCGCCAGGGCTACATTTTCCTGCTGTGCGCGTACGGATTCCAGGGCGGTTTGGAGTTGAATACGTGCCTGCCGGAATTCCAATTCCTTGGCACGCAATAACTGGCTACGGTCGGCCTCTAGTTTTTGACCTTCAATACGCAAAATAGCCGCTTTGCGCTGCCGCCGGAAGCCATCAAATACCGGAACATTCAATTTAAAGCCAATGGCCGCCATGCCAAACCAGCGGGTACTGGCATCAAATACGTTTGCATCTTTCCGCAGGCCCTGATAATAACCACTGGCGTACGCACGCAAACTTGGATAGGCTTCGCCATACAAACTGCGCACCTGCAATCGATTGAGTTCGAGGTTGCGCAACAACAAGCGGTGTTCGGTAGCCGCTTCTGGTTCCAATTGAATGGCCTGCCAACGCGACGAATCAGCGGTCGGATCAGTCAACGCCTCTTCCGGCGAAAAATCGGCATCGAAATCTTTTCCGCAAATAAATTTCATGGTTTGTTGCAAGGCCTTGATGCCTGCCAGCAGGTTTTGGCGCTGGGTACTCAGGTTCGTATGGGCCACTTTGATGCGTTTTACATCAATCGGAATTGCGTAGCCATTTTTGAGTTGCAACTCGGCCATACGCTGTAAGGCCGCTATTTTCTCAAGATTGGCATACACCGCGCGCAACAATTGTTCTGTTTGCAGGGTTTGATAAAACAACTGCGCCGTATTGAACAACACTTCCGATTCACTGCGTTCGAGCAGCAAGTCATAAATGGCACGCGTTACACTGACCGACGGAATGCTGCGCCGCAAGGATTCATTGTATAAAGGCTGCTCTATGGTGATTGCACTGGTGAGTTGCCAGGGCTGCCCAAATTGCGCCGGAATATAGGTGCCATCGGCCTGACCAAATAATTCACCCGGTAGCAGCTGCGTGGGCAGCAACGGGTAATAGTCAAAGCTAAGCGAGGCATTGATGATCGGATAAGCAGCGCTTCGACCTTCTCGCAGACGTTGTTCCAGTACATCGCGATCGAGCTGCGCTTTTTTTAATTGCGTGCTGTTTTCGAGGGCCAGTTTGAGGCTCTCCTGCAAACTAACACCTTGTGCATGCACCCGAACAAAGGCAAAGCAAAAACTGCCCAGGGTATAGCAAATTAAAAGTAGAATTCGTTGCATCGCACAAAGGTAATCCTTCAAGGAGATGATTTTAGGCGCTTTGGTTTTTAATATCAATCCAAACGTGGCTTTTTGATAAAATAACCGTCGAAAGGTTCGTTTTCGGTCATTTTAAGGATACTAAAAAAATACAATTCCTGCAATGCAGGTTGTTTTATACGTTTTTTCTTTTCACACAACACTATTGTACCAAACATGCGCAAGTACGCCCTTCTTTTTTTGTTTTTAGGACTTTCCTTTTCTTTTACCGCCTGCGATACCCTGCAACAAGTGGTGAATACCGCTATGTCCGAACCAAGCCTCTCCGAAATCGGATCTGGTTTGAAGCAAGCCCTCTCCAATGGTATTTCCAAGGGCGTCGATGCGCTGTCGAAGCAGGATGGCTACTACAAAAGTATCTACAAAATCCTGCTACCCGATGACGTACGCAAAGTCACCGACCGCCTGAAAAACATTCCAGGATTTACCAATATCGAAAATGAATTGTTGGAAAAAATGAACCGTGGCGCTGAAGATGCCGCCAAAGAAGCGGGACCTATTTTTTTAAACTCAATTCGCCAATTAACCTTCCAGGATGTTTCAAACATCCTGATGGGTTCCGACAATGCTGCAACAGATTTCCTGAACCGAACCACCAATCAGGAATTATACACCAAGTTCAACCCCAAAATAGTTTCCTCGCTCGATAAAATTGGCGCCAATAACCTCTGGAAAAAAGCCGCCGATGCCTACAATAAAATCCCCCTCATTACCAAAATCAACAACAACCTGAGCGATTACGTCACCAAAGAAGCCCTAAAAGGACTTTTTGCCAAAATTGCAGAAGAAGAAAAAAACATTCGCCGCAACAAAGGCTCCCGCACCACCGATTTGTTGAGAAAGGTGTTTGCGAAGCAGGACGCGAATCGGAAATGATGAATGATGAATGATGAATGATGAATATGGTGTTTCAACCATGATTATCTAGAAAATTGAAGACTATTTATTTAAAAATTCGCTTATAACGTGTTGGTTATGAGCCAATTTCATTCATCATTCATCATTCATCATTCATCATTCATCATTCATCATTCATC
>JBBAVI010000004.1:0-99559 GCA_040397785.1 Saprospiraceae bacterium | reverse complement strand
CAGAAATATATTATATTAAACATACATGCCATCAATAATTCGTACCACTAGGGCTTTGCGCTACCTTTTTCAAACACGCAGCATAGTACTTATATTTAGTTAACAATCAATTTAGTAACCGGCCACATTGCGCCGTTTTCACCCGAAAGTTTTATCCAATAAACGCCGGCTGGCAAATTTTCGACCGATAACTGTTGCTCAAAATTGCCATTGGGCACCTGAAGTTTGCGTTGATCTACTGTGCGTCCGGTAGCATCTAATATACGCAGCAGTGCTTGGGTAGCAAATGGCGCGGTTCCTTTTAAACGGGTTTGTCCACTTGCCGGGTTTGGCGTGGCGCTTAGGCTAGACAGGGTCAGATCGCCGGTGGTTTGTGTACCCACAAGATAATCTCCGTTGAACGAAATATTATCGATATACATATTGTTGCCATAGCCCGACTTGTTGACCACCCGTAAGGTAATGATGCGGCCAAGGAATTCGGAAAGATCTATTTCAATGGTGCGCCATTCTTCGCATGATTGTGGTGAAAATGCATCATACTCATACAAATTATTGGCACCAATGCCACTGGTTGTGGTACTTAGGGCTTCACCACCACTGCGGAATAAAGTGCGGGTGGTAGCGCCACAATCGTCTGATAGTTGTACCAACAACGAATCAATAAACGCATTTCCATCAAAATAGGGTGCGTAAGCGACATCAAAACGCAGGAAAGCGGTTGCCATTTGGGATAAATCGAGGTTGATGGGAAACAACAATTCGTCCTGTCCGTAACTCGAATACACATAATTATTAACAAAATAAGCGGTATCGCCATTTGGTTCGCAGCTGGTCAAGTTCACGGGCTCCCAGGTGATGCCGCCATCAGGATTTACTACGGTAAGGAGTGCAGGGCCTTCGGAAAAATCGACTTCCACCGGTGGATTGTTGATGACTGCAGCGCCCACTTGTACCATATGTTGTATGGTTTTCGAATCGCTTCCCAGTGCATTGGTTACGGTCAGGGTAACATCGTAATTGCCGGGTTGTTTGTACAACACGGTAGGGTTGCGTAGGGTGGAGGTGGTCGGTAGCCCGCCTGGAAATTGCCACAACCAGCTGGCCCCTTCATGGCTTAACATGGAATAATCGTCGAATTGCAAAAAATCACCGGGGCAATCCGTGTAGCGTTTATTGACCATGGGTTGTGCTACCGGGCGGCCCAATTCGTACCAGGGGGCTTCCCAAATCCCTTTTCCGTAAGCGCCGATGCGCAATTTATTATCGCGGTAAAAAGGGCGTAAAATACAGGTTGATATACTGGCAGGGAGGCCGTCGGCATAGTTGATCCAATCGGGTTGGTTATCGTTGCGGTAGTACAAACTGCGGTAAGTTGCCACGTAAACACCGCCTTGGGTGCCGCCTTGGTGTAATATATAGGTTATGGTTTGGTCATTAAGCGCATTGGTACTGCGGTTTTGCCAGGTATTACCACCATCGGTGCTTTGGAATATTTTTTGGCCATTGCTGCCATCGGGATAAGCCGCCCAAATCCGGTTTTCGTTTTCGGGGTCGAGGGTAAGCAGCATGCGGCGTGCATAACCACTGGGCAACGGAAGGGTAAACCATGTTAGGCCACCATCCGTTGTTTTCCACAAAGTACCAGGGTCCCAACTGTACGATGCGCGTTGGAACAAATACATGACATCGGGGTTGTTCCGGCTAATTTCAAAGCCCATGGTGCGGCTGGTAGGGTCGGTGCCAAAGGCGTACACCACTTCCCAGGTGTTTCCACCGTCGTCGGTGCGCCAAAGGTTGTTTTCATGGGTTACAAAAATGGTGTTCCAACTGCGC
Source organism: Saprospiraceae bacterium (assembly GCA_040397785.1). Classification (GTDB taxonomy): domain Bacteria; phylum Bacteroidota; class Bacteroidia; order Chitinophagales; family Saprospiraceae; genus M3007. Next base: position 97,723 of record JBBAVI010000004.1, on the reverse strand, counting down.
GGATCCCATTCCATTTCGCCGCTTTCGGCTTCGTAATAGCTTTCGGTGGGAAATTTGCCAAAACCGTTGTAGGTAGTATAGCCATTTTGAATTTTAGGTAAGGTGATCTTCCCTAAATCAGAAAAATAAGCGGTTCGGGGAATGCCGGGATTTATATACCCTGTAGATGCTTCTCCTCCGCCCAAAGCCAAGTGTTCTCCTGCTTCCCATCCTTCGGACCAGGCAGTATTGCCATTATGGTAACGGCCGCCCACGAGCACATCTTCGTTCCAACCCGTTCCAAAACCCCAGAAATCGGAACTGGTGATCCCCCTATTTCGGGCATAATGGGTTTCAAAGAAGTCCGTTGAATATTCGATACCGCCATCACTGGTCATCCACACATCATCATCATTGATTTCAATTTCCTGGCAGTCGGGATGCACATAATTGAACGGATTGCTGCAATAGCCGCCGATGCAATCAAACGTTTTACCACCATCGTTGCTGCGCCAAAGTTTAAGAAAACCGGCCAAAAGTTGGTCTGGATTACTGTCTGAAACATCCAATCCAAGGTTATAATATCCTTGGTGGTACCCGCCGGTAGTACCGATGGTGGCCATATTGGGATGGTTGGTGTCGTCGTAAGGGCCGCCCGCGGGTAAATTGGGAAGGGTCCAGTTTTCTCCAGCATCTTCAGAGCGATAAATACCGATAAAGCCATCATCGCCTGCTTTTGCCTCGCCAATTAACACGACATACACGCGGTTAGGATCGGCTTTGGAAACTGCCAGGCGCGCACCACCATCGCTGCGGGCCGAATCTTCCGAGAAATACCAGCCATTTTCTTTGTTTGTCCAATTGACCCCAAGGTCGGTTGATTTATAAAAACGGCAAATACGCGCAACGGGGTCATTGCGGAGCATAAATGCGGTGGTTGGGTCGTCGGTTTTCCAATCCAGGTCGTAGCATGGTTCTGGGAACAGTTGTAGCCAGTTTAAACCGCCATTTGTACTGCGGAAAAGTCCTTTCCAAGTTGCCGCCAATACAATATTAGGATCGGCGGGGTTGAATACAATTTCATTTGGCGAACAATCGGCCACAGTGAGCACCGTTTGCCAGTTGTTTCCACCGTCGGTACTCAGGCGGATATTGCTGCCTTCGCCAACGAGCACAATGTCGGGGTTGCTGGGGTGTACTTCCAGGGCGGTCGCGGTCGCGATGATTAAATTACGGGAAATGCAGGTCCAGGTTTGGCCGCGGTTGACACTTTTAAATAATTCAGCACCTTCGGAGGCACAGTACAAAATTTCCGGGTTGGATGGAGATTGGTCGATGCAATAAATATTGGCCTGGGATGAATTTGCCAGCGGATTTGGGCCGGTATTGGTGTTAAATGTTTCGAATGGGCCAAGACAAGACCAAACGGCATTGCGATCCTGGGTGGAGGGCTGTTGGGCGTTTACAGTCTGGCTTTTTTGGATAAAACCTTGTTGATTAATGGAATTGCTGGCAGCCCGCCGCCACTTTTTGTAATATTGGGTATAGGTCGTTTTTTCGGTTGGGTGGGTACGACGCCATTGGCCGTAGGCATCATCTACCCGCCAAACATTCGGTTGTGCGCTGTACATTTCTTTCGCCCAATCGGGCAAAATTTCGTTTTTAACAGGAGTAGGAGGGTATAGTTTCTGTGCCGACAAACTGAAGGCAAATACAAGTGCAAACAGGGTAAAAAATTGCTTCATGATGGTATGCAAAAGATTGAAAATGGGATAGAAGTTGCAGGGTTTAAACCTGTCAACTATACTAAACGCCGCCTGAAAGGCTGCATTCATTGTCATGCTGAGCGCTGATTGTCAATGATTTAGGCCGAAGGCCATGCACAAAACAATACAGCGCGAAATATAAATGTGGTCGCAAATATAGTTTTAAAAAATTAAAATAACTCTATGCTTATTTTCAAAATATTTACTAATAATATATCTAAAGTTCCAAAAGTAATTTTGGTTGCCTTAAGAATGGCCAAATAATCACAATGTATTCAACGGGGCACTTTGTGTAGTATTTAGTTGCGTTTGCGTGCAACATCTATTGGGTTGGTTGATTGGCGCAGAATCGTTTGTTGTGCATCATGGTACCTGGTTTAAGAAAGTTAAAAATATGCTAAAATTTCGTGTGTGGTTTTGGCGCACCAAGTCTATTGAGAATTAAACTTTGCTTAACATTAAGTTACAAATGAATTAATAGTAGTACTCTTATTTTATACTTCCAACTTATTAAATTTGTTATCAACATGAAAAAATTTACAATTACCCTGATCGCGCTTGTTCTATTGAGCAACGCACTTTTTGCCCAATTTTCTTTTGACCCAAGCGTTCCGGCCAATTATGAGCCAACCACGGTGGTGTTGCCTCCTTCTCCTTTGAAGTACCAAGTACTTTTTGTAGGTGGTGTAGACCAGGTTAAAACTACGGCTACTTATGGCAATGCTGCCGGTACTTTTCCTGCCAAACAATGGCATGACTTTATTGGTGTTACACCAGACCCAGCGAACCCAAGCGAATTTTGGGTTTCTGTAAACCACGAAATGCAGCAAAAAGATGACCATATCGGCGACGGTGGCGGTATGACTGCTTTTAAAGTGCGTCGTGATGCGAACACCGACACGTTGGTGGTGATCAACCAAACATTGAATGATGGCCGTACCGGCAAATTCTTCAATGTTGATTTTGCGAACACCGTAGGCGAAACTGGTATGAACTGTGCAGGTATCACAGGCCCAGATGGTCGTATCTGGACCGCAGAAGAATGGGGTGTTGCCAACAATACAGCGGCAATCTCTTTCTTGCGCGATACTGCCAACTTTACCATCAATGCACCTGAGTTCCCAACTATGAATGGCCAATCGATCAAAAAATACCAAAACCTGAACTGGATGGTAGAAATTGATCCAAAGCAAGCAAAAGCGATTCGCAAACAGTATAACTGGGGTCGCCAACAGTTTGAAGGTGGTGCTATTGCGAATGACAACAAAACAGTTTACCTCGGCGAAGATGCTACACCTGGCATTTTCACCAAGTTTGTTGCTGATGTAGCGGGCGACTTCACAAAAGGTAAAACCTACGTGTATGCACACACAAAAAGCCCGAAATGGGTTGAAGTCGACAACACCAACTTGTCTAAAATGTTGAGCTTCAATGCCAATGCAATTGCTGCGGGCGCTACAGTATTCAACCGTTTGGAATGGGTTGCTGTAGATCGTTTGTCTGGTAAGGTTTATATTGCTGAAACAGGCCGCGATAACCTTGGCAACAGCAGCAGCTGGAAAAACGCCATTGCTGCGGGCGCTCCTGCTGCACAACACCACACAGAACGTGCAACTGCTTTCGGAACTACGCCGGTTTCTGCCAACTACGTTGACTACTACGGCCGTGTATTGGAATACGACCCAGCTACTGAAAACGTAACCGTACACATTGAAGGTGGTCCAGACTTTACCACTGCCAACGTTCCTGCTGCACAATACCCAAGCAAACACTTGTCTAACCCGGACGGTTTGAATTTCATGACCATCGGCGGTAAGTCTTATATGTTGATCAGTGAAGATATGATCGGTACGACCTATGGCCGGATGCCCGACAGCAAACCAATCATTTGCGAAATGTACTTGCTGGACATGGCGATTGAAAACCCAACGGTGAACGACCTGATCCGTCTTTCTGTAACCCCTGCGGGTGCTGAAATTACGGGTGCGATTCCTTCTCCTGATGGCAAATCTCTGTTGATCAACTCTCAGCACCCTGCTGCCACCAACCCAGGCGTATATGCAAACTCTTTGACGTACGTGATCACAGGTTGGGACAACTTGTTGACTGCTACCAACGAGCCAACTTTTGGCGAGAAGAATCCCTTCAAAGTATGGCCAAATCCTGTAGCACGTGAATTGAACTTCAACGAGGTTACAGATGCTGCTATTTTTGATATGAATGGCAAATTGGTACGCGTTTTCCGCAATACCCAAACTGCAGACGTATCTGATTTGACACCAGGTGCCTACATCGTGAAAAACCAGAACGGTGACGTGGTTAAGTTGATCGTACAATAATATTGCTTGCCTGTAAAGGCATTGAAAATAACCATACCTAAAACGAGCTACAGCGGCATACCGGCTTATTTTTTCTTTTTTTGCGATCTATCGACAAAAAAGAAAGTGATAAACCGGATGTCTGCTGTAGTTCTTTTTTATTTCAAGCCATGTATAAACTGATACTTTCTGCCGTGCTTTTTTGCACCTTGATGTTGCTGGCCAGCTTACGGGAAGCACCAGCACCTACGCCCACCGTTGCAGCAGTACGCAACGCTTACCTCAATGGGTTGGATACTTTTACCGAACAAATTGACCATTTTTATATTCAAATTAAATCAACCCCAAACCCGGTAGCATGGCAGGCTTCCTTCAAGCAATTGCGCCATGCTTACAAACAAATCGAATTCTTGTTCGCGCACCTCGACCCCGACAATGCGCGTGATTTTCTCAATGGTGCGCCCTTGCCTTCTATCGATCGCGTGGTTGCCGAGTTGGTCGTATATGCGCCGCGTGGCATGCAAGCCATCTCATCCTTTTTATATACTGAAGAACCGGATCAACAGGCCTTGCTTCAATTGACCGAAGATTTGCGCCGACTTTTTCCGGGCATTAAAGCGACGCAACGAAATATGCTCTTTACCGATCGGCAGGTGTTAGAAGCCATTCGTTTTGGCATTTTTCGTATTACTTCCATGGGAATTGTCGGGTTTGATACACCGGGCTACAACGGCGCGATTGTCGAATCTGCTGTATCGGTGCGTGCGATGCAATCGGCGGCAATGCTGTATCTCCCTTATTTGCCTGCTAAACACCGTTTATTGGCCGATTCGATCCAACAAAACTTCAAAGGGCTAATCGGGTATTTGGAACAAAATACGGATTTTGATTCCTTTAATCGGTTGGAGTGTATCCGCAAGTACCTGGAACCCTTGTACGGGCAAATTTTGCGTCTACACCTGGCGCTGGGCATTGAAACCATGGAATTGACCACCAATAAAGCACAAGCCCTGGTATATGAATCGCCCAGCATGTTTAGCGCACAAACCTTGAATGGGCACTATTATGCCGGTATTGGGAGTAGGGTAGAGCAAGCGATCGTGGTTGAACTGGGTAAATTATTGTTTTTTGACCCGTTGTTGTCTCAAAATAACGAAAGAGCTTGTGCCTCCTGCCATCAACCGCAGCGCGCCTTTACAGATGGATTGCCCAAAAGTTTGAGTATGCATAAAAAAGGAGATGTTGGTCGCAATGCGCCGACCCTGATCAATAGTGTTTTTGCGGATAAATATTTTTATGACCTGCGTTCCGACCGTTTGGAGAGCCAGGAAGAACACGTTATTTTTAATAAAGCCGAGTTTAATACCACTTATTACGAAATCATAGACAAACTCAACCAGAGCAGCACGTACCGGCAAATGTTTCAGGAGGCCTTTGGTAAAGCACCCAATGCGCAGGATATCAGCCGTGCGCTTACCGCTTATGTGCGCAGTTTGGTGGCATTCAACAGTCCGGTAGATCAATATTTGCGCGGTGCGCCGATTGAACTTTCAGCAGATGTGCAAGCAGGTTTTAACCTGTTTATGGGGAAAGCGCTTTGTGCAACCTGTCATTTCGTTCCGACTTATGCGGGCTTGGTTCCACCGTATTTTACGGAAAATGAATCGGAAGTCATTGGGGTACCACTTAATCCGAAGGCCCGCCAACTTGAAATTGATCCCGATCTTGGCAGGTTTACGAATGGTCGGCCGCGCGATCATGCACCGCATTTGCGCTATAGTTTCAAAACCACTACCTTGCGGAATGTTGCCTTAACGGGACCTTACATGCACAATGGGGCGTATCAAACGCTGGCTGAGGTGGTGGATTTTTACAATAAAGGCGGTGGCGCCGGACTGGGTTTCGACTTGCCGGATCAAACCTTGCCTTTTGATCATTTGAACCTGACTGCAGGCGAGCAAAAAGCCCTGGTCGCATTCATGGAAGCGCTTACGGATACAACGGGTATTGTTACAATTCCTGCTAAATTGCCAAATTGTGAACTAAAACCGGAATGGAACGCCCGGAAAATTGGAGGGCAGTATTAATATGCGTAATTATTTGTTTCTGCTGCTTTTATGTGTGCAATGTACCCATGCACCCTTGTATGAGCTAAAAGTTCAACAAGGATCCGGTTCGGGTATGTATGAGGCGGGTTCGGTGGTGTCCATTGCGCCACAACTGGATGGTGCCTTGCGTTTTGTAGCCTGGGAGGGTGCAGCGGAGGTATTGCAACAACCGCTCCTTGCTACGCAGGTATTCAATATGCCCGCAAAAGACGTATCCCTTTCGGCTTACTGGCTCCCCAATGGGCAGTTTAGTTTTAAATATGAAATTTTTCCCATACTGAAGCAAAATTGTGCCTTAGATGGTTGCCATCTGGACTCCAACCGGCTTACCAATTTTACCGATTATGCCTCGGCGACGGTTTCATTTACCAAAATTCAGCAATATTTGATTTCCGGTTTTATGCCGCTTAATCGGGTTATTGCTGCCGCTGATAAAAATGCCCTCCTATCCTGGATTGAATCTGGAATGCCCAATAATTAATTCATGCGCTGGTCCTTGATAATTGTTTCCTTCCTGCTGCTTTTGCTGGGTGCTGCTTTTTCCACTCCAAACCAGGAGGTTTTTCCAAATCCGCCATCGGATGGGGCACGCCTGGCCAAAATTTATTGCAGCAATTGCCATGCTTTTCCGGAGCCGGGATTGTTGCCGCGTGCTATTTGGGAAAAAACCGTGTTGCCGCGCATGGGATATCAATTGGGCATTTTCCCAAACGACACGGTTCGGCAGAATTGGATCGAAACGGGCGCCGGTGGAAAAGCGATTTTGGCGGTTGGACTTTTCCCAGCCAATCCCTTATTGTCTGCGAGCGACTGGCAAAAAATAGTGCAGTTTTACCTTAAAAATGCGCCGCAGCACTTAGATCAGCCTGCCTTGGCTGCGGTAAACATGGATTTGCGGTTATTTGAAGTTCAAAAACCGACGTTTCAATTGCGACCGCCCAGTAGTACCCTCATCCGGTTCAAGTCTGATGGCGGCCTGTACCTGGGAGATGCCAACAGTCGGCAAGCATTTTGGTTAGACGCTAATTTGAACCTGCAAAAACGCACTAAACTGGCAGAGGGTATTGTGCAGGTACAAGTGGATACGGCCTCCGAAATTTTTACCTTGATGGGTTCATTTAGTCCGACCGACGCGCCTGTTGGGTCCATTGTACGGATACCCCAAAAAGGCAATCGGGCAGAAATTTTGCTTGATGGATTGCAAAGACCGGTACATAGTGATTGGGTGGATTTGAATGGCGATGGCCGCCAAGATGGGGTGGTTTGTGAGTTTGCTAAATGGACCGGTAAGTTGGCCTGGTGGGAGCAGGATACTTTGGGGAATTTTCAACCACATATTTTGCGCAATCGCCCGGGCGCGATCAAGACGTATATACGCGATTTTAATGGCGATCATTTTCCAGACATTATCGCCTTGTTTGGGCAGGGCGATGAGGGTATTTATCAGTACATAAACGATGGGAAAGGCAATTTTACGGAAAAATGTGTGCTCCGTTTCCCACCTTCCTGGGGCTCCAGTGCTTTTCGGATGGTGGATACCAACCAGGATGGCCTCGAAGATATCGTATACACTTGTGGCGATAATGCGGATTATCAGCCTATTTTAAAACCCTATCACGGTATTCGCGTTTACACCAAGGCTGGTTTGGGGATTTATCGGGAAACCTTTTTTTACCCTTTGCACGGTGCGTACGATGCGATTCCTGCCGATTTTGACCAGGATGGCGATCTTGATATTGCGGCGATATCCTTTTTTCCGGATTTTGAAAATCGACCACAGGAGGCATTTTTATATTTGGAAAACAAAGGCGCGTGGCAGATGCAGGCTTTTAGTTTTCCTGCTGCGACAGATGGTCGCTGGATGCTGCTGGATGCGGGCGACCTTGATCGGGATGGCGATTTGGATCTTGCACTTGCGCCCTTAAGTTTTGAGGTTGTACCAGATCGGGGAGAAATGAAACGCTGGGTATCAGAAGGGCTGCCTTTTTTGATTTTAAAGAACACGCTGCGATGATGTGTTCAAGATAAATTTTTGATATTAGAATGCACAAATAATATCAAATTTACAAACAAAGCGGTAGTTAGAAAACAAATGCTTTCCTTGCCTCGATTTTAGCCAAGTGGTGTTTTTTTATTAAAATAATTCGTTATGCGTTTTTTTTCTTTGTTTTTCCTTGCGGGCCTTTTTGTGTGCCTATTTGCTTGCCAATCAAGCCCAGCCTCTAAATCTGCTAAATCAGGACCTAAAAATGGCCATCAGCGTATGGTAGTCATTTTGGATAGTATTTTCCGAAATGAAAATCCGGCAAAATGCTACAACCTCAACAGCCGGAGCGCTGGCCAATTTAAAGCCATGTTGTCGAAGGCCAGAACGCAGCAAGAACAGATTATTGGCAATTTTAAGGTAGCCGAACAATTGTTGTATGCAGGCCAAACCGAAGAAGCCATCGATGTCTTGAAGCGGATCATTGGCGATAATTTTGCGGCGATGAGCGAAGAGAATAAGTTATTGTTCGACCTGTATGCACTTGCTTACCTGCGTTTGGGGGAACAACAAAACTGTATTCAAAACCACACCTCTGAATCGTGTATCATTCCGATTGCCGAAGCGGGGCAGCATAAACTGGTGGATGGATCTACCCGTGCGATCGAAATTTATACTAAAATATTAGAAAAGTTTCCAAAAGATAGTCAATCCAAGTGGCTTTTGAATATTGCCAACATGACCCTGGGCAAATACCCGAGTGGCGTACCTGCTGCCTGGCGCATCCCGGAATCGGTGTTTAAGCCCGTAAATGGCCCTAAGTTTAAGGATATTGCGGTTGATTTGGGGGTTTCCCACCGCAATGTTTCGGGCGGCGTTTGTATGGAAGATTTTGACAATGACGGTGATTTGGATATTTTTATTACGTCTTATTTGTTGAACAGCCAATGCCAATTTTACATCAACAATAGCGACGGCACCTTTACGAACCGCACCAAGGAAGCGAATTTAACAGGAATTGTCAGTGGTTTAAATACCATACACGCCGATTATGACAACGATGGCGACCGGGATATTCTGATTTTGCGGGGCGGCTGGCTGGATGCGGGTTTGCACCCCAATTCGTTGTTGCGCAACAACGGGGATGGCACCTTTTTGGATGTTACGATCGAATCGGGTATGTTGTCGTTTCATCCCACCCAAACAGCGACCTGGGCAGATTTTAATGGCGACGGGTTTTTGGATTTATTTATTGCCAATGAAAGTTCGAAAGTGAAAGGTTTGCATCCTTGCGAACTGTATCAAAATAATAAAAACGGTACGTTTACCAATGTTGCCGCGCAAGTTGGCCTGGACCGCACCGGATTTTTTAAAGCAGTGGCTGCCGGCGATATCAACAATGATCAACTGCCAGACTTGTATTTAAGCGATTTTAGCGCCGAAAACCAACTGTGGGTGAATCAAACGACAGACCCTAACCGTATGGTTTTTCAAAATATGACTGAACAGGCAGGCGTTGGCAAGCCGGTTAATAGTTTTCCAGTGTTTATGTTTGATTTCAACAATGACGGCTGGCTCGATTTATTTGTAGGCGGGTATGATCCAAAATTGTTGGACAACGCGGCCGGGGTGGTATTGGATGAATATTTGGGTAAAAAAACACCGGGCGATTTTGTACGCTTATACCAGAATAAAGGGGACGGAACCTTTTTGGATGTAACACAAAAGATGGGTGTGAACAAAATCATGTTTGGCATGGGGAACAATTTTGGCGACATCGACAACGATGGATGGCTTGATTTTTACGTTGGGACCGGAACACCTGATTTGCGGTCATTGGTGCCCAACCGGATGTTTCACAACAAAAACGGTAATGTCTTTGAAGAAATAACGATGAATGGGTTTGGCAACATTCAAAAAGGGCACGGCATTGCTTTTGGCGATGTGGACCAGGATGGCGATCAGGATATTTACATGGTGATGGGCGGCGCGTATGAAGGCGATTTGGCAAACAATGTGTTATTCCAAAATCCGGGCAATGACAATAAATGGGTTACCCTGGTTTTGGAAGGAAAAACAGCCAACCGCGATGCCATTGGCGCCAGAATCATCCTGACCGTAAAAACCCTGGATGGTAAAACTCGGAAGATTTACAATTCGGTGGGTACGGGTGGTAGTTTTGGTTCGTCTTCTTTGCGAGCAGAAATTGGCCTGGGCAATGCCAGCAGCATTGAATCGTTGGAGATAAAATGGCCGAAGCCAGCCGCTGCATCGCAAGTGTTTAACAACATTCCCTTGAATGCAGTCTTGAAAATTACGGAAGGCAACGCGGAAGCCACCCCGCTTGACTGGAAACCTATTCCAATGGGCGGCGGCGGACATGGGGGAATGCACCATGATCATCATCAATAAACTTGATTAATACCGCATAATTTTCCCTTGATACAACACGCCACCTACCCACAAGCGCCAAGTGTACACGCCCGGCTGTCCAAAGGCCGTATCGGGAATTTCCAGGTTTTGTTCGCCAGCATCCAGTTGCATTTTTTGTGACCAGCGGGTTTGGCCGTGCATATCTTGTAGATCAATTTGAATGGTTCCGGCCTCCTCCAGTTGAATGGGCAACCAGGCCGCATTGGAAGTAGGGTTAGGTATTGCAGAAAAAGTGGCTTTTTCGCTGGTCGTTTGTTGCTGGTTTTGGATGAATTCCAGTTTAAAACGCTGGGCTTTTTCGGTGGAGGTGTACCCAATATGATCAAAACCATTGGGCTCTAAACGGATTGCATCATGTAGCCAGCCTGATTTTAGTGCTTTTACGGTCATAGAGGTTAAAGGCCTGCCAGCGGAAATGTTGATTGACCAGGCATTTGCAAAAACAAATCGAACTTTATCCTGAAAAACACCGAATGTATAGCCGCTAAAATTTGGAAGTACTTTTTGTTCGACATCCAACAAGGTTAAAAATTCTGGATCGAGGGACAATGAATATTGCATACCAAGCCAATAACCTTTTTTCCCTAAGGAAATTGGTATTTTAAACTGGTCTCCGGCTTTTACATACTCATCGCGTATATTCAAAACAGAAACATGCGTACTATCCAGGTTGTAAATGCCGCTGGTGCAATCTACATCACCTATTTTGACCCCGTACAGGTTAACTTCGAGCGTTGAATCGCTTGCGATATTTTGTAAAGTGTAAGACTCAGGCAAATTGCCCTCTTTGGGATCCTGGGCATTAGGAAATTTATAAGTGTCATCCGTATAAAACCGCCAAGACGTATTATTGGGTAGTTGAGTATAAATACCAACCAGTAATTTTCCAAATTCTGCCAGATCAAAGTAGGTGATGATGGTGCTTTTATCCGCATCCGCAGCAATTCGTGCATAATCGGGTAAGATAACGAAGCCTAAAATATGTTGGGCAATCAAAATCAAATCATGGAGCATTACATTCGGCCCGTTCATTGGAGGATCGTCGTAAGAAGCAGTAACGGTCGTACTGGCGGAGGCAAAGACGTTGTTTAGTGTAGCGTAGCCTTGGGCATCCGACATACCGAAAATTGAATTATTTGGGGCATCGGTTACTTCTACCGTAACTTCCTGCATTGGCGCTTGCGTGCACGCATTCTTGCAATTGGCCCTTATATTAATGGTTTTATTGATGGGGCAATAGCCGTAGTTGTCTTTAACCTTTACATTTGAAAAACAAAAATCAGTGTTACCGGCTTTGTCTTTCACCCACAATTCTACCTTAATATCGCCAATATCATCGCAAAAAAATGAAGTATTCTGCTGCGCCTGCCCATTCGAATCCACCGGAAATCCAGCTGCGCCGTTGGATTTTCGCAGGCCTATGGTGAGCAGATTATTCGGCGTGATATTATCTTCCGCATATTGCAGAAAGTCAGAAGCCCAAAGGTCGATTTTTTTGGTAGGCATCAAATTGACGCTCAACCCATTCAAACAAACAACACTCGGTTTTTTGCAATCTTTCACTTCAAAAGGATAGGTACAAATGGCTTCGTTTTGTAAGCTATCCGTAACAACCCAGCGAATAGAATGCAATCCTTGGGGCAATTGCGGCAACACATAACTAGTAGGTAAAATACTTGTATTCCAGCGCAGGTTAGCACGATAAATGTTGCCAGAAACGCTGTTTTGTTGTGCAAAACCATACTTTTGGTAGTTCGGCACGGCGCGTTCATCAAAACCTGCCGATTGGGCATTGCCGCCCAAATTGTTGTATAATATGGTGTTAAATCCAGGCAAAGCATCGCTGTTTACCAGGGTTTCCTGAAAACCATCGTTGTTCAGATCGAGGAATAACTCGTACCGAATGTGCACCGGTGCGCCGCATGTATTTTCAACTTCAATACCCAAATCTACGATGCCTTCGGGCAGGTCATTGTTATCAAACAAGGTATTCGTCCAGGCATTTTCATTCCAAAACTGTACGTTGTTGGGGGTAAGATCGCAAAATTCGACGGTGTTGGAGGCGCAGTTTTGGATGTTCAGACAGGCACTGCTTTTAGCAGATGAACCAGGCGCATTTACACCTGATTTTGGCTGATTCGCTTGGCTTTTTTTAAGGAATTCCAGTTTGAAAAGCGCTTTGTTTTCCTGTTGATCATAAGCCAACGCAGGCATCGCATTCGGGCCAGCGCTTAATTGAATCATATCGTGTAACCAGCCCGATTTTAGGGCTTTTACCGTAATGGTTGTAAAAGATTGTCCCTCCGGTACTTTGGTGGCGGTTAAATCATACCAGATGCAGTTGATCAAGCTTTGGGAAAGCCAAAAATTAGCAAGGCTCATGTTCGGTAAAAACTGTCCTTGCAAATCGAGGATATTCAGGTAGGCGGGATCCAGTTTTAAACCATACTGAAAGGCTGTAAAACTAGGCGATTTTCCGAAATACAAGGGTATTTTAAATTTATCGCCTGCCTGAACATATTCATCCAAAATAGTAATGGTTTGAGCCAGTAAAGTAGGGGCGTTGCTCTTAGAAGCTGAACAGTTTACATCTCCGGTTTTAATGCCCAACATCTCCACTAGAAAAGGTGGGCCGCTCGCTGGAATGGTGGTAGTGGTATCTGCTTGAATAAACCTCCAGGAAGTGTTATTGGGAAATTTGTTATATATTCCCAAAATTAATTTTCGTAATTCAACCACATCAAAAGTGGTGATACTATTGCTTTTATTGACATCTGCTGCGATCTTGCTATTGGGTGGCAAAGGCGCTATGCCTAAAATATGTTTGGCGATCAGCAATATGTCCAACACATCCACGCCATTGGTTGGGGCATCGTCTTTGATGGGAATAAAAAGAACCTTATCATCACTAGAAATTCCGGAACCTGATGGTAAGCTATCAAACATAAAACAGCCCGTTATTGGATCCGCTTGAGGGTAGTTGAAATTGAAATTAGGGATGGTGTTCGTGCTAGCCACCACGTTCAATTGCAGATTTTGAATGGTGCTGCCGTTGCACCAGTTCCGAATACAAACCGTACCCTGAAATCCGGTGGAGTCATTAGATTGTGCCTGTAAGGAAATAAAGCCAAAAACTAAAAAGCTGAAAAATAAAACTTTACGCATGAAATTAATATTTATGCCTAAAATAGGCGATTAAGATGGGTGATTTATTGTTCCAACAAAATTAAGCCCAAATAATTGACTTTTGTTTTAAAAGATTGCGTTTTGTAAAGTTTGTACAAAAAAGGAGGTGTCACCTCCGCACAGCGAACAATGACACCTCCCATTCAAATTTAATGTGTGTTAAGCGCGCACAAGCTTTCCTTGGTACAATTGGCCATTGACCAACAAACGCCAGGTATAAATGCCGCCTTGTGGCATTGCAATTGCAGGAATTTCAAGGTTGTGTATTCCTTTTTCCCGTTCTTGCTGTTGCGACCATTGCAGTTTTCCATCCAAGCCGAATACCTCTAGTTGAATATTGGACTTTTGCGCTAATTCAATCGGAATCAAGGCATTGCCGGTGGTCGGATTAGGGCGCAACTGCCCAACCGATGTGTAGCCTACTACCTGATTCGATGGAGCAAATACAAGTTCCAGGCGGTTTCTGCTTTCATCCTGCAAGTACCCGATCGATTTGAATTGTTCGCTGGGGCGCAAAGCAAGGGCATCGTGCAACCAACCATCTTCCAGCGCCTGAACGCGCAGGGTAACCAAGGGTGCACCACCGGGTATCTCAACAGGCTGCGTATTGGACCAAACACAATGGAAAGCATCCGGCATCAAGCCGAAATTATCCTGGTTCAATCCAGCCGCTGGTCCTCCTTTTGCCTCCAATACCTGCAATCGTTCATTTTGTATTGCTAATCCAAATTGGAAACCCAGCCAATGGGCACTTTTTTCAAAATAAAGTGGTATTTCGAGGATTTCCCCGGCTTTCAAGTAATGATCGTGCAAGCTAAGGGCTTGCAGGGGGGCGCGGTCTTCCACATCGGGTGCTTTGAAACCCGGATAAGCCGAACAGTTTACGTCGCCAACTTTGATACCCAGAAATGTTTTTTGAATTACCGTGTCATTGGGTAAATTCGAGAGGGTAACCACCGGAGGAATGGTCAAAGTAAATACATTGGGAGGATCAGGAAACACAAAATCGGCATCCACAAATTTCCAGGAGGTTTGGCCGGGAAGCGTTGTATATAAACCTAAAATCAATTTGCTAAATAGGACGATATCGTACGTTGAAATCCCGCCTAATCCACCGGCATCGGCAGCAATTTGTGCATAGGAGGGAAGCGGTTGGATGCCTAGAATATGCTTTCGAATTAAAACCAAATCTAATACATCTACCCCATTTAAAGGATCAGATTCCAGGGTAGGGGTGACGGTCACATTGGTTTGCCCAGGAATCCCCGTAACAGTGCTGCAACCGTTGGCACCGGTAACACCTTGACCTTGAAATATCGGCGCGCCGGTAGCCGATTCTGTAAATCCAATTGCAACGCCTTCGATTGGGCTTTGGTCGCACCACAACCGGGTGCAAAATTCAAGGGTCGCATTGCTGGTATCACATGCGAAATTATTGCCTTGCACGATCAAATAAGCTTCACAATAATCGACATTTCCGGCCAGGTCTTTTGCCCATATTTCCACTTGATTGAAGCCTAATTCGGAACAATTAAATACAACAACGGTAGATGAGGCGTTGGCGGTATCCGTGGGGAACCCGGTGCCGGTACCCGATTTCCGGATTGCCAATTGTAATAGGTTGGTGGGTGTTGCGTTATCTTCTACATATTGCAGAAAATCACTTGCCCAAATTTGAATGGTTCCGGTAGGCATAATATCGGCACTCAAACCATTAATGCAAACCACCGTTGGGTTTTTACAGTCCTTGACAATAAAGGTGTAGGTGCAAATTTCCTGGTTGGAGAGGTTGTCCTCCACGATCCAACGGATTTTGTGGGTTCCGTAAGGCAATTCAGGGGAGATAAAGGTATCCGGTGCTGCCTGGGTGTTCCAGCGCACAAATGCTTTAACCGAGTTGGCTCCGATACTGTCTTCCTGTGCAAATCCGTATTTTCCATTCGCTGGTACGGGCCGTTCGTCAAATGCTTGCGCGGTGCCTGCATTGGCAACGTTATCATACAAAACCGTATTAAAACCTGGCAGTGCATTGCTATTCACCACCGTTTCCTGTACGCCATCGTTGTTTAAATCCAAAAACAATTCGTAACGGATATTGATCGTCGCGCCACAGGTGCTGCTCGCTTCAATACCAAGTCCGACGCTTGTTTCGCGCAGGTCATGGTCATTAACCTGGGTGTCATTCCAATAGGATTCGTTCCAAAGATTGGCATCGTTGTTGGTTAAATCGCATACACCAAGGCCGTTATTAGGGCAAAATGCGATCTGGATACATCCGCTTTGGGCTGCTAATTGCATGCTGTGGATGCACAAAAGGAGTGCAGTGAGAAATCTTAACATCGTTTTTATTTTTAGGCCGTTGCCGGCGGGTTTTTAGTGAATGATGATCTTTCCTACGGCTGTTTTACCCTGCGCGGTTTGCAAACGGAACCAATAAATCCCGGTGCATAATTTGCCGCGCTCCAGCAACAATTCTGAACCCGTAAATGCATGTTCTGCCGCCAGTTGTCCAAAAGTATTAAATACTTGAAGGCGATTTAAACCGGTTTCCGCCGCATCCAATCGGAACAAGATGTTTGCACTGAATGGGTTTGGAAATGCTTCACAATCAAGCGATTGTATAATTGGGCTTTTGACAACGCTAATCAGTTCCATGTTAATTTGGTGGGTTGCCACATTGGTAATGATCGGATCATTGAAGTCAAAATAAATACCAGCCTTGTTTTCCAGTACGGTGCCTGGGGCCAAATCTGGTATTGGCTGGATGCTAAAACTCACAAATCCGTGGGAAGCCACTTCATTTACATTGGAATCGGGCAACATGATATTGGGGAAATAAAACACGAGGGTGCGCCCATCCACAACTTCCCAGGCATAAGGATGGCTGGCAGGACCTGGACGGAAAGTGCCCAAATCCAACAATCCAGTCACTTCATCCCTGATTTTAACGGTAAATGCCGTGTCGTTCCCCGTGTTTTGGAACCGAATTTTGTACTGCAACTGCTGGTTAGGTTCAATCAAATGCGTTTCTTTCCAACCCAATGGATAGCCTTGCTTATCGTTCGGGTCGTAAGAGCCACGCACTTCCGTACAATAGTGCACCGTAAATGGATCGGAATCTTGCACGGGCAATTGCAGTGCCAGGTTCGGGCCGCCAGGGGTCACACAATTGAGCATAAAGGCGGCAGCATCGCCATCACCCGGGTGGCCAGGCCGTTGTTTTACCCGCATATAATAGGTGTGCCCTGCAGGATTGTTTATCGTAAGCACGGTATCTTCTCCTGCATCCAGGCGCAACATATCGGACACCATAATTTGGTCTTCAATAATCACGTAATCACTACTTCCAGTCATATTGCCTTGTCCGGTGTTGGTTACCACAAATTTTACGGTACCGTCGCAGATTGCCTTGATTTCCAGGTTCGAACCGTCCCAATTGGCATCGGCGGGTAAACAGGAGGAATCGGGTAAAATACGGCCATCCACACAAAGTGTTTGTCCTAAAACGGCATCACAACTTACCAGACATTGTATTTGAAAATTGCCACAATCATTGGGTAAATCAAAGCGTAAAGTGTCGCCCGATTGGCTGCTCAGCGGAATCGAGCTACTTACATAGCTCAGGTTGGGGTCGAGTGCAATGAAAACCTGCACATCGGTAGCGGGCAAATTGCCTTCATTGCAATATTGCACCGTTAAATTGGTGCCCATACATCGTCGAATCAGGCCGGATCCAATTTCCATGCGCATGAGCGGGCAACTTACGAGTGCACGAATACCAATGGGGGGAAGGGTGCTTTGTTGGCCGATGTTTGCAGTAATGACCATCGGCGTGTCGCAAGGACTGTAAAACAACGGCTGGTTGTTGCGCGGATGTACAATGACCTCATACAATCCGGGGGGAATGGCAATGCTGTAGGCACCCAAGGCATTGGTTTTGGCAAAAAAACGGTTGTTGTTGATGCCGCGCGCCTCCACCATAAAGTTGGAATAAGCAGGCTCACCCGCATCCAGGCTGCAACTTTGGTTGAGGTCTTCGTAGATACTTCCGAGGATGCGGCTACTGTATACTTGCCCCTCTAAATCCGTTTTGATTAAAAAAGCGCCCAGCCCATCACCTCCTGCCATTGCCAGAAAGTTTTGATCGACCGTAACAATGTCTTGTACATAATCGGCGCTGTTTAAGGTAAAGTAGTCAAGTACATTACCTTGGGAATTTGTTTTAATCAGCCGTAAAGTACTTTGCGTGTTGTCTTCAAAATTGGCATG
This sequence comes from Saprospiraceae bacterium, assembly GCA_040397785.1. Classification (GTDB taxonomy): domain Bacteria; phylum Bacteroidota; class Bacteroidia; order Chitinophagales; family Saprospiraceae; genus M3007. The sequence continues at coordinate 79,680 of JBBAVI010000004.1, read as the reverse complement.
TACGGGGAAATACAGGTTGTCATTAGCGTCTCGGGTAAAGGTTTTGGCCAAGGGCAACTGCAAGGCGACACCGTAAAAGGCGGAAAGATCGATCCGGTTGAACCAGTTTTCGGAGCCATCGGGGTGTACGCTGAGCAAGGCAATGCTTACCGGGTCTGATTGCAAGTTGTCACCCATGATAACAATATCGCCGGTGCTGGTTTCCAGCAAATCCTGTGCGACTTGATAATTGGGCTTGTTGAACACCGTTTCCCAAAGTAGGGTGCCATCCGCATCCACTTTTGCCACAAAAAAGTCGCGGTTGTTGCCGGTATTCAATACCGAACCGCCAATAGCAAAATTACCGTCGCTGAGTGGAATCATGCGCACCACCTGTTCTTTGAACGTGGGGAGGCCAACCGCTTTTTTCCAGACGATACTGCCTGTGCTGCTCAGCTTGACGAGCCAAATTTGAAGATCGGAAGTCGAATCGCGCACCGCGCCGCAGGCTAAAAAGCCGCCATCCGGCAGGTTTGCGACACTTTTTAGACCATTGGGCAAAAAGTCCTGCGTAATTTCGGTTTGCCAAACCGTATTTCCATTGGCATCGATTTTAACCACCAGGTTTTTGGAGAGGGTACTGTCTGGTTTGTATTCGCCCAAGGCCACACAGGCGCCCGCATCTGCGAGGCAAAGTCCGATGCCTTGTCCGTTTTGAAATGTATTGTTGTGCACCCATTGGACCACGCCGAGCGCATCTGTTTTTTGAACATGACCATTTTGAAAAACGCCCGCCATAAAGTAACCAGCGTTTCCATTTTGGAGTAGGGTGGTGCAATTGCCATTGATGGCCGGATAAGACTTCATAAAGCCTTGTCCGAAGCTGGTGTATACCCAAAAGGTACAAATCGGTAGTAAAATCCAAAGTTGGAGTAAACGGGAAAATTTCATGTTGTTCTGGTTTAAAAGTAAGCTGATTAGTTGGCGCGCGCATTCCACAGTTCCACGGTACAAAAGTGCGATCTGTTTCATCACCGACAAAGGACAAAAAAAGTCAAAAATCATATATTAAAATTATTAAATTGATTTTAATAGTTTGATATTTAGTAGGTTGTAATTTTTTTAGCGCTATTTTTGCGTTATTATAAAAAAGGAAAGTTTTTTTAGGACCTTTCGGCGGTGCTCTTTTTTTTAAAAAATGATCCAAGCATCCGTTTTTTCAAGCTTTTATTCTGTAAAGTTACATGAAATCCCTGCTTTACCTGCTTCGTGCCTTATCGCCCGAGTCGTTGCGTGCATTAGACAAGTATATGCATGCCACTTATTATGTTACCCATTCGGGGATATTGGCGTTGTACACTTATTTAAAAGTACATTTAAAGGATCCGGATTTGCAGGGTGACCAGGTTCGTCAGGCTTTGTTTGGGTCGGAATTGGGCGATCAAAAGCGGCTCAACCACCTGAGCAGCAATCTTTTGAGTGCGGTGGAGCATTTTTTGGCCTTGGAGGTGCAAGCAATACAAAAGCACGAACAGCACCTGGCAACGGTAAAAGCCTTGCGGCAATTGAAACTCAACGAGGCCAGCGCCGGTATGTTGCGGTATGCCCGTCGACGTTTGGAAGCAGATACGGAACGTGGGGCAGAGTATTTTCGAGCCGATTATTTATTGCAACAAGAGGCCTATTATTTGTCTTTGCAACAAGGCCGGGATAAAACATCCAATGTACAGGACCTGGCTTCGGCCCAGGATATTGCTTTGGTGATTGAAAAGTTGCGCACCGGCTGCATCCTGATGAGCCATGAAACAATTTCCAAACAAACCTATGATAAAGGCTTGTTAAACAGCGTATTAACCTTTTTAGATGGACATGCGTACCTTCAAATTCCAGCGGTGGCGGTATATTACCACGGTTATTATGCGTTGTTGGGCGAGCAAGCCGATCATCATTTCCAGCAACTAAAAACCTTGTTGCAACAGCACGGCAGCCATTTTTCGGCCGCCGAAACCCATGATTTGTATTTAATGGCCATCAATTATTGCATTCGTCGGATCAATTTGACCGACGAGCGTTTTTACCGGGACATTTTCGAGTTGTATCAAAGTGGATTGGAGCAAGGGGCGTTGTTGGAAGATGTTTCTTTATCGCGTTGGACCTACAACAATGTTACCATGACGGGTTTGCGGTTACGCGAGTATACCTGGGTGAAGCGTTTTTTGTACCGTTACGCCGATTATTTGAGCGCCGAGCATCGGGATGCGGCGTTCCATTTCAACTTGTCGCGGTATTTTTACGACACGGGTGATTACACCCAGGCCATGCAGCACCTGTTGCGGATGGAGTACGATGATGTGTTGCAAAATTTGGCTGCCAAGTTGTTATTGGCCAAAATATATTTTGAACAGGGTGCAATTGCGGCCCTTGAAAATCAATTGGACAGTATTCAAATTTATTTGCGTCGAAAAAAAGTGCTTGGATACCACAAAAATAATTACAATGCGATACTTCGTTATATGCGTAAGTTGTTGTCTGTCAATTTTAATGATAACGAATCGCTGCGGTCCTTGCGAAAAATGATCCAGGAGGAGCCGGTGCTGACAGAGCGGGAATGGATGCTAAAACAATTACCGGAAGTGCGTACCAACTAATTCTTGTCTACTTTTGCACCCCAATTTGATTTTGGGATCCATCTTGTTCGATCAAATTATTCTTTAACGAAACTGTTCACCTTAATGATCAAAATCGGAGATAAAGCCCCTGATTTCACTTTGCGGGGGAGTGATAAAAGCCAAGTATCCCTTAAAGACTTTAGTGGGAAAAACGTCGTTTTGTTGTTTTATCCTGCGGCTTTTACAGGCGTTTGCACCAAAGAATTGTGTATGATGCGCGATGGCTTGGCTGATTATGTGCGCCTGGATGCCCAAATTTTGGCCATTTCGGTAGATAGTTTGTTTACTTTAGCGCAATGGAAAATGGACCAAGGCTTCAATTTTCCGATGTTGTCCGATTTCAATAAAACAGTAAGTAAAAAATACGACGTACTGTACAAGGAATTTGTGTTTGAAATGAAAGGGGTATCAAAGCGTTCTGCATTTGTGATCGATAAGACCGGAATTGTGCGCTACGCGGAAGTTTTGGAGAATGCCGGAGAAATGCCGAATTTTGAGGCGGTAAAAAACACCCTTGAATCGTTGAACTAATTATTGCAACTGATTGTTTTTCGTCCATATGAACGTGATAGACTTGAAATTTCATAAAATATCCCTTGCCACCAAACCAATTTGGGAGGAAGAGGAAGATGTATTAGTAGACGAAGATATTAGTTTTGGTTTGCCAGTTCATATTATTGTATGGAATGATGATGTCAATTCATTTGAATGGGTAACCCAGTGTTTTATGGAAATATTGGGCCATTCTTTCGAACAATCAGACCAATTGGCCTTAATTATTCATTATAAAGGCAAAGCGATTGTAAAAACCGGGCCCAAGTCGGAGTTAGTTCCGTTGTGTGAAGCCCTGCTTGATCGTGGTTTATCTGCCGAAATTAACGATGAAGAAGCCACCTAAGCCTTCCTGAATATTCCACAGTCGCACCTTTAAACTCAAAAATGCCTGTTTTTTGGCTCAACGAAGATGAACTTGCCTTTCCACATCCTTCACTTGCTGAACCGGGTGGTTTGCTTGCCGTTGGGGGCGATTTGAGCGAAGATCGCCTAATTTTAGCTTATCAAAATGGTATTTTCCCCTGGTTTGAAGAGGATGGCGCTTATTATTGGTATGCCCCGGATCCGCGCTGGGTGCTTTTTCCACAAGAGTTGAAAGTGCATAAAAGCATGCGGTCCATCTTCAACCAGCACAAATTTCACTATTCGCTTGACACCTGTTTTGAGCGGGTCATGCGTGCCTGCTCCAGTACGCCCCGGGGCGACCATGAGGGCAGTTGGATTTCGGACAGTTTTATCGAAGGGTATTCCCGTTTGCACCATAAAGGGCTTGCGCACTCGGTGGAAGTGTGGGATGGCGAAAATCTGGTAGGCGGGTTGTATGGTATTAGTTTGGGTAAAATATTTTTTGGGGAGAGTATGTTTGCCCATGCGCGCGATGCCTCTAAAGCAGGGTTTATTGTGTTGGTTCGGGCTTTGCAACAACTTAATTTCGTATTGGTCGATTGTCAGCAACAAACACCGCATTTGGAAAGTTTGGGTGCACGCGGCATTTCCAAAGAACACTTTTCAGAATACCTTTTCCAAAATCAGTACGCGCACACACACATTGGAAAGTGGAAATTTAACAGTGCCCTTCATATCGAAATATCACCAGAAAAGTAATAAATTGCCAGCAAATTGGAGGCAAATCCATGTAAGTACAGGGTGTACAAGCACCTTATTTAATTAGAATTGACACAACGCTATGCAGAAAACGGGAATGAAGGGGCTGCTATTTGTCACTTTGCTGCTCACCTTTTTATCATTTGAGTCATCCACACCAGAAAGGGTTAATACCACGGCAGCTGTAGGAACAGGCTACCCGAAGGATTATTTTCAATCTCCGGTAGGGCATATGATTCGACTCACAGGCAGTTTTGGGGAGTTGCGCGCGGGCCATTTTCACGCGGGTCTTGATATTGATGGAACCACCGGCGTGCCGGTTTACGCCGCTGCCGACGGTTATATTGCGATCATAAAAGTGCAGGCAAGTGCTTACGGCAATGTGCTTTATATCAAACATTCCAATGGATACACCACCTTGTATGCCCACCTCGATCGTTTTGCCCCCGCAATACAACAATATGTGAAAGAACAGCAATACAAACGGATGCGGTTTGAGGTGAATTTGCACCCGTCCGCAGATATGTTTCGGGTATTGAAAGGGCAAGAAATCGGTAAAATGGGTAATACAGGCGGTTCCCGCGGGCCGCACCTGCATTTTGAAGTTCGAAATACGGCAACGCAAAAAGTAGTAAATCCGCAGTTGTTCGGCATGCCAGTGCGGGATGATGTCGCCCCGGACATACGCGATATGAAGGTTTATTTTTTAAATGAAAAACGGGAAGTAATGGATAGCAAGCCATTTCCGGTTGGCAAACAAAAGACGGGAGGCTTTGATTTGGAAGGTGATACGGTACACATTGGCGCATGGCGGGTTGGATTTGGGGTAAAAGCCTATGATACGACAACAGGCAACAAAAACGACAATGGAATTTATGCACTTTCCATGTTTGTGGAAGATCAGTTGGCCTTTGAATGGCGCATGGATGAAATGGATTTCAATGAATCCCGGTATATCAATGCGCACATCGATTATTCGGCTCAAAAACGGTATGGCGCTTGGTTTCATCGTTGTTTTGTACTTCCGGGCGACAAATTATCCAATTACGTAAAAACGGAAACCATGGGGGCGGTGTCCTTGTTTGCCGAAAAACCTCAGAAAATTACGATAAGAGTACAAGATGCGCTGGGAAATGCCCGGTCGATTCATTTTTGGGCTTTGCGGGATACCCAAAGTATGGCCACCTATCCATCTACAGCGGATCGCTATAAATTGCCTTACGATACCGAACGTAAACTCCTGTTGGGTGATTTAAACTTGACCATACCCAAAGGCGCTTTGTATGAAACCCTGACGTTTGAGTATTTTGTTTCCGCCAGCAATGCTAAAAACCAGTTTTCGCCAATGCACCATTTGCAAGATTCCAAAACGCCGGTGCATAAGTATTACGAAATCAGTATCAAACCGAATGGATTACCCGAATGGCTCCGTAACAAAGCCGTTATTGCAAAATGCGGGGATGGTAAGCCCGATAATTGTGGTGCATCCTGGCGTGGCGACTATATTATGACCAAAGTGCGGGTGTTTGGCCAATATTGTGTGATGATAGACACCACACCACCGCAGGTTACCCCCGTGGTTTTCAATAAAGATATGCGCCGCAACAGTACCATGGCTTTTAAAATTACGGATAATATGGCCGTGAATGGTCTGGCTTATGGGTTGTATTATCGCGGTACCATCGATGGGAAATGGGTTTTGTTTCAATACGATAAAAAAAGATCCCGCATTACCCATGTATTCGAATCCTGGCTGGAAAAAGGCACGCACACCCTTCAACTGGAGGTAAAAGACGATCGAGACAATGTAGTCCTGTATACCAAAAAGTTCTTACGGTAATAGATTTTAAGTCCGTTATGGCTTCCAAACAATCTTTTTACGTCGGAAAATTAAATTATAGGGTACGAGCAATCCAAAATATAAAGCAAGCATCATATCAAACAGGGGCGTTTTTAGCAGCAAATCACCGCTTTTTAAGCGTTTAAACACGGGTTTATAACATATCCGAAGCGCTCCTTGTCGGAGTACATAAATACCGAGCGCAGGTAATGCGTACTGTACACCCAGCAGGGTTAGCAAAAGCAAAAAATAGTGAAAAACGAGGGTTCCGGCAAATAAGGTGAGCAGCAATTGATGTATTGGTTTATACACATGGGATACACTTAAATGCCGCCTTTTTTGCCGAAACCACTGCGGCCAGTTTGCTGCGGCTGCGGAGTACATGGTCGCTTGTGCATCCGTACAAATTGCGGTATTTTTTGAATTTGCGGCCGCATTAATCAATAAATCATCATCTCCGGAAGCAAAATGGGCATGTTTTTGATACCCATCCTGTTCCTCAAACAATTTTTTTTTGAACGCCAGGTTGCGTCCAACCCCCATGTAAGGCATGCCCATGCCCGCCATGCCTCCATATAAAAAGGCCGTGTGGTTGGTTTCAAAACGGGCCCATTGGTTCAAAAATCCGGGTTCAGGCAACAATGGCCCGAAACCGAGTACAATGTCGATGCCAGGTTGCTGCATGTGCCGCGCCATACTTGCCAGCCAATACGGACTGGCTGGTTCACAATCTGCATCGGTAAGCACCAGCCAGTCATGTTGCGCCGCCTGGATGCCTGCACTAAGGGCCGCTTTTTTTCCAGCCTGGGTTTTGGTCGCCAGATGGATCGCTTTGAATTGCGTAAATTGATTTTCAAAGGATTGTAATATCGTACGACTATCATCGGTGGAGGCGTCATTCACGACCAGCAGATCGAACCGGCCAGTATACACCTGGTTCAGCAAGGATGGCAAGTGTTTTTTTAAATTGGCAGCCTCATTGCGGGCGCACATCAACAAACTGAGCGCTGGATAAACAAACGTCGTTGGGGTTGTTTCGAACTCCTTGCGCAGGATTTTTTGCCAACCAGTCCTAAGAAAAAACACATAAAGTACTAATTGCAAAGCACTTACGCTGCAATAGAGGACAAAAATCAGGAAAATCAGGAGCCGCCCAACATCAGCACTAAAACTTTCCATAGGACAAATTAAATGAAGTCAACAAAGGTAGTAGTTCTCGCGCTCCAATTTTATCAATACTTTTGCGCACGAAAAATCAGCACGTTTGAAAAAGATCATCATAGCCATAGACGGCTACTCCTCCTGCGGAAAAAGTACCCTTGCGAAAGGGCTGGCAAAAGCCTTGCACCTGGCTTACCTCGACACGGGGGCCATGTATCGCGCGGTAACCCTGTATTTATTAAACAATAACATCGATTACCATGATTTGGATGCAGTTGCAGCAGCCTTGCAACAAGTATCTATCCATTTTGAACGTATCCATGGCCAAAACCACACGTTTCTCAATGATGTAGACGTGGAAACCGAAATTCGGTCCATGCACGTAAGTGAACACGTAAGCCCAGTATCTGCAATTTCTATCGTGCGCAAGGCCATGGTCAAGCAACAAAAGGAATTTGGCAAGCGCCGCAACATCGTTGCCGACGGCCGCGACATTGGAACCGTTGTATTTCCGGATGCCGATTTGAAAATATTTTTGATCGCCGATGCCGACGTGCGCACCAGCCGTCGACATTTAGAACTTGCCTCAAAAGGCATCGATGCTGAATGGGATGATATCTATAAAAACCTGATGGAACGGGATCAAATCGACTCGTCTCGTGCCGACAGTCCGCTCCGCCAAGCCGACGATGCCACCATCTTGGATAATACCTTGTTATCCGAAGCAGAGCAGTTGACGATTACGTTGGAGTGGGTTAGGTTAGTGAGGAGGGAGGAATGATGAATGATGAATGATGAGTGATGAGTGATGAGTGATGAATGATGAGTGATGAATGATGAATGATGAATGATGAATGATGAATGATGAATTTCCGATTAACTAGTTAATAATCATAAGAATACAAAGAAAAAAGTTAAAATTATTTCAACTTCGGAGAAGTCAAGCACATGCATAAACGTCAAACGTTAATAACCAAGCCCGAAGGGCTGACATGATTATAGATATGACATGATTATAGATATGACATGATTATCGCCATTTGCAGAAGCGTCAAACGTTAAATAACCAAGCCCGAAGGGCTGACATGATTATAGCCAATGATTATCGACATGACATGATTATCGCCATGATATGATTATCGCCATGATATGATTATCGCCATGATATGATTATCGCCACGACATGATTATCGCCACGACATGATTATCGCCACGACATGATTATCGACATGATATGATGATCGCCATGACATGATGATCGCCATGACATGATGATCGCCATGACATGATGATCGCCATGACATGATTATCGCCATGATATGATTATAAACATGACATGATTATAAAAATTTATATGGTTATAACCATGTCATGTTTATCGTTTTACATGCGATCGTATTTTTCCAGCCCCATGCTTTGAATAATCGCAATCAATTTATTGGCGTATTGCGGGTCGCTGGCATAACCTGCTTCTGAAAGACCTTTTGCCCATTTTCGATAGGCTTGTGGCCCAAAATCAAACAAACGTGCATACCGATTACTGTTTTTCAAAAAATCGGTGTGGGCGCGATAACTACCCCAGACATTGGGGTATTCCAAGAAAAAATCCTTGTGAGAATCATCGGTAAAATTTTGGCAATGGCCCTTTTTGCATTTTTTGGAAAAACATTTTATTCCAAAATGGTTGTTGGTCGCTTTGGCCAATTTGCTTTCGCCTGCGTCACTTTCCAACAAACCTTGGGCAAGGGTGATGCTGGCGGGCAAACCCGTCCGGCGCATTTCGGCTACGGCTACGGGTGCAAAACGTGCAACATAAGTTTGGCAGCGGGTCATGCGTGCTTGAACAACACCTGGCTCTACCGCATTGCGTTGGGCAAAAGCCGGATCCATGGCATGGGTAAGGTTGCTTTCGGCATCAGGCGGCAAAACCACCTGAACATCTGGGCTTTTGAGGCTTGCGCCTGTTGACGCATGCGCAAGATCAAACAAAGAAGCCTTTATCCGTTGTCCATCTTGTTGGACCTGCACCGCATCCATCGGCGTCGGTCCGAAAACAATTGATACCTTATCGGCCCAAATGATGTAAATCAGGGCGAAAAGCACGATTATTTTCCAAAGTACCGACTCTTGGAGCCATTCGAAACTATTTGACTTCGTTACCCTGCTGCTGTTGTAATGGGTTTGGTGTACATGATGAGATGGTGTCATGTGCTTAAAATTAAGGTGAACGATTGAATCATGGCACAAAGTAAAACATTTTATTTCAAACAAAAAACAAAATGTTTTTAAATTATTTTTCAATTTGCAATTTCTTTGTGAAGTTTGAGGAGTTTCTCCACATAATGGCGTTTTTTTTTAATAATAGACTATTTTTGCGCCATCGTGTAAAAAGTACACTACCAGATTGCAAGGGCTTTTTGGGAAAATCAATTTGATCTTTTTTTAAGATATTTCACACCATGGTAATAATTGCCGATTGCGGCTCAACGAAATGTGATTGGTTGCTTATCAACAGCGGCCGAGATCAGACCTTGGAAAATACGGTTGGTTTCAGTCCGTTTTTTCACACAACTGCTGAAATAAAAACCATCATAGAAACCCAATTACTTCCGAAAATAGAGCCGAACACAGTGACTGCGGTGTATTTTTACGGCACGGGGGTTCATGATGCACACCGAACCGAAATTGTTTCTTTGGCTTTGCGTGCACTTTTTCCCAAAGCAATTGTTGAAGTAGAACACGATTTGTTGGCAGCAGCCCGTGCTACTTGTGGCCGCAATGCAGGTATTGCCTGTATTTTGGGTACCGGTTCGAACAGTTGTTATTTTGATGGACAAAAAATTCTGGATAATGTGCCGTCTTTAGGTTGGTTGCTGGGTGATGAAGGCAGCGGAACCTACTTGGGTAAAGCCTTGTTGCGGGCCATGTTTTACCGGGAGTTGCCTGCCGATTTGCAACAGGCTTTTTTAGCGGCGCATCCGGAAGGCATGGATGCCATAAAAGATAAGGTGTATGAAAAAGGAGCGAATGCTTATTTGGCCACTTTTACCCGTTTCCTGGGCGAATACATCCAACATCCATTTGTGAAAAACCTTGTGGCACAGTGTTTGTCCGATTTTCTGGATCGACAAGTACTCAAGTACCAGGGGGCACAGCAAGTGCCCGTGCATTTTGTGGGTTCCATTGCCCACCATTTCCAGGATATTCTGGTCAAATGTATGGAAGACCGAAAATTGCGTATCGGCATAATTGTGCGCAAACCCATTTATCCATTGGCCGATTACCACCTGAATACAGGCATTGAATAGTCGCCAGGATACACTTAAACACAATGTTTCTCAAGTTTTTATAGTATGTCGAAAGAAATCAAACGCATTGCTGTATTTACCTCAGGTGGAGATGCACCGGGTATGAACGCAGCCATCCGCGCCATTGTGCGCAATGCTTTCAATAATGATTTGCACATTTACGGAATCATGCGGGGGTATGAGGGGATGATTGATGGCAATATTCGGCGACTCGAAACTACCGATGCCAGCAACATTATTCACCGAGGCGGTACCATCCTGAAAACGGCCCGTAGTATGCGTTTCCTCACACCGGAAGGCCGTAAATTGGCCTATGAAACGCTGATAGACAATGATATCGACGGCCTGATTGCCATTGGAGGAAACGGAACTTTTACCGGGGCTGCAAAATTCATGGAAGAATATCCGGATATCCCCATTTTAGGTATTCCTGGCACCATCGATAATGATTTGTATGGTACCGATTTTACCATCGGTTTTGATACAGCGGTGAATACGGCAGTGCAAGCGGTAGATAAAATTCGCGACACCGCCGATTCGCACAATCGCCTCTTTTTTGTAGAAGTAATGGGCCGCCACTCCGGATACATTGCGCTACACACCGCGATTGCTGGTGGTGCCGGCGGGGTGTTGATTCCAGAAATAGATTCATCACTCGAAGATCTTGTAAAATTGCTCAAACGGGGCACAAAACGTTCCAAACTGTTTAGCATCGTCATTGTAGCCGAAGGGAATCAAATGGGTACGGTGTACGACATTGCCCAACAGATTTCTGAAAAAATTGAAGTGTACGACGATATCAAAGTTACCGTAATCGGACACTTGCAACGTGGGGGCTCTCCTTCCGCATTCGACCGTGTTTTGGCCAGTATCCTCGGATTTTCAGCAGTAGAGGCCCTGATGGCAGGTAAAACCGGTATGATGGTGGGTATTAAAAACAATTCTATCCACTATACCCCGTTTGATGACGCAATCAATAAGCGAAAACACATGAATAAAGACTTGTTACGTATGTCTCACATCATGGCTCAATAAGTTGATAATCAATGATTTATTAATGGTCTTTGTTTTTTAAACAGAGGCCATTAGTTTTTATTTATATGATAGTTGTCTGATTTGTCTAAAAATATCATCAAATTAAATCATTCGCTTAAACTTAACCTCCACTTAAAATTCAACTAAGTAAGGTGCATTAATTTTGCCTTCATTTAAATTTTATTGTATGAAGTCAATTAAACATGTTCTTTTCCTGGGTATTTTTCTTTTCCCAGTGCTGGTTTCTGCACAATTGCTGGATACCACCCGCATTAAACAAACCGCTTTGGATGGCACGGTGCCTGTTTCTACCGATGATGCTGAACAACTGAACAACGCCATTGATAAGTTGTATGACGATGACCTCGATGCCGGTTGGGAAGGGGACGAATTCAATGTTGCCATTACGGGCTTGCGTTTCAGAAATGTCAATGTGCCAAAAGGTGCCATCATTGATTCGGCTTATATTCAACTTTTTGCCCATGAAGACGAAGGTGATCCTGCATTAATTACCATTCGTGCCGAAGCAGCCGATAGCGCAGTTACCTACAATGATGTCGACCTTATTACGACACGCCCAACTACTACCGCTTCGGTTTTTTGGCAGGCAACAGAAAAATGGGTAATCTGGACGGAATACCGTACCCCGGATATCAAAAATCTGGTGCAAGAAGTGGTTAACCGCGCTGGTTGGAAAGCAGGAAACGCCCTTGCATTTAGCCTAATCGGTCAGGACCAAGGCGCAAGTACACTCGATAATGCCCGCGACATGGAATCTTTTGAAAATGTAGAAGACCCTGATGATGGTGGCGATGGCTTAAACCACCCAGAACGTATTCCTAAATTGTTCATTTACTACCGCTTGAGCACTTCAACCAAGCAATTAACGGTGGTTAAAACACTCACGGTTGCACCCAATCCTGTGCATTCGGGCAATCTTGCCCTGAATACAGCACCTTTTCAGGGACAAGATGCAGCAATCCGCTTATTGGATGCCAATGGCCGTGCGTTGCGTCAATGGAATTTTTCTAACTTGCAAGATGCTCGTACGAATTTGTCTGTGGATGGCTTGCCAGCAGGCCTGCATTACCTCGAACTGCGTACCGCCCTTGAACTGGGTGTTGCCAAAGTGGTCCTGAAATAAACTTCCTCCCGCAATAAGTCTGTCTTCCGCCCTGTCTGTTTGTCTGCTTTTCCCATGAAAAGTTTTGACAAATAAACAGGGCGGTATTTTTATTTTATTAAAGGACTTTTGTGCAAGTTCAAGCAAAAAAGTGTAACCTATAAAAATATGACTGTAAATACATTGAGTCGATATTGCCTGTTGGTAGTTGCTGTTTTTTTTGCCATGCAGGTTCAGGGCCAAAATAACCGCTCTATTTTTGGTAAAATCCAGGATGCTGAAACCCGCCAAGCACTGATTGGAGCAACCATTCAGGTATTGGGAACAAGCAACGGGATGGTCTCTGACGACCATGGGGCGTTTCAACTCAATCAAATAGCCGTTTCAAAAGGCTTTCTCGTTGCCAGTTATATTGGTTATCAAGCAGATACGATTCCGTTCGCATTCGGCAAGGAGGATGCTTTGCTCAAAGTAATTTACCTGCGCTCCAGCAGTTTGATGCTGAAAAATGCACTGGTGGAAGGACAACTTCAAGGACAATTTCGCGCCCAAAAAGACCAACGCACCGCATCTGGCATTAAAAACATTGTGGCCATCGAGCAAATGATAAAATTCCCGGACTTGAATGCTGCCGAATCCATCGGACGATTACCCGGGATTACCTTGCAGCGCGACCAAGGCGAGGCGCGGTATGTGCAATTGCGTGGAACACCCCCCGAATTATCTAATTTTAACATCAATGGCGAACAAATTCCCGCTCCGGAAGGCGATGTACGCTATGTTGCGCTGGATGTAGTTCCCATCGATCAACTTGCATCCATCGAAATTTCCAAAGCCCTCACGCCCGATCAGGACGGCGATGCCATCGGTGGTGCAGTCAACCTGGTTACGCGCACTGCGAAAGATACCATTCCGGAAATTCGGGCTGCCTTGGCCAGTGGTTACAATCGACTGAGCGAAAAACCCCAATACAATGCTCAATTCGCTTTTGGACAACGCTCCGGAAAAGGTGGCAAGTTTGGTTTCTATGCCAATGCTTCGTTTTCGCGCGACCGCCGTTATGCCCACAATATGGAGTTTAACTTTAATGAATCTAAGTTTTCGGGCGATACCTCTTTGCGCCTCCACTACGACGATGTGCAATTGCGGCATTATGATGTGACCCGCCAACGCACCGGCCTGAGTGGTGCCTGGGATTATAAATTTAACCGCAACCACAAACTTGCACTCAACCTGCTCTACAACCGCCTCGATGATCAGGAAGTGCGGCGCAGGGTACGTTATAATATAGGCTCCGGTTTTTTAACCAGTGAAACCTCCTCCCGCGAAGCATCCATTGACCGCGATGCACGGGATCGTCTTAAAATCCAGACGATTGCCAGTGGCAATTTACAAGGGACGCATCAGTTTGACAATCAGCGTGTTACGCTCGATTATATGGTTAGCCTTTCCAATGCGCGGGAAGATGTACCTGATCGTGTGGACGTTACTTTTCAAGCCAAGTTGATTAACCTTAATATTGACCTTTCTGAACCCAATTGGCCCAGGGTAGGGTATCCACGCAAGCAGGATTCCTTAAAAGTATTCAACTATACGAATTTTAAGTTTGACAAACTCTTGCAGCAAACGGTGCGCACCAACGACTGGAACCGCACCGCCCGCTTCAATCTGAGCCGCAATTACCTGCTTTCCGACCACCACCGGGGCGAAATCAAAATTGGGGCAAAAGCCCGTTTTAAACACAAATACCGCGAAAGTGAAGGCAAGGTGTACCATAAGTACTTCCAGATATTTGCGGTAAACACCCCGTTCGACAGCATCCGCCAGATTTATAATTCGGTGGGTCCGGCGCTGAGCCTTGCTACCGTGTACGATGGCTTTAACGACCAAAACTTTTTGAACAGAGGGTATGAACTCGGGCCAACCCCCAATCCGGAACAGTCGAAGGATTTCTTCAATTTTTACGCCCAAAATTTCAAATTGCAAGAAAGTGATACCAAAACAGAGTCCTTTGCCGAAGATTTTTCCGCCGATGAGGCGATTTATGCCGGATATGGGATGATCACCCACCGTTGGCGCGATTGGATGCTGTTGAGCGGTTTGCGGTATGAGCAAACCCGAATTGATTACACGGGGTATGACTTGCGTTTTTCACCGTTTTCGGACTTCTTTTTAGGGGCCGATACCTTGCGTTCCAAACAGCAATATGCCTTTTGGTTGCCCCAGTTTCACCTGAAATACAGTCCTGACGAACAAACCAACTACCGAGCTGCACTTACCTGGACGTATTCGAGGCCTAATTTTGAGGATATTTTGCCCTACCGCCAGACAGAACTTGATTCGCGTGAAATTACCCAGGGAAATCCCGATTTGAAGTTTGCCCGTGCCGTAAATGTCGATTTGCTTTGGGAAAAATATTTGCCACGCGGCGGTATGCTTTCTGCCGGGGTGTTTTATAAGCGCATTGATGATTTTATTTATTATTTTGAACAACGGATACGCGTAAACGACATCAGTCGGCCAGGGTGGTATTTCGTAACCACCGCCCAAAATGGCTTAAAGGCCGATGTTTTGGGTGCAGAATTTAATTTTAACCATCAATTTTACCGTTTACCGCGCTTTTGGAAGTATTTCGGGGTGTATTGTAATTATACCTACACCTGGTCGCAAGCCATTATTGCCAACCGGGGCAGCAAACAGGAAAAGATAAAACTGCCCGGACAGTCGCCCAATGCACTCAATTTTTCGTTGTACTATGAATCTCCCAAGTTTTATGTGCGCGTTTCGAGTGTTTTCAATGATGCATTTTTAGATGAATTGGGCATTCGCAAAAACTGGGACGTGTATTATGACCGCAATTTGAACATCGACCTGAATGTGAGTTATTATTTTACCAAACAGTTTCAAGTTTACCTCAATGGGGTGAATTTGCTCAACACCCCCTTGCGATATTATCTTGGCGAACCCAATCGCGTCAAACAGCAGGAGTTTTATTCACAATGGGCGCGTATTGGTTTACGCCTCACCATCCACTAATGATCATGAAAATCACCTATTTACCCATAGTCTTTTTTTGTTTTTTACTTTGTTTTGCCTGCCATTCGGGTCAAAAAATACAAAAGCCCACGCCGCCTGAAGTAGCAAGGGTAGAAGCGCTGGTGGAAACCCCACCCGTTCCCGCGCTAACAGGCAAAGACGCTGCCGATGATCCTGCCATTTGGGTACACCCCAATCAACCCCGCAATAGCCTGGTAATCGGCACCGTAAAACACTATGGACTGGAAGTGTACGACCTGCAAGGAAAATTGCGCAAGTCGTACCCCGTCGGAAATCCGAATAATGTCGATTTACGTTACGGTTTTACCTTAAAAAGCGGCAAAAAAGTCGATTTTCTCGCATTTTCAGACCGAGCAACCAACCAGGTGGCCATTTATTTCATTGATCCGGAAAAAGGCGAACTGATCGAAAATCCAGCCCCCCGCATCCAGTCCAAACTAACCGAAGTGTACGGCATTTGCCTTTACCGCAGTGCCAAATCGGGCCTGTTTTATGTGTTTGTGAATGGTAAAGACGGCGCCATGGAGCAATATCAATTGGCCCCGGAAGGCGAGGCGGGCATCAGCGGAAAACTGGTGCGCACCTTTAAAGTAAAAACCCAGCCAGAAGGCCTGGTTGCCGATGACCAATTAGGCTTTGTGTACCTGGGTGAGGAGGATAAAGGGATTTGGAAACTGGCAGCAGAGCCAGATGCACCCACCACCTTTACTTTTTTAGCAGAAAGCGTTCCAGCCGTTGGGCGGCCAATACAATATGATATCGAAGGTTTAGCCATTTTTCCAACCGGCCCACAAAGCGGTTATTTGATCGCATCTTCCCAAGGCAACAACACCTATGCGGTGTTTGACCGGGCAGGCAATAACCGATACCTGGGCAGTTTTGTGGTAGGGGACAACCGTGCAGCAGGGGTAGATGGCGTGGGCGATACCGATGGACTAGACGTAACGGCCCGCAACCTGGGCGGTGCTTTTGGGCAAGGTATGCTGGTGGTACAAGATGGATTCAATGTGGATTCCTCAGGACTTGCCTTACCGCAAAACTTCAAATTGGTGCCTTGGGCAAGAATTCAGACTTTGCTGAAACGCTAAATATTAGACTTGTTACTTACCACCGCAACAAGTCTACTACCGAATCATCATAAAAGGTTGTGCTTCTGTAACTTGATGCTGGTCGTCGGATAAAATTACGATCCAAACGCCCTGGAAATTTTGCGTGTTGGTCAATGTGCTCAAATCCAAAGTGCATTGATAAGGCCCTGCAGGCACTGCCGGCATGGTCAGGTTGGTAACTTCCTGTCCCAACATATTGACCAGTCTGCATTGCAATTTGCCTGAAAAGGGCAGGTTTAATTGGCAATTTAAGGAAGTTGTAGGGGTCGGGTTTGGATTCAGTTGCATTTGCAGGGGTTTGTTGGCTGGCGTTTCGTGCACCCCGGTTGCACAAGCGGGGGGTATTTCCGGGCACCAGCTGCGAGCCGCTACCGTACAATCGAGCACAAAAGGATTGGGTTTGCCATCCTGATAAGCCGCAATTTGCCAGGTTTTGCGCAATTCAACCGAATCGGCCGGATCCTGTTCATTCCATTTGCAAAGCGTAAGGCGCTGAATTTCAAAGTAATTCGGGTCGGCGATATTGGCCTGGGCGCGATACATGGTATAAAAGTAAAATATAGACCGCGCCAAATCACCTTTTACTTTTTCGCGGGGTTCGAAAGCCGTTGCCCGAGACTCAGAATAGGCGTTAATATTCGTGGTTGGAACAGCCGTAAATATCTGATTATTGATAAACCATTTATCCACCTGCGTATCCACAATATCCAGGTAGGGCTTGTCGGCGCGCGCCTCATTTACAGGAATGCGGGCAGGGTAGAGGTGGTGCATGTCACTGCGGGCATTGCCGTCGGCTGCACCTTTGCCTTGTGGATAGGCGTGTTCGGTATTCATGCCATTGGTGCTGCCACCCAGGTAAATATACTGGGTAGGATCTTGATTAGGCGCAAGATATAAAGTATGGCCGGAGTATATGCATCGGATGCTGTCATCGTCGGCAGCCAAAATTTTGGCATAGAGCGTATCGCGGGCATCAGCGTAGGTAAGCACACTGACCGGGCGGTAGTTACTGGCCAGGCTATCAATGAGTTCATCTCCGAACAGGTTAAAGAATACGTTTTCAAATCCCTGTTGGGCTTGAAGGGTGCTGTTACCGAGCAAAAAGAACAGAAAAATGAAATGGAAATTGTTTTTCATAGACAAGTAGGCCGCGTGCTGTTTGGCTGTTAGGCGCAAAGATAGGGCACAAAACCCAGGAAGTTTATTAGATTGCTGTTAAGCCCGCATGTAGGATTTTTTCAAAATAGCCTTTTTCGGTTAAGATTTTTTCTGCTTCAATGTCCTGCCAGAGGCGTTCCACGGCTTTTCGGTTTCGGAGGTCGGTGTGCATGAGTTTTTCGGTGTATTTGATCATATTCAGGTAGTTGCTGCGGTGATAACCCAACACGTGTTTGCGGTGGATGTAATTGCGCATGGCATCGAGGTGCGATTGGAGGGCATCAAAGGCATGGGTTTCATAATACGTCTTGAGTAACAGCGTTTTGGCGGCCAAATTGCGCAAAGGATCGCGGTAATTGGTTTTTTGAAGCAATTCGAGCACAAAATCGTAGTGTTTACTGGCATATTCAAGGCGTGCCAGGTTGAAACTAAAGGCGCTTTCCCGGTATTTTTTTTCCAGTTTGTGTTTGAATTCATTGATGAAATACCGCACCCAGTCTAGTTCCCCAGCCTGCAAGCCCGCCGCTACGACATTGTGGTAGGTAAACCTGGAAAGTATCCCGTTTTCAAACAAATAGCCTTTTAAAAGGCCCTCTTTATACAAATCCAATACTTCTTGCAAATATTCGGCTTTGCCTGCGTTCAGGCAGCGCACGCAAAAATTGATCGCCCAAATGTATAAACCATGCATTTCTTCCAAATTGAAGCGCAAAGCATGCACAAAAAGGGCATTTTTGAAATTCTTAAAATGAAGTTCCAACTCAGGAAAGGTGAGCATATAATAACACAAGAGGTACACTTCCAGGGCCGGATGCGCTTTTAAATCCTGTTTTTCTGCCTGGGCAAGGATGGGTTGTGCCCAATCGATGTCATTTTGTGGGGAGGGGTACACCGATTGGTGGGCTGTACGCAAACAAATCAGGCGCAATTTCCGAATCAGGTACTCTACATCGGCAATATCGGAAATGGTATCCAGCAATGTAATTTCTGTCGGGTTTTTGACGTACAGCAACTGAAAACGTTCCCATTGTAAACGTTGTTGCAGGCCATAATAGGATTCATCCCGCAACGGTTGTTTTTGCAAATTGCGGTCCAGGTCTTTCTGAACCCGCTCAAAAGCATCGGGAAGTGCCCGTTTGCGATAAGCAATCGACAGCATTAAATTAGCCTCCAAAGGGTTGGATTCCAGTTCTTTAATTACAAAATAGCGCTCCACCAATTGCAATAAGTAACTCATAAGCAGCCGCATTTTCTGATCGTCATAATCGACATCAGGCTGCACTTGCTTCCAAACCTCCTCCTTGGTGGGTGGGGTTGTATATTGTGCCAACAACTCAAAAAGCACCGCCAGATCTTCCCGTTGGTTGAAGTAAGGGGAGCGTAAAAACTTGCGCAGTTCTCGCTTTTCGATGGGGGTGAGCGTGATAATCAGTTGAAAAAGACTACTTTTTTCCATAAAATTGCAAGGTAGTCAAATCTTTTTTTCATAATTTGATTTACAAAACTACTGTGAAATGTTCTATATAAGTAACTTGTGTTTAAAAAAGTCTGAAAAGCGCTCTACAAAATGCTTAAATTGATTTTGGCAGCCTAATTACTTCGTTGCACTTTTGTATCGTTCAAAAGAAGTGTACACTTGAAAACGACACCTTACCGGCTGATTCATCCCAACTAAAACAACAACTTGCAAAAAAATCAGGTAATCCTATGAAAAATGCTTTTATTCAAACAGTGCAATTCAAATCCATGAAGATCCTCCTTCGAGCGGGACGTATCCTGCCATTGCTCTTGCTAGCCCTGCTTGGGCGGGCACAAGATTGTCAAAATGACACCATTCGGCCAATTTGTACGCCCCCCGCGAATGTGTCGGTGAGTTGCGAACAATTTGACCCAAGCTTGGTGGCTTACAGTTATGCGCTTGCGACCGATGATTGTTGCCTGGACACGATAACCCTTGGTATAAACTATGGTCTTTTTGATACGATTTGTAACAAAGGAACCATTCTGCGTACGTTTAAAGCCCTGGATTGCAGTGCCAACTCCGCTACTTGTACCCAGCGCATCGTGGTATCCCATGTACAAAACTATGCAGTACATTTTCCCGACGATTTAATCCTAAGCACCTTTAATGCTACCGGAAACTATGGGGAGCCCAGTTTTTTAGGCAAAGATTGCGAGTTGATTGGCGTTTCCTATTTGGATCAGGTTTTTAATATTGTTCAAGACTCTACGATTCGGCTGGAGCGCACCTGGACCATCATTAACTGGTGTACGTATGATCCCAATTTGCCGGTAATTAATGTGCCGAACCCACAACCCAATGTGTTTCCAAAACATCCAGCCAATTTTCCCGGCCCGATTGTGTCGGCTTCCGGTACGCCTTTTCCTTGGTCGCCCACCATTTCAAGGATTTTACCAGACGATCCTTTTCCAACCAATTTTTCTACTTTTTTTAATCTAAATGCCAACGGGTATCGTTATTTGCAGGTTATTTTGATCACGGATACGGTTTTGGCAGGTGTGCAGGGCCGGGTATTTGGAGATAATAACCAAAATTGCAGCTTGGAAACGGGCGAGCCTTTCCTGGCAGGATGGAATGTGAAGGCCAGAGGACTCATTTCGGGCGTAGAAAACTTTGCTCGAACAGACGCGAATGGCTATTATGGTATTTCCCTGCCGAATGTGGACACCTTGATGGAAGTAACCGTGCTTCCAAGTATTCCTACCGAAGAGATATGTCCATTAATCGATACAGTTCAGGCACAAGCTGGCATTATTGCTGATTTGGATATGCCCGTTACCCTGAACAATACTTGCCGCTTGCTTACCATCAGCTTGTCTACCAATCGGTTACGCCGGTGTTTTCAAAACTCCTACTATTTCGATGCTTGTAATTTGAGCAACCAGGATGTTCCCAATACCCGCGTAGAAGTGCAGTTGGATCCATTTTTTACCGATCCAGTTTTTAGCGCCCCCGCTACCGATTTGGGTAACAATAAATGGTCGGTGAACTTGGATACCCTAAAAACAGGGGAATGTAAAATTTTTTATGTGAGCTTTATCCTCAGTTGCGAAGCGGAATTTGGTGCGACCCATTGTACCGAAGCGCATATTTTCCCGGACACGCTTTGCCGCACCAACGCCAACTGGTCAGGTGCCGATGTACGCCTGGAGATAACCTGTGATGCCGATAGTGTGCGTATGCAAATCAAAAACCAGGGAGCGGGAAATATGGCCCAGGAACTTGATTTTGTGGTCGTAGAAGATATTATCATGTATCAGGAAGGCAAATTCCAGTTGTCTGCCGATGGTACCAAGGAACTTGTATTGCCTGCCAATGGCGCAACCTGGCGTTTGCAGGCCAACCAGGAGCCATTTCATCCTTTTGGTGGACCAGCAGTGGCGGTCGTAGAAGGTTGTGGTGGCATCAACCAGAAAGGTTTAGTACGGCAGTTTCCGGTAGACGATCCGAATCCGTTTGTTGCGCTGGACTGCGAACAAAACATTGGCTCTTGTGACCCGAACGACAAGCAAGCAATGCCAGAAGGATATGGTGCCCAGCATTTATTAAAAGCCAATACCGATTTGGAGTATAAAATCCGTTTCCAAAATACGGGCACTGATACGGCCTTTAACATTGTGGTATTGGATACTTTATCGGAATTCCTGGATGCGAATTCGGTACGTCCCGGTGCGTCCAGCCATTTATATGCCTACGATTTACTGGAAAACAACGTGTTGCGATTTTCATTTAAAAATATCATGTTGCCTGATAGCAATGTGAATCAAATTGCCTCCAACGGGTTTTTCAAATTCAGGGTGAAGCAAAAAGCCGACAATCCGGACGGGACCTTGCTGGAGAACAAAGCAGCCATTTATTTCGATTTTAATGCGCCGATCATCACCAATTTGGTTTACCACACCATAGGCACTCATTTTGTTCAAAGTGTGGGTGTAGATGCAGGGCAAAAGCAATCCGAAGTAAAGATTTATCCGAACCCTGCAGGCGATCAATTATTTGTTGAAATGCCTTCTGGCGCGGGCTTCCTCACCTTGCGCAATAGTCAGGGACAATTGGTTCGTACCCAAGTGATTACCCAAACGATAACGCGTGTTGAACGAAGCGAACTACCCGCAGGATTGTATTTCTTTACCATTCAGGATGGTGGCAAATCTGCGATCGATGGTAAATTAATATTCCGGTAGCAGCTCTGTAAAATCAATAAAAAATCCCGAATTTTGGTGGAAGCCAAAATTCGGGATAACGCATGTTTATTTTTGATGGTGAATCAAATAAGTTCAATAGCCTTGTTGCGGTGGGAAGTAAAGCAACAAGTCTAATGTTTCCAGATGATCAAGGAAGCAATAATCATGAAAAACATCAACATGCAAACAAAACATGCGATATATTCATACTTTATTTCATCCAGGTCTGCCTTAAAGGGTAATTTTGAAAACATGACAGCTAGTGTTGTTTGTAGCTTCAACCAATAGATTGGCAGCAGCTAGTCGTTATAAATCAAGATCATAATAAGGGAGGCACAGCTAATATCCGATTAAAGCAAGTGAGCAAAGTTAATCTTTACTTCACATAAAATACATACTTGTGTGTATTTAATTTTAATTCTATTTAGGGGGTGTTTTCGAGGATGTTTTAGAATAAAATTTGGTGCTAAAGGGGCGTTTTTGCGTTATCGGACAAAGGCATCCGCAAATAAAACGTGGCACCTTGGTCTTTACCCGGACTTTCCACCCAAATGGTACCTTGGTGACGGTTGACGATGCGTTTTACAATGGCGAGTCCTGCCCCTGTTCCTTCAAAAGCAGCACGGGTGTGGGCGGTATGAAAAAGTTGAAAAATTTGATTAATTCCTTCAGCGGGAATGCCCGCTCCATTATCGGCTATGCTGATTTCGACAAAATCGACACCGGTACTGCCCTTAATTTTTATTTGTGGGTGGGGGTTATATTTTGTAAATTTAAGCGCGTTACTGATCAGGTTCGTAAAAGCCTGTCGAATCAGCAATGGGTCGGCAAAGATCGTTGGGAGGGTTGCTTCAATGTCGATGGTGGTTTGATCATCGTTTTGAACCGATTGTCGCAGTTGGCGAATAATTTTGTTCAACAATACAACCAAATCTATTTCTTGGATGCTCAAATCTACATTATCTGCATAGGAATAGGCTGCAATGCTGTCAATCATATCGCGGCTTTCGAGCAGCAGGTGTTTAGTTTGCTCTACGTATTGGATCAATTCATCATCCACTTCGGTTAAATTGCGTGCCAGCGCAAGATCCATGAAGTACAAGGCATTGTTCAAGGGTGTTTTGAGGTCGTGGCTGATGGTGTAATTAAATGCCCGAAGTTCCACCTCCTTGCGTGCGGCGATTTTGCGCACGTGCTTTTGTACTTGTTGCTGTCGTTGTACGGTCATTTTCAGCAACGTTAACTGATTGTTCCACTGTTTATTATCAATGGGCTCCAGTTCTGTAATGGTATCAAAGGATTCTAAGTTGTTGTTATATTCCAGCGATGTATCAATCAATTTAAGATCGCCGTATAAAGGCTCCATAGACTCATCGAGTTGGGTGCGTACTGCTTCAATTTGTTTGCTCCATTTTTGGGTGAGTGTTTTTCCAATCTTGCGAAGATTACGGCGTTCAATCAACCAAAAAATACCAAAGAGCGTACAGAGCGCAAGAAGCGCCAAATTCAAAGGTTGGAACAGCATAGCAGCCCGGGTTAGTTCAATTCATCTTTTAAAGCGCGGATTGCATCGATCTTATTATTGACATGCAGCTTTTTATAGATGTTTTTAACATGATAACGAATACCATCAATGGTCATGCTGAGCATTTCTGCTGCCTCCTCGTAACTTTCTCCGGCTGCAAAAATTTTCAAAATTTGCAATTCTTTTGGACTGAGTAGGTCGGAGGTAGTTGAGTTGGTAGGATTGTGGTAAGTGATCAGTTTTTTTGCCATTTTAGGCGATATCAAAGCACCACCGCCTGCAATAGACTGAATCATATCGGGCAATTGCAAAATTGGAAAACCTTTCAACAGATAACCACTTGCACCCGCATGCAAGGCTTTTAATAAATGCTCCTCTTCTTCAAACTGGGTAAACATCACAATTTCAGCATCCGGAAAGCGCTTTTTCAAATTGCGCAATACATCTAAGCCAGATAAACCGGGCAATTGGATATCTACAAAAATGACATCTAAAACAACACGATCTGGTAATAACTCCCAAAATCGTTCTACCGATTCAGCCGCAACGGAGCATACAATCGCAGGCTGTAACTTAAGCACTTCCTGGAGGCTTTTTAGGGTATTTAAGTCGTCTTCAATGAAGGCTATTTTTAACATTTTGTTTTCGAATGGATAATTTGGTTCTAAATTTGGTGGGTAATTGACAGATTATTGTAATGGCTGGAGAGCACTACGAACTATATTAAAAAGGAAGCTGCAAAAATCAATCAATTTTTCTGATTTTCAACCGACTTTCAGGATTATTTTGTTCAAATAATGTACCAAGTCTTTTAAAATTAAAAAAATTAAAAAAAATAATACGTAAAAAATTGATATTTAATGTTATAAGATTTTTCGAAATGAATATTTTTTAAAACAAAGAAACACAGGGTACTGTTTAAAGCCACCCGTGTTTCTTTGTGTTGTATGTATATATATTGTTATATTACTATGCTCCTTGTCCGGCTGAAAAAACGGGTTCGCCGTTTAGCGTGCATAAGTTTTCTGTTTTGATAATATTATACCCTGCCGATGTAATCCGATGTTGCAAGGCTATAATATCCTGATAAGGAATTGCATTTAGGGTTTCTGATTTAAACCGGCAACGCCAATGATCGGTGCAAAATGTTTCCGGGATGCCGCCTGGATACACTTTTACGCCTCGGTTGGTAACCATAGAAAGCGTTAAGTCGCCTGCAGCAAAGGCCTTTATGGCATCACCCAGGATTTGAGGGTTGCGGTTTTCGTGGTATAGAAAAATATCGACGCCTACCGTTTCAAACTTGGCAGGTTTTGGAGGGCTCAACTTGATTTGAATACTTTCCTTGGCATTACTGTAATCGACTGTTTTGAGATTTTTGGGTTGATGGCCTAGGCGCTCAATCACAGCATCGGCAAATTCGTTGGTACCGACCTTTTTAGTGCTCACGCTTTCGTCATATATATCATAGGTGTGAATGCCATCTTCCAAAGTGCAGAGCCAAGCATTGTGTACTTTTTCGGCAACATCTGATTGTTTGATGTGAACAAGCATTTGTACAGCGCCGAGCAACAGACCACTTGGATTGGCCAGGTTTTGTCCGGCACGACGCGGTGCGGAACCATGAATGGCTTCAAACATCGCCACCGATGCACCAATATTGGCAGAGCCTGCCAAACCAACTGAACCGGCAATTTGTGCGGCAACATCCGACAAGATATCTCCATACAGGTTGGGCATCACAATCACATCAAAATTTTCGGGCGTATCGGCCAATTTTGCAGCACCAATATCCACAATCCAGTGTTCGTTTTCCAAATCAGGGTATTCCAGGGCCACTTCATCAAAAACTTTGTGAAACAGCCCATCGGTTTGTTTCATAATATTGTCTTTGGTGAAACAAGTAACTTTTTTCCGACCATACTGCCTTGCATATTCAAAAGCATACCGTATGATTTTTTCGGTTCCAGGGCGGCTAATGATTTTGAGACATTGTATCACTTCGGGCGTTTGCTGATGTTCAATACCCGCATACAAGTCTTCTTCGTTTTCTCGAACAATCACAACGTCCATAACCGGGTGTTTGGTAGCCACATATGGCGCATAAGAAACACAGGGACGAATATTGGCAAACAGGCCCAGCATCTTTCGGGTGGTCACATTCAGGCTTTTAAAACCGCCTCCCTGGGGTGTCGTAATGGGGGCCTTTAAAAACACCTTGGTACGACGCAGCGATTCCCAGGCTGCAGCATCAATGCCCGCGCTGTTGCCACTTAGGTACACCTTTTCGCCAATTTCGATTATTTCGGGTTCAATTTGAGCACCTGCTGCCTGAATGATGCGTAAGGTCGCCTCCATGATTTCCGGGCCGATGCCATCACCATAAGCAACTGTAATAGGTGTAGGTTGTGTCATAATAAAATCGTTTAGTTTGGAATGCCTTTGACTTTTCAAGTTTAACTTTCGGTAACAAAAGTAATGCTATTATTTATAAATTCAAAAAATATGCTGCTTTTGGCACAAAACAGCAATGAATCATGAGCATGAGCGGATTGGGAAAGTAATGCTGGGGCTATTTCGCGACAGATCAGGCTACAGTGATAAAAAAATCTTGTAAAGCGCGGTGCATTTTCAACTTTTCCAGGGCATCGATACTCAGCGGTTTTGGTAAAAAAGCCACTACCATTGGATGGTTTGTTGCGTTTTCCTTTTCGAACGGATCTACACTGGAAGAGAGGATAAAAATTTTAGTTTGGGATGCCCGCTCAGGAAATTGTTCGGCGAAAGCAGACAAAAACTCCCAGCCATTCATCACAGGCATATTCAAATCCAATAAAATAACATCTGGATAAACCCTTTCTTCAAGGGAGATATTTAGTTGGTTTGAATAGTACTCGAGCGCATGTGCGCCATTAATGGCCGTCACCAACGTTGTGCAAAAATTGGCTTTTTCCAAAATAAGTCGAATCAACATGAGGGTCATTTTGTCGTCATCGACGCATAGCAAGGTGGGGATCATGATGCATCAGGTTTAAAACATATGGTAAATTTGGTTCCTTCCAATGGCTTGCTTTCGACAGTAATAGAGCCTCCTAACGCGGTTACTTGCGAATGAACCAGGTACAGTCCGATTCCTTTGCTGTCTTCGTGGTTATGAAATTTTTGATAGAGGCCAAAAATACGGTCTTTCACTTTTTCTAAATCGAATCCCAGTCCTTGATCCTCAAAATTAAGATGTATATTTTTATTTTTCACATAACTGTATATTTTTATTTTAGGTTTTTCGTTTTCCTTACAATATTTGATGGAATTAGTCAGCATGTTTAAAAAAATACTCTCTAAATATTCAGAATTGAATACAACCTCTGGCGCTTCAACAAAATTGGTTTCTATAATGGCGCCCGACTCATCGATCAAATGCTGGATCGAATTTGTGACAGATCGGTAAACTAATGCAAATTGGATAGACCTCAACGTCAAATTGGTATTACCTTTTACAATCAGAATATCAATCAGGTCATTCAGCGTATTGTTTAAATGCAAGGTTGATTTTTTTAAAGCATCTATCAATACGATGGTCTCTTTGTGGGTAATATGTTCCAAATTCAATAAATCGAATACGGAAAGCATATTTGTCAATGGGGAACGTAAGTTGTGGGAGGTTATGTATGAAAACTGCTTTAACTCCCGGTTGTTATTTGTCAACGCCTCAATCAGTTGCTTTTTCTCTTCATCCATCGCTTTCTTTTGGGTGATGTCTTTGGCAACTGCATAAAGAAGTCCCTCTGATTTTAAGGGTACCATTTGCCATTCAAACCAAACAATTTTCCCGGATTTGGTAATGAAGCGGTTTTCAAATATTAAGGGTTGAAATTCATTGTGTGATTCCTTAAATCCCCCCAAATACATACCTCGGTCCTCCGGATGTACAAATTCTGGAATATAGGTTGCAAGCAATTCTGCTTCTGTATATTCCATGATTTTTACCATGGCCGGATTTATTTTCCGGAAATAACAATCCTCACTGGCAATACAAAGGACATCCGGTGAAAGACTAAAGAAATGATTCAACTCTTCGTCAATTCTGTTTTTTTGGATGTCAGCCCCGATTTGTGTGCTGATGCTTTGTAACAAATTGCAGCCTTGAGGGGACTTCGGATACACCTTTTCTGAATACAGGCAAAAAACAGCAATGATCTCCGCTTTAAAGAAGATGGGAATACCAATGGCGCTTACCAAACCCACTTCCTTTGCAACGTGTTTTCGAATAAAAGGGCGATCATGCAGGGTATCCCAATACACAATGTTTTTTTGTTCCAGGGTTGTTCCGATCAGGCCTTGCCCAAATACGACGTTGTTCAGGGTCAATCCATCAGTCATGTTGTTAAATCGAGGATGTGTCGTCCAGCAAGTACGAAACATCATTCTGGTAGCTTTGAAATTGATCGACCAGGCTTCCGCATAAGGGCAATCGAAATGTTTGGCAAGGTGCGAGGCAGCAAGTTGCATCCCCTGATCAAGCGATTCGTGCTGGTTGATGGCGCGTAATATCTGGTTAAAGGTTTCTCGTTCGGCTTCTGCTGTTTTTCGTTCTGTTACATCTTTTTGAATCGAGATTACATGGGTAAATTGGCCCTTTTGGTTAAAAATGGGTACTACAGAGCAATTGTTCCAAAAAGTATCACCGTTTTTTTTATAGTTAATTACTTCTACTTCAATGGGTTGTCCGAGTTGAAGTGATTTATTTACGCGCTGAACCGCCGATTCATCGGTTAAAGGGCCTAGTAATATCCTGGGAGGCAGGTGTTTTATTTCTTCAGCCGTGTACCCCGTCAAGTTTGTAAATGCGGCGTTCACATAAATAATTGTACTCTTTTGTTGGGGATGATCCACCTCCATAATTAAAATGGCATCTTTGGCATTGGTGATTACCGATTCCAGCAATTTCATTTGCTGTTCCTCTTCTTTTTGGTGGTTAATATCCTGCATCGCGCCAATCATGCGGAGGCCTTTCCCATGTTCATCACGGATAACCACCCCTTTATCGCTCACAAATCCGAATTGGCGGTTGGAACGCAGGTATCGGTAGGTTTCATGCCAAATACCGTTTTCTAATTGAATATGGTGAAGCAGACTCTGTAATACCCGTTCGCGGTCCTCCTCGTGAATACGGTCTACCCAAAATTTAAGGTTTGTTTGCTGCGTGGTACTGTCATCTCCAAACAGGCGCGCATAAGAATCACCCCAGTACAACGTATTGGTAGTCAAATCAAAATCCCAGATCGCATCCGAAGTTGCCTGGGTAGCATATTCAAAACGCTCATTGCTCAATTTTAAATCCTGCTCAATTGCCTTGTTCTCGATGATGATCTGCAAAATATTTCGTACGCGCGTGATCGTTTGCATTTCCGAAGCATTGGGCGACTTGGGCGTTTGGTGATACATTGCAAAAGTCCCGACGATCGTTTCATTGGAATCGAAAATGGGCATCGACCAACAGGATTTCAAATGGTATACCTGCGCAATGTCTTTATAATCCTTCCAGCGATGATCCGTGCTGATGTCTGACACAATCACCGTTTGCTTGGAATAGGCAGCCGTGCCGCATGAGCCTACTTCTGGTCCCACATAAATTCCTTCAATTTGATCTGTATATAACTTTGGTAAACTGATGGAAACCCAGTTCAACAATTGGTTATTGCGCATCTTTTGAATCGAACAAAGCATGCCTGGGTGTAATTGTTCAATTGCATTTAAGTAAAAATGGATCGTTTCTTCAATTTTACTGTCTTTTTGAATATTAAGTTCCAGCACTTGTTGTTCCAGTTGTTGCAACTGTAACAAATGCCGGGTTTGTGTAATGTCTTTAAAATAAACCGAAAGCCCGATTTCAGAAGGATAAGCGGAAATCTCAAACCATTTGTCTATATAGGGGTAATATTCTTCGAAATGTACGGGCACATGGGCTTCCATCGCCCGGTGGTATTCCCTGAAAAACACCATTTCACGCGCATCTCCGTACACCTTCCACATATTTTTCCC
Organism: Saprospiraceae bacterium; assembly: GCA_040397785.1. Classification (GTDB taxonomy): domain Bacteria; phylum Bacteroidota; class Bacteroidia; order Chitinophagales; family Saprospiraceae; genus M3007. Next base: position 49,809 of record JBBAVI010000004.1, on the reverse strand, counting down.
GAGCACTTTTTCCCGAGGCAGGGTAGTGATAACTTCTGCCGCCCGGTTCCAGTACGTCACTTCCCAATTGCGGTTAATGGTGCAAAATCCATCGGTAATGCTCTCCAGAATGGTGTTCTTTTCCGCAAGTAAATCCATCAAGGTTTGCTCCGCGCGCTTCCGATTGGTTATATCCTGACAAATACCATACATCCTGACAGGTATGTCGCCACTTTTTTCAGTGCGGATTGTAAGTCTTTTCCACCGGTCATTTCCTTTCGCGGTGACAAATTCCAGTTCTACATCAACATCTGCACCGGTCAGCATTGCCTCATTAAAAATTGCATTCATTCGATCACGTCGGGCACCCGCTTTGAAAAAACGTTCTGCGTAATTCAGGTCGGGTACAAAATCATCGGCTACTTCATGGATTTGACGCATGGTTTCATTCCAGCTGATTTTGTTTTGCACAAATTCAAGCTCCCAACTGCCTATTTGTGCAATTTCTGCCGTATCTTCTAACAGATTTTGTTTCCTCTTGTTTTCACTGATATCGGTGACAGATCCGGCCATTCGAACCGCGCGACCTTCCTCATTCCAGCTGGCTTGGGCCCGCACCAAAAACCAGCCATAAACCCCCAAATGATTCTTCATGCGAAACTCTTGCAGGAAAGGCTCGTTATGCTTAAAATGCAGGGTAACTGCCTGCAACACGCAGTCTCGGTCGTTTGGGTGCACCCGATTGTTAAAAAAAAGAACCCCCTCATTATCGATCTGCGCATCCAGGCCAAACATTTCTTTAAAACGGGGTGAAAAATAGGCTGTATCTGACTCCAAATCCCATTCCCACAAACCATCGCGTGCCGCTTCCATGGTCAGGTTGAAACGCTGCATACCGTCTATCAACGCCTTTTCCGTTTTTAACCGCTTGGTAATATCCTGCAAAGTGCCATAAAATCTGCGGACATTTCCATGCGCATCCAATTCGGGTGTAGCGATTGAATGCACATAAATGATTTCGCCATCAGGCCGAACCAGGCGTTTTTTTATTTCGTAACGCTGGCCATTTTCAACAGCATGATTGAAGGTATGAATGGTACGTTCCAGATCATCCGGATGCACCATTTTTATGGATAGATCAGTGCTCGGTTTTATTTCCTGGGGGACTAATCCGCATATTTTGTAATAATTATCCGACCAGCATTGGGAGCCGGAAGTTATATCCAATTCCCAACTGCCCGTATCCGACAATTGCTCCAACAGATCAAGCATGCGCTCTTTTTGCCGCAATTGCTCCAAAAGCAATGCTTTTTGATCTGGCAATTCTGTGCTTTGGGTTTTTATAGACATTAAAGTTGGTTTAGCGTACACATTTCAGTTGGCGCTAAAGATAGTATCGGTGATACGTTATTCAAAAGTAATGCCATGAATATGGATGAATTACTTTAAAGATGTAATCTAAACGGTCCATTCACTGAAAATGAGCCTATTATAGTTGGTCATTTTGCCAAACAAAATCGAAAGGTACTTCCTGTACCTATTTCCGATTTCACTTCAATGGTGCCGCCCAGCCGTTCAATTAACTTTTTTACGGTAGAAAGGCCAATTCCGGTGCCCTGTTCGCCGTTGCGGTCTTTTTTCCCTAGGCTGGTAAATAAATTAAATATTTTTTCTAAGTGTATTGCTGGTATTCCTGGTCCATTATCCTGCACTGCAAAACAATAGAATTGATCGTTTTCAGAAAAATGGATATCCACGATTACTTGCGGTTTGTCATTGTATTTGATGGCGTTCGCGACCAAATTTATTAATATCTGGTTCAAGGCCGCTTGATGGGAAAAAATGGATGTTGGGGTCGTTATGTAGCGAATTTGATGTTCACGTTTGCTGTCCAGCATATCATGCACGGATGCAAAGAGCCGAACTAAATCGACGGTTTCTTTTCCGGCAACCAAATTATCACTTTGATAGTAAGTTAAAATGCTGTCGATCAAATTTTTAAGTCGGTTGGATGATTGAATCAAATAATCTACAAACAAATCGCCTTCATGGTCCAGTTTTCCGGCACAATGTTCTTTAAGCATTTCTGCAATGCTGATCACGTTATTTAAAGGGGATTTTAAATCATGGGAAACTACATAGGTAAATTGACTCAGTTCTTTATTCGAACGCAGCAGTTGTTCTACAAGGGCATCTGCGTTTCTTTTTGCTTGCAATAATTCGTGTTCATATTGCTTTCGTTGCCTGATTTCAAATACAATGGAAAAGTTTAATTGTTTTTGGGTAACAGGGTCATGTTTTAAGATAGAATTAATTAAAATGGGTATCTTATCATCAGGGCTGGATTCGAGTTCAAGGTTGATTTCCCGAACATATCCTTGTATTTGAAGTAAAGGTAAATAATGGGTTTCGTAATACAATTTGCTTCCAACAGTCAAAAAGTCCGCGAATTGAATCCCATCTTTTGCGCTTGCAAGGTCAATACCGCACCATTTTAGCATCACTTCATTGATTTTTAAAATGCGGCCCGCTTCATCCGTAACGACATAGCCGCAATAAGAGTTCGTCAACAATTCGTATTCAATATTTGTTTTATTCAGTTCTGTCATCATTAATTTTGGTCTTCTGAAGGCAATAAAAATTGTTGTATCGCACGAATCGTCGCATTGGGTGCACTGAGGTGCGGACTATGCCCTTGAATCTCCAGGGTAATGCGTTCCGAATGTGGGATGGATTGTTTCATATAAGCGCCTACACTTTGCGGAACCAAACGGTCAAAAGCGCTATCAATGATCAAGGTGGAAGTTTGCAACTTGGGCAAATCGGCCCGATGATCGCTCAAAAAAGTGACTTTTGCAAAATGGCGCGCTATTTCGGGATTGTTGCGGCAAAAACGATTGGCAAGTTCGGTTTGTAAATCAAGTTGATATGGATCGCCAATAATTATTGGAGCAATATCGTTCGACCAACCTAGGTAATTGCTGTCTTGTGCATCCAAAAGACCCATGATGTCAGACTCCGCAAATCCGCCCTCATAATGTGCATCGTCTATGTATCGAGGCGATGGACAAATCATAATTAATTGTTCAAATAGGATAGGTTGTTCAATCGCTGCCAACATAGCAATCATGCTGCTGACTGAATGACCAATCACCGTGCATTTCGATAATCCAAGTGCCTGGATGATGGAAATTAAATCCTGCGCATGCCCATCTAACTTTTGATGAAGTACAAAGTCATACGCGGTAAGGTCTGAATTGCCACATCCTGTTAAATCATACAATACGATCTGGTAATGTTCAACAAATGCAGGCCAGATAAAACGCCACATGCTTTGGTCGCAGCCGTAGCCATGCGCAAAAACCAAGGTTTTGGGGCCTATACCATGTATTTTTACATTATTTTTTAGAAGGACTTGTTGAGACATGGGTGTCACTCAATTTCGTTTTCGTTAGGTTTGGTTTTAGTAGTACATACAAATGTAATTGTTAAAAAAGTAAAACCCCTAACTAGTAGAAGTAATAATTTGGCTTTGAACAGACATTTGGCAATGTTTGCCAAATTAAAATTTGTAAACGTTTTATTAGACGCGTATATATATTGTTTGTAATGGTTGGTACAAATCAGACTTTACTAATGTTGGTAACTTTTTATCAAAAAGTACCTACAATTTGTGTCAAATATTGAAATTTGCCCCCCACGCCAAAACCATTTAACACAATTATGTCCTATGAGTTACGCAAGCCGTATTTCCCAAATTCTGAGCATCCCCTTTCGTCGGGTGGAAGCTACTGTTGAGCTCCTCGAATCCGGTGCAACTATTCCGTTTATCGCCCGCTACCGCAAAGAAGCGACCGGCGAATTGGATGAGGTGCAAATCGCCGATATTCAGGATGTACTCAAAAAACTGATGGAACTCGATAAACGGCGCGAAGTAATCTTGCAAAGCATTGAGGAGCAAGGCAAACTCACCCCGGAATTGCGCAAATCCATCGAATCAGCTGCAACCATGACCGAATTGGAAGACTTATACCTTCCGTACCGCCCAAAACGCAAAACACGCGCTACTATGGCCATCGAGAAAGGCCTGGAGCCACTCGCGCAACGGCTTTTCACACAGCGCGATAAAGCCATCGAAACCATTGTTGCTCAATATATTAATGATCAAGTACCCAATGTAGACGAAGCCCTGCAAGGTGCACGTGACATCATGGCCGAGTGGATTGCGGAGGACAAAAAAGCACGCGATAAAATACGCCGACACTTTGATAAAGGGGCCATCATTGCCTCCAAACTGGTAAAAGGCAAGGAAGAAGCCGCCAAAAAGTATCAGGATTACTTCGAATGGAGTGAAAAACTGTCCAATTGCCCTTCGCATCGCCTGCTTGCCATGCGCCGGGGTGAAGAAGAGGGCTTCCTGCGTGTGGGAATCGCACCCGATGAAGAAATGTCGATCAAAGACCTTGATGCTTTATATGTTACGACGTTTGGAGAGGCTGCCGATCAGGTGCGGCAGGCGGTAAAAGACAGTTACAAGCGGTTGTTGCAACCGGGCATTGAAACCGAATTTCGGAATGTCAGCAAAGAAAAAGCAGACCTGGAAGCGATCCGGGTTTTTGCCGAAAACCTGCGCCAATTGCTGCTTTCTGCGCCGTTGGGTGAAAAATCTGTGTTGGGTATCGACCCCGGTTTTCGTTCTGGTTGTAAGGTGGTTTGCCTGGATGCCAATGGCAACTTGTTGTACAATACCGTTATTTACCCGCACGAACCACAGCGCCAAGTGTTTGAAAGCCAAAGTATTATTGAAGGGCTGGTCGACAAATATGGCATTGATGCCATTTCGGTAGGCAACGGAACGGCGGGCCGGGAAACCATGGATTTACTGTACAAAATCAAATTCGCGCGCCCCATTGAAATATTTCAGGTCAATGAAGCCGGTGCCTCTATTTATTCTGCCTCTGAGGTCGCGCGCGAAGAATTTCCAAGTCAGGATTTGACGGTGCGTGGCGCGGTAAGTATCGGCCGCCGCCTCATGGATCCACTGGCTGAATTGGTTAAAATCGACCCGAAAAGCATCGGGGTAGGGCAGTATCAGCACGATGTGAACCAAACTTTGCTTAAAGCAAGCCTCGATAGAACGGTCGAAAGTTGCGTAAATGCTGTAGGGATTAATCTGAACACTGCCAGTAAACACCTTCTAACCTATGTTTCGGGACTTGGCCCTGTACTGGCACAAAACATCGTGCAATACCGTGCCGAAAATGGCGCATTTAAAAGTCGTACGGAAATAAAAAAAGTAGCCCGACTCGGGGATAAAGCTTTCGAACAATGTGCGGGCTTTTTACGCATCCGGGAGGCCAAAAATCCACTGGATAACACCGCAGTGCACCCTGAGCGTTATGCTTTGGTTCAAAAAATGGCCGATGATCTGGGCTGTTCCCTACAGGATTTAGTCAAAGACCGCGCCCAGCGCCAACGTATCAACCTCAAACAATACGTGCAAGGCGATGTGGGCCTACCTACGCTGCAAGACATTTTGAAAGAATTGGAAAAACCCGGATTGGATCCACGTGGAGCCGCCAAATCTTTTGAATTTGCCAATGTGCACACCCTCGATGACCTTCAGGTAGGCATGATTTTGCCCGGAATCGTTACGAATATCACCAATTTTGGTGCCTTTATCGATATTGGGATCAAGGATTCGGGCCTGGTGCACGTTTCTCAATTGTCGAACAAATTTGTCACCAACCCACTGGAAGTAGTGCATTTGCAACAACAAGTTATGGTCCGGGTGCTGGAAATCGACTACGCCCGCAAAAGGGTAGCCCTCACCATGAAAGATGTATAAGTTTAGAATGTGACTACCGCAGAGGCCCGTATTCCAAACTGACTTACATTCGGGTGGTCTAGGTAGTTAAATCGGCGAATTAAATCGACCCGCAATACTTTCAGGATGTTGCTGATGCCCACACTTGCCTCTAAATAAGGGCGCGCACTCAGGCTGTAACTGAGGGGCGAACCATCCGGTTGCGTCGGGAAAAGATAAAGCCCCGACCCTTCTTTGGGTTGGTTAATATCGGTTACCCGGCCGTAGATCATTTTAAAGGCGCATACTTCCCGAAACTTTAACCTTCTAAACAAGGGTATTTTGTTGAAAATAAGCCCATTAAAATAGTGCTCGGTCATCACCGTAAAATAACGGTCACTGATGAATTCCATAAAATTCATCAGATTGTATGAAAACGGCAGGTTGATGTATGACTGGTTACCGCGATGTACGGTAAGCAAAGGATATGGAACTTTCCCAAAAATAGCCCCAGCCTCCATATATAGAAAATTATACCCGAACGGGGGTAAATCGGTATATTTATATATACTTGCCGTCAACTCATTATAGTTGTATTGGCCATTTATAAATCCTTTAATGCCTTTGCTGTACCGAATGTTGGCCACGTAATTAAAATCGACCAGCACTCGACCATTTGTGCCCTGGTAATTTTTTTCGCCTGGCGCATACCGCAACTGCAGGTAAGCACCAGAAGCCGATACCGGCTTGTACACTGGTGCACCGCCTTCCGCAGGAATAAATGACAAGGCCCCCAAGGGTTTGAAATCTTGTTGTACTAAACCCGTTTGAAACGAAAAATGGTTTTCAAACTCCCGCTCATATTCAAGGTTTAACTTCTTATTCAAGAAAAATTTATCATTAATCCCCCGCACAAAAGAGTTCCCTAAATTACTGCCAACGCCTTGGAAGTTTTGTCCAGGTATAATCACATCGTTCACATAACTTACCCGCAGCAGGTTATAGGGGAATTTGTTAAAGGTACTACCTGGCAAGGCAAAGGTACCTTTGATCCGATATTTCCATTGCTGATCCTTTAGCCCGTATGCAGCATATCCTTCCAACCGATATCGGTCGCTAAAATTGGTACTGGTACGCGCACCAAATCGAAATCGGGTTCCTTCAACGTCATTAAATGCATAAAAAGAGTTAATCGGCCCAATTTCTAACCAACGCCCAGCAGGCGCATAAGCCCCCACCAAGATGTAGAGTGATTTAGATACCACTTTAAAAAAGGAAGTGCGTTGCAGGCTATCCATATGGGTGTAGGTATAGTTTTCAGCCTGCGTTAAAGGGGTAGGGCGCTTGGTGGCCCAATAAGTAGTATCATTTTGGGTCGAACCCGGTAAAAATACAATTTCTGAAACCCCTTGTAAGGTACCTTCCGGAATCGATTGGTTGAATTCAGGGTTTTGATGCAGTACATAACGCTGGGCCGCCATACCCAAACTTTTTTCAGTAATGCCAAATTGAATACGATAATCTTCCGAAACAATAATACACTTGCCGTTAGGTAAAAAAGTATAATTCTGTGTAATATCTAAATCATTGACCCAGTTTAGGTTAATATTCGGATTGATCGTAAAATTAATCCTGGTAACCGGGTAGGTGCTGTCTAGCGCAATGTATAATTCGCCTTGCAGCAGCATATCAAATTTATTCCGTGGGTAAAACTCCAACCTTACCACTTTTCGGCCATTTTCAACCGTGGTATCCTGCGGATAGTAGCGGTAAAAAAGCGGTGCATTATTGGCAATAGGGCTCAAAAACTTATCGGTGAGTAGCGTAATATAATTGTCGTAAATATCAATTTCTTCATAAAGATATTGGAGCGATTTATTGAAGCCATCATGGTCGATAAAACCCGGAAAACGCACTGATTTTGAGGCTTTAACCAGTTTTTTCCATTTTTTAGGATCCGATTGGCTATAAAAATCCAAGATGTTTTCTTGCAAAAACACTGGGATAACATCCATACCTTCCACTTTTGAGGTATCGGTATTATCGAGCAGGAATCGGATGCCCTTAAGAATCCTGCGATCCTTTAGTTCGTCTTTGAGGTTCGTGAGGCCAAAGAAAAGCTTTTCGTATTGTTCGTCGTGATAAGCCGACATTTCTTCAATGTGGTTTTTATCGCGGTTATCAATAACATGCTTGATTAGTTCGACCGCAGGATTGTTTTTGTTGCGGTATTTTTCAGGTTTTATGACAATTTCGCCGAGTTGCCGAGATTCATCCAGCAGGGTAATATCAATTTCCTGGGTCTTACCCGTTCTGACCAGTATTTCCTGGGTTCGATAACCCAAGGCACTGGCCTTAATCATGGTAATTGGTTTGTCCGTTTTTATGGAATAGTGCCCGTTTTCATCCGTTTGTTGTCCCAAAGGCAGCCCTGGCACACTCACTGTTGCAAATGAAATAGGCAACTTAGTCGCCGCATCGGTAACCGTACCTTTAACCAGGGTAATATTGACTTTTTGCGCAACCAGTACAGGTTGGAAAAGGACGAACAAAGTAATAAGCCTAATGAAAATCCGCATATTTGTTTTAACGTAAAACGCAAAGGTAAGGGTTTTTGCACCCCCGCATGTCTTACGGGAACGTTAATTTACTGCCCCAATTGCTTCGCAAAATAGTCGGATTTGGTCATATCTCCTAATAAACGGTATCCGATCGCAAGATTTTGGATGATCTCTTTGTCACCGGGAGCCTGTTCGAGGGCCATTTCGTAGTAATAGATGGCTTCTCGGTGTTTGTTTTGAAGCCCGTAAGCAGTACCCAATTGTCGCAGCAATACCTGGTTTTTAGGGTATAGTTTTAAGCCTTCCAGCATGTAGGTGGTGGCAGCCTGGTAATCTTTTTTAATTTGACCTTCATATTTTCCCCATTCAATGTAGGTGGCAAGCAATCGATCAGTGGCTAATTTATTGTTGGGTTTTAGTTCAAGGGCTTGTTTGAACTTAGAAGCAGCAGCAGCATAGTTTTTTCGGAAAAAATCTACGTTTCCTAATCCGATAACGGCATTTTCGGTCGGTCGAATGCTATAACTTTTATCAAAAAATACCCGCGCCTGCTCCAATAATTTGTCGGCCCCAGGCGCAGTAGGGCTTTTGAGGTATTGCAAGAAATACTGTTCCCCTGCCGCACGCGTACTCCGAAAACTATTGGGCGCGCTGTCTTTATCGTTGATAAACAAGGTATTACTATCTTCCCAAACGGGGGTACGTACAAAGGTCCGGTAACTTGCAGCAAAAATAAGTACCACCAGCACGCTCGTGAAAGTGGCCACATTTTTGGTTGCAAAGATGGAAGCAGTTGCATCAGCATTTTCATCAGGGATGCGTAACAGCCTCCAAATTAACAAACTAACGCCCAAGGCAAACCAAAGCGATGCGCTGTAGGCCAAACGTTCACCAGCCACCGTACCAATAAGCATAAAAATATTGGCGTACAAGGCAATCGATGCGAAGTAGGCCAAAATGATGTATGAAAAAATACTGCGTTTTTTAAAATGCCAAAGTGCATACCCCAATAAACCCAAATGCACCCCAAATGCCAGTAGACAAATCGGATTGGACCAGGTTACGGTTGGGATTTGATTGAACGAATAATCCCACGACAATACAGCCGGCCAAACCAGCAACTGTAAATATTTGCCCAAAAGCACAAATCCGGTGGCCCAACGATCCAATAATCCTGCCGCAACCAATTGATTGTCATTGAAATCAGGGGTATAGCCCATTCGGCCCTGCATCACCGACCAGCGCAATAAAAACCATAAAAAGAACGGAATCAACAACCAACTGCTTTTGGATAATGCCTCGGCAACGCTCCGTTTCGAATCCAAAAAGTACAAACTGATCGGAATCAGCACCAACAACGTCACAGCGCCTTCTTTGGATAAGAGTGCAAGAAAAAACGCGGCTAATGCAAGTATAAGTCGTTGTTTTTGTTTGTTTTGTGTATAATCCCAATACCAATAAAGGGTTAAGATGCTGAAGAAAAAACTCATTAATTCATCGCGGCTTTTAATATTGGCGACGACCTCGGTATGCAAGGGATGGGCTGCAAACAAGGCCGTTGCCAGGGCAAACAATACCAAGGGGCGATTCGGCATTATTTTGCTCAAACAAAGAAACATCAAGCCAATCGTACAAGCATACCACAAAACATTCATAAAATGGTAAAACCCGGGGGCATTGGGTGCAATAGCCCATTCGATGGCGAAACTGGCTACCGATAAAGGACGGTATAGGTATTCAGAATCAGTCGCAACAGAAGAGCCCGCCCGGTAACTATGGGTAAAAATATCGCGCAATCCGCCAAATCCGGCCTGCACACATTGGTTGAGGGTAATCACCAGCGGATCATCGAGTACGTAATCAAACCCAAACGTGTTGCTGTAAAGCAGGAAAGCAAAAAGGGCCAACAAGCCCGCCAGGCGCCAGCGCTGGGTGTCGCGTTGTACTACCGTTGGTGCAGGATTTTGGGTAGAAATTGCGGGTTTTGTGGGTTTGGGCACCTGATTTCTTTTCGTTTGTTTCGACATAAAAGGCAATTTGAAAGGACGTAAGTCGGAATAAATGCAAATTTCATGTTTTACCCGCAGATTATTCAATACTATTCGAAAAAACAGCGCATGAAGCATTTATCTTTGCGCCCATGGAAACAGGAAAAATACTCCTCAACAGCGAGCGATTCGCGCTGACCATCGACCGACTGAGTCACCAGCTGTTGGAAGATTGGGGCGATTTTTCCAATGCATGTATCATCGGCATCCAACCTCGGGGTGTGTCCGTTTCCAACCGTATTTATAAGCGCTTGGTCGAACTTACCGGAAATACCGCCATCGATTATGGTAAAATGGATATTACGTTCTATCGCGACGATTTTCGCATGGAAGGTGGTCCGCTTGCCCCATATCCAAACGAAATTAACTTCATTGTAGCCAATAAAAGGGTGCTACTGGTAGACGACGTGCTGTACACCGGCCGTACCATCCAGGCAGCCTTGGCAGCCCTGCAACATTATGGCCGTCCATCTTCCGTAGAACTGCTGGTTTTGGTAGACCGACGGTTTAATCGTCATCTGCCCATTCAGGCAGATTATATCGGCATCAGTGTAGATGCTGTGGATGAAGCCTATGTGCGGGTGCGCTGGCAAGAAACACATGGTGAAGATCAAATACTGTTATACGATAAAAAATGAAAAGACTTTCCACGCGGCATCTCATTGGGATCAAAAACATCACCGAAGATGATATTCAACTCATTTTTGAAACCGCCGATAATTTTAAGGAAGTCATCAACCGTCCGATCAAAAAAGTGCCCAGTTTGCGGGATATCACGGTTGCGAACCTCTTTTTTGAAAGCAGCACCCGTACCCGTGTTTCGTTCGAACTGGCGGAGCGCAGATTGAGCGCCGATATTGTCAATTTTACGGCCTCTTCTTCCAGTGTAAGCAAAGGCGAAACTTTGTTGGACACGGTAAATAATATCTTATCCATGAAGGTGGACATGGTGGTAATGCGGCATCCTGCACCGGGTGCTTGCGTGTACCTGTCGCAAAGAATTGAAGCAAATATCGTCAATGCGGGTGATGGTACCCACGAACATCCGACCCAAGCCTTGTTGGATGCATTTTCTATTCGAGAAAAATTAGGGGATGTGGCAGGTAAAAAAGTGGCCATCATTGGTGATATCATCCACAGCCGGGTGGCTTTAAGCAATGTTTTTTGTTTGCAAAAATTAGGCGCTAAAGTGCGGGTTTGTGGTCCGCCAACCCTCATCCCGAAATATTATGCTGCATTGGGGGTCGAAGTATCGCACGACATTCAGGATACTTTGCGCTGGTGCGATGTAGCGAACGTGCTCCGGATTCAGCTCGAACGGCAGGACATCAAGTTTTTTCCCAGTATTCGGGAATACCATCAATATTTCGGAATTAGCAAACCAATGCTCGATGCATTGGACCGGGATATCGTTATTATGCATCCCGGTCCAATCAATCGCGGCGTGGAACTCAATTCGGATGTAGCCGACGGCCCACACAATATTATATTACAACAAGTAGAAAACGGCGTCGCCATTCGTATGGCTGTTTTGTACTTGCTGGCAGCAGGCAATTAGTTGCCTTGTTGTGCTTCTAATTGCTCTGGATATAATTTTTGGATATAGTCCTTGATCCAGGCCTCTACTTTTGGGGTACACTTCCAGCCTTCGGCAGCGTATAAATCCTGTAAGGTTTTAACAGAGTTGGCTAAGGCTGTTCCCGGATATTTTTGTATTACGTAAGCCCACAACTTTTTATAATCGTCCATTACCTCTTTGGTATCATAGTTGAATACCTGGGTATTGTTGGAGCCATTGTGCACCACCAAAGCCGTCCAACGCTCTGATTCCTTGGTGCGGTCTTTCAACAAAAAATACGGATTGGTTTGGTTGAATTTTTCCCAAAAAATGGCTCGGTCTGCAATCTGCTCCAAGGGTACGATAATACCACCATCGTCCCAAGCCTGGTTGCTAAATTCCAGCAATTCCTGGTCGAGGTAACTTTTGAAGGCAGTACTGCATTTTGCAGCAAAATAAGCGTGCAATTTTGAATAGTCTCTGATTGGGAATATTTGACCTTCTCCCTGACCAAGCGCAAATCCGTTTTCGGCCAAAGATTTCGTAGCAGGGTATTTGTTCATATCGAACTTATTGTCTGCAACTGCTTTATAATCATCGTCCGACCATTTTATGGCATCTGTAAGGTTATAAAACTGACCTTCTGTTTCCAGGCGGGTCAACAATTGCTCCAAAATTAGAAAACCTGCATCGGCCAGCGCGCCATTCGCGTTTGAAAAGAATTTCTGCGCAGCATCCAGCCCTTTTTTACCACTTTCTAATTTCTTGGTATTTAAGCCTTTAATTATTGTACTAAATTGGGTGAGTACACCCAGGTCTGGTGTTGTAATGCGTGCGCCACTGTACACAGGCAACAACGCGCCCCCGTATGCCCAGCCTTTTTTTTGCTCAGGTGTGGTAGAAGTTACCTCGATGTAAGGTTCGAAAAATACCATGTTTTGAATGGTTGCTTCCTCTTTTTGATCGGAAACAATACCCGTTCCTTCAACAAAATCGCCTGCAGCAAATTTTGTGATCACCTGCGAACCGGTTTTAGAAGGCAAATTGCGCAGTAAAAGGTTGTCTACCTTAACCATGTACAATTGCAATTCTGGTTTTACGGCAATGGGCTGGGTGGTAGGTGGGGTAGCAGGTTGTGTCTTATCCGTGACTTTATTGTCTGTACCCGTGGTACATGCACCCATGAAGAGGCAAGTACCTAAAAGAAATGCACTTAATTTAGTTTTTTGCATAATGCGTTATTTTGGTAGATTGAATGCACTTTAAATCAAACCGTAAACGCTGCCAGGTACCAAGGTCAATAAGGCAATAAGCACCAAGCCGCTTGCAACGACCCATTTAAACCCAACCGGGGTTACAACAACCGGCGATGCTTCATTCCGCACAAAATACATGGCAATGATTACTTTGAAATAATAGTAAATGGAAATCGCAGAATTGATCACCGCCAATCCAATTAACCATGGATACCGTTCAAATGCTGCGGTAAACAAGAAGTATTTACCAAAAAAACCAGCAGTTGGAGGAATACCCGCCAAAGACAACATCGAAATCACCATCACCGCAGCAAGAAACGGCTCCCTTTTACTCAAGCCATTAAAGGCATCCATCGAAACATTATTATTTTGCTCGGCTACCAATATATATACCGCAAATGCACAAATGGTTGCAATTGAATAACTTAAAGTGTACAGCAACATGGCACCCGCGCTGCCTGCCTGACCAATTGCCAATACTGCCAGCAACAAATAGCCTGCATGGGAGATGGAAGAATAAGCCATCATCCGTTTGAAATTGGTTTGAAATAGGGCAGTTACGTTGGCTAAAGTCATGGTAAGTGCCGCAATCGCTGCAACGGTAATGCCCCAAAAATCAATCGCGTCTACAAAAGCACTGGAAAAAAGGCGATACATTGCTGCAAAACCAGCCGTTTTTACGACGGTCGACATAAATGCTGTCACCAAATTAGGACTACCTGTATATACGTCTGGCGCCCAAAAATGGAATGGAACCGCCGAAACTTTGAAACTTAACCCTACCAGCATCAACAGGATACCCATGTGCAGCATACCCAACGAATGTTTCCCCTCGGCAATGGCCCGAGCAATTACCTGCATATCAAAACTTGCCGTTGCGCCATACACCAACGCAATGCCAAACAACAAAAAGCCGGTCGCAAAAGCACCCATCAAAAAATACTTCAAAGCAGCCTCGTTGGATTCTGGTTCGTCGCGTCGACTGCCCGCCATCACGTACATCGGAATGCTCAATATTTCAATGCCCAGGAAGAGCATCACCATATTGGTAAAGGAAAACATGCATAAGGCGCCACACAAACTGAACAAAATCAGGCCATAGTTATCCCCCAAAGTATCGGTTAAGGCACGAAATCCCCAACCCGACAAACCCAAAATGAGCACCGTGCCGATTAATACCACCGCCGAAAACGCAAGGGCATATTGGTCGAACCGAAACATGGTTGCGTAATGCTCGTTCAACCCAGTCATGTCGCCCAACATCAGGTCTATAGCAGTGGCCAACAAAGCCAAAATGGATCCTGCCAAGGCAATGGTTTGCAAGGTTTTGCGATTTTTAGACAGACCGGCAAACAACACTGCGATTGCCGTAAAGAATAAAATCAGTAATGCTTTCATATCGTAGGCGCAGCCGTTGGACTGCTTTTTTATCAATTCCGCAAGTGCGGTGAATGTTTAAATTTGAACGGCGCCAAGTATGGCATTTACACTTTGATCCGTTAAACCCAAAATGGTTTGTGGGAAAAAGCCCAAAACAAGCACTAAAAAGGCCAAAACACCCAAAATAGTCAATTCACGGGTATCCAAATCAGCAAATTGTGCAGTCGCCTCATTGGGTTCGCCAAACATCGCAAGACCATAAGCACGCAGCATATACACTGCGCCGAAAATGATGGTCAAACCAGCCACTGCACCCATCCAGGCATTGTAGTTCCAGATGCCGTTCAGCAACAAAAATTCACCGGGAAAACCATTGGTCAGGGGCACCGCCACTGCACCCAGCAGGATAATCATAAATAAGGTGGCCAAACGCGGTGCGCTTTTCGCAATACCACCCATATCAGCCAAACTGCGTGTGCCCAGCCGGCGCTCGATCAAATCGGCTACAAAAAACAAACCCACCACATTGATGCCGTGGTTGAACATTTGAATCATACTGCCTTGTACCCCTGTTTTGTTCCAGGCAAATACACCGGCAGCAATCAGGCCAACGTGGGCAATAGAGGAATAGGCGATAAGGCGTTTGAAATCACTTTGTTTAACCGCAATAATACTGGCATAAACGATACCTATTACGGCTAAAGTCATAAAGGTGGGCACCAAGGCATGCATCGCTTCTGGCGCTAAGGGCACCATCCAACGAATCACGCCATATACCCCCATTTTTAACATAATACCTGAAAGCAACATTGTGCCGCCTGTTGGTGCGGTCGTATAAGTGTCTGGTTGCCAGGTATGGAATGGGAAAATGGGCATTTTCACCGCAAATGCAACAAAAAAGCCTAGCATAACCCACCAAGCGGCTATCGGTGAAAGTGGTACTGCTACCAAATCACGCCACAAAAAGGAATGTCGAATCACATCGCTGCCTGCCAATGGATCGCCTGTTTGCAAATAAACATAGATCAAGGACATCAGCATAAACAAGGAGCCGATAAAGGTATAGATGAAAAACTTCAGTGTCACCCGAATTCGATCTTGTCCACCCCAAATCGCGCAGATAAAATAGATTGGGATCAGTGCCAATTCATAAAAAACGTAAAACAACAACCCGTCTTCTGCCATAAAAACGCCGTTTAAAGCGCCCAACATCATCAAAACCATGCCATAATAGCGGTTTTCATGCTCATACGTCCGGCCAAAACTACTCAACACGATGATCGGAGCAAGCAGGTTGGTCAACACGACCAACAGCAAACTAATACCATCGAGGCTGAAGCTGAAGCTGATACCCGCATTGGGCACCCAAGGGGTACGGAAGGCCAGCGCATCTCCGCCACCGGATTGAAATGCCATAACTACAAAAGCAGTCAGGGCAAGATTTGCCAAGGTGACCAAAAGCGCAATTTGCCGTCCATTGCGCGGACGAGCCACCAGCACAAATCCAGCGGCTATAAGAGGTATGAGTAGGAGTAAAAGAGACATTAGTCTTTTTTTGTTTTGTAAATCCTGAAATCGTTTATAAAAACATGGTCAAAACCAATAAAATCGCACCGGCTACCATGCCGATCAGATAATATTCGATGTTGCCATTTTGTAATTTTCTGAATTGAGCGCCCACGCTTTGCACGCCTTTACCTACACCATTCACTAAGCCATCTAGCGCCCAAACGTCTACATAATAATGCAGTAGTTTCGATAGTTTTTCGGTGGAACGCACAAACAGGAAATTGTATATTTCGTCCACATAAAATTTGTGGGCAAATAATTTACTCAAACCAACCTGGGCTTCATCTGCAACGGGCAAGTTTTTGCTGCGCTGGTAAATGAAATAGGATCCCAGCAACACGATCAAGGCTAAAACAGTGGTAATGGCCATCAATCCCCATTCCACGCTTTCCTCCAAATGCAACGGGTTTAATGGAACGACCGGCATGTTGTTCAAACCATTGCCGCTAAACCAATGCGCCAACCATTCGCCTTCGCCCAAGCCCATAAAATGAGGAAGGTTCAACAAGCCACCTACTACCGACAATACCGCCAAAACCATCAAAGGCGCGGTCATAACCAACGGACTTTCGTGCAAATGGTGTTCTTGTTCGTGTGTACCGCGGAAGGTGCCAAAAAAGGTGACGTAAAGCAAACGGCTCATGTAAACGGCGGTTAAAGTGGCACTTAATGCACCCAAAGCCCACCAAATAATGCCACCATGCGCATAAGTGTAGGCAAAAATTTCGTCTTTCGAAAAGAAGCCGGACAAGAAAGGAAAGCCGGAAATGGCAAAAGTACCAATCAAAAATACCCAAAATGTAATCGGCATTGCTTTGCGCAAACCACCCATGTTGCGGATATCCTGTTCGCCCCCCATTCCATGAATCACACTACCTGCCGCAAGGAACAGCAAGGCCTTGAAAAATGCATGGGTAGTTACATGGAAAATCGCCGTAGTGTAAGCACCCATACCCAAGGCCAAAAACATCAAACCCAGTTGGGAAACTGTAGAATAAGCAAGTACTTTCTTTATATCATTTTGCCGCAAACCGATCAAGGCTGCTATAATAGAAGTGGACAAACCAATGATTGCTATAAACTCGCTGGCTTCGTGCGACATCGCATACAAACCATTACAACGGGCAACCAAATAAACACCCGCCGTTACCATGGTCGCTGCATGGATCAGGGCCGAAACAGGCGTTGGTCCGGCCATCGCATCCGGCAACCAAGTGTACAATGGAATTTGGGCACTTTTACCCATCGCTCCAACAAAGAGCAACATACAAATGGCCGTAATCACGCCAGGTTCTACCCGGATCAAAGGCAATTTGGCAAAAATCTCTGCATAATTCAAACTTCCAAACGTTTGATAAATCAGAAACATGCCCAACAACAATCCAAGGTCACCGATGCGGTTCATAATGAAGGCCTTCCGTGCAGCCTCCCCATAAGAACGGTTTTCGTACCAAAAACCAATCAACAGGTAAGAACACAAGCCTACCCCTTCCCAGCCAAAGAACAACATCATGAAGTTATCGCCCATCACGAGCAACAACATCGAAAACACAAACAAATTGAGGTAAGCAAAAAACTTGTAAAACCCAGCATCATCGTGCATGTAACCCACGGAGTACACATGGATCAGGAAACCTACACCGGTGATGATCAGCATCATCCAGACAGAAAGTTGGTCTACCAAAAATCCGAAACCAACATTCAGCCCATCTACGGCTAAAAACTGATACAAATTGACCTGAATCGGGCCGGATGCGCCAATTTGGTTAAAACAGGCAACGCTCAAAATCAGCGAACCCAGCAAGGTGCCAGAACCGATCAGACCTACTGCGTTTTTAGATAACTGCTTTCCAAATAAACCATTGATGATAAAACCAATCAAAGGTAAAAATGGAATAAAGGGTACAAGTGTATTCATGTTATTTTATGCGTTAGGTGTTGCGTGTTTGTATTCGGTCGCAACGACGAGTAACTTTATTTCCTATTTGGTCCAACTTTCTGGAACCCCATTTGGGTCGCCCATTTTGACAAAATCAAAACGCTGTGGGGTAAATCCTTGTACGGCCAGACATACATCATCCTGTCCACGCAACATAACACAGGCAATGACTTCGCGGTATTTTTTATTCATCGCCCCGCAGGTAAGGTCTGGGTAAAGCGCATATTTTACCGAAAGACTAGGTCCAGGTTTGCCATTTTCATATCGAATACACGTACCATCCTTGATGTCATATTCAATGCCGGGTTCTGCGGATGCTTTCCAGCGGCCTTGCAAGGATGATTTTAGCAATGCAACGACGCCTTCATCGGCAGCCTGTTTCTGCTCGGATTCCGTTTTGGGCGCACCAACTGGTTTTTCCTTCTTTTCAGGTGTTTCCTGGTTGCAGGCACCTAAAAACAACAAAATGCTTAGTAAAGCACAGGTAAATTGGATATACTTCATGGTTAAATTGGTTTTTAGTTGCGGATTTTATCCAAAAACGAAATATCAGTAGACTTTGTATTGCGGTAAATCATTACCAGGATGCCTAATCCGACAGCCGCTTCTGCAGCAGCGACGACCATGATGAAAAATACCATGATTTGGCCCTGTCCATCCGATAAATAGGTGGAAAATGCGGCCAATAATAGGTTTACTGCATTGAGCATCAACTCAATACACATTAATACTACGATTGCATTACGGCGTATCAAAACACCAAACACCCCAATACAAAACAGGATGGAGCTGAGGTACACGTAATAATCAATTGGAACAGATTTTATGATTTCGAGCATGGCTGCGCTGAGTTGTCAGTTTAAATTTTAAGATCGCGTTTTCCTACCAATACGGCACCTACCATGGCGGCCAAAAACAAAATACCGGCAACTTCAAATGGCACCACGAAATCGCGGAACAACACGGTTCCAAGATTTTTTACCAAGCCCACAGATGGGTCGGCATTGGCCACTTGCTTCAGTTGAATGGTACCTTTTAATGCACCCAAAAAGGTAATAAGGAGCAAACCTGCGGCAATTGCTGCGGCAAATTTCCAACCCACCGATTTTTGTGGTTCAGTATCTTTATTCAAGTTGAGGAGCATCAGTACAAACAGGAACAATACCATAATGGCACCTGCATACACGATAATATGAACCACCGCCAGAAATTGTGCATTGAGCAGAATGTAATGCGCTGCAATGGTAAAAAAGGTAAGAATCAAGTACAACACACTGTGAATTGGGTTTTTAGTAAACACCATCAACAGTGAAAAGAAGACTGAAACAACCGCCAGGGTCAGAAAAATGGCAAGTGTCATGTCGGTTAGTCGTTAGTTAGCCAGCGGCTTGAATTAGGTGCGGCAAAGAAAAAATTCAGAATACTCTGGTTGAATTTCAGGGGGTTCTTGGAATGAAACAAGTTCCAGCAGTCGGTGCTCGGGCAAGTTTATTTTGCCATTTCAGTAGCCCATTTTGGCTCTTGTATATGCTTCTGGCGCTTGGTTACATCAATGCGCGTATCGGGTGTCGTACCTTCTACCAACATATTTTTCCCAAAAATGAACCCATCGCGTGCATAATCGGAAGGAACAATGCGATCTGTCAAGAAAATGGCTTCTTTCGGGCATGCTTCCTCACACAATCCGCAAAAAATACAACGCAACATGTTGATTTCGTATACAGCGGCGTATTTTTCCTCTTTATAAAGGTGTTCTTCACCTTTTTCGCGCTCTTCAGCCACCATGGTAATTGCTTCTGCTGGACAAGCCACGGCACACAACCCGCAGGCTGTACAGTTTTCGCGACCCTGTTCGTCGCGTTTCAATACATGCCAACCTCGAAAAACGGGTGCAAATTCGCGTTGTTCATCGGGGTACTTAACCGTGGCAGGCTTCATGAAAAAGTGCCGTATAGTAATCGACATCCCTTTGAGAATGGCTGGAAGGTAAATACGCTCCCAAAAATTCATCTTTTTATTGACAACGTGTACGGAACGGTTAGTCAGTTGCATATTTTTTCAATATTTCTTTTGCTGATCGAATAGGATCGCTGTAATCCCAATTTTAATTTCCAAATAACAAAATGCCACCACCCGTCAATACCATGTTCAAAATTGCCAATGGAATGAGTGATTTCCAGCCCAAGTGCATCAATTGGTCATACCGGAAGCGCGGAAGCGTCCAGCGAATCCACATGAATACAAAAATGAAAAAGAAGATTTTGGCAAACAACACAATGGGGCCCATGAGTCCACCCAGCCATGCCGGATCCGAACCCGGGAAATTGTACCCGCCAAAATAGAGGGTAGAAATCACTGCACAGGAAATAAACATATTGATGTATTCGGCAAACAGGAAAAAGCCCAGTTTCATCGAACTATATTCGGTGTGGTATCCGCCAATCAATTCTGTTTCACACTCTGCCATATCAAAAGGTGCACGGTTGCACTCTGCCAGGGCGCAAGTAAAAAAGATAATAAAACCCAATGGCTGATAAATGATGTTCCAGCCAAAACCAGTTTGTTGCTCGGCAATATCGCGCAAACTCAAACTGCCGGAAATCATTACCACCGAAATGAGCGCAAGCCCCATCGCCAATTCATACGAAATCATTTGCGAACTGGCACGAATTGCACCATACAGCGAATATTTGTTGTTGGAGGCCCAGCCACCGATCATGATGCCATACACACCCAGGGAAACAAAACCCATGATGTATAAAATTCCAATATTGATGTTGGTTACCTGCAAATCAATCGAACCGCCAAATAAAGTGAGTTGGGTACCCCATGGAATCACCGCACTGGTCATACAAGCCACAAAAATGAACGCACCTGGTGCCAGGATATACAACCATTTTTCTGCCTGATTTGGCATAAAATCTTCTTTGGTAAACATTTTTACCCCGTCGGCAATCGGCTGCAAGAGCCCCCAGGGGCCTGCGCGATCCGGACCAATGCGATCCTGCATGAACGCGGCAATTTTGCGCTCCCCGTAAGTAGAATAGGCGGCAACACCCAACGTAATGGTAAACAAAACGACAATCAAGATCATTTTTTCAACCACAACGGCAAACACGAACAGTAAAAAAATACTCATATTAGGTGGTATTTAACCAAAATTCAACTTTTTTGAATGAATTAGCGGACCGTCAATGCCTTCTGACCATAGTGGCCTTGTGCAATTACGGATTGCCGATCAATGCTGCGTGGACCTTCAACAACCCAATCGCCTGGTGCTTTTTTCTCAAAACGACAGGTATTGCAAATGAAATCGTGTACTTCGCCGTATTTGTCTTTGCGGGCCGTTACGCGGTAAATTTCGTTGCCGTACATCCACACTACTGCTTTGCCGCTGCAGGTAGGACAATCGCGGTGTGCATCCATGGCATCCAGGAACCAAACGCGGCTTTTAAAACGGAAAGTACGATCGGTCAATGCGCCCACTGGACAAACATCAATGACGTTGCCAGAGAAATCATTGTCAATCGCCTTTTCAATCATGGTGCTAATTTCCGAATGGTCACCGCGGTTCAAAATACCGTGTACGCGGTTGTCGGTCAATTGATTGGCTACATACACACAACGGTAACACAAAATGCAACGGGTCATGTGCAATTTGATGTAAGGACCGATGTCGATTTTCTCGAATGTACGGCGTTCAAATTCATAGCGGGTACCTGCTGCGCCGTGTTCGAAAGCCAAATCCTGCAAATGACATTCGCCTGCCTGGTCGCAAATAGGGCAATCGAGCGGGTGATTGAGCAGCAAAAACTCTACGACACCTGCGCGTGCTTTTTGCACTTCCTCGCTGGTGATATTGGCCACTTCCATCCCGTCCATCACCATGGTTTGGCAGGAAGTAACGAGTTTGGGCATTGGGCGCGGGTCTTTTTCGGAGCCTTTGGTTACTTTCACCAAACAGGTGCGGCATTTGCTGCCCGAACCTTCTAAGGTGGAGTAGTAACACATGGCGGGCGGCACAATATCGCCTCCAATCATGCGGGCTGCCTGCAGGATGGTAGTGCCATCGGGCACTTCTATTTCGAATCCGTCTATTTTTACTTTTGGCATAGCAGTTATGCTTGTGGTACTATTAAATGCTTGTTTAAAAAGGTTTTAAGCGGTTCCAGGTATCCGTGGTTGAGATCCCAATGGTTTGGATTGGTATAATCTCGGTTTGGTTCCTTAATCAGCTCTTTCTGCTTTTTAGAAGATCCTAATAATGCTTCTAAATAAGCGTAAATTTTGGTTTTTCTGGCTGGCAAGGTAATTAGATTCCCAGGGTTTGCAGGGTTTTCTTTACCAGTTAAGCAATTTTCATAGTTATTCCAGCATTCAAAAATTTCATTGTTTATTGGGTTCACTATTTTTTCTAACAACGTTTCCAAATCACCAATCGATTCGTTATTGGGTAGTAAAAACACAGGATAATCCTCCTCCAAAAAAATCTTCGACTGTTCAACTTCCACAAATCGATTTTCAATATTTTCATCAGCATCTAAAAAAACGATATTGAGTTTTCCTTGATTTCGATTAAATGAATACTGGTCTTTAAGCGTCTCAACGGCCTGTTTTTCATTTAAAATGGTGTCTTTTCCTACTAGGCTTTGAATGTCAATGGTTAGGTTTTCATTGGAGCCTTTAAAAATTTGGGCATCCTTACCGTTTTTTTTGACATTCGTTCTTTCAAATTTCAATCCAAACCAATGCCCAATAGCATCCGCCAAAAACTTTTGATCCGCAATGCCCTCTGTCCAAATAACTGCATCCATTATTCCCCCCTTATTTCAAAACCTGTTTCAAGTGCAAATTTCATACTTTCGAATTTGAAAATTTGAGCATTTACCTGTTTGCTTGGATTTTCAAATAAAGTAATATTACGCGCTTTTGATTGAAACTGTTCCATTTCCGGTATTTCCAACGCTTCAACAAATGCTTGCTGGCATTCAAGGCTATGGGTCGTCATGAACAATTGCACCTCGTAGGCATGCGCTACCTGAATAAGGGTTTTCATGAAGTTTTTCATTCGAGTATGGTGGATGCCTGTGTCCACTTCATCAATCATTAATCTTTTGCCTTGGTTTTTTGAGATTTGTAACAATAGATAAATCGAGCGTAATACACCTTCACCGAAATTGGAGATAGGAATTAGTACATCTTCTCCTCGTATTCCTACCATTAAATGCTCCTGCTCCTCAATTTTACCAATTTCAACGTCCACAACTCCAGGCAAAATAAACTTAAGATTATTGAGAAGTTGCTGTTTTAAACTTAGCCTATTTCGAACGTAATCAGTATAATAATCCGGCAAATCTATCGGATTAACTGGCCTAGTGCTAACAAACGGCAGGTCGGGCAATTTTCGTCCAGAATTCATATATTGGTACAATTCCCAAACCTCTGTTTTAATTTGAGGTTGTTGGATAACCATTTTTTCAAAAGCATTTTGACTTTCTTCTGAATTACTATTAAAAAAAAGATTTCTTCCAATTTCTATTAATCCTTGATTATAATTTTGAGCATATAATAGAAAATTGGATTCATTATTATTCCGCCTTTCCTGATAACTTTGCCAAATTGAAGGATCATTATTGTATTTAAACGTATATTTATATTCGAAATCCCCTAAATCATCTTTTATTTTGGTAGTGAATTCCGAATTTTCACCAAGTGACTTAAGCAGGTATTCAAGAAAATTTTCCTTAGGATTGTTAATTCGGGAAATAGTCCTATCAGCGTTATATATTATTTGGGGTTGAATACTAATCCCTCTTAGTTCAAGAATTTTAGAAAAAATCATCAAATTCTCAATTAAAAATGGGCTCGTATCAACACACAACGCCTCCAATAAACTACTCTTCCCCATATTGTTGTCCCCAACAATCAGGTTGAACTGGCCGATGTCGTCCAGTTCAAGCATATCAAACTTTTTGAAATTTGATACTTTAAAGTAGTTTATATGTTGTGCGTTCATGTTTAAATTTCCCTAAACAGCCATGGGTTCCCTAACCAACCCATAATTCCGTTCCATACAAACTTTCGGCTCGTGTACATGCCACTCAAATTCCTCCCGGAAATGCCGCACCGCTGCTGCAACCGGCCAGGCCGCTGCATCACCAAGTGGACAAATGGTATTGCCTTCAATTTTTTTCGCAATATCTACCAGCATATCAATGTCAGAAAGTTTGCCGTGGCCATTTTCCATGCGCCAAAGCACTTTTTCCATCCAACCTGTTCCTTCGCGGCAAGGCGAACATTGTCCGCAAGATTCGTGGCGGTAAAAACGGGCAAAATTCCAGGTATTGCGCACAATGCATTGATCTTCATCGTACACAATGAATCCACCCGAACCCAACATAGAGCCAGAAACGAAACCACCATCCGACAAACTTTCGTAGGTCATCAGGCGCTGCTCGCCGTTGGCCGTTTTATTAATCAGGAAATGCGGTAAAATAGGCACCGAAGAGCCACCTGGCACACAAGCCTTTAACTTTTTGCCATTTTTAATACCGCCGCAGTATTCATCAGAGTAGATGAACTCTTCCACCGGAACGCCCAATTCAATTTCATACACGCCTGGACGGTTGATGTTGCCGCCTGCGCTTATTAATTTGGTGCCGGTGCTTTTGCCAATACCGATTTTAGCATATTCGTCGCCACCATCGTTGATAATCGGCACGACGGCAGCAATGGTTTCTACGTTATTTACCACCGTTGGACTTGCCCACAAGCCTTTTACGGCTGGAAATGGCGGTTTTACGCGTGGATTACCGCGTTTACCTTCCAAACTTTCGATCAAAGCGGTTTCTTCTCCGCAGATGTACGCACCCGCGCCTGGGGCCACGTACAAATCGAGGTCGTAACCCGATCCGAGGATGTTTTTACCTAGCCAGCCATTGGCATATGCTTCTTGAATGGCTTTTTCAAGGATAAACACGATCCAGGAATACTCACCGCGGATATAGATATAAGAAGTATTGGCCCCTAGCGCATAACTAGAGGTAATCATTCCTTCAA
This sequence comes from Saprospiraceae bacterium, assembly GCA_040397785.1. Taxonomy (GTDB): domain Bacteria; phylum Bacteroidota; class Bacteroidia; order Chitinophagales; family Saprospiraceae; genus M3007. Next base: position 24,654 of record JBBAVI010000004.1, on the reverse strand, counting down.
TCAGTAAATGCGGAATTTTTTCCATCAAATAGCGGTCCTTGAAGGTACCCGGCTCGCTTTCGTCGGCATTGCACAACAAATAGCGCGGTACACCTTCTGGTTTTGCCAGAAAAGACCATTTCATACCTGTTGGAAATCCCGCGCCACCGCGACCGCGTAAGCCAGATTTTTTCACTTCTTCCAAAACGCCTTCGGGCGACATGGTTTTGAGTGCTTTTTCCACCGAGCGGTAACCGCCTTGTTTGCGGTACACTTCGTAGGTGCGGATGCCCTCAACTTGGGCGTGTTCAATCAGGAGTTTGCGTCCCATTTTATCGAAAATAGATGAAATTCAACAAATTTATTTTGTGATGCGCTTACCGTCTTCGTCATACTTTTCCAATTCTTTCAGGAGATCCTCCTTTAACAAACTGGGTTCAACCACCGCGCCATTGAACTCAGTATTGGGGCAAACAGCCACCAGCATGCCTTCCGTTTCCATCTCATCCAGCCACTCGAGGAGTTCATTTACATCGAGTTCCATGACATCGTACTCTTCAAAATCGGCGGCTTTGCGAAAGGTTTCAGCAATTTCAGGATCCGGAAAAAAAGGCAGAATGTCGGCATTTTCGTCATCGCCCAACATGGCCCAACCTTCTTCGTCGCCCAAACCAAACACTACTTCGGATTCTGCTACTTTCTTGATGAAATATTCGTAGCGTTTCTCTCCTGGTTTTTTGAATATTTTTTCTACTTCTGCAGGTGTCATTGCAATTTTTTTGATGTTCAATTAATGCATTTTCCAGGTACCCTTGTCAATTCTACCTGCCCGACAATCCTCCAAAAACTGATCGATTTTGGCTTCTGTAAGGTGTTCGTGGAAAAATTCGCCCACTTGCATCATTGGTGCGTATCCGCAGGCGCCTAAGCATTCGACTTCTTTGATGGTAAAAACGCCATCTGCCGTAGTTTCGCCGGTAGCAATACCCAATTTTTGTTGGGTGTACGCCACAATGCGCTCCGCACCTTCAATAGCACAAGGGCCGGTGTGGCAAAATTCCAATACGTATTTTCCGACAGGCTCCAGGTTGTACATGGAGTAAAAAGTTGCCACTTCATATACTTCAATCGGTTGAATGCCCATGACGGCAGCCACCTGATCCATCGCGGCAATGCTGAGCCAGCCCTGGTTTTCTTCCTGTGCGATGTGCAAAATACGCAGGATCGCACTTTTATGTTTTCCTTCCGGAAATTTTTGCATCAATGCTTTCGCCTCCGCCGTAGCGGCTTCGGAGAACTGGAACGGTGTTCCGTGGGTAGCACTTGTGGTTGTCATTTATTCTAATATTTAAGCGTCTAATTCTCCGGCGATTACATTCATTGAACTCATCGTAAGGATGGCATCTGAAAGCATAGCGCCTTTAATCATTTCGGGGTAGGCCTGGTAAAAAATGAAACAAGGCCGACGGAAGTGCAAACGGTAGGGGGTACGGCCGCCATCGCTGGTAAGGTAAAACCCAAGTTCGCCATTGCCGCCTTCTACTGCGTGGTACACTTCTCCTTTTGGAATTGGAACTTCACCCATCACCACTTTAAAGTGATAAATGAGTGCCTCCATTTTGGTGTACACATCGGGTTTGTCGGGCAAATAATAATCGGGCACATCGGCATGGTAAGCGCCTTCGGGCAAATTATTGTAAGCGTCGTTGATCAGTCTAAGCGATTGGCGAATTTCTTCCTGGCGCACCATAAAACGGTCGTAAGTATCGCCGTTTTCGCCCACCGGGATGGTAAAATCGAAATCGTTGTAACTGGAATACGGTTCCATCACGCGTACATCGTAATCGACACCTGCAGCGCGCAGGTTTGGGCCTGTAAAACCATAACTGAGTGCTTTATCGGCGGTAATTGGGCCAGCGCCGATGCAACGATCCATAAAGATTCGGTTGCGTTCGAGCAGGCTGCCAAATTCTTCAAATTTCGGCGGGAAGGTTTTCAAAAAATCCTTCAGCAGGCGGTGAAAACGTGGAGAAAAATCGCGCTCCATGCCGCCAATTCGGCCAATATTGGTCGTCAAACGTGTACCGCAAACTTCCTCAAACAGGTCGTAAATACGTTCGCGTTCCTGGAAAACATAGGTAAAACCGGTCAAAGCACCCGTATCTACCCCAATTACCGAATTACAAACGAGGTGATCGGCAATACGGGAGAGTTCCATGATGATGATGCGCATGTATTGTGCGCGCTTTGGAAGTTCAATTTTGGCGAGTTTTTCGACCGTCATGTGCCAACCCATGTTGTTGATGGGGGAGGAGCAGTAGTTGAGACGGTCGGTAATGGGTGTCACCTGGTTGAAAGGACGGCGTTCGGCCAGTTTTTCAAATGCGCGGTGGATATATCCGATGGTAGGCTCGGCGCTCACGATTTTTTCCCCGTCCATTTTCAGGACATTTTGGAAAATGCCATGGGTAGCGGGGTGGGTTGGACCCAAATTGAGCGTCGCTAATTCGCCTTCAAAGTTATCTAATTGAGAAAAATAGGATTGAACCTGCATTGCGCGGAGTATTAGAGTTAGTCGAGCCTTTGTTGATAGTTTCCTTCGCGGCCAAAAAAGCGGTCGTCTTTATCGGTACGGGTTCCGTCTTCCAGTTTGAATTCTTTCCGCATCGGGAAAACGTCCATGTCGTCTACATTAAGGATACGGCGCAAATCGGGATGTCCAGTGAAAATTACCCCGAAAAAGTCGTATTCCTGGCGTTCCATCCAATTGGCGGATGGCCATAAGCCGGTGAGACTAGGAATATGTGGGTCATTGATAGGAATCCAAACGCGCACGCGAATGCGGCGGTTGTCCAGCCAGTTATGCAAGTGGTAGGTAAGTCCCAATTCCCGACCCATCTGGTCGGGGTAGTGAATTGCATTGAGGGTCGTCAGGAAGTGATAATTCAAATCTTTATCTTCCTTCAGCAGGGTGAGCAGTCCGATCAGACTTTCTCTTGCGGTTTCTACGATCTGGATTCCGTCATAGGCCGTTTCAGAACCGAGTACCATTTCAGCGGCGTGTTGCATGATACGGGCGTGCACCAATTCATTTGTTAAGCTGCTCATATACAGGGTATGGCTGAATGTTCATTTTGTATCGACTCGGATAAAAAGTTATCCGATCTGGTATTTTTCGAGCAGGTGTTGATATTCAGGTGAGTAGCGGCGGCGTGCGGGTTCGTTTTTCACCAACTCCTGAATTTTCATTACACCATCGATGATTTGTTCCGGGCGCGGTGGGCAACCAGGTACGTACACGTCTACCGGAATCACTTTGTCGATGCCTTGCAGTACCGAGTAGGTATCGAAAATACCCCCTGAACTTGCGCAAGCACCTACGGCAATGACCCATTTAGGTTCTGCCATTTGGGTGTACACTTGTTTGAGGATTGGACCCATTTTTTTGGCAATTGTACCCATGACCATAAGCAAATCGGCTTGCCGTGGCGAGAACGAAAGCCGTTCCATCCCGAACCGGGCAAGGTCGTAGTTGGCACCCATGGTGGCCATAAATTCAATACCGCAACAAGAGGTAGCAAATGGAAGGGGCCAGATAGAGTTGGCACGGGCTAAGCCGATGGCTTTGCTCATTGAAGTGGCGTAAAAACCTTCTCCGCCAAATCCTTCAGGCATTTCTGCAGCGTTGATCGACATAATACTTTATGTTGTACGTGAACAAACAGGGTATAATTGATTGAATTGATTTTCAGGGCATTATCCAGACTTTTGGTCCTTATTTTTCCCAGTTCAACGCTCCTTTTAACAAAACGTAGTAAAAGCCTATTAAAAAGACCCCAACAAACAGGAGAACTGCCGAGAAACCTTCCCAGCCCATCGCACGGAAATTGACCGCATACGGGTAAAAGAAAATAACCTCCACATCGAATAATACGAACAAAATGGCGGTCATGAAATATTTAATCGAAACCGGTATCCGAGCATTTCCCTGCCCTTCGATACCACATTCAAAGTTTTCGTTTTTCTTGCTGCTTTTGCGGCGTGGTCCCAAAAAGGGTACTACAATAAGTACAAATGCAACAAACCCAATGGCAACGAGGGCTTGCAAAACAATGGGCAGGTATCCGGATGGCTCCATGCGTATGGGTAGTTTTACTATGATAAACAGAATAAATGTTCGATGGTTTTAACCATAAACCAACCAAAGGTGTATGTCCTTGGGTTTCGGCGGCAAAGGTAGAACAATTCGTTGCACATTTTGCCATTAACAAAATTGTACTTTTTACACTATTTAAAGGAAACTTGCTTCTTTAGAATGATTCCAGGTGAATTATTGCAAGAAGCATACCGTTTTTTGCCAAAAAAGTAGAACATTTGCAAAAAATTGATGCAGATGAACAGAGATTCCATTTTAGGTTTGAGTATAGCCTTTCTGGCGGTAGTTTTTGTAATGTGGCAAACACCCAGCAGTACGGTACACGAAAATGTGGCACCAGCCTCGAAAGCCCATTTGGATGCCGCCTATGGCACACCGTTGATTGATGGCGGCAGTAGCGACGATATTTGGAAACGCGTACCCTGGTTGCCGCTCGATCAGGTGTGGATTGGCCAAACGCCTACTCCGGAAGATTTTAAAGGGCGTTATAAAATCGCCTGGGACGAAAACAACTTGTACATCCTGGCTGAAATAACGGATGACACTTTGATTGATATTCATTCTGATGGTTTGTTGAAATACTGGGACGATGATTGCCTGGAGATTTTCATCGATGAAGATGCTTCGGGCGGCAACCACCAATATAATTATAACGCATTTGCCTACCATATTGCGCTGGATGGCAAAGTGGTCGATTGTGCTTCGGATTCTTCCTTTCAGTATTTTAATGATCATTGTTTGACACGCCGGAGTGTTTCTGGGAAAACCAATACATGGGAAGTTGCCCTAAAGGTGTTTGATGGAAATGACTACCAGTTTGGCGGACAAAACATCCCAAAACTCCTGAAAACGGGCAAAAGAATGGGTTTTGCTTTGGCTTACTGCGACAATGACCATTCGGCCGAGCGGGAAAATTTTATCGGCAATGTTTTTGTAGCAGGTACAGATAAAAACCGCGGCTGGATTGATGCGGGGATTTTTGGGTTGCTTGAATTGAAATAACCTTTACACCTTATTACATATGCAATTACTCGACGGGAAAGTATTGTCCCAAACCATTAAAGCCGAATTGGCGCTGGAAGTGGCGCGATTGCGCGAAAAAGGCATGAAAGTGCCCCATTTAGTGGCGGTGTTGATTGGCGAAAATCCGGCTAGCCAAGTTTACGTACAGAGCAAAATCAAATCCTGCGTAGAAGTAGGTTTTAAAAGTTCCCTTATTCGCCGTGATGCGGATGTCACGGAGGAAGAAGTGCTGGATATTGTCCGGCAGCTCAATGAAGACCCGGATGTAGATGGTTTTATCGTCCAATTGCCCTTACCCAAGCACATTAACGAAGAAAAAATTACCCTGGCGATCGACCCTCGAAAAGATGTGGATGGTTTTCATCCCATCAATTTTGGACGGATGGCCCAGGGTTTGCCTGCCTTTTTGCCTGCCACACCTTATGGTATTGTGGAGATACTGCGCCGTTACAATATTGAAACTTCAGGTAAAAACTGCGTAGTAGTAGGTCGCAGCAACATTGTAGGTACACCCATCAGTATTTTGTTATCGCGCAAGGGTTATCCCGGCGATTGTACCGTTACGCTTACGCATTCACGCACCAAAGATTTGCCCGCCGAGGTGCGCCGCGCCGATATTATTGTTGCGGCAATCGGCATTCCCAATTTTGTGCAAGGCGACTGGGTAAAGGAAGGCGCAGTGGTCATTGATGTGGGAATTAACCGCATCGAGGACAGCAGCAAAAAAAGTGGCTTCCGTTTGGTGGGCGACGTTGATTTTGAGGCCGTTGCACCCAAATGTTCGTACATCACACCCGTACCAGGTGGGGTAGGGCTGATGACCGTTACGGCGTTGTTGATGAATACGTTGAAGGCTTGTACGGGGGAGATTTATTAGCAGCGTTATGCCCCCAGTGCAACCAGTCTATTGAATCCTTTTTTTTAAAAGTTTGAATATTTTTTAGCCATGTTACCTGCGTAACACCTTGGGCGGATTGTTACCCGGATCTTTGCTGCGTTATTAAGAAAAACAAGGCAAAAATGAAACAATCCGAACAGTTCCGCTTACAGGAACATTATTCCGCACAAAAAAACTGGCTTAAATGGGGCCCTTACCTTTCTGAACGCCAATGGGGAACTGTCCGCGAGGATTATTCCCCCAACGGAACGGCCTGGGATTACTTTCCGCACGATCATGCGCGTTCACGGGTGTACCGCTGGGGCGAAGACGGCATTGCGGGTATTTCGGATGAAATGCAACGGATTTGTTTTGCAATTGCGCTTTGGAATGGGAAAGATCCTATTCTGAAAGAACGCCTGTATGGCATGACCGGTAGTGAAGGGAATCACGGAGAAGACGTAAAAGAATTGTATTATTATTTAGACAATACGCCTTCCCATGCGTACATGAAACATTTGTATAAGTATCCACAACAGGCGTTTCCTTATGGCGAACTGCAGGAGCAAAACCGGTGGCGCGACCGCAAGCAAGCGGAATACGAATTGTTGGATACTGGGATTTTTGCAAATAACCAATATTGGGATGTTTTTACAGAATATGCAAAAGGTTCGGAAGACGATCTGTTGATCCAAATTACCGTACACAATCGGTTTTCAGAAAGTGCTGAGTTGCATCTTTTACCTACGCTCTGGATGCGCAATGCCTGGTCTTTTGGCCTGATGGAAGAAAAACCTGAAATCCGCAGCGCAGGTAAAAATGAAGTGCTGGTGCAACATGAAAAGGCGGGCCAATACCATTTTTACTTTCAGGACCCTGCTTTACAATTATTTACAGAAAATGAAAACAACCAGGAACGGCTTTGGGGTCAGCCCAATCCGACCCCTTTTGTAAAGGATGCCTTTCACAGAGCAGTGGTTCAACAGCAGTTTGAATTTTTAGCGGACAAAACCAGTGGAACCAAATTTGCACCGATGTACAAAGTGCAAGTAGCGGGCGGCGAAAAGGCTGTTTTTCAATTGCGTTTATCCAAAAATGCCGTGAAAACTCCATTCGGAAAGGGATTTGACCAGATTTTTGCGGATCGCAAGCTCGAAGCAGACCAGTTTTACCAGCAAATTGTAGCAGAAGCCGGACAATCCGGTAAGGTTTCAGCCGATCGTCAAAATATACAACGTCAGGCGTACGCGGGTATGTTATGGTCTAAACAGTATTTTAACATTGATATGCCGCGTTGGCTTGATGGAGATCCGGGGCAAATTCCGCCACCGGAAAGTCGTAAAACAGGACGCAACATGCATTGGCGCACCCTCAACAACGAGGATATTATTTCCATGCCCGATAAATGGGAATATCCCTGGTATGCGGCTTGGGACCTGGCTTTTCACTGTGTTCCTTTGGCGCAATTGGATGCCGAATTTGCTAAAAGTCAATTGGTGCTGTTTTTAAGAGAATGGTACATGCACCCCAATGGTCAATTACCCGCATACGAATGGGCATTTGGGGATGTAAACCCTCCTGTTCATGCCTGGGCTTGTTTGCAGGTTTATCAGATCGATAAAGCGAAAACCGGTAAAGAAGATATTGATTTTCTGAAAAAAGTGTTTCAGAAACTATTGATCAATTTTACCTGGTGGGTCAATCGTAAGGATCAGCAAGGCAACAATGTTTTTGAAGGAGGCTTTTTGGGGCTGGATAATATTGGGGTATTTGACCGTTCCAACCAAATTCCGGGCGGTGGTTACCTGGAGCAAGCCGATGGTACTGCCTGGATGGCCATGTATTGCCTCAATATGCTGGAAATGGCGCTGGAAATTGCCCAACATGATGCCAGTTTTGAGGATGTCGCGACCAAGTTTTTTGAGCACTTTACCTATATTGCTGAAAGTTTGAACCGGATGGGCCACGATTGGACCAGTTCCTGGGATAAGGATGAAGCGTTCTTTTATGACATTCTTGCCTTGCCCGATGGATCGTATATTCCCTTAAAAGTGCGCTCGCTGGTGGGTTTGAGTACCTTATTTGCAGCCTACATTTTGCCCAAAGAAAAACTGGCAAAATTGCCTGATTTCACGAAGCGCATGCGTTGGTTTCAACAGTATCGCAGCGAAAAGGGGCAATACCAGGTTATGGAAGAAGACGCATCCAATGGCGATATTTTATTGTCCTTGATTCCCCAAGCCCGCTTAAGCTCCTTGCTGGAAGCCATGCTGGACGAAGATGAGTTCTTGTCGCCCGGTGGCATTCGATCTATATCAAAGATACACAAGGATGGTTATCATGTCAATATAGATGGAACACAATTTGGATTACAATACGAGCCAGGTGAGAGCACAACAGGTTTGTTTGGGGGCAACTCTAATTGGCGCGGTCCGGTGTGGATGCCGATGAACTATCTGTTAATCAGGGCTTTAAATACTTATGGTACATTTTACGGTGCAGGTTATATGACCGAATTTCCAGCGGGATCGGGCAATCATGTTGACTTGAACGGAGTTGCAGCTGCTTTATCCGAGCGTTTAATTTCCATTTTTGAAAAAGACGAACAGGGACATCGGCTGGTAAACGGCGATGAAAAGATATATACCGAAAATCCTCACTTTCAAGATCTTATCTTGTTTTACGAGTATTTTCATGGCGATACGGCAAAAGGAATTGGTGCGAGTCACCAAACCGGGTGGACAGGATTGGTAGCCGATTTGATTGGCAAGGCCGAATAATTTTAATTAAAATTTCAAGAATAAATCATGTTAAAACATAAAGATCAGGATCCTGACTTCCAGGATCTAAGCTCCAAAGAATGGCTTTTTACAAACGGCTTAGGCGGTTATGCTGCTTCCACCGTATTGGGTTCCAATACGCGCCGGTACCATGGGCTTTTGGTAGCAGCGCTCAATCCACCAACCGGACGTAAGGTACTAGTATCCAAAATAGAAGAATCCATCATATTTAATCGTGATAGTGCCTTTGCGTTATCGAGCAATCAATATCCGGGCACAATTCATCCAGATGGTTTTCAATATTTTAAGTTTTTTGAAAGAAAGCCGCTCCCGGTGGTAAAATTTGAGGCACATGGTTGTCATTTGCTCAAAACCGTTTTTATGGTGCACGGCTCCAATACCACCGTCGTAGAATATGAAAACACCGGTGCTTCCAATTTTAAACTGCGCCTAACGCCCATTTTTGTACACCGCGACGATCATGGCTTAAACCACCCTGATGCGAAATCGGATTATTGGGTAAAACGAGAAAATGGGTATCAAACCTTGTATGCGCATTTCGGGGCACCCGCGCTGTATTTTTCTTTTACCAAAGGGGAATACCTTGAAAACCGGCAATGGTATTATAATTTAGAATATGTTCGAGAGCAAGAACGTGGACTGGGTTATCGGGAAGATGCTTGCTCGGTGGCTTCCTTGGAAGTGATCCTTGCGCCGGGAGAAAAGACACATCTGGTTTTTTCGACAGATGAAAAAATGATGAAGGAAGATCCGACGGTGTTGAAAACCAATACCATTAAGCGGCAAGAGGCACTTACCCAGCAAGCGGACGGAAATGCGTTTTTGCGCGACTTATTGCTTTCGGGCGATCAGTTTATTGTACACCGCAAAAGTACGGAGGGTTTTTCCTTGATTGCTGGTTATCATTGGTTTACCGATTGGGGGCGGGATACGATGATCGCGATGCGTGGGCTTACCATTGCAACGGGAAAGCAGGAAATCTCAAAATCTATTTTAGAAACTTTTTTGCGTTCTGTGGATCAAGGCATGTTGCCCAACCGTTTTCCCGATCGTCCGAACGACCCAATTGAATACAATACCATTGATGCAACCTTGTGGCTTTTTGTAGCGCTGTATGAATATCATCAAAAATTTCAGGATCTTGATTTTATACATCAGTATTTTGGTGTTTTGACGGAAATTTTGAATCAGCATGTAGAAGGTGCGCGTTTTCAGATCAAGGTAAATTCGGAGGGCTTTTTATCAGGTGGTGAAGGACTTTCTCAACTGACCTGGATGGATGCGCGGGTGGGTGATTTTGTGGTAACACCCCGGCATGGCGCTCCGGTGGAAATACAGGCACTTTGGTACAACGCATTGCGCATTTACCAATATTTTGCAGGCACTTTACAGCAGCCATTTGAGCAATTTCAGGAAATTGCGGATAAATTGCTCCTCAACTTTGAGCGGACTTATGTACAAGGAAATGGCAGTTTGGCAGATGTTGTTGATTTCAGCACAGTCCCCCCTAAAATAGATGTTGCCATTCGTCCTAATCAGTTGTACGTGGTGAGTTTGCCTTTTTCACTTTTGGGAAAAGATGCAGAAAAGAAAGTAGTAGCCATTGTAAAGGCGCATTTGGTGACCGATTTCGGCTTGCGCACCCTTTCACCTGAACATGCCGATTTCAAACCCGTGTATGCAGGAGATCCCTGGCATAGGGATACGGCTTATCATCAGGGTACAGTATGGCCGTTTTTATTGAGCGAATACATAACTGCCTATTTAAAAGTGCAAAATTGGTCTGAAAAAGCACAAAAAGAGGCACTTGCCATGCTGGAGCCCTTGAAAAAGCATTTTTATCAGGATCAATGTATCTTAGGTATTTCGGAGGTTTTTGACGGGAATTTGCCGCGTGTTGGAAAAGGAACCGTGCAACAAGCCTGGTCGGTGGCAGCACTGATCAAAGTACTGCTCGAATTAAAAAAGTTGCAAGGAAAGAAGTCCAGTTCCATTCCATTTTCAGTAAAAAAATCGCCCTTTCAATAACCTCGATTATGTTTGAAACATTTAAACGGAATTGGGTCAATTATGCGATAGAAGCCTGGGCCCTGGGTATGTTTATGTTGTCGGCTACTTTTTTTGTGGCTGTGATTGAGCTGCCTGGACTTCCGATTCGTGAAAGCATTGCAGATCCGATGCTGCGTCGTTGTCTGATCGGCATTATGATGGGATGTACCGCCATTGCGTTGATATATTCGCCCTGGGGCATGCGATCGGGTGCGCACATGAATCCAGCTGTTACCCTTGCTTTTTTGTTTTTAAAAAAAATAGCGCCCTGGGATGCGGTTGGGTACGTTTTTGCGCAGGCAATCGGTGGAGTAGCAGCCATGCTCATCCTTAAAAGTATTTTTCCAGGGATATTGGGCGATCCGGCGGTCAATTATGTGCAAACATTGCCCGGTTCCCAAGGGGTTCTGGTTGCCTTTGCGGCAGAGTTTGTACTTGCTTTGTGTTTGATTCTCATTGTATTATATAGCAGTAATACGGCCCGAACAGCACCTTACACTGGGATTTTCGCAGGCATTACCGTGATGGTTTATATCACCTTGGAAGCGCCGCTTTCCGGCATGTCGATCAATCCTGCGCGTACCCTGGCGTCGGCCGCTGCAGCACAACATTTTACATATTATTGGTTGTATTTGACTGCACCCTTGGCCGGGATGCTGAGTGCTGCCATGCTTTGGCGGTGGTATATCTGTCAAAAATCAGCGTTTGCATGCAGTATGTCGGGCAAATCTTAATCAGTTATTTTGCCCAATGTTACACAGGTAAACTTTCGCGCTTATCACATACCCTAACTTTGTGCCAATCAAAAGGAAATCATTCATTTTCAACACAATCGATCCATGAAATCTATCATTGTTACAGGTGCTGCGGGTAATCTTGGCCAGGCTGTTGTACGCCGATTTGCCGAGGACGGCCACAAAATCTATGCAGTCCTGGGGTTGGGTGAAAACTCCCGACATTTTAGCGAAACTGCAATGGCGGCAAGCATTCACACCCAATTTTTAAACCTTGCAGATGCAACCGTATCAGAAGGTTATGTGAAAAACATCATTGCCCTTGATCCAAATGTGGAGACCGCAATTTGTATTGTTGGTGGTTGGCAACCAGGCGGGATTGCGGAAACGACCGGCTACGAAATTGACAAAATGATCAGCCTCAACTTCACAACGGCCTATAACATTGTTCGTCCATTAATGGAATACTTTGAACGCCGGGGCAGTGGTCAATTTGTTTTTATTGGCGCGCGTCCGGCCATTAATCCGTCGGAGGGTAAGAGTCAATTGGCCTATGCTTTATCCAAATCATTGGTACTCCGCTTGGCGGAAATTATCAACGATCAAGGCAAATTCAAAAATATCCGGGCGAGTGTAATCATTCCTTCTTTGCTGGATACGCCGCAGAATCGCAATGCTTTTCCAGATGCTGAAGCGGAAGAATGGGTAACGCCAGATGTCGCCGCCGAAACAATTGCCTTCCTTTTAGGCGCAACCGGGGAGAACTTTCGCGAAACGGTTGTAAAATTGTACAACCAATCGTAATCGATTGAAATTCAACATTATTTAAAATGGAAATGGCAACTTTATTCATAAATGCGTTTTACCTTTATTGTATGATCGGGTGTTTTTTTGCTACCTGGTTTGTGCTGCGGGGTGTTGAACAATTAGACCATGTGGCGAAAGGGATCTCCTGGATTACAAGGCTCCTGTTTTTTCCAGGCAGTGTAGCCTTATGGCCATTTTTGGGGTGGAAATTGCTGTTTACGCGAGCACAAAATTCTACAAATAAACATTAAGATGACGATTAAACTGCGCAAAATACACCGTTATATCTGGTACTTGCTAGCGATTTTGCTGCCAGTTGCCTGGATTGCGGCAATATGGGTAATTCCAGATGCACGCTGGTAAATGCACTTTTAAAAAAATTGAAAACTACTTTACAGCATGTCTCTTTCCTACGATCCTGTCCATTGGACACCCCATAAACGTTTGTACGATCGGATTTTGATCGCGTTTATCGGGGTTTATTTGTTGCTATTCATTGGGTTACAATCCATTTTCCATCCTACTTGTACCATCGAAACTACCCTGATTCGGGCTACCGGCACTTTGGGTTTTTTCATGTTGCACCTTATCCTCCTTATTGGCCCTTTGTGTCGATTAGATCGGCGGTTTTTGCCTTTACTATATAACCGGCGGCATTTTGGGGTAGCGATGTTTTTGGTTGCACTGTCGCACGGGGTATTTAATTTATTCCAGTTTCACGCGATGGGCAATGTGGATCCGATGGTATCCTTGTTTACCTCCAATACACAGTATGGTTCTTTGGCACAGTTTCCATTTCAATCGTTGGGCTTTTTTGCATTGCTCATCTTGTTTTTGATGGCCGCAACCAGCCATGATTTTTGGCTCAGTAATTTGGGGCCGCGTGTTTGGAAATCCCTGCACATGGGTGTTTATTTTGCCTATTGCTTGTTGGTGATGCATGTGATGTTGGGCGTGATTCAATTGGAAAAATCGCCCGTACTGATTGGAATGGTTGGGTTGGGCATGTTTGTGGTGCTTGGTTTTCATGTTGCCGCCGCAATGAAGCAAAGTAAAACCGATGCGGCATCGGAACGCAATGCTACGATAGAAGCAATACTGGAAGTTCCGGACGGCTTTGTATATGCCTGCGAATGGGCTGAAATTTCCAATAATAAGGCAAAATTGCTCCTAATTGGCAAGGAAAACATTGCTTTATTCCGCTATGAAGATAAAATTTCGGCCGTGCATAATGTGTGCAAACATCAAAATGGTCCGCTCAGTGAAGGGCGTATTATAGATGGTTGCATTACTTGTCCCTGGCATGGCTACCAGTATTTGCCAGAAAACGGGCAATCACCGCCGCCATTTACTGAAAAACTTGCAACCTATGATGTTTTTGTGAAGGGAACAAGTGTTTATGTACACCCAAACCCATATCCGGAAGGCACCCAACGGATTCCAGCGGAAATTTCAATGGTATCCTAAACAGCACAAAAATGCAGGAAGAAGAATTTTACATTGGTTGGCTGGCAAAAGCGCCTCCTTCTTTTGCCCGTCGGACCCGACAATTTATCCTGGTCAGTGTTTTGTCGCTACCGGTGGTAATTGGTTGCCTGGTATATTTCCAACAGGGATTTTCCAATGGTGTTTTTGAATATGGAAAGGAAACCAGCCTCATTGGTAAGTTTACCCCAACGCCAGCACCTTTTCTAATCCTGGAATCAACCGATCAAACCAATAGCCGCTTGTCTCCCCAGTCGATCTTATTGGTAGGTGAAGGGAAACACGGATATTTTGTTGATCCGAAGGAAATTCCTGCAGGAAGCAAGGTACGTGTGGATGGCTTTTTGATTTATAAAGATGGAAAAGTTGCCTTGGAAGTAAAAAATATAGCGGTTTTGGAAAAATACGCCTCCACAGAATACGCACCGTTTAGTCCAACACTAACTGCGGAGCCAATAAGTTTGAGGGGGGAAATTACCGACCCTAAGTGCTTTCTGGGCGTCATGAATCCGGGGGAAGGAAAACCGCACCAGGATTGTGCCGTGCGGTGCCTGGCTGGGGGCATTCCGCCGCTTTTGAAAGTCCACGATGGGGATGGGAAAGATGTTTATTACCTGTTATTTGGGCCAAACGGTACCCCACTTTTTCCGAAAATACAGGAATATGTCGGCAGTGGGGTTGGCTTATGTGGACACGTACAAGCCTTTGATAATTGGCAAATCCTGTATGTAGACACCACATCGATTCAACATATCAATAAATATGCACTCGACGCTGGTCCGATGTGTCATTAACCAAAACCCGATGCTGCCGATCAAATTTCAAATCCATTCCTTGCCGATCAACACCCCAAAAGACGCGGTCTTTTACCTGGCAGGCAATTTTAACGAATGGGTGCCCAATGATCCGAATTTTTGTTTTGCAATGCAGTCCGATGGCGTGTACGAATTGAATTTCGAAACAGCCCTTTCACAATTGGAATGCAAATTAACCCGTGGAAACTGGTCGGCTGCAGAAGGCGATGCTTATGGTCGTACGACGCCTAATCGTGTATTTCAAGTGATTACCGAAAACAAGTTGTCCATACAGGTAAACGCCTGGGTAGATATGCCTCCCAAACAACCGGCAGGCATTGTAAGGCTGCTGCACCCAAACATGTGGATGCCCCAATTGGGAAGAAACCGCCGAATTTGGGCTTGTTTTCCACCCGATTACTGGATGAATACGAAAAAACGCTATCCCGTGGTGTACATGCAGGATGGTCAAAACCTTTTCGATAATCCGGATGCAACATTCGGTTCCTGGGATATTGACAAAGCCATGCACCAGTTGTTTTTAAAGCATCCCAATCTTCAAGCACAAGCACCCATTTTGATTGGTATTGAAAATGGAGAAAGCCACCGCATCGACGAATATGCGCCTTGGGCGAATCCTGAACATGGCGGCGGGGAAGCTGCGGCTTATCTTGATTTTATTTGCAACACCCTCAAGCCTTTTGTCGACCAACAATTGCGCACGCAACCGGAACAGGCGCATACGGGCATTATGGGCAGCAGCATGGGTGGCTTATTTTCCTTGTATGCCATTTTGGAAAAACCAGCCGTATTTGGCATGGCAGGTGTTTTTTCGCCTGCTTTATGGTTTTCGGAAAACCTTTTTGATTGGGTGAAAACCCGCAAACCCAGCCACCCTGTTAAAATACTCTTGATGGCGGGTCAACAGGAAAGTGAAGAAATGGTCAGCCAGTTGCTTGATTTATACGAAGTTTTGTTGGAAACAGGCTACGATGAAGATTTGATGCACTACGATTTGCACTCCGATGGCACCCACAGCGAGCATTTTTGGGCACGTGAATTTGAACATGCCCTGGCTTGGTTGCTGGGTGGTATGCCTGACCATTCGCACGGTATTTCAGATGAAATGATTCAATTCGGCTTAGATGCGGGTAAAAAAGAATTGCTGATCAAAATTGCACCGCGTTTGCAACATGCCCAATTGGAAGTACGCGATTACTGTCACAATCGCCAGTTCAAGCATGATTTGGGGCAAATTGATAATCGCGTACCGTATGCAGACTGGGAAGAATGTATTTTTTCAATCCGGATGGTGTTGGGAAACGACTTGGTTTTTTCCCGACGTGTACCTTTAAATCAACTGTAAAAACGATTAACAAACCGATTTTAATAAACATATTATGCATCAGAAAAGCATCTGGTTTTTTGAAGAGGTCGATTTGTACGAAATGCTGTGTCCGTACAAGTATAAAGACCACTTAAAAACCCATCCTTTGAGTTGTTACAACAAAACCGACTTTTTATTCATGGAAGGTGACCCGGTGCGCGAAATTTTTTTAGTGGCAGAGGGAAAAGTAAAAGTCAGTTTTTATGATTCGGAAGGCAACGAGCAAGTAATTGCTTTTTTGTCTAAAGGCGAAATTTTGGGTGAAACAGCCCTGATTGGACAAGCCCGCTATCGTGAATTTGCGCAAGCGGTGGTTGACCGTACAATGATTTGTAAATTAGGCTTGGATAAGGCCAGGGAATTGATGCGCGATTATGTGCCCTTTTCGCTCACAATTACCAAACGTTTTGGCGAAAAAAACCAACGCCTTGAGCGTCGATTGCAAATTCTACTCTTTAAAGATGCGCGTCAACGCCTGATAGCGTTTATCAAAGACCTTTGTCGAGATATAGGAACCCCACACGCAAGTGGTACAAAAGTTGAGTTAGATATCACCCAAAGTGATATTGCAGCCCTGATTGGTGCCTCCCGCAAAACGGTTTCGCTTTTATTTACAGATCTGGAAACGGAAGGCTTGGTTCGGTTCAACGGACGTAAAGAGTTATTCGTTTCCAATCTGGACCAATTAGTTTGACTTAATTTTGCAGATGTTACCCCTGTAACATTTGCTTGAAGCCATGTCCCGCACCTTTGTCCTATCATTTGAAAAAGACAAAGCAGCATGCAACAATTTGATTTTATCATTATCGGAACGGGCGCAGGGGGCGGAACCTTGGCCCACCAATTGGCGCCAAGCGGCAAGCGCATCTTAATACTTGAACGCGGCGATTTTTTACCCAAAGAAAAAGAAAACTGGGATCCAATGGCTGTGGCGCAGGGACGGTACAAGACCACCGAACTTTGGCGCGACAGCGATCAAAATCTGTTTTCTCCGTATCAGCATTATTGGGTAGGTGGAAATACGAAGATGTACGGGGGCGCGCTCTTGCGCCTTCGGGAAAGAGATTTTGAAGCCAGCACCCATTTTGACGGTACTTCTCCAGCCTGGCCGCTCAAATACGCCGATTTTGCCCCATGGTACGATCAAGCAGAAGCGCTTTATGCCGTACATGGCACCCGCGGACAAGATCCAAGCGAGCCCCCAGCTGATAAAGAGTATCCATTTCCAGCCTTGCCTTTTGAGCCACGCATGGAAACATTGGCTACCCAAATACGGCAGCAAGGATACCATCCAAGTGCCATTCCACTGGCCATTCGATTGCCCGAAGATACCACTGGTAAGATTTCAGACCGGATTAATATGGAATTATATGATGGATACCCGGATCCGACCGGCGCAAAGGCCGATAGCCATGTGGTGGGTATTCAAGGCGCGTTGCAATACCCCAATGTAACGCTATTGACCAATCGCAAGGCTTTGATAATCAATACAGATGTAAGCGGTAAGCGCGCAGAAAGTGTCATTGTAGCGCACAACGGCACAGAAGAAACCTATTTTGCAGACACCATTGTGGTAGCTTGTGGCGCTGTAAATTCGGCCGCTTTGTTGCTCAATTCTGCCAACGAACAACATCCACAAGGGCTGGCGAACAGCAGCGGACTAGTAGGCCGCAACCTGATGGTACACAACAACGGCATTGTATTGGCTTATTCGGCTACTCCGAACCCATCCAAGTTTCAAAAAGCTATCCTGATTGCCGATTTTTACCACGGCGCTTCCGACAGCCCTTATCCGCTTGGATCCATTCAAAATATGGGGAAAGCCGATCCTTTGTTGCTAATTGACGCCGTTGGTGATGATTTGGAAACAAACGGCCGTGATATGGAACATTTTGCGGGCCACATTGTCGATTTTTTCATCACTGCCGAAGATTTACCCTCGTCTGAAAATCGGGTATTGGTTGATGAAACAGGCGAAATTCAAGTGCAGTACACAGCCAATAACCTGGAGGCTTATCGGCGTTTGCATGCAAAATTGGTGCAAATCATGGATCAGGTAGCTTCCCAGGAAGGCGTAGGTGAAAGCACCAAATATTACGGTTTTAAACTTGGTTCGGGCGGTGTAAGTCATCAAAATGGCACTTGCCGATTTGGTACAGATCCAAAACAGTCGGTACTCGACCTCAATTGTAAAGCCCATGATGTCAACAACTTATATGTGGTGGATACTTCGTTTTTCCCTTCATCGGGCGCAGTGAATCCATCGCTTACGGCCATGGCCAATGCATTGCGTGTGGGCGCCCATTTACTTGAACAATAAATCATTGAATCTTTAAAATCTAAATAATATGTACCAACAACCCAACAATCGCCTCAAAAAACAAACCTGCATCGTCACAGGTGCAAATTCAGGGATCGGACGCGCTATCGTTTATGCCATGGCCCGCGATGGCGCTAATGTGGTGGTCAATTATGTTTTCGGTGACGAGGCGGCCCAACAAATTGTCGATGAAATTAACCATTTGGGTGGACATGCAATAGCCTATAAAGCCGATGTAAGTAAAGAGGATGAAGTAATTGCTATGTTTAAGGAAACGGTGGCTACTTTTGGAACGGTGGATATCCTGGTAAACAATGCCGGATTGCAGCGCGATGCGCCATTTCACGAAATGAGCCTCAAAGACTGGCAATTTGTATTGGATGTTAACCTGACCGGACAGTTCCTGTGCGCGCGCGAAGCAGTGCGTGAATTCTTGCGCCGTGGTCCGCGTCCGGACGTTTCGGTCGCTTTGGGCAAGATCATATGCATGTCTTCCGTGCATGAAGTCATACCTTGGGGTGGCCATGTAAACTATGCAGCATCCAAAGGGGGCGTCATGCTGATGATGAAGTCGCTGGCACAAGAATACGGGCCGATGAAAATACGGGTCAACTCAATCGGACCAGGCGCGATTAAAACACCCATCAACCGCTCGGCCTGGGAAACACCGGAAGCGGAGCAAAAACTGTTGGGACTCATTCCTTATTCACGGGTGGGTGAAACCTCCGACATTGGTGCTGCCACAGTTTGGATGGCTTCCGACGAATCCGATTACATACACGGCACCACCATTTTTGTAGATGGAGGGATGACGCTTTATCCAGGTTTTACAGAAAACGGTTAACAAACATAAACATTCAAGATGAAAAAAATACTCAAATTATCGGCCCTGTTAGGTGTGTTATCGGTTTCGGCTTGCGTCGGAACCGATTACATCGACGATCCTATTGTGCCCGAAAGATTATCTATTTCCCCAAGGATCAACAATTTACCTGCCTTTCAAGAGCAGATTTTTTCGGTAAAATATACCGACCAATATGGTATTGAGGCACCGGTAGAAGGCATCGTTTGGAGCAGCAGCGCGCCCGAAAAAGTGTCGATTGATGCCAGTGGGAAAGCAAAAACCCTGGCGCCCGGTAAAGTTACCTTGTATGCCAGCAATGGCAACTTACAAGACTCGATCCTTATAAATCAAGCTGGCGGCTCCGGCAATCCAGGCACAAACGATACCACCTTTTTCAAAAAAGGGGTATTTATGACGGTTAATACCCACTATTTTGCGAAAGGCGGGGTCTTTTTACAAACGGTAAATGGTGTAACCCAACTCCGAACAGCAGCCGATTTTGGCACCAGCGCAGGACCAAGCGTGTACGTTTTATTGACCAACCACCTCAATGGCAGTTATTCGGTTATGCCCGGTAGCAATGTCATCAATGGAAGCAGCGCCCAAATAACGGCCAATAAATTAAGCGCATTTTCCGGGGTGCAAAGTTGGACGGTCCCTGCAAGCGTTAACCCTGCCAACTATAAATACGTGGTGCTTTATTGTGTTTTGGGTCCCGTTTTTGGCGCAGCCGAATTAAAACAATAAAAATTTTATATGAAAAAGATTGTTCAACATGCTTTTCGCTTGTTGCTGGTGATTTGTTTGCTCCCAAGTATGGCAAACGCGCAGGCATGGACCAGAAGCAAAGGCAAAGGTTTTTACAAACTGGATTTTGCCCGCATTTATGCGCGTAATATTTTTGATGAACGGGGTGATGTGGCGCCATTTCGTACCCTTGGAAACTACACCGGCAGTTTTTACGGGGAATATGGTCTTTTAAACAAACTCACGGTTTCCGCAAACGTACCATTTTATGTGCGCAACGTGATCAACGAAACCAAAGGAAGGCAAACCGGGCAAGTAATCGAACAAGGAATTGTCAATAATAATGTTGGCGATGTTGATGTGGCGCTGCGTTTTGCGCTGCCGGTTAAACGATTTGCTTTAAGCACAACCGTGATGTTCGGGCTGCCCACCGGAGACGCCCGGCAGGTGGATGGACTTTTTACTGGCGACGGTGAGTTCAATCAATTGTTAAAAGTAAGCGCCGGGAAGGGTGGCGCACGCTGGTGGGTACAAGGCTCGCTTGGATTGAACAACAGGACGAAGGGCTTTTCCGATGAATTCCGCTATGAGTTTGAATACGGCTATAAATTTTTCAAGGATCATTTATTGGCCATTTTAAAGGTAAATGGCATAGAAAGCTTGCAAAATGGGAATGTCGCATCGGCAGCAAACGGCTTGTTTTCCAACAATGTAGAATTTATGGGCATCGGACCGGAAGTGTTGTATTACCTGAATGCAAAGAAAACGTTTGGGGTGTCGGCACGTATTACCGGGGCTTTAAAAGGGAAAAATGTATTGGCAGCGCCTTCGACTGCCATTGGGGTATTTTTGGATTTTAAATAAAAAAACGCCTTCCACCCAAAAGGGCGGAAGGCGTAAGTTTGTTCATATAGGGGGGATACCTTTATTTCAGGTTGAATGCGCCGTTGCCTACGAGGTAACCTTTGTTGTAAATCTCCACTTTGTATTTTCCTTTAGCAAAGTTTTGACCTGGCTGCCAGCTACCACACACGTTTGTTTCACCGTTTTGGTAGTTGCAAGTAGCAGTGGTGGTGTAACGAACATCCGATTCGTTGCGTTTGTCGGTAGCAACACCAGAACCCAGGCTTTCGATCGCCAAAGGCGCGCCGGTTGGGTCGATGATGCGCAGGTAGAACGTTTCTTCACCGGCAGGAACCACTTCATTCGATTCTGTGGTGAAACAGATGTTCAATTTGTCCACTTTACCAGCACGGCTTTTGGTTTTTTCTTTGCCGTTGCTTTTCACTTGTACGGATTTCGTAGTTACGTTTTTCACACGGATGGCAGAAGCAATGTCCACTTTTTTAGACAACTGTGTTTTTTCTGCTTCCAAAGTAGATTTTTCAGAAACCAAGGCAGCCTTAGCGGTGCTTTCTTCATCCAATTTAGTTTTGGTTTCAGTCAGCGTGCTGGAAAGGGTAGAGATTTGCTGACCTTGTTGCGTATTGGTTTCGGTCAGGATACCTACTTGTTTTTTCAGATCATCAATTTGCGCGAGGTATTCGTTTTTCTGTTTTTCCAAGCGTGCCATACCAGCACGGTAGTCTTTTTTATCACGGATCAGACCAGAAATTTCGTTTTTCTGTGTTTCCAACTGCTGCAATTGCGCGTTGATTTTGTTGTCCAACTCAGCATTGATCCCTTTTTGCTGCTCCAGTTGGGTTACAGCCTCGTTGTATTTGGTATCGAGGTCCGCAAACGCTGTTTTTTGTTCCGTTAATTCGGTTTGTGTCAGGGTGAGCGTTTGTCCGGTTTTGTATTTGCTCACCAACAAGAAAACGCACAAACCAAGCAGGATGGCGATGGCAACACCCATGATGGTAGTTAGACGCTTTTGGCCGTTGTTGTCATTGGAGCCACCGAAGTTAGAAGGGGTCGTGGGCTGATTGAAATTGGTGGGAGTGTTCATACTCTGAAAATGAAAGGTTTAACGTTAGTGATTGTAATTGGTTTGAAAACATAATCAACCTTTCTCCCGAAGATTGTCATGCGATTAAATGGTTTCGCCGATTGAAAAACTGCACATTTAACCGCAATGGTACTTGCTTTATTGCCCGGGTTGAAAGAAAGTTTTTGGAGGTACAGGCTGTTTTGAGCTGCAAATAACTGAAAATCAATTGAATAATTTGTTAAGGAAATAATATGAAATCATCGCTTTTTTTTAAGGTAAATCAGAAACAGCAGATAAATTATACCTTTGTCGCTACAAAATTATTTGCCTTATGTCTGTTTTTGATGCATTTGATCTATACAATATTTTGTTTTTGGACATTGAAACGGTGCCTGGCGCAGCCGATTTCGAAGACCTGAATGAGGAGTTGCAGGAATTGTGGGGGTACAAAACCCGCCAGATTCTGCGCCGGCAAGACGAGGAGTTGGAATACGATGAAATTGCCGAGGCTTTTCGGACCCGCGCGGGTATCTATGCGGAGTTTGGCAAGATCGTGTGCATTTCGGCTGGTTTTTTGACCAAGCAACCGGGCGATGAATTGCCTTTGTTGCGCCTCAAGTCTTTTACCAATCATATTGAAGCCAATTTGCTGGAAGATTTCAGTGTGTTGCTCAACAAGCATTTTAACAACCCGGATAAGTTTGCCATTTGTGGCCACAATATCAAGGAGTTTGATATTCCTTATATTTGCAGACGCATGTTGGTCAATCAGTTGCCACTTCCGCGTTTGCTGGATATTGCTGGGAAAAAGCCCTGGGAAACCAAACATTTGGTAGATACCCTGGAGATGTGGAAGTTTGGTGATAATAAAAACTACACTTCTTTGCGTTTGTTGGCGGCGGTATTCAATTTTCCATCTCCCAAAGATGACATGGATGGCAGTGATGTGGCGGGGGTGTATTGGGAGGAACGCGACTTGGACCGGATCGCGACCTATTGTGAAAAAGATGTGGTAGCAACGGCGCAATTATTTTTGCGGATGAAACGTATGCCCATGATTTTACCGGAGCAAATTGTGATTGTACGGTAAAAGTTTTAAACACCGAATATCGAACACCGAATATCGAACACCGAATTACGAAATTATGGCACGACAACATCTTATAGCGCCTTCGGTACTGGCTGCTGATTTTACGAAACTGGCCGCCGAAATGGACATGGTGAATGGCAGTGAAGCCGATTGGTTTCACCTGGATGTGATGGATGGCCGGTTTGTGCCGAATATCACCTTTGGCATGTTTATTATAGAAGCGATGCACAAAATGGCCCAAAAGCCGCTGGATGTGCATTTAATGATCGTGGAACCCGAAAAATACATCGAATCTTTTCGCAAAGCGGGTGCTTCGGTGATTACGGTGCATTATGAGGCCTGTTCGCATTTGCATCGAACGGTGGCACAAATCAAGGAAACGGGTGCAAAAGCCGGGGTAGCCTTGAATCCGCATACGCCCATTGAGGTGCTGGAGGATTTGATTGAGGATGTAGACCTGGTGTGTTTGATGTCGGTAAATCCGGGTTTTGGCGGACAAAAATTCATTTACCGGACCTTGGATAAGGTTCGGCGATTGCGCACCTTAATTGATACCCGCAATGCAGCGACCTTGATTGAAATAGACGGTGGGGTGGGGCTGCAAAATGCGGAGGTTTTGTTGCAGGCAGGGGCTGATGTGTTGGTGGCAGGCAGCAGTGTATTCAGCGCGCAGGATCCACGCGCAACGATTGCCGCCTTGAAAGCGTTTAAGCCAGTATTCGATATTTAGAACCCACGCGTTTTGAAAAAAATAGATCAATTATTGCTTAAGAGTTTTGTGGGGCCGTTTGCCGTGTCCTTTGGCATTGCACTTTTCGTATTGATCATGCAATTTTTGTGGTTGTATATTGACGAAATCGCGGGCAAGGGCGTAAACATCTTGGTGCTGGTGGAATTGATCGCCTATTTGTCCATTTCTACGTTTCCGATGGCTTTGCCAATTGCTGTGTTGATTGCTTCGGTGATGGTAATGGGGGCATTAGCAGAGCGTTATGAGTTATCGAGTATGAAATCGGCGGGTGTATCGCTGTTGCGGGTGATGCGCAGCTTGATTGTTTGTGCGGTGGGGATTGCTGCTTTTTCTTACGTCTGTTCCGATTTTTTGATTCCTATTTCCAATTTAAAATTTAAATCCAGGCTGTACGATATTCGCAAACAAAAGCCCGCATTAACCTTGGAAAAAGGGGTTTTTAACGAAGATTTTCGGCAGTTTGTGATCCGTATTGGCGATAAAGAAAAAGATGGCGAAACCATTTCGGATGTATTGATAGAGGACCAAAGTAACGTGGGGCGTTTGAATTTTAATCAAATTTTATCGGATAGTGGGCAAATGTACACCACCGACGACAAGCGTTATTTTGTGATGAATTTGTTTCGAGGTACCCAATACCAGGAGCCGGGCAGCAATAATTCTTCGCAGCAACAACGTTATCCGTTTATTCGAACTAATTTTAAATCCTGGACAAAAGTATGGGATATGAAAGAATTTGAAATGACGCGCACGGATGACGAACGCTTTAAATCGCAACGTTCCATGCTGAGTATGAGTCAGTTGCGTTTTACCGTGGATTCCCTTAACAATTTAGTGTACAACAATAAACAGAGTATTGCGCAGGATATGTTGGCCA
>JBBAVI010000003.1:70322-105743 GCA_040397785.1 Saprospiraceae bacterium | reverse complement strand
ATGCCAGAAATATATTATATTAAACATACATGCCATCAATAATTCGTACCACTAGTACAGCAAGTTATCGTGTAGTTTTCTGAAAGAAATAATTCCAGAAAGCGGGTCATCATGGGGGCGTCGTCTACAATGAGTAACTCAGGTTTGTGCATGTTGTATTGTTGTTAAGGAGGTTACATTAATTTGATGGTGCAAACTTGCGGGGTATTGAGTAGTTTTTACGCAAATTTTCGGGAAACAGCAGATTCCGACTTTTTTTAGCAGCAATGCTTCGGAGTTTGGGAAATACTTTTTAGTCGAGCGCCAATATTGGGGTTTCTAAGAGCGCCAGAATTTCATGTTTTAGTTCCATGGGCAAAACCGGCTTTACCAGGAATGTATTTACCCCGGCCGCTAAGGCGATCTGGCGCATCGAAGGGTCTTTAATGGAGGATGCCATCAGTACAGGGCAATTTAAATGCATTGCTCGGACAGCCTGAATGAATTGCAAACCATCCATGTTCGGCATTTCATAATCGGTTACAATAATGGCTGGTATATAACCCAATTGGAGCTGATTAAGCGCCACGGCACCATCTTCACAAGTAGTAACTTGGTACATTCTGGAAAGAAAAAGCGCCAAAACTTGCCGTAGCATAGGCGCATCATCGACCAATAACAACTCCAACTTCGCATTCAGCATCATAAAATGTATATTTAGATCGTGTTTGATGCTGCAAAGATGAAATCTGGCGAAGCGCCGGGCGCTAACTTTTCGGGAATCGGCAGGAATTGCTTGTTTTTGGTGGGAAATGAAGGGCGGGCATATTGTGTACTGTTGAATTCGAGTAAGCACGAAGATCTCGCGCGATGGAACATGCTCCAAGCGCTAAAAGGGCAACATAGCGTTAGTCTGTGGGGTATAGTGGCCGATAAATCACCCCAAATTGAATACCGTACTGCAAAAAACGCTCGTTGGATGGCGCATTTTTGGTAGTCCGCGGCGTACAATCGAATTGTAGATGCGGGCCAACTACGGCCGTCCAGTTTTTGCCAACCTGCCACCCGAATTCAACACCCGCCTGTGCCTGCAACAGCCATTTACGTTGGTAGGCGGCATTAAAAACAGCGGGATCTAAATCGTACTCCGCATTGTTTGCCACCCCTTTGGCAGGCAACAGGAAATTGAATTGCAGGCCAGCCATTGGCGAAAGATAAGCTTTTGCAACCTGCAACCGGTATTTTAAACCCAAGGGAATGCCAATTTGCCGCCAGTAATTATAGTGCCGAATTTCGCGCCGGATGCTATAAAGCGCGGAATCCAAATCGTTGCTCACCGTGCCGTTCCCGTAATATTTTTTGATGGTTTTGGGCTGCCAGGCCTCCCAGGTACGCACCCAGGTAAGCAGACTACTCGTTTTTGCATAAGAAATGCCGGTCATTAGGGTCCATTTTGATGAAATGGGCAGGTTGAGTTGGAACGTTCCCTGTACGGTTTCCAGTCCACGGCTCATAGAATCGAGTGCTGGTATGGCAGTACCCACGGAATTCCATCGATAATACCCTGCTACAAAACCGATGCTTGGGTGATAGGAATGGCTTTTTTTGGGGTTTTCGGCAGGTATAGTTGCAAAATTGGGTTGTTTTTCAGGCAGTTGTAGCGTTTTTTCCGGTACGGATAGTAAATGCAAGGGCACTGGCAACGGTGACACTGCATTGTCGGCGAAAACGGCCAAAGTATCTGTTTTTACAACAATTGGAACAGTCGGTACCGCTGGGAGGGTTAGTGCAAGTTGGGTTAAAGTGTCGGATGCCCCTGCTGTTGTAATGGACTCCTGTATTTCCAATTGTGGCGATGGCGTCTGAATATTCGTTTGGACATGCGGTGGGATCGGCAAATGCGCCGGTTCGTTTGCCGGGGATTCAAGGTGGATATTTGCCTTAAAACGCAGGCTTTTTTGATCAGAAGTTGTTGAAATAGCACCGTTTATTGTAGAATCGCTGAAGTGTGTCGCCACAGGTTCCGGGGTTCGTTGCGTGGTTTTTTCCTGCAATTTTATTTCAGGCTCCAGCGTACGTACGGGGGTATGTGCAGGCGGGTTGTCGGTCGATTGCTCATGTTGCAATGGCCCCCTGTTTCCGACTTGATGCCAAAGCAAACCGCTGCACACAACGGCTAAAGCAGCGCTCCAAAACCAGATCAACGCGCGTTTGCGGCGTTTTTCCCGGATTTTTTTCCAGAGCGCATCCGAATCGATGGGCGTTTCGTGCGCATCCACCGTATGCTTCATTTCGTTTTCAAATTCCGGCCAATTCATGCGATTGTAAATTTAAAATTTGTTGCTGTAAAAGTTTGCGTGCGCGGCTTAGCCAGGAGCGCGAGGTGCCTGCCGGAATTCCGAGTGCTACACTGATTTCGTCATGCGAAAAATCATCAAAAACGGCCAGGTTAAACACTTCTCGCAGCCCATCCGGCAGGGCATCAATGCGTTGCATCAAATCATCGTACTGCATTTTTGCATACACATCCAATGCCAGGTCGGGGGTATCGGGCAGGGTATCTACCGCGATTTCGTGGGTATACCGAAACTTGCGTTGTTGCGCCAAAGCCGTATGAATCACAATGCGCCGCATCCAGGCGTTTAAAGTCCCCTTTTCCGGGTCGAATTGGTCCATTTTCTTAAATATGAGCACAAAACTGTCCTGTAAAATATCCTCCGCTTCCGATTTTATCCGAGCGTAACGGGTTGCAACCGACAACAAGGCACCTGCAAAACGCCGGACCAGCTCCTTTTGCGAAGCGGGTCGGCGGCGTTTGCAGCCTGCTATGATCTCCGTGATGTCGGGTGAAAGCATGGGGTAAGATAATGATACGAATGCCGTTAACTGGATTTGCTTTGAAAGTAAGGTTTCAGTTCTATTGTTATCGTTTTACCCTAAACTCCAGGGTAAACGGTTGCATGGTTTGATCCTTGTCCGCCCGAATATTGCCCGAAACCGTGCCGCTGAAGTACTCCCCGGAGTTATTGGCATAACTTGTAAAAGCAATGGGATTCGCATCTGTCGCCAAACAACCACAACCCGAATTTGGACAATACGTGCAGCCATAATTGCGCAGCTGATCGTTTTCCAGGCTAATAGCATGAAAATCAATCAGGCTCGCCGTGCTTTGGTTGGGCGCTACATTGTCAAAAGAAAATTTGATTTCTGTGCCACCAATCTTGGATCCCGGCAGGCCTTCTCCATACATCCGAATCGTTTTTTCTCCCCCAATTTCCGCAAGAAAATCGGGATAAAAAACAAAAGTTTGTTGAAATCCATTACAGGTAAAAGTGGCGAATTCATCTAATGGCGCACAAGCCTGTATACTGCCCAGGTTTATACTATTTCCAGCAATATCAACGTCCTGAGTAAGGCTTTCTTTTAAGGCCTGCAGGTTGTAGCCCGTAATTTGAAACGTGGATGAGTAGTCACAAGAAGGGAAAATAAATGAAAATTGGCCATCTGGCTCCGTGAAAGTATAAACCTGAACAGAATCGTTTTCAATGGATAGCGTAACAATGCCCTGTTGAACGGGCGCGCCGTCACAATCTAGTAAAATGCCCGTAATTTGAGGTAATTGAACGGCTTGCGTTGTAAATTTACCTAAATCTTTATCTGCGCTAAACGGGCCAATTTGGCCTTCGTAAACGACGGTGCCACAAGGATGAATTACTTTCATTTGAAGTATTTCGCCTTTGGGTACCAATCCACCAACCCTGCCCTGATCATCGGAATAATCCGTGCCTGTATTGTAGTTTTGGCTGGTCAATTGAACCCTCAATTTTTGTCCAATGTTGCCATTCGTATCTACAAATTTCATCTTAATATTTATGAAGTCATTCGGAATATCACAATTCCAAAAGCTAAAATGACTGACTTCGGCTTCATAATTACCATTTACCAGGGGGGCAGTTCCCGACTCTACCCAATACCCATTGTCGGTGTTAAAATGCCAAAGTTGAATGCTCGAAGGCGCCGAAATTTTAATCGAAGGTGGTAAGGGAAAGGTGATTTTGGCCGTTTTTCCTGCCAACAGGTTCAGTTTTTCGCCATTGGGGGTTTCTAATTCCACGCCGATCATGCCATAAGTTTTTAAAATTTTGGGATCGCCCGCTGTGTCGACCGCGCGCAGATCGCCTGGCATCAGTTGAAAAGTTTGTTCTAAAGTCGGATTGAGCCAAACGGCATACGCGTTTACTTGACCTTGATAGGGTGAGCCATCCGACCGCGCGATGGCATTGGTTGGAATATTAACGCCGCCGCCGCCGAATATCGGAATATCAGCGCCATCCACTGCTTCAAATATGCCAACACTTTGTTTTCCAAGCATTTGAATTTCTATATACGTCTCCGAATTCAAATGCGGAAAGGCAAAAACAAAAGCATCAAAACAATAGGTTGCCGATACACGTACCAAGGTGCCTTTGCTGTCGAATAATTGCTTTTTTGACCAAAATTCGCCCCTGACATTGGTTTTGTAGGCAACACCGCCGATTGTAACCGTGGCATTTTCAACCGGATACCCAGCGCTGTAGAGCACTTTTCCGTAAATGATACTTTCTACTTTATCTCCCTGAATGGGACCTTTTTCACTGAGCGTCAGTTCGTCGGTGTTTTTTCGACAGGCTACAACGATGCAGGCCATCGCCAAGAGGTACAAGATATACTTTTTCATTTTTTATGTGCTGTTGTGTGTGGTTGCTTGCGGCGATAACCACATGGGGTGAAACAATGCTGTCCGATCGGTATAGATAGATATGCATTGGGGGTGTGTTTTGCGGCAGGGTTGTGGAAAAAAATATGATTTTACTTTAATTATCTTGTAATACTCCGTTTTCGCGGCATAAAAGGTCCGTAGGACCGAAATTATTGTAGAAAACCCAGTACCCGACATTCACACCGGCAGGTGGGGTAGCATATTGGTAATTCTTTTATGAAAATTCCACTTCTGTGGAGTTTCTAACATTATACCTGGACTTTAGGATTAACACGATTTATATTAAGTTTTATCTCATAAATGTTAATGGGCAATACCCCCTTTGTAAATAACAGGTGAACGGATTAATTTTGTACCATTCGAAGGTTCTACAGATTTTATGAATATCTACATTTTTAAAATACTGTCATAAAGGCGTTTACATCCAAATAATATGAAAAAACATAACTTTTTAATTGTATTAATCCTACTTGAGGGCCTATACGCCCACGCCCAACAACATGACCGCTTTTGGATAACTGGATTTTCAGTCACTGCTCTGCCACCTTATTTAGGTAATGTCATCGACTTTAGCACCGATAAGCCAACCATTTTAGCAGATACTTTGCCCATTAATACAACAGGCGCCACCTGCACCATGAGCGATGCTGATGGCAACCTGCTGTTTTACACCAACGGAGGGCAGGTCCGAAACAAGTTTCATCAACTGATTGAGAATGGAGACAGCCTTAATTTTTCCCCGGGAGAATATCCATCCCAGATTTACGGAACGCAACATGCTTACCCGCTAACTGAAACACTTTTTATTTTGCCCGGTACACAAAACAAAAAATGGTACCACATCATCCATCAAACCTATGTGTATTGCGGCCCAGCCCTCCCTGGTATATGTATGCGACCACTGCTGCATACCCTTGTAGATATGTCGGCCAATAACGGTGCTGGAAAGGTAATCTTCAAAAACCAGCCCTTGATCAATGCTTGGGCCATGGAGTATCCTGCTGCTACACGCCACGCCAATGGCCGTGATTGGTGGATTGTGGTGCCGGACTATCTGAACGCTTCTTATCATACTTTACTATTCAATGATACAGGCATTGTTGACTCATTTACGCAATTTGTTGGGTACAAGCCCGACCCGGCTATTAAACGCGATGCAGCAGGTACGAATGTATTCTCCCCCGACGGAAGTGTATATGTAGACTCCGACGCTCGCAACGGCCACCGCATCTTTGATTTTGACCGATGCACCGGGCAACTGAGCAATTTCCGCTGGATACAATTGCCCGAACAACAACCCTTCGGCGGCGCAGCGATCTCGCCCAACTCCCGCTTCCTTTACATCACGGCCAGCGCATGGGCCATGCAATACGACCTGTGGGAACCGGATGTAGCTGCATCGGTGGACACCGTGGCTGTGTGGGATGGGTTTTGTCAGCCTTGCCCAGGCTCAAATACCACCTTTGGTGAGTGCCAGTTAGCAATGAACGGTAAAATTTATGTCGTCCCCAATAACGGAGTATACTTTCTGAACTATATCGATCAACCAGATTTGAAAGGAAAAGACTGCGCATTCATTCAGCACGGGCTGGAAGTTCCCAACTGGTTCGTCCTTGCCAGGCCCGTCCATCCCAATTACCGCCTTGGCGCACTTACTAACTCGCCTTGCGATACCCTCACGGTCAATGCCTCCGAAGCGCCAAAGCCGCTGAATGGTTTGCGGCTTTATCCTAATCCGGCACAAGATCGGGCGGTGCTGGAACTCACTGAAACCTGGACAAGCAATGGAGCGGCTCAATACCGCATATACAACGTCTTGGGCGCACTGGAACAAAGTGGTACGATTGCGGAGGGGGCTAAAAAGATCGTGGTTTCGCTGGCTGGTTTGCCCAATGGGTTATACGTTTGCCAGGTGCTGCGCGATGGGCAGGTACTTGGTGCGGCTAAATTGTCTATTGTGCGGTAATTTTTCCGCCTCGGAAAAGGTCAGCAGGACCGAAATTATGGTAGAAAACCAAACATCCGAAATTCACACCGGCAGGTGGAGCATCCTATTGGTAATTCTTAACAAAAATTCCACTCCTACGGAGTTCCTAACGTATCACCTGGCATTGCTACCATAATTTCGGTCCTATGGACCTTGATTTGAAAAAGAAACCATCACCAAAAGATTCGTAAAAATTGACGAAAATGAAGCATATTATCTTATTAGTAATTTTGGGTTTAGCGACTATTTGTAATGCCCAAAAATTGAACCGACATGAAATTACAATTGGATATTATGGTGGGTACTTTTTTGATGAAACTCCTTTTAGGGTCCAAAATATTAGGCCCAATAAAAGGCTACCGACTTTCACCTATTCGTATTACCTAAATCAGCAACTCAAACTTAGACTTTTCTACGGAGTTCATGATTTTGGATACTTAAAAGGGGATTATAGCGAATTTCTCAATATGACAAACTTTATATTTGGAAGGACGAGTCGCAACTACCAACTGTCAGTATCTAAATTATTGAATAAAAATGGTTTAGGTATCTCACCGGAAATCGGCTTAAACTACCGAACTGGATACAAAGGAAAGTTTCTTTATCTCTATAATCACGGTAGCTGGGTTGAGGGGTTCACTGAATACAAAGACTATAAAGATTTGGGCCTTTCAGCAGGTGTTTCTTTACGGCATCCCATTATTAAGAGGTTTTTTGGTGAATTAACGATGAGTTATGTCCGTTATTTTTCAGATTTCGACAAGAATTTATGGATGCCTGGATACCGAATCGGTTTTCGGTTTTAGCGCCAATTAAATAGTTGTCGTTTGTTGCATGGCTGTCAACTGCCCGCTCATTGGGTTGGTTTGACAGCCATGCTAATTTCTTTTTAAAACATCAACCACTAGCACCTGCTCCAGCAATCCTTCCGGACTAGGCGCTTACTACGTACCCAAAACAATAAAATCAAACGCCTTATACATAAAACAAATGTATCCATTTAAAGTAATGTCATTAAGCATTATATACATTTTTAAAAACAAAAATACAACAAAAAATCACCCTGCCATTTCCTGCTAAACTGTCGATACACCCCCCCGCATGGATGCGCGATTTTTGCTCGATCAAAATTCATACAGCACTTTTTAAACATGCACACCATGCAAAAATCAAACTTTTACCTACTTCTTTTGCCCCTTTTTCTCTTTTTGGCCTCCTGTTCCGACCATTTTTACAGCACGGCCAGTCCAAACATCTTTTTACCCAAAGAAAAAAACTGCCACCAAATAACGGCCTCTTATGGAACAGATGGGGTGGCGTTATCGGGCGGTACTGCGGTTACAAATCACTTTATGATGACCCTCAATGCACGGTATAATCGCAGGTTGAAGAACTATTATATCAATTATCCCTATTACCCTGAGCCAATTGGATATGTGGCGGATCATAGTTCTGGAGAAGCGGAAATGGGTATGGGTTATTTTAACAGTTTGGGGCAGAATAAGCAATTGCGCTTCAGTGTACAAGGAGGTATCAACCTGGGTGTAGCCTCCGATGTGTCGCGTCCGGGATCATTTTATACTGATTTGGCAGGAGCTTATTACAATGTGTTTTGTCAGCCATCTATTGGTTTTGTACGCAAACACTTTGAATTTGCTTTCTCCGGTAAATTAAGTTTGGGTCATATGACCTTTGTAGATCTCGATCCTTTTGATTTCTATGACAATGGTTTCGGCAGTACTTTGGCTACTTTGGAAACTGCAACACGCATTAGTTACGGGTTTGAAAAATGGAAGTTATTCTTGCAATTTTCTGGTATAACAGGGAACGCTAATTTTGAGCGATTGAGTTCGCTGCAAAGCAAGGGGTACGAAACTATATCTCCATTAAACTTAAGCATCGGCATTAAAAAAACATTTGGGGCGCAATAACATCCGCTTTCCGGGCCCGGTAAGCCCCAAAAAACCATAAGTTATCCACCAAACCCAATCAATAATCAAATATTAGCCCGCGTTTATCCGCCAAACTTTACTTTTGCACAAACGACCAGCATCCACCCTACACTTAACCCGGATGTATGGCGTTTAAGCGATACAACAAACCCCCAGGTTTTAAGAAAAGGGTAGCATGGCAAAAGGCAAACGTGGACAATTGAGCATGAATTTCGACAGTGAACGCATCTCGAAGCTATTCGGGGTGTTTCTCCTATTTCTGTCGTTTTATTTCTTTATCGCTTTCACTTCTTACTTTTTTACCTGG
This sequence comes from Saprospiraceae bacterium, assembly GCA_040397785.1. GTDB lineage: Bacteria > Bacteroidota > Bacteroidia > Chitinophagales > Saprospiraceae > M3007. The sequence continues at coordinate 96,759 of JBBAVI010000003.1, read as the reverse complement.
AAAAACGACCATGATGTGGTATTTCACTTCACCTGGGACCTTTTTCTGGGCGATATTCAGGTAGACAACTGGCTAGGACGTCTGGGCGCGTTTTTGTCCGACAGCATCATTTATTGGGGATTTGGGGTAGCGTCTTATGGCTTTGTGTACCTGCTGTACAAATACGGCATGGCGATGGTGCGGCGTACCCCCATGGCGTACATGGCCATGATTATGCAGCGCACGGTGATTATCATGGTCATTGTGTCCATTGTCGCTTCTTTCTTTTTCCAAACGCTGGAGTTTCCCTGGGGCGGCGAATTTGGCAAGTCTATCAGCAATTACGTACAAAATTTCCTCGGCATCATCGGCACACTCGCGCTGATGCTGTTTGCCCTCGTGGCTACTTTTGTGTGGAGCAACAACCCCAACCTCGAAGAATATACCTGGCAATCGGTGCTGGATGAAACCAAACAGGCCTGGAACGACCTGCTTTCGGGCAATTTTGCCAAAAGAAGCAAGGTTACCCCGCCACCACCGCCCCCGGTAGTGCGCACCAAGATGGACCCTGTCCCTCCCCCCATGGATGCCGTAACATCGCCCGCTGCGATTGATAAAGAAACCCTTGCGCCACCGCCAGCAGTACCAACCGCCGCACAATTGGCCTTTGATTTGTCGCAAAAAAGTGCGCTGTTCGCCGAGCCACCCGCCAAACGAGAAGCCCTGCAACCTGGTGGCGATGACCTCGAAATCATCGTGCCCGTAACGCCACCGCCCATCACTTCCCCGGAAGACGCCATGGCCTACAAACCACCCGTGGTGGCCGTGCAGGAAGATAATCCGAACCTTTCGGAGCCCTACGACCCAACCCTGGAACTTTCGCGTTACGAGTTTCCGCACACCCAATTGCTCGTAGAATATCCCGACCAAACCCTCGAAATTGACCGGGAGGAGCTCGAAACCAATAAAAACCTGATTATCCAGACCCTTTTCAACTTCAAAATTGAAATTGAAAAAATACGCGCGACTATTGGTCCGACCGTAACCCTGTACGAAATCATCCCGGCCAAAGGGATTCGGATTTCGAAGATCAAAAACCTGGAAGATGACATCGCCCTGAGCCTTTCGGCCCTCGGCATTCGTATCATCGCGCCCATGCCGGGCAAAGGCACCATTGGTATTGAGGTGCCGAATAAAAAGCGCCAGATCGTGGGTATGCGCGAGGTGTTGATGGACGAACGCTTCAAACGCGCCAAAATGGACCTGCCCATTGTATTGGGTAAAACCATTCAAAATGAAGTGTTTGTGGCCGATTTGACCAAAATGCCCCACTTGCTCATCGCGGGCGCCACGGGACAAGGTAAATCGGTGGGTATCAACGTGGTATTGATGTCGTTGCTGTATAAAAAGCACCCTTCGCAGGTAAAACTGATCCTGATCGACCCGAAAAAGGTAGAATTGTTCCCGTATGCGCGCTTAGAAAACCACTTTTTAGGTTTCCTGCCCGACCAAATGGAGCCAATCGTGACGGATACGACCAAAGTGGTGCACACGCTCAATTCCTTGATTATTGAAATGGAAACGCGCTACGACCTGCTCAAAAAGGCCGAAGTGCGCAACATTACCGAATACAACGACAAATTTGTGGGCCGTCGCCTCAATCCGAACAAAGGCCACGTGTTTTTACCTTACATCGTACTCATTATCGACGAGTTTGCCGATTTGATCATGACGGCGGGTAAAGAAATCGAATTACCTATTGGCCGTTTGGCACAGTTGGCGCGCGCGGTGGGCATCCATTTGATCATCGCCACCCAACGTCCGTCGGTGAACATCATTACCGGGGTAATCAAGGCCAACTTTCCGGCGCGGATCGCCTTCAAAGTGGCCTCGAAAGTCGATTCGCGCACCATTTTGGATGCCGGGGGCGCCGAGCAATTAACTGGTCGCGGCGACATGTTGCTTTCTGTCGGCGGCGATATTGTGCGCTTACAAAGTGCATTTGTGGACACGCCCGAGGTAGAGCGCGTGATCGAGTACATTTCCAACCAGCAAGGATTTGCCGAGCCGTTTTTCCTGCCCGAGTTTCATTCCGATGGCGATGCAGGGGGCAGCAGCGGCGCCAAGGAATTCCGTTTAGCCGATATGGACGATATGCTCGAAGATGCGGGTCGATTGGTGGTAGAAACCCAGCATGGATCCACCAGCATGATTCAGCGCCGGATGAAATTGGGCTACAACCGGGCAGGGCGCATCATGGACCAATTGGAAGCCCTAGGTATTGTGGGGCCAGCCGATGGTTCCAAGCCGCGGGAAGTGTTGTTTTATGGTATCGAAGAACTTAACCGCTTTTTTATTGAATTAAAAAACCGGCGTTAAAAACACCCATTTATGGACATCATTACCCTCTCCAAGCCAGATAAAACGCTGCGGGGCACCCTTCGTTTAGACGGCTCCAAAAGCATCAGCAACCGCGCTCTGATCGTACAGGCACTCAGTGGCCAGGTGCTTGGCGGGCCCGGACTTTCGAATTCAAAAGACACCCGCACCTTGTATCGCTTGCTGCAACAGACTGAAAATGAATATGATGCAGGTGATGCGGGCACCACCTTTCGGTTTATGACCGCCTATTTGGCCTTGCAGCCGGGTACGCAGGTGCTTACCGGTTCCGCGCGCATGCGGGAGCGACCCATCGGTGCGCTGGTAGAGGCTTTGCGCGCGCTCGGGGCCGATATTCAGTTTTTGGAAAAAGACGGTTACCCACCTTTGCGCATAGGCGCCTTGCAGCATACCGGACAACACCGCATTTCCATTCCGGCCGATGTGAGCAGCCAGTTTTTATCGGCCTTGGCCATGATTGGTCCGTATTTGCCGGAAGGCCTGGAATTGGTCCCGGAAGGACGTTTGGTTTCGCGGCCTTATTTGGAAATGACCTTGCAATTGATGCGTTATTTTGGCGCGGAAGTGGTTTGGGAGGGCGAGTCTGTGCGGATTGCACCGGGCGCCTACCAAACCCGTGATTTTGTGGTAGAAGCCGATTGGTCGGCTGCCTCGTATTGGTATGCTTTTGCGGCCTTTGCGGATGAAGTCGATTTAAAATTAGAAGGTTTATTGGCCGATAGTTGGCAGGGCGACGCGGTATTGCCCAACATGATGGAGGCTTTTGGGGTACATACTGAATTCGAGGAAAATGGCATTCGATTAAGTAAAAACGGCAAAGCGCCCCGCCCGATCTTCGAGTGGGATTTCATTGAATGCCCGGACATTGCCCAAACCCTCGCGGTCGTATGCGCGGGCTTAGGCGTGCAAGGCGTTTTTACTGGATTGGAAACCTTATCGATCAAAGAAACCGACCGGATTGCCGCTTTAAAGGCCGAATTGAGCAAAATAGGGACTAGTTTTAGTAAATTGCCCGCGCGTTTTTCCAAAAAACATCCGGAAAAGACCTATTATATGGTATCCGACCAGGCAAAATGGATAGATCCACCGCAATTTGCCACTTATGGCGATCATCGGATGGCGATGGCCTTTGCGCCCTTGGCGATATTGGGCGCTGTGCAGGTAATGGAGCCGGGCGTGGTGGTGAAGTCTTATGGCGGATTTTGGGAAGATTTGCAGGCGGTGGGGGTTGTGGCGGATTTGGTGGAATTGTAGGGGATTACATGATTTTAGGATTTTCTTTTTCGATTAAATTTGGATTGAATTTTTTGTTTTCCAAACGTTTAAATGTAAGGCTGATACTGCCAAAATTAATGAGTAGTCCGACTTCCATATTATATGCCTCCAGGTAGTTTTTTGCTTGTGCTAGATGGACATTTTCGAGTTGTATAATTGCTTTTATCTCAACCATAATGAGATTTTCAACAAAAAAATCAACTCGACGTGTTCCAATGTTATGTTCCTCGTAAAAGATAGGCATTTCCATTTCACGGACAAATGAAATCTCATGTTTGGTCATTTCAATGGACAAAGCGCGTTGGTAGATAACTTCTTGAAAGCCATTTCCTAAGGTGCTATGCACTTTCATGGCACAACCGATTATTTTTCTGGTTAAGTCTCCGTATTTCATGTTTTTACGTTGTGTTCGTTGTTTTGGCCTGGATTTGGGGGGATTTATGGATGTTTGCGCGCATTCATTGTCTGAACCTGGATTTGGGGGGATTTTAGGATTTATGGATGTTTGCGCGCATTCATTGGAACACATCTTCAAATCAAAAAATCCCCCCAAATCCCGGTTCAGACAATGTGCATGCCCTAAAATTTAATTAAAACAAAGATAATACATTTGACTAAACTTAAAACAAAAAATGTTTTTTTTAAAAGGAGCCCAACCATCCTCAAATCCCAAAATCCCCCCAAATCCAGGTTCAGACAATGTGTATGCGTTAAAATCAATGCATATAAAAATCAAAAACTCCTAACCCAGAAACCTGACTTATCCCAAAATCTGCATTTGCGCGATCAGGCAACGCCCCTATTTTTGTCCCAATAGGAGCTTAATCTACCTATCCAATATATGTTCCATCGCTTTTTCAACTTAGGAGTTATTATCCTGCTTTTTCAAGTTGCCATTTCTGCCCAACCCAGTGTTTGGCAAAAAACCTTGCCATTCTATTACGTTTCACAAAACTCCTGTCGACTAACACCCGATCAGGATGCGTTTTTATTAAATACCGATCAGTATATCCTGACCTTAAATACGCTGGGGGATATAACTGGTTATTACGAAAACGAATCCAGCACCCAATACTGGATGAATGTGCTTAAACGCAGCAATCCTAACACTGGAAAACCCTATTTCCTGATTGCAGAAAGAGCTGCCGCTGCGAAAAATTATACCTTAAAAGTATTGATTCCCGGCCAGGGAATGGTTGCCGCACTTACGATGAATGATAGTCTAGGCGTATTTTCTGCCGGACAGCCCTATTTTGTTCCCCTAAATGCGACTACAACGATTGTATTGGGTCAATTGGCGGCGTATAAAGTGGCATATACGGAAGCGACCGGATTGAGTATACTGGAAACTTATCCTTTGCAGGTGCCCGTTTCATCGGCTGCCCAACTGCCAGATGGCACTTTAATCGTTGCCGCTTTTGATGGGACTGTACGTGCCTTGGATGCTAGTTTTAACGTTTTATGGATACAACAAACCGGGCTGGCGTGTAAATCGCTTCAAATTACAAGCGATGGGATGCTGACTTGTGGCAAAAAATTAACGGGCGGCGGCGCGGCGGTCGCCAAACTGAATTTAGATGGCAGCCTTCAATGGACCACCAGCACCGAAGATCTTGAATTGCGGGATGTTTGTAGTACCACAAGCGGCATATATGCAACAGGTACCTCGAAAAACAATGCGATGGTGCTCTTTAAATTGGACAATGCAGGCGCTTTAACGGCCGTACGTACAGAATATGGGAAAGGGCTGGGTGCAAAATTGACACCTACAGCCGATGGCGGTTTGATCATCGTTGGGCGCGCTCAATATGGCAATGTAAACCAAACCGTTGCGATCAAAACAGACGAAAATGGCATAACCAATCCTGTTATTTCAATCGGCACCATCAGAGAAAGGCTGCTTCAAACAGACAGCATTACCAAGCGTTTTATTCCCTCGCCAAGCTTGTTTTTGAACAATCAGGCGCAAAGTTTTTCAATCGCGCCCGATAAAGGTGTGCTAGCGATGTTTAATTTGGAACCCTGGATCACGGCGACTGGACCGGACAATGAACCCCGGCTTGCGGTTTCGGAATATGCGCAAACCAATTTGGGCGATTACCGCACTGGCATTGTGCAGGGCGCAGCAAACGATTTTGACCGAACCTGGTTGATTCGGCGCGATCAAATCGCCCAATTGCAGCGCGATTTTGCCGATAACAACAAAATTGACGGTCCGGTACCCTTCGATTTATTGAGCTGGCCCGCCAAAGGCAATCCGAATTTTACCCAAAACCTGGACTACACGGATGTTACGACAGATCCGCAAAGATTTCCAGCCCCTTTTATCGATTACAACCAGGACGGCATATACAATGTATTGGACGGCGATGTACCCCAAACAAAAGGCGATCAGATGGTTTGGTGGGCGCTAACGGATAGTACCGCGCATTTGCAGAGCCATACGAAGCCCATTTTTGTCGATGTGCAGTTTTCAGTGTATGTGTACGAATGTGCCCCCAATCCGGCACTCAGCAATTCCTTTTTTGTGGATTTTGACATGATAAATCGTTCCAGTGTAACCTATACCGATGTACACACTGGATTTTTCACCGATTTTGATTTAGGCTGTGCCTCGGATGATTATGTCGGCACCTTACCCGAGCAACAAGCCTGTTATGTGTACAACAGTGATATGGTAGATGGTGCAGATTGTTTAAACCCAGTGAGTTATGGCACAAATATTCCCGTTGTATCGTTTTCGTTTTTAAATAAAAATTTATCCAAAAACCTGAATTTTTCAAGCGGGATTACGCTAGCCGGCATTGGTTACCCGGACAATGCGGTTGAATACAATCGGGTGCTGCACGGCATTTGGCCTAATGGTACGCCCCTCACGCGCGGGGGCTCCGGGTACAACCCGATTCAATCTGACTTTGCCGATTATGTATATCCTGACGATCCCTCGGACCTTTTGGGCTGGTCGATGTGTTCAACTGGCCCCGTGTTACGCGATTGGTTAATGATCCCTTCCCACGGTCCGTTTACCTTAGCGTCGGGCGATACGTTTCAAATCAGCACCCATATTGGCCAGTTTGACAATATTCCGCATCCTTGTCCGAATATTCAGATGCAGGTAAAGCCACAATTGGCGCAAATTCAGACCTGGCATCAAAATGGCAACCTGGATGCGCAACCCAGTTTACCGCCCATAGTCACCTTGGTACCGGGACAAACGATTACTCTCCATGCGGATATTCCGGGCGGATTAAGTTACAACTGGTCAAATGGCATACAAAATGCCGAAAACATCGTGAATAGCATTGGAAACTACCGCGTAACCATCAGCAATGCAGCAGGTTGTACGCAGGAAAAAGAAGTGCTGGTGGTACAAGGTACCGCGACCAACACAGCGCAGGTTACGCCTGCGGTTCAGGTAAGCCCGAACCCCGCCAGCGATCACCTGCAAATAAGCGTGAGAGCGGGTTTAGTGCCTGCCAGGGCCACTTTGCGCAATATGCACGGACAGGTTGTGCAAACCATCGTTCCTGCAACTTCCGTTTTTGCCTGGACGATCAACCATTTGCCGGCAGGGCTGTATTTGTTGGAATTGGATGGTCTGGATGGGGAGTGGAGATCAGTGCAGAAGGTGGTGTTTTTGGGCAGGTAGTGATCGTTTCCAAAGGAAATTAACATTTAATTCTTAACGTCATACTTATAATTTTCATTAAGTAGCGGGCTTTTAGTGTGCATTCATTGTCTGAACCGGGATTTGGGATTTATGGATAGTTGCGCAAATACATTGTCTGAACCGGGATTTGGAGGGATTTTTTGATTCAAGGATTTTTGCGCACATTAATTGTAACGCATCCATTAATCAAAAAATCCACCCAAATCCCGGTTCAGACAATTACCCAAAACCACCCAACTTCCGCCAAAATTAGACAAAATATAAAATCGCATCTAACCAAATACCCATAGTTTTGTTCTTTGCTGGCAAAATTGGTTTATATGCGATATTTCCCTTATTACATCCTCCTATTGCTTTGCATTGGATCCATCCAGGCCAATGCACAGATTATTTACTTCAACGACACCAACTCCGATATTTATCGTTTTGATGTTGGCACCTGTACGGCCACGCTGGTCTTTAACGGGAATGCATTTAACGATATGGCGGTCGGGCCGGATACAACCATTTATGAGTTATTTGGGCAGACTTATTGGAAAACAGATTTAGTGACCAACACGACGGTGCAATTAGCCAACCATCCAAGTGCGCTTGCCACGGCTGTTGAATTTGGAGGCAACGGTTTGATCTATGTTATGGGCCAAAGCTTATGGACCGTGAATCCGATATCGGGTGCATTAACAACGATCGGACCTCTTCCCGCTAACTGGAATAGCATTGGAGATTTGGTATATCAAAATGGACTTTACTATGGTGCCGTATTTGTAAACTCCGCGCCCAAACTGGCACTGATCAATATTACAAATCCAGCAGCCTCTACGATTATTACCGATTTACCCAAACCATTTATTGCAGGAGCGTCTGCGTATGATCCTACTTGCCCTAAACAATACTGGTTTTCAGGGACAATTCCTCCGAATAATGTGTATGAATATGATGTCAATGCGAATACCTGGACACCCATTTGTCAGGGTTTCAACTTTTTTGTAGGCGGCGCGGGATCGCCGACCAATTACACGTTCCCCTTCACTTGCGGTTGCATCACCAATGCGGGTACTGTAACCAATGGCAGCACTAACTATTGCCTGCCCGCTGCAGCCACCGTACCCTACAACAACAATGCTACCCTGGAGGCAAATGACCTGTTGCAATATGTATTGTACTCCAATGCCAGCAACCCCGCGGGCAGCATCCTTGCACAAAGCAATACCGCTACCATCCCGTTCAACCCTGCCACCATGCAAACCAACGTTACCTACTATCTTGCTACCGTGGCGGGGAATGCCCTCAACGGCAACGTTAACTTAAGCGATCCCTGCCTCGATTTTTCCAATGCGGCACAAGCCATCTGGAAGCCCTCACCAACCGTGGTACTGACGGCCGCGAATCCCAACTTGTGTGAAGGATCCTGTAAAACCGTAAACGTGAGTTTTACCGGCACTCCTCCGTTTAATTTAACTTACAACACCCCGGCCGCCAGCAATTTGACGCAAACATTTGGTTCAAATACCGGAACCTTACAAATTTGTGCACCCATCGGAACGAATGTGGGTAGTTTTAATGTGGCATCTACCATGTTGATGGATGCTAATTGTACTTGTCAGTGAGTAGACTTGTTGCGTTTTTACATCGTTTTCAACTTCCCACCGCAACAAGTCTAATGTAAAATCAACCTACACAACCTTCCCCCACAATGGCAAAATCCTTCCAAACGCCCGGTGTCTACATCAACGAAATTGATGCTTTTAGCAATTCTATTGTACCAGTACCTACTGCAGTGCCCGCTTTTATCGGGTACACAGAAAAGGCGCTCCTAGATAAGAAAGACCTTACCCATGTGCCGGTACGCATTTCCTCTTTATCGGAATACCATTTTTACTTCGGCGCAGCCCCTAAACCGATTTACAAGTTCAAAACAGCGAAAAATGCTAAAACATTTGAATTGGTTGAGCCTACTGGCCGGTACCTCTTGTACGATGCTTTGAAACTGTTCTTTATCAACGGCGGCTCCGATTGCTACATTGTTTCGATCGGCAACTACAGCACACCCGTGCACAAGGACGATATGGACGGCGAGGCATTGGATGCGCAACAGCAAATCGTGCTGAAAGGCATCCGCGCGCTAACGAAGGAACAGGAACCTACCTTGGTGGTTATTCCCGATGCCGTATTGCTATCGGCAGAAGATTGTGCTGCCATCCAAAGGGCTATGCTGGAACATTGCGGCACCCTGCGCAACCGAATGGCGATCCTGGATGTACATAACGGATTTAACACGGATCCGAAGTCAGATGCGATTGAGCAGTTCCGCGCATCGGTGATCGACCATTTGCAATGGGGCGCAGCCTACTATCCATGGGTGCATACCATCATCACTAGTTTAGACGCTTTGGATTTTACATCTATTGAGGAAATATCGCGTACCGATCTGATAACTGCCTTGATCGTGGATGTAGATGCAAGGATTTTGGATATTAAGCGTGCCAACGCGCTGAAAGCAGAAATTAACAAAATCAGCACGGCGAAGGAAGATGAAATCGGTCTTGTTCACAATATCTTGTTAAAAGTAAGCCCGCTTTACGAAGCCGTGATGGTATCTTTGTTGGAGCAGATCAACCTGTTACCGCCCAGCGCAGGGATTGCAGGTATTTACGCCATGATAGACAACAACATCGGCGTCTTTCACGCACCTGTGAATGTTAGCATCCATTCCGTGGTGCGGCCCGCCATTGAGATAACCGATGAAATACAAGAAGACCTGAATACCCCGCTTTCCGGGAAAGCCGTCAATGCCATCCGCACAGACACATTGATTTGGGGTGCGCGCACCCTCGATAGTAATAGCCTTGATTGGCGCTACATTCCCATCCGCCGAACAGTCACCTTCATCGAACAATCTATCCAATACGGGATAGCGCCCTATGTCTTTACACCCAATACGGCGGCTACATGGATCAACGTAAAGACCATGATTACCAACTTTTTGACCAACGTGTGGCAACAAGGCGGACTAGCAGGCGCGACCCCTGACGAGGCATTTTCCGTAGCCGTCGGCTTAGGCGAAACCATGACGCACGCGGATGTTTTGAACGGCAAAATGCGCATTGTAATAAACGTAGCCTTGACGCATCCCGCGGAATTTATCGTGCTTACCTTCGAGCAGCAAATGCAGCAATCATGATTGGTTGTAGGGCAGATTAAAATGCCCACCTTCGATGCCTGGGGCTCGGGGGCTTTACCGTAACAAGTTTAATTTCCATTATATTATAGTAACCAGTAAACCCAACATAACATGCTCAAAAAACGCTACTTCAGCTTCCTATTTGCCTATTGTGTCTTAGCCGTATTGCAAGGACAATCCTGCCTATGCAGCCAACAAGATGAACATAGAGTACAAGATTGGTACAAAGTGACCGCACCTTCAGGATTGGTGCTGCGCAAAGGCCCCGACCGAACTACCGCCAAAATAGGATCTGTTCCGTTCGATGAAGAGGTATTTTCCTGCGACAATACCGGCATCCGAGAAACCATAGAAGAAAAAACCGGCGATTGGTTAAAGGTCACCTGGGCGGATAAAACCGGGTACTTATTCAGTGGCTTTTTAACGAAAATTTATGAATCCGAGCGAAAAGTGCAAATGTTGATCCCAGGAGCGGGCCGTGATTCTGAATGGGAATGCCTGCAACTATCGCCGGAATTGCAATGGCAGGCGCTGGTTGGTACGGGAAAAAAATATGTTCGATCTGAAGAAGAATACGGCAGTCGCTTTTCCAGCATTCCTTTAAAAATAGGCAAAAAAAAGGTAGATAGGTATTGCGAACCTGATAGCACATTAACCAATGGTATATTGAATGTGTCGGATGAGCCTTTCGCCATTTTCGCTGGTTTCAAACTGCTGAAAAAGGTTCAGAACCAAGTGAAAAAGCCTGCCAAACTATTGCCAGGTGAAGTGATTACTTTTTCTACCCAAGACCCGATCACAAAAGAGAGTAAGCATTATATGGTTTCCGTGGAAGGAAATGTAATTCCGAATAAAAACATAAACACCGGAGCGCTCGTAAACGGCTATAATGCTCCGATTTACAGCATTGAAAATTATAAAATCAACTTATATGAACAAACGGAAAATTTTTCTCCAAACCGTAGTAAAACGCCTTGGAAACATCAAAAAATCGTGGATGGAAGGGTAACCGCCCCTAATGATAGCGACAGTATAAACATGGATGTTTATTACATCTATTTCGCTGGGGATCTGGACGGAGACAACGAACTAGATTTAATCCTTGCAAGATTGGGAGGCATTGGGACCAGTTTTAAGTTGTATTTATCCTCCACAAAACTGCCTGGATTTATATTGCGTTATATGGCTGAATGCTCAGATTCTTCCTGTTGAGTTTATAGGCATTTGGACACCGCTCCCAACCGTTCTTTTACCCATTCACTCATAGAAATATTCCACCAAATGCCCGGCACTCATTCTTTTGACGGGTAACCCATCGCTATTGTATTCATATTGGTATTCAATTGGTCCGGGAAGAAAATCCGTACTCGAATGTATAATTTCGCTAATTGATTTATTATGAATGGAATAATAATCTGGATCAATTTCGTGTAGCCCGATCAAATATTCCGGGTTATAAGTGTCGGAATAAGTTGCCACAATAAGTTGGTTTTCGCGGTTATCTGAAATTATAAAATCCTGAGATTGAATATCGTTTCCGCAGGCGTCACGTTTATAAACGGTGTAACAATCAGTGCCTTGCACCCAGGTTTTATGCACAAAGCCTTGCGCATCCCATTCGAAATGTTTCACCCCTTTCTGGCTTAGGGTTCCATTTGGGTTGTATATATTGGTTTCGATTCTATTCAACAACCCGTTTTTATAAAAGTACTGCTTCAACTGGTTCGGCGCATTGGGAATGGACGAAATCACCTGATCTACCCGACCTGCGGCATTGTACCGGATCTTATGGCCCCCTGAGATGCTGTCAAGTCGGTTGTTTGCATCAAAAAAGTACCGTATTTGGAGATCCGTGTATAATTTGCCGGTGGTTTCATTAATGGAGATATGAACCACCTTGTTAAGCCGCTTAGAGAACGTTTGCGTTAAACAAGGGTTTTTAGCAGGGAACATTTCAGTGTTTTCATCAGCAGCGCGGTGGCAAGCTGGCAAAATTAAGGCGACGCAAATGGCAATTAGGAGCGAAAAAAATTTCATATCTTTTGTGTAATTGGATGCTATTTAGATTACGAATGATCGGATAGAATGGTTGGGCCGGGCATGAAAAACAGGCGAATCGAAAACATATTTAAATTGCATGTTGTTCCATTTTATACTTTCTGCGCGCAATTACCAATTTGCCACAAAACCATGACCACCAATCAATTATCCGAACAACTCCTCCTGTCTACCAAATTGAACCAACCCGCCCCGCAAGCCCTAGAGCAACTGGCGCGTATGCCCCTGACCGAATTAAACAGGGACTTGCCCGATGATGCCCATAAACTCGCCTGTTGGATCAACCTCTACAATGCGTTTTTCCTGATTTTGCGCAAGGAAAAGCAATTAGCAATGCCAGCCATTTTTAACAAACGCGCCATAGAAATTGCCGGATTATGGCTAAGCCTGGATGATATAGAGCACATCATTTTGCGTAAAAACCGGGTAAAATGGGCGTTAGGATATTTGCCCAACCCGTTTTCGCGGCGGGTTTTGCGGATATTGATGGTTGCCAAAAGGGACTACCGCATCCACTTTGCCCTGAATTGTGGGGCTAAAAGTTGTCCACCCATTGCCTTTTATACCCCGGATAAAATAGAACAGCAATTAGAATTGGCCACCCAATCCTTTTTGGAAAGTGAAACGATTGTATCGGAAGATCAACATGCGGTGGCTACCTCGCGTTTGTTATGGTGGTACCGCGGCGATTTTGGCGGGCAAACAGGCATTCGGCGTATATTGGAAGCAAGATTGGCCTTAAAAAGTACACACTACCAACTTTCTTTTCGCGCGTATGACTGGACGGAGGATCTGGATAATTTCCAGTCCGGCGCGTAAACGTGTTGCAGAGAGATGGTTAAAGGAGCAAAACAAAACGGCTGCCTCCGGTAAACACCGAAGACAGCCGTTCTTATAGGCATTGCATAAGAGTCTGTGCAAATGATTTGCTCAAAAACTATTGCTCAGATGGAGTAGCAGCAGCAGTGCCTTTTGAAGCGCAGCATGATTTGCCACTTTTTTCACCTGCACAAGCTTTTTTCTCGCCTGCACATGCTTTTTTAGTCATCACGGCTTTGTCTTCTGCAGCAATGGTTTTAGGTGCAACATTTACAAAAGCGTTAGACTGCTCGTCGAACTGAACACTTACAAATTTTACATTGCCTTGTGCGTCCGCTTCTTTGCGTACATAAGCGACGGTACCGTCGTCGGCTTTGCGCATTTCGATGCTTGGATCTGATTTAGCGGCGCTGGTTGCTTTAGATGCGCAGCAAGACTTGCCTGCGGATGCTTGGCCTGCACATGCTTGTGCCTGTGCGCCTGCGATGCCGATTGCAAGGAAAAATGCGAAGAAAAAAATCACTTTTTTCATGGAAAAACGATTGTTTACTAGTGAAAAATGAGTCGTACAGTTAAAAAGAATTTCAAAATTAAGGGTAAAATGCGAAACAAGGTTTGTTTTCACACCACCTTAACATTCAATTTGAACAGGTTTCGACAAAATGGGCTTATTTACCCTTTAAAATGCCTTCGTAGCGGGTCGTGTCGTTGAGCAATTGCACGGCGGCTTCTACTTCCGGGTCGTTTTTCAGGTTTTTGCGCACCTTTCCGCGTTGGAAGTAATAGCGCCCTACAATTTCCTGTTCGATTTCATGGATGATGCGGGCTTTGTTTTTCAGCAAATCCCCTTGCTTTTCCAGTTTCAACTTGGCTTCCAAGGCATCTAATTCGACGTTTATTGGATAATTTTCTTGTGCGAACAGTCCCTTTAATTCTATTATTTTTCGCTCGGATGCCGATTGGTAACTAAAACTGCTGTTCTTCAGGTATTGGGTAAAATCGTCCCAATCGTTAAAGCTGAACACTTCAATCGAATCAATCGAAGTGTGCTTGATGGCCCATTGGGTCACATAATCGAACAACATATGCTGGTCCAGCAGGGCCTTTACCAGGCTGGTTGCAGAGTCATGGGGCAGCACGACATCGGGCTTGATGCCACCGCCATCCAATACGGTGCGGCCATTGGTGGTTTTAAATTGTGCACGTTCGGCCTCCGGGATATCGACCGGAACCCCGTCTTTATACCGGGAAGACTGAATACAGCGCCCAGAGGGAATATAATATTTGGCGGTGGTGAGTTTTACTTTGGCATTGTACCCAATGTCGCGGGTGTTTTGTACCAGGCCTTTGCCGTACGTGCGTTGGCCCATAATGACCGCCCGATCCAGGTCTTGCAACGACCCCGAAACCACCTCACTGGCCGAAGCGCTCATTTTATTGACCAAAATTACCACTGGAATGTCTTTATCGAGCGGTTCTACGGTTGTTTTGAACGTATTGTCCCACTCAATTACTTTGCCGTGGGTGGTTACGACGCTCAATCCGCGCGGTACAAACAGGTTGATGATATTCACCGCTTCGTTCAGCAAGCCGCCGCCGTTGTCGCGCAGGTCGAGGATCAGGCCTTTTAATCCGCTGTCTTTGTCTTTCAGTTTTTGCAGGGCCGCGCCGATATTGCCGCCTGCATTTTGGGTGAAGGTGGTGAGGTTGATGTAACCAATATGTTCGGCCACGATGCCCGAATGGGGTACATTAGGCACTTCCACTTCTTCGCGTTTGAGCGTTACGTTCAAGCCTTTGCTAGTCCCCGGCCGACGCAGGGTGAGCATGGTTTCGGTGCCGGGAAAGCCGCGCAAAAAATCGAGGACTTCCTGTTCGGTTTTGCCTTTGGCGGTAATACCGTCTACGGCAACAATGGCGTCGCCTACTTTCAATCCGGCTTTATGGGCCGGGCTGTTTTCAAAAATTTCGGTCACAACCATATATTCGCCCATTTTCGTGCCCGAAGCGCCCACACCATTGTATCGGGCATCCGACTGAATACGGTATCCTTCAATATCCGTTTCCGAAATATAGTTGGTAAAGGGGTCCAATCCTTCGAGCATCGCGTCCATGCCGCGGCGCATCACTTGTCCGGGATCGAGTTCGTCGACATAGCCGTGGTTGATTTCTTTGAAGGCATTGGCAAAAATTTCGAGGTTTTTGGCGATATCGAAATACTTTCCAGCGGGTGTTGGACTAGCTGCTGGCTGGGCAAACCCGATGCAGGGTACCAGGAATAATAGCAGTGCACTGTTTTTTATGGTCATGATACGGTTGAAATACTTGAAAAACGATAGGCTCCTTGGGACGGAAAACTAAAACGAAGAACGGAATGTTTGCGTGCTTTTCCGACCAATTTTACTTGCATTTAGGTCAAAAACGTGTTTAGGGCTTTTTTTACAGGCATTTAATCGGTTAAAAAGCCTTTTAAAACCTGAAGCAACGCCGCGGGCTGGTCGGCATGCACCCAATGTCCGGCATCTTGAATGGTCACGACTTCCGAATTGGGGAAAAGTTGGCGAATCCCCGGAATGTCTTCGTCTTTGATATAATCGGATTTGCTGCCCCGCACAAAAAGCGCGGGTTTTGTAAACGGATCGCCGGTTACCGGGGCCAAAATATCCTGAAAAGCGGCCCACAACACCGGCAAATTCATTTTCCATTCAAAACCGCCAGCCTCCGTGCGGGTGATATTTTTTAATAAAAACTGCCGGGTGCCATTTTCGGGGATGCGGGGCGCCAAAAAGTCTTCAATTTCCTGGCGTGTTTGCACTTTGTTCAAATCGAGTGCCAATAAAGCTTCAAAAATACCGGAATGGTTGTCTTCGGCCTGGCCGGGCTCTATGTCCACAACTACCAGCCGGTTGACCATATCGGGGTAATTCAAGGCCAATTGCATAGCCACCTTTCCGCCCATCGAATGCCCGACGATGTCAGCCGAAAACATCCAGCGGCTTTGCATAAAATCGTGGAGATCTTCCGCCATATCTAAATAAGTATGGGTGGGGGCGTGGGGCGAGCGGCCATGGTTGCGCAAATCGGGGGTAATGACCAGGCGCTCATCGGCCAATGCTTTAGCGATGCTTTGCCAGTTGTCGGAAAAACCAAACAAACCGTGCAAGATTATAACCGGGTTGCCCTGGCCGAATTCACGCGAAAATAGTTCCATAATGTAACAGGGCAAAAGATCGTTCACACAATGCCCAAGGCCGGCGAAAACGATCTGAGGCAGGGTAATAAATTGAAAATCAACGACTTTTTAACAAAAAACACACCCGATGGTTCTGTATTTGCAAAAGCGCTGCGAAATTACCGACTGCGGCTCACTTGAAAGGGCTAATTTTGCGGATTAAATCTTTTTAAACACCCAAAGCACACCATTCAACGAATCATTTAGCGCAATGACACCTGTGTTTCCAACTTTTGCCCGCAGCCCCCTGTTCTTTTCTGCCATTTTAGCAGCATTTTGTTTGTTTTACGCCTGTTCCGGTGATTCCAAAAAATTGTCGGAAGCAGCCCAGGCTGTTCAACAAGACCCTGAAATGGTGCAACTCAATCAATTGCTGGAATCGAACCCCAACAATGATACCCTGTTGTACCGCCGGGCGCTGCTGTATTACCGCCTCGATGGATACGACGAAGCCCTGCTGGATGTGGGGAAAGCAATCCAAATCGATTCCAGTAAAGCCCCGTACTACCACCTGATGGCCGATGTTTTGCTCGATTATGGCCGCCCGAACGACTCAAAACGGGCCATTGAAGTATTAAAAACGGCTACCCGAAAGTTTCCTAACCGCCTTTCTACCCTGCTCAAACTGAGTGAATTTCAACTCATTGTGCGCAAACACGGCGATGCCCTTGAAACGCTCAACCAGGTGTTGCTGCGCGACCCACAAAACGCAGAGGCGTATTTTATGAGCGGCCGGGTAGCCCTCGACAAAGCCGATACGCTCAACGCCATCGCCTCCATGAAAAAATCGGTGCAGTTGAATGCCGATAATGTGGATGCCTGGATTTTTTTAGGACGTATTTATAGTACTAAAAACAACCCACAGGCCATTCAATATTTTGATAATGCCTTGCGGGTAGACTCCACCAGCCTGGAAGCCCGCGAATTTAAAGCCGCTTTTTACAAACGCCAGGGCCAGTTTGATCAGGCGTTTAATATTTACAGGGACATCATTACCCGCAATCCCGATTACGCCAATGCCTATTTTGATATGGGCATGATTTACCTCGAACAGGATTCGCTGGATAAAGCATACGCACATTTCAACTTGGCCACCAAAACAGATGTGTTGTTTGTTGATGCGTTTTATTACCGTGGATTGAGTTCAGAACTCAAAGGCAATACCGTCGCTGCTTTAGCGGACTACAAACAGGCCTATAAAATGAATCCGACCTACGAGGAAGCCAAGACCGCCAAGGAAAGATTGGAAAAAGCGGGTGTAAAAGATACCCCGAATTAAAAGCGGTTGGAAGGATATGTAAAAATAAGATAAAAAAAAGATAAGGTAAATTTTGAGTTCTTGTTTTTGCCAACACAAAAACTAACTTTGCCCTTGCCTTTACCAAATATCATCTTATTTTCGCAGTAAATGTGCACCGCGTAACAACGGTTGTATTCAATTTGTAATTGATCCTTCCACCCTTTTTTGATTTTTCCATGTTAAAGTCACGTACACTTTTTCTGTTGATCCTGGCGGTTTTGCTGGGACTTTGGTGGTTTGCCAGCCGAAATAATGCCCAAGCCGTTGCCCTCGACCGGCCCAACGACCCCTGGGTATTCCGCTCGGTACTCGACGAACAGCCCCGCATGATCACCTTCGCCCTCAGCGATGACATGTGGGCCGCTTATTCTACCGATTCCTGCGCTTTGTATAAGGTGTGGTCGGGTAGCGTCGATTTTGAAGGGGCCGTGTACAACATGCGCCACGGACCGCAACCGATGAGCGTCGGAAATGCATGGTTTTCAAATCAATACCGGCAGCCATGGCAGATAAACCGCAATGGCAAAACCGAAACGCCCCAAACGGATTACAAAGGCCACCGGTACACCAAAGACGGACATGCAGAAATTATGTACGACCTCGTTTTGAACGATGGCCAACGCATCCGGGTCAACGAACGCCCCGAATTCCTGGAAGTAGATCATCAAAATGGGTTTGAACGCAATTACACCCTCGAAAATGTGCCTCAGGGCGTTTCGGTGGTATTGCAAGCCAATATCGGCAGCATTGCCGCCAGCAACAGCATCCAAACCAACGGAACCTGGACAACCGCCGAAACCAAGGCCGACGACCGTGCAGAAGGCATTCAGGCAATTGCTGTAAAAGGCACCCTTGAATTGCGCAACAGCGGGACAACCCACCTGCGCGCTATGTTTGTAAAAACGCCGCTGGAACCGAACCCGTTTGACGAACGCCGCAAAAAAGAAGCAGAAACCGCCACAACGATCACGGCCGGCGAACGCCTGATGGCGAAATCCGATTGCCGCACTTGCCACAACCCGGAAGTAAAAACGGTAGGACCCGCATACGTTGAAATTGCCGAACGGTACAAAAACACGATTGCAAACGTAGAAATGTTGACCGCCAAGATCATCAAAGGTGGTGCGGGCGTGTGGGGCGTGGCCGCGATGAGCGCGCACCCTGATTTACAACCGGCCGATGCGGCCTCCATGTTATCCTACATTTTGGGCCTGGATAAAGGGGAAGACGATGGAGCAGGCGGGTCGACCGCGGGCGTGAAAGATTTGGATGCCATTCCGGCCAATCAATGGTTAAATGCCGATCCAGGCATTAAAGCCGAAAATATGCAACCGGGTATTACGGTCAATTTGATCAATTTACCGAAAATGCCGTCCAAATTAGCCGAAATCAATTTTAGTGCAAAGCCCGCTTTGAGCGCTCTTGCAGGATCGGTAAATGCCGGAAATGGCGACTTTGGCGATTTTAAAGAACAATTTGCCCTGCGCGGTGAAGGCTATTTGTACCTCGAAAAAGACGATAATATTGTGTTGCAATTATCGTCCGATGATGGTTCGCAACTTTATTTAGACGGTCGGTTGCTGATCGACAACGATGGCGACCACGGCATGGAGCCCAAAGAGGCCGAATTGGCCTTGCGCGCGGGCTACCATACGCTGCGTATTGATTATTACCAGGGGGGAGGCGGTCGCGGCATCGTGCTGAAATGGGCACGCTTTGGCAAACCCGGGTTTGAGGTCATTCCAGAAAATTTCTTCTACCATAAAAAAACGGATGCCGAAAAAGGCATGGCGCGTTTGTCGGGCGGCGTAACGGCCATTCCCGGCGATGGTGTCCCCTTGCAGGAAGTACATCCGGCCTACACTTTGACCCAGGCGCGTCCGGACGGTTTTTTACCCAAAGTATCGGGCATGGACTTTTTGCCGGATGGTCGCTTGGTGGTGTGTACCTGGGATGCCATGGGCGCGGTGTATGTGCTGGAAAATGTACAAAGCGGCGATCCGAAAAAAATCAAGGTAAAACGCATTGCCCAGGGACTTGCGGAACCTTTGGGCGTGAAAGTGGTGGATGGCGATATCTATGTGCTTCAGAAACAGGAACTTACACGGCTTGTCGACAAAAACAAGGACGATATTATTGATGAATACCAGTGTTTTGCCAAGGGTTGGAAGGCTTCGGCGAATTTCCATGAATTTGCATTTGGCATTGTGTACAAAGACGATTATTTTTATGTGACTTTGGCCATTGCGATCATGCCAGGTGGTGCAAGTGCACGTCCACAGATCCTCGACCGGGGTAAAGTGGTGCGCATCAGCAAAAAAGACGGCAGCATTGAGTTCATTGCACGTGGTTTACGCACCCCGAACGGCATCGGCATTGGTCCGGATGGCGAAATTTTTGTGGCCGATAACCAGGGCGACTGGTTGCCTTCTTCCAAAATTTTGCATGTAAAACCGGGTGCATTTTTTGGCTCCTTTGCAGTGGATAGTGCGGTGGTGGCCCAAATGCCGGTACAACAACCGGTGGTGTGGTTGCCGCAGGATGAAATTGGCAATTCGCCCACGCAGCCTGCTGTTTTGAACGATGGTCCGTACAAAGGCCAGTTGATTCACGGCGACGTGTGTTACGGCGGTTTGCAGCGGGTGTTTATGGAAAAAGTAAATGGCGAATACCAGGGCTGTGTGTTCAAATTCAGTCAGGGCTTAGAGGCGGGCACCAATCGCCTGGTTTGGGGACCTGATGGTGCTTTGTACATTGGGGGCATTGGCAATCCGGGCAACTGGAGCCAGGAAGGCAAGTTGTGGTACGGTTTGCAACGGATGCAATACAATGGCCAGTCGGCATTTGAAATGCTGGCTGTGCGCGCCAAAACGAATGGTTTGGAAATTGAATTTACCGAACCTTTGCGCGAAGGCGATGGCTGGAATCCGGCACAATTTGAAATAAAACAGTGGTATTATAAGCCTACCAACCAATATGGCGGACCGAAGTTGGATGAAACGACTTTAACTGTTTTGTCGGCCAATGTAAGTGCCGACCTCAAAAAAGTATTTTTGGAAATTCCGGGTATCAAGGCCGGATACGTGCAGCATATTGGTTTGCGCAAATTGCCCCTCAGCAGTTTAAACCATGAAATTTGGACCACCGATGCCTGGTACACCATGAATAGCATCCCTGCCAACGATTTTGGGGTAAAAACCAATGCCCCAGCTGTGGTCAATACCGGAGACAATGAACTGACTGAAGCGGAAAAAGCGGCGGGCTGGGCCTTGTTGTTTGATGGAAAATCACTGAATGGCTGGCATAATTACGGCAAAACGACCATCGGAAAATCCTGGATCCTTGATGAAAACGCCATCCACCTGTATGCGGTACCTAACCCGAGCGGCGACTGGCAGGCACCCGATGGCGGCGATATTCTGACAGCCGATGCATATGAAAATTATGAATTGGAATTAGATTGGAAAATAGGTGCTTGTGGCAACTCCGGCATCATTTACAATGTGGTGGAAGACCCGGCCAAATATGATTATGTATGGAAAACCGGCCCGGAAATGCAGGTTTTGGACAATTCCTGCCACCCCGACGCCCGGATTCACAAACACCGTGCAGGCGATTTATATGACCTGATTCCTTGCAAATACGAGACGGTAAAACCGGCAGGCGAATGGAACCACGCGCGTTTAGTGAACAACAAAGGCAAAGTAGAGCACTGGCTCAACAACCGCAAACTGGTGGAATACGATATGAATTCGCCGGAATGGCCCAAACTAATCGCCGGCAGCAAATTCAAAGACATGCCCGATTTTGGGAAATCGAAAAAAGGCCGTATTTCCTTGCAGGATCACGGGAATTTGGTTTGGTATAAGAATATGAAAATCAAGAAGTTGCCGTAAGGGAAATAGAAATTCCGGGGTGATGGAAGTCACTCCGGAATTTTTTTTCGGCTAGCGCGGGGTTCCACCCCGTGCTCCGATCATTCGGGTTCCACCCGATGGGGCAGAGCCCCAATGATCGACACACGCGGTAGAACCGCGCGCGAGCGGGAAGGGGCAAAGCGGTAAACTGGCGGTCGTTGGACGGAGGTGAGTTTGACTTTTACGCCGCCTCTTCCTGCAATTTTGCCGCATTATCGGCAATAATCAGCGCCTGAATCAAGCCTTCCAAATCGCCTTCCACCACTTTATCGAGGTTAAAGTTCTTGTTATCACCTTCCAAACGATGGTCGGTAACCCGGTTTTGTGGCCAGTTATAGGTTCTGATCTTTTCAGAGCGGTCGCCTGTGCCTACGAGCGAACGACGCGCGGACGCAATACTCGAGTTGTGGGCATTGACTTGGGCATCGCGGATCACCTGGATCAAGCGGCCCATGGCGATGTCGCGGTTTTTGTGCTGCGAACGGCTCTCGGTACTTTCCGCCACAGCACCCGTGGGTAAGTGGGTAAAACGCACCCCGGATTCCGTTTTATTTACGTGCTGACCACCTGCACCGCTCGCGCGGAACACGTCGGTCCGAATATCTTCTTTGCGGATGTCCACATCTTCCATTTCCAGTTTGGGCATCACCACCACCGTGGCGGCTGAAGTATGTACCCGGCCTTTTGCCTCAGTTTCGGGAATGCGTTGTACCCGGTGTGCGCCCGATTCGAATTTTAGTCGGCCATATACATTGTCACCGCTTACTTCCAGGATAATTTTGGAATAACCGCCCGCAGAGCCGGGGGTTTCGTCTACCACTTCCACTTCCCATTTTTGGTCCTGGAAATAGCGCATATACATCCGGTACAAATCGCCGGCAAACAACGCCGCTTCATCGCCACCGGTACCCGAACGGATTTCAAAAATCACGTCCTTTTCATCTTCCGGATCTTTGGGCGTGAGCATATCTTTCAATTGCTCTTCCAGGGCATCTAAGGCGGGGAGCAGGCTTTCGATTTCATCTTTGGCCATTTCGCGCATTTCCGGATCCGTTTCGGTCGTAAGCAGTGTGCGGGCGCTTTCTATATCCTGGTGCGTTCTTTCATATTGGGTAAAAGCCTGCATGATAGGCTGGAGTTTTTTGTACTCCTTGTTCACCTTTTTGGATTTGTCCATATCGGCCACAATGCCGGGGTCGGACAGTTGTTCTTCCAGGTGCAGGTATTTATCGCGGATAGCAGGTAATTTCTCGAGCATGGTATCTTATAAAATTGGGCCGCAAAGATACGCCATTTCAAACATTTCAGGGCGTGTACAGTATTTGATCCTGCACTTTTGGCATAAAGAAATGATTAATTAACAAGGTAAGCCTTAAATGCACGCAAGTAATCGTATTATCTTTGCGTTTTATTTATTTGATCATCCTCGCTCCTGCACGGAATAATCTGGTTTTTCCTCTTCCCTCAACCTTAAGATTGATCATTACTATGATTCGATTGCGCGCACTATATCTGCTCACCTCACTTATTGTTTGTTCCACCCCCTTCATTGTTAAAGCACAATGTCCACAAGTAGAAGCCATGCTGGTAAATGCTTGCGGAACGGAGCAATTGAATGAATTTCTTATCATTAATTCCGGCGGGGGATTCAATACAACAGACATCATCATCAATTATGATGCAAACAATAATATCATTTCCCCGCAAAACAATGACGTTAATACCAATGTAAACAACGTAGCGCCTGGCACCCCCTGCGGCATTGCAGCCGGTAATATTGGCGCGTACACGGGTTGTTCCAACCTGATTTCTATTGGCGATGGTTTTATTGTACCCCCCAATAGCATCGTTATTTTCCAGACGAGTCTGGGATCTACCAGTTCTTACAACTTTTCTTCGCTTTGCGGTGCAGGTCAGTGTGTTTATGTGGTTTCCAGCGGATGTACCCGTACGGCCGGTGCCTTCACCAATGCAGGCGGCGGTACCCGTACCACAGTTTTTGATATTGCGGGTTCTGGTTGCGCTTCTCAAACGATTACCTATACCTTAGGTTCGGTTGCCAACGTAGATGGCGCTTATTATTTGCCCTTAACCAATACGTATGGCAGCGCGGGTTGTGTAGTACCGCCATCTTCACCCGCTCCAGCAGGCTCAACGGTCAACCAACCTGCCAACGTATCCGTTTGTGCCAATGATGCCGTCAATGTGCCTTTTACCGGCACTGGCTCCTCTTACGACTGGACTAACAGCAATATCAACATTGGACTCGGGGCCAATGGTACTGGAGACATCAGTTTTACTGCTGCCAACGTAGCTTCTACCCAAACCGGAACGATTACAGTTACACCTTCGGGATCTTGCCCTGGCCCAGCCCAAACCTTTACTATTACGGTCAATCCGGCCCCGAATATGAATGTGCCTGCCGATATTACAGTGTGCGCAGGAGCCGTGGTAAATGTGCCCTTTAGCGGTGGCGGTGGTGGTACCACTTATAGCTGGACGAATGACAACCCGGCTGTAGGGTTGGGGGTTTCGGGAAATGGGAACATCAATTTTACCAGCGCCAACGTAGCCAATCAGGAAGTCGCCACCATTACTGTGACGCCTCAAAATGGCACCTGCCCCGGCCCACCCGTTACGGTTACAATTACGGTGAACCCTAGACCTACCGTCGATGATCCAGCGAATCTTTCGGTATGCGGCGGCGATCCGGTAAATGTGGTGTTTACTGGAACCGGCAGTCCCAACTATTCCTGGACTAACTCTAATGCTTCCATCGGATTAGGTACGTCAGGCACGGGAGATATCAATTTTACGGCCGCCAATGTGGGCGGCATTACAACGGGCATTATCACGGTTACGCCTAGTATTGCGGGTTGTACCGGCCCTTCGCAGTTGTTTAATATTTCTGTAAATCCTGCTCCAACGGTCAATCAACCTTTAAATGTCGTGAGATGCGGTGGCGCAGTTGTGGCCGTCAATTTTAGCGGTTCCCCTGCGGGCACCACTTTCAACTGGACCAATGACAATACGAGCATCGGTTTGGGCGCTTCCGGATCGGGTAATCTCAATTTTACCAGCTCCAACAGTGCCAACCAGGAAATAGCAACCATTACGGTTACACCTCAATTGGGTGCCTGTCCAGGTACGCCTAGAACCTTTACCATCACCATTAACCAGACCCCAACGGTGGATGACCCGCCCAACCAATCGGTTTGCGGCGGCGATCCAGTAGATGTGATGTTTACTGGCACGGGCAGCCCAACGTTTAATTGGACCAATTCCAATCCTTCTATTGGACTGGCGGGTTCGGGTAACGGCGACATCAGTATTATTGCTGCCAATGTAAATGCAATTACAACTGGAACGATTACGGTTACCCCCACCATAGGGCTTTGTGTAGGCACACCTCAGAACTTTACCATCACCGTCAATCCAACCCCAACTGCCAACCAACCGAACGATGTCACGGTATGCAGTGGGGCACCCGTTAATGTCAACTTTGGCGGCACACCGGCGGGAAACATATACAACTGGACCAATGACAACCCCAACATTGGTCTGGGAATTTCCGGCGCTGGCAATATCAGTTTTACCAGTGCCAGTGTGGCCAATCAAGAAATTGCCAATATTACCTTAACACCCCAATTTGGCATCTGTCCGGGGGTACCGCGCACGTTTACCATCACCATCAACCCAACCCCGGTGCTGACCGACCCGCTGGATCAGGCTGTTTGTGCGAGCGATCCGGTTGTAATCAATTTTGTAGCGACGGGCAACCCAACCCTGAACTGGACCAACTCCAATACCGCCATTGGCCTGGGGGCTTCCGGCACAGGAAATATCAATTTTAATGCAGCCAATGTGGCCACCACGCAAACCGGAACCATTACCGTTACACCCAATTCCGGCGGTTGCCCCGGTTTGCCTCAAACATTTACAGTTACGGTTGCGCCGATTCCAAGCGCCAACCAGCCCGCCAATGTAACGGTTTGTGCTGGCGCGCCTGTGAATGTAACTTTTGCCGGTACACCGGTGGGGGTAACGTATAGCTGGACCAACGACAACCCGGCTGTAGGTTTGGGCGCATCGGGCATCGGAAATATCAGTTTTACCAGCGCCAATGTGGCAACCCAGCAAATTGCGAATATTACGGTTACACCCCAATTTGGCACCTGTCCAGGGGTACCGCGCACGTTTACCATCACCATCAATCCGACTCCGGTACTGACCGACCCGCTGGATCAGGCGGTTTGCGCGGGCGATCCGGTTGTGGTCAATTTTGTAGCGACGGGCAATCCAACCCTGAACTGGACCAACTCCAATACTGCTATTGGCCTGGGGGCTTCTGGCACGGGCGATATCAATTTTAATGCCGCCAATGTGGCTACCACGCAAACCGGAACCATTACCGTTACGCCCAATGCCAGTGGATGCCCCGGCACGCCGCAGACCTTTACCGTAACAGTAGCGCCCATTCCCACGGCCAACCAACCGGCCAATGTGGTAGTTTGTGCAGGCGCCCCCGTGAATGTGGCTTTTGCCGGCACGCCGGTGGGAGTGACGTATAGCTGGACCAACGACAACCCGGCAGTAGGTCTGGGCG
>JBBAVI010000003.1:0-70222 GCA_040397785.1 Saprospiraceae bacterium | reverse complement strand
CCGGTGGGAGTGACGTATAGCTGGACCAACGACAACCCGGCAGTAGGTCTGGGCGCATCGGGTACCGGCAATATCAGTTTTACCAGCGCCAATGTGGCAACCCAGCAAATTGCCAATATTACGGTTACACCCCAATTTGGCACCTGCCCAGGAGTACCGCGCACGTTTACCATCACCATCAATCCGACTCCGGTACTGACCGACCCGCTGGATCAGGCGGTTTGCGCGGGCGATCCGGTTGTGGTCAATTTTGCCGCCACCGGCAACCCAACCCTGAACTGGACCAACTCCAATACCGTCATTGGCTTGGGGGCTTCTGGCACCGGAAATATCAATTTTAATACGGCGAATGTTGCCACTACCCAAACCGGCACCATTACCGTAACGCCCAATGCCAGTGGATGTCCTGGCACGCCGCAGACCTTCACGGTTACTGTAGCGCCCATTCCAACGGCCAACCAACCGGCCAATGTGATAGTTTGTGCTGGCGCCCCCGTGAACGTAACTTTTGCTGGTACGCCAGTGGGGGTAACGTATAGCTGGACCAACGACAACCCGGCAGTAGGACTTGGTGCTTCGGGTAATGGTAATATCAGTTTTACCAGCGCCAATGTGGCAACCCAGCAAATTGCCAATATTACCGTAACACCCCAATTTGGCACCTGTCCAGGGGTACCGCGCACGTTTACCATTACCATCAATCCATCCGCAACCCTCAACCAACCTGCCGATGTATTGGTATGCGGTGGTCAGCCTGTAAATGTCAATTTCACCGGAACTGCCGGTGCAACGTTTAACTGGACCAACAGCAATACGGCTACAGGCCTCGGCGCAAGTGGCTCGGGCAACATCAGTTATACCAGCCCCAATGTAGCAAGCACGACCACCGGCGTGGTAACGGTTACCCCTACCGCCAATGGTTGTCCTGGAACACCCCTGAGTTTTTCCATTACCATCGAAAGCCAACCAACGGCCATCGCGCCTGTCGATCAAATTATTTGTGGTAACCAAGCCGTCAATATTGCCTTGAGTGGCAGCGCGGGTAGTTTCAACTGGACCAATTCCAATCCGGCCATCGGTTTGGCGGCCAGCGGAACAGGTAATTTGGTGTTTACTTCTGCAGATGTAGTCAATCCACAAACCGCCGTGATCACGATTACACCGCAAATTGGCACCTGTACCGGTACCACAGTTCAATTTAACATCACGGTCAACCCTACCCCACAGATATCTCAACCCGCTGATTTGCAGGTATGTGCCGCCAATGTGCTGCAAATTGATTTCAGCGCCAACCAAACCGGTACCTCTTTTAACTGGACCAATGACAATACCGGAATCGGATTGGGGGCTAGTGGCAATGGCAGTATTATGTTTACGGCTGCCAATGTAGCGGCACCGCTGGTGGGCAACATCAGTGTTACGCCTGTATTGGGCACCTGTAACGGCGTACCACAAACTTTTGCCATCACGGTGCAACCGGCAGCGACGATGACCAACCCGGGCGACCAAAACGTGTGTGGCGGCAATGTGCTGAATGTCAACTTTGTAGGCGCCGCCGGTACAATCTTTAACTGGACCAACAACAACCCGGCCATTGGCCTGGGCGCCAGCGGAAATGGCAACATCAGTTTTACCGCAGCAAATGTAGCAGGTCCAACTACCGGCACCATTTCAGTTACCCCGGTAAATGGCACCTGCACGGGTCCAACGCAAACCTTTAATATCACCGTCGTTACCGTACCCACTGTTACCAATCCGGGTATCACCAATGCTTGCGCCAATACGCCCGTGGCGGTGACTTTTGGCACGGGCAACACGGTGTATAATTGGACCAACAACAACCCGGCCATTGGTTTGGCGGCAAGCGGCACCGGAAACCTGAGTTTTATTGGTGCAAATGTGACGGCCGTAGAAACTGCCCAAATCACCGTAACGCCTCAAATCGGCACGTGTACCGGGGTGGCAGAAGTATTTACCATAAACATCAATCCGGCACCGGTGGCGACCATTACCGGCGTAACGACCTTGTGTAGCGGTGATGGCACGACCCTTACTGCCAATGGTGGCACCAGTTACAACTGGAGCGGCGGCCAAATGTCGAATTCCATCACGGTTGTACCCAACGCAACCACCAACTATGCCGTGATTGTAAGCGATGCGGTGGGTTGTACGGCCCTGGCCAATACCACCGTTACGGTCAATCCGCTCAATATCACCAACCTCAGCGCAAGCAGTTGTAATCCGCTGGATACCGGCGTGGTGGTTACCAACTTTTTCAATCAATTTGGTTGCGACAGTACGGTGATTCTTACCACACAATTCCTGCCCAGCAATACCGTGAATTTGAGCGGTGTTACCTGTAATCCGGCAAATGCAGGGGTATTTACCCAAAATTTGACCAACATATTTGGCTGCGACTCCACGGTGATCAACACGATCACTTTTGATCCGACCAATATCGATACCACGATCCTTAGCGCAACCACTTGTATTCCTGCCAATGCGGTACCCACGCAGGTATTGCTGGTGGGTGTAGATGGCTGCGACTCCCTGGTGATTACCAACACTACTTTGTTGCCCAGCAATACCATCAACCTGAGTGCGGTGACCTGTAAACCAGCAGAAGCTGGGGTATTTACCCAAAATTTGACCAATATTTTTGGGTGCGACTCTACGGTAACGACCACGGTTGTGTTTGATCCAAGTTTGATCGATACCACCTTTTTAAATGCTAAAACCTGTTTACCAGGCCAGGTGGGCCAGGTCGCACAAATATTTTTGGGTGTCAATGGCTGCGACTCCATTTTGATCACCAACCGTACCTTGGCCCCAAGTTATGCGCTGGCCTTTTCAACGATCACTTGCAAACCCAATGAAGCGGGCGTATTTACCCAAACGCTGGTAAGCATCGACGGTTGCGACTCGATTCGAACAACCACGGTTGTGTTTGATCCAAGTTTGATTGATTCTACGTTTTTAACTGCCGTAACCTGCAATGCGGCGCAAGTTGGTATTGCGCAAATCATCTTAAGCGGCTCCAACGGTTGCGACTCCGTGGTGATCACCAACACCACCCTGGCACCGCCCATCACCAATACCGTGAATGTATTTACCTGCAAACCGAACAACGCGGGCACCTTCATTGACACCTATAACATCAATGGCTGTGACTCGGTGGTAACCCGCATCGTGGTTTTCGACCCGACGCAGCTGGATACAACCCAAATTACAGGCACCACTTGCGACCAAACCCAGGCCGGTCAAATAATCGAAACCCTCCTTGGTATTGACGATTGTGATTCGGTTGTGGTGCGCATCACCGTGTATGATCCAACCCTTTGCGCGCCAAGTGGGGTCATTAGCAGTATACCCACCACTTGCGCCGACAACGACGATGGCCAGGTAACGGTGCTGATCAATTCGGGGCTTCCGCCGTTTCAATACAACTGGATCGATGGACAAGGCAACTCCGGCAGCGGCACGACCGCCGGATTGAATACGGCTTTTCAAATACCCGGATTGGCGGCAGGCGCCTTTAGCATTACCATTACCCAGACTACCGGCCCAACCCTTACTTTACAAAGTATCGTGACTGCGCCGCCTGCTTTGTCGGTATTGGCCACGTCGTTGCAGTCGTTCAATGGTTTTGGAGTGCGTTGTGCCGGTGATACCGATGGTGCGGCCACGGCATCGGTAAGCGGCGGTACTGGGCCCTACCAATATTTGTGGAGCAATGGCGATACCCTTGCCGCTGCCAGCAATTTGGGAGAAGGCGATTATACCGTTACGATTACCGATAAAAACGGCTGTCCTGCAGTAGGCACCACGAGTTTGAACGCCCCTGATCCCCTGCGGTTTATTCTGGCAGTAGATCGACCCGATTGCGGTGAACAGGTTGCAGATGTGGCCATTACGCCCTTGGGCGGTGTTCAGTTGTATGATGTATTTTTGGATGGAAACCTGGTAAGTGGTACCATTCCGTCCATTGGCAGCGGCATCCACAACATTGTGGTGCAAGATGCCAACGATTGTATTGCCGACTCGACCTTCTCGTTGGTGGTGCCCGAATCGGGTGTTATTTCGTTGCCTTCCGATACGGTGGTGCAACTTGGGCAAGTATTGATCATCGAAGCCCAAACCAACCTGGATGTTTGGCGCAGTATTAGTTGGTCGCCTTTGGCCGATACCAGCTGTGCCAATTGCCTTACCCAAACCTGGATCCCCTTCAGTTCGGGTATTTATACCGTTACGCAAGTGGATACTTTTGGTTGTGTATCCAAAGCGACCATTCGCGTTATTGTAAAAAAAACTTCGCCGGTTTATGTACCCAACGTGTTTTCACCGGATAACCGCAATGACAATGACCTGTTTACAATCGGTGCTGGTCCGTCGGTGTTGCGCATGGAAGAGTTGCGTATTTTCGACCGTTGGGGCAACGTTGTGTATATCCTGGATACACCCATTGGGCCCAATGAATGGCCGGGCTGGGACGGCCGGGTAGGCGGTAAAGAAGTGGGCGTGGGGGTTTATGTGTATTATTTGAAAGTTCGATTGGTTGATGGAACAATAGAACTGATTAAAGGGGATTTGACGGTGATTCAAAATTAAGCGCTTTGTTGCGCTTGAAAGAAGCCGTTCGTTGGAACATAGATCGTTTCTCCGATGATTTTATGTTCAAACGCACCCAAGCAGCGTTTGATACTTTGAGGTTGCATTTTGTGACCTCAAAGTAATATTTTATGCGCCTGGTCAAAAGACCAAAGCGCTGCGGGGCATTGCGTTGGCAGTAAAAATAACCCGTTTCGAAAATTGATCCAGTACTTTAAATTTATCTTTGGAAGGAAGCGTGCAAAAGGGATATTGGCAACTGACACATATTCAGGACTTAAGCTCATTTATAAAGGGATTTAACATTTTTATGATGGCGCATTTAGGACTTCATATTTTGTTTCTTAAGCACAAAAACAATGAATTCAAGGACTGGATATCCTGGACGATTATTATTGGAGCAGGCATATGTGGGCTGCTTGACTTGATTGTTTCAGCACCTGTATAAGTTACTCGGGAAGACCAACGCATGGCTGAATTGCGTTTGAACTTAGCGCCCAAATCATTTATGTTTGTGTTTCTAAACAAAGGGCCCGTTGCACCCGCTATAAACCCATGGAAATACAAATTATACAATCGAAAATACATTCTATCCGCGATCAAAAAGTAATGCTGGATTATGACCTGGCAGCATTTTTTGGTACCGAAACGAAGCGCTTGAAAGAAGCCGTTCGTCGGAACATAGATCGTTTCCCTGAAGATTTTATGTTCGAACTCACTAAAGCGGAGTTTGAAACATTGAGGTCGCAAAATGCGACCTCAAAGAAAGGCGGCACCCGTTATTTGCCTTTTGCCTTTACAGAGCACGGCGTAGCAATGCTGTCCGGCATTTTGAACAGCCCCAAGGCAGTTGAAATGAACATCGAGATCATCCGGGCCTTTGTTTCCTTGCGGCATTTTGCATTTGCACACCAGGCGCTGGCCCTGAAAATTGCCGAGATGGAAGTGTTTATGGGCAAAGAGTTATCCGATATTCACACCGTATTGCATTGGTTGGGCGAAGAAAATCAGGCCCGTGCCGATGCAATTGCCGCCCTGGAAGCCCCGGAACCTGCGGAAACACCCAAAAAAGAACGGCGGATGATCGGGTTTGGACGGGAGTAATTTTTCAACCTTATTTTAAAAATTTGCATAAAATGCCGCATTTTACCCTGATTCCCGATGAATCGCTCCATTCCATCCTGCCCTCTATAATGCTGCTCAACCCCAAATCCGACGAAACTACCATGATGGCTCGGCTGGCAGAGATGCGCACCCAGGCATATGTGTGCGTGGGCGCGTACGACGGGGATCGCCTAATTGGGGTTTCCGGCTTGTGGATCATGACCAAGTTTTATGTCGGCAAACACATCGAACCCGATAACGTAATCATTCATCCCGATTACCGGGGTCAGGGTATTGGCGAACAAATGCTGGCCTGGATCTTCGAATATGGCCGTTCCCAGGGCTGCATCGCGTCTGAACTCAATTGTTATGTGGCCAACAAAAAGGGGGTGCGGTTTTGGATCAAGCAGGGGTATGATATTATTGGGTATCATTTTCAGAGAAGCGTATAGCTGATCGTTCGTGGCATTAAGTATAATTACATAGATACACTTTGTTCTACCAATCGTTGAAGTAGTGGGTGTTGCAAACCTGACATTATATCTTTAGGTAATACGCCCGCCGAAATGAGTTCTTCATCTATCTTAACATCCGTCCGATTCTCTTGAATCCAAATTTTACCATTTATGATATCAAAATGAAATACGGTGTAGTGTACATGACGATCTTTATACCACCCAATCCGAATAAGTTGATATTGATGACTTTTGGTGTCAGCAATTACTTTGTTTAGGACATCTGGCATAAACGGAGATGTAATTGCAGCGTATTCTTCCAGCAAATTTAAAATTGCCTTTTGATATTTTTTTACTTTTTCCATTGTATGATGGTTTCGGTTTGAGGTTCAAATATAATGAAATTAAGACCAAATTTTTGAATTGCGCGGCTAAAAATTGGGGCTTCATCTAATTTTTTGAAACCCAGGTTTGATAGAGCAATATAAAGTTCCCAAGGCTGGGTCTGTTCTTCTAAAGCCATTTCATACATTAAAAATTGGCCAAGTATTTCGTAAAAACTGTAAACTGGCGTATTTTCATCAAAACTCTTAATCTCAACAGCAATATTACGCCCTTCTTTCTCTGCGCCTATAATCCCTTTCAACCCTAAATCTATGAAAAAGTTCACACCTCCTTCTGTTGGGACAAAAAGCGGATCATTGGTAATATTCCAGCCTTCTTTGCGAAGTGCTGTCTTTACAGTTTCGTGAAAAGTATCTTTCTTCGGCATTTCTTCTAATTCTCCAAGACAAAGTTAGATGCTTTTTGGGTAAATATAATGATCTTGCTACATCACAATCAAATAACCTGCTTCCCATCCTCCTTAAGTCAACATTCTAAGTCTGACGCCTTGCACTTCAGGAAGACCAAAGCACCGCTGGGCATCGCGCTTAAAAAAACAAAGACTACCCGCTATTTAAAATTTCATTGCCGAGCCACCCAAAACATCCAGGCAACTCGGCAATGATGCATCATCAATCATAAAATCCACTTCAGTACACACACTTATCAGCGCACAACCACCACTTTCCCAAACAAAACCCCATTTTTACCAGTAGCCCGCACCATGTAAGCACCTTCCGTTAAGCCGGTAATGGCTACATTGATTGGACCTGACAAGTCGGTCACGGGTATTGAAAGGCATATTTTCCCTTGTGCGTTGAACAGCTCCATGTTTCCAGCGCCCGACAAGCGGCCACGGGTATCAACCACAAAATCCTTGGCGGTTGGGTTGGGTGTGATGATCAATCCAGCGAACTTTGAATCCGTTATATTCGGTTCAAAACTCGACACCGTGGGAGTTGCTACCGGCGTAATTACCGTGTTGGTAATGATGGGTTCGTTGAAATCAAAATAAATGGCAGCCGTATTTAGGACTTTACGGGTTTTGTTGAAGGCTTTGTTGCGCTGGATGGCAAAGGAAACAAAACCGTGGCTCGCGGGTTCATTGCTGTTGCTATCGGGCAAGGCGATTTGATCAAAGACGACTTCCAGCAAATTGCCCGGGAGCAGGCGAAAACTGGAGATCGCATGGCTTGATGCGATTAAGCGTAATGTTTTGACATCTAAAGCAGTATCCAGCATATCGGTGATACGTACCCGGTCGGCCTGGTAAGTGCCGGTGTTTTGAAAATGCACGGTGTACACCAGTTCTTTTCCGGCCGCGATTTCGGCTGGGGTAAGCCCTTGTGCCGGTTCAACGCGTTTTTCATTGGGGTCGAAGGAGCCTACCACAGTGTCGATGCGCACGAAATGGTTGTTACCAGGTTTAAAATCGGATAAAGTGGGTTCGATGTGGCCGTTTAATTTAAAGGAACTGCCAAGTACCGTGGAAACATCTACCACCCCGGAAATTCGAATCTGCTGCTGGCTAAAAAGCGGAATGGAGTCAAAATCCCAAATCAGGCTATCGGTGCCGACCATTGCAGTGGGGAGCGGTTCGGCGCCAACA
Organism: Saprospiraceae bacterium; assembly: GCA_040397785.1. Lineage (GTDB taxonomy): Bacteria > Bacteroidota > Bacteroidia > Chitinophagales > Saprospiraceae > M3007. The sequence goes on along the minus strand of JBBAVI010000003.1, from coordinate 62,062 downwards.
AAATTGTATTTCGGGTCGAGTTTGATACCGATTTTTCCACTGGCAGGGACGGTCCCTACATTGGCATACCCGATAAAAGCGTCGAGTGGAAATCCTGGTCTGGGCCGTCCTACAAAGAATCCGGAGATGGATACATCGGTGATGTCTTGTTTGAAATGAACACCAAAATCGCGGTTATTGCCCGCATTTGTTACAATGCGTTGCGGCGGATTGATGTTTTCCACGTATATAGATGGAACATCCACCCGCAGTGTATCATTGGAATCGGGCAAACTACCAATCGAATAGCGACCATCTGATTCAGTATTTACAAACCAATAGGGATACCAGGCACCGGGTTCTGTAATGCTGACCGAAAGGTTGGGCAATGCGGCTTCATTAGGATCCCACACACTGTTGTTGTTGTCATCTTTGTACACATGGCCGGTGGAAAGCGCCCCGTAATTTTGGGGCAAACCTGTTTTGAGAACACCGCCAAATAAGTTACCACGGTAAAAGGTCGTATCTGATGCTTCCATTACACCATAGATGTATCGTTCTACCGGGAGCCAGGTTTTGCAGGTGTCCAGGGAGGTGAAAAAGCCAATAGAGTTATGATGCAGGTAATATCGGTTGCCACTATGCCAAATTCCACCTTGATAGGGAAAGAAGTCAAATTCAGATAGTTCTATCTCCGGTAGCCCTTCGCAGGAATAGGTCCACGTGCTTTGATCGGAAGTGCTATAAATTTTGGTTCTGCCTTTGTTATCATAACCCAGTGCAAAAAGTTTGTCTTCGGTAGCATAAAGCCAAGCAATAGTGAAACCATTTGGACCCGGAACTGGGTGCCAACTATAACCAAAGTCATCACTCCCAACAAGTCCCTCGGACGGTTTAATCCCAAAATATTGGTCTGCGAAAAGGACAATTTTATCAGGAAAACTACCAAACTCCCAGGTTTGACCGAGATCAGTTGACCAAGCATCTCTGCCCCAATTCGCCTTGATCAATATATTTTCTCCCACCCAATATATTTTATTCACATCGACATCGCCCAAATATAGTGAGTCATAAGGGACGATCGTGTCCCAAGAAGCGCCGCCATTTGCGGATAGGTAAAAACGGAATGTATAAATTTCGCTGGCCATTATTTTTCCAGCAGGACTAACTGCCACCTTTTCAAAATAAAGGTAAGGGAGGGGCAAAAGTGCTTTGTCAGCCCAATTTCCTGATGCCAGATCATACGAAAACACACCATTTCCACAAGCAGCCCACAATTCGCCATTGCCAGCATCCAAATAATTTACAGATGCAGAGTTAAGGCCATTGTTGCAGGGGACAAACTGTTGGTTTGAGGCATCGTATCTAAACACCCCTTTGTTTGAGCCAGCGCACAATAATTGCCCTCCTACTGTTGCCATTTCAAACGCGCCCAAGCTCTGGGAGATGGGCAATTCCTGCCAACTATGTCCAAAATCGTCGGTGTACAAAATACCTGATTGCCCGCCACGTGTATATACCCTGTTTCCAATTTTGTAAAATTTGCTAGCACTGTAGTGTTTTAGAATGGGGGTTTTAGTCCAGGTCCCGCCTGCATTACTGGAGCACCAAAGGTTGGTTTCAGTAGCAAAAAACAAAAGGGAATCGGAAGCGAACATGTAAAAGGGGTATTCGTTACTGCCAAATAAAGGTGACACAACTTCCCAGTCGATTCCGTTTGAAGACAGCCGCCAAAATCTGGAATCGCAGTTTACATATAATTGATCCTCAAAGGCCTGCACATCATAACAATACATACCAGGTGCGGTTATCGTGTCCCAAGTAAGACCATCATCTTGTGTCCTAAAAAGAAGCCCCAAATAAGTATCCGGTACATATATACCATGCGAGCATATAGCAATGCTGTTACAATAGCCATATAAAGTGGGGGGCGGGGTGCCCTCAATCCAAGTACTGCCATGATCATTACTTACCACAAACTTGTAGTCCAATATTGGGCCATAAGTATACCCATATCCTTTTCCCCCAGCCAGTTTGGTCGCCGAAGTCGCCAAGGGCCAAATGTTTCCAAACGGCAATTGTTCCCAATTTAGCCCATCACTGGTTCTAAAAAACTGATATTCATCAGTAGCAAAGGCGTACTGGCCATCATCGTAAATAGTTGAGAAGCCTCCACCTTCCGGACCATTGGTGGGTTGCCAATTAATTTGGGCAAATGTTTTTGTATAAATACTGACCAGCAGCAGGCAAAGTGTACATAATTTGATTTCCATACGTATGATTTAGATGTAAGTGATGAAGTATTAGACTTGTTGGAGCGGGCTTATGTGCGCTTATTGATTTAGGCCAAAGGCCATGCGCAAAATGATAAAGACCGAAGTGTAAAATCCCAACCCAATTACATTTTAATTAATTTAATGCAAGTTTTGGTTAAAGGATTGCTTACCTCCAGGATATAAACACCCGCACTATAAGCATTCATATTAATAGAATGATCGCCAGCATGAATATTTTCCGTTAACAGCAGCCTGCCTGTCATGTCTTTTATCTGGATAATCGCGTTTTGATATAGAACAGGGTCGCCTTCCAATTTAACGGAAACCGTATTTGTTGCCGGGTTCGGGAAAATGGTCCACGGATGATGATCCTTTACGTTCATCGGGGTGTTTTCAGCAACAATGGGTGCTCTTAAAATTACAAACACCAATGTTTCACTTTCTGGCAGCTGCGTAAAGGTGTAGTTTTGTTTCCCAGCCACTTCCACGGAATCTCTTAAACCATCAAAACCGTACAGCATGATTTTCGAAGCATCGGCGGGCAAATCAATCGTGAAGGACGTCCCGTTTATTTGACTCCAGCGGTAATAATTTTGCCACACCCACATATCTTTTAAGCCATTGGTCAATTTGTATATGCCGGATCCATTGGGATCTAATGCGGTGAAATTCATACCCGCACCTAATTCCATCGCGCGTTTGAACGTTGTTCCTCTTAAATTTGGAATATAAGGCATGAATTGATTGCACATACCGTATACAGAATCAAATTCCACCGTGTGGTACAAATTCCAAACCAGTGCAAATTCAGTGGCGTGCGTAAAACCATCCCTTTTTACCACCCCTAAATTGTTCCAAATACAAGTAAAAAGTCTTTTTGCCGATTCTTCTTCGCCGATTCCCAGAATATTGGCTTTGTAGCTAAATTCAGTAGAGTAAAATTTAATGGGTTTATTAATACCAATTTCTTGCTGTATTTCATTAAAATCGGCTTGCGCACAATACCTCCAATAAAATTCTTGCTGTTTATCGACGATCGGTGCATACGTATTATCATTGTACGTGTGCAAATCGAATCCGGCCAATTTCCCCGAATTGATTAAGTCTACGATGGCGGTGCCATAACCATTGGCATCATTCCAACTAAAGGCATTTTGGGATGCCCATCCTCCAGGAATGATCCTTAAACTTGAATCAATCGAATGAACGCCATCTGCCAGTCCTTCCAAGGCATCATGATAGTTTTCTGTACCCTCTAAGATCGTCCTTGGTATATAAGGCGTATTGATATCCGGCTCGTTGATTGCCGAATACACGGAAATACCCCAATTTTGTATGTTTTTTGAAAGTAAATAAGGTGAATTAGGCCTCCAGCGTTCCGCAAAACTTTTACCGATTTCATACCATTTGTCTTTTGCCCCTAAAGCATTGTAAAAACCATAATATTCGAAAAGGATCATCGGTTTGATGCCCGCCTGGTACAACAACAACATAATACTGTCAATGCTGGATGGATTCCCTATTTTCGTATCTGGATTAAAACAATAGGATGGGTATACGCTTACACGTGTACTTTTTGCACCGATAAAGTTTAAGACGGCAATCTGCTGTATTTCTTCAGCGGTTGTTTGGCCATTTGTAAAATTACCACTTCCTGTTAAATGGGTAATATCCTGCGCGCTGCTTTGGATTGTAAAAAGAAGAAATAGATGAATGCTAACTGCAAATTTTGAAATGCGCTTGTACATCATTTTAAACGGTTGTGAAGCAAACGTACAGATTGTATTTCACACTAAAAACACATTCCCATTTTTTGCGTTTATACCCCAACTATGAAAACAATCCTACGCCTTTGTTTTGCCCTCTTTTTATGGATCAACTGCTTAGGCAGCCCCCTACTTGCCCGAGCCAGCACGTCGCCCGACCTGGTTTTTACCCAGGCGACCTGGTTGAGTCCCAATATTATCCGAATTCCGTTCACGTTTACCGGTACGCTCATCACCGTGCGGGCCAGGATTGACACAATGGAAGGCAATTTTTTCTTTGATACGGGCGCGAACGGCCTGCTGCTCAACAACCGTTATTTGGGTAAACCGACTGCCTTCGGCACAGAAAGTGGCGGCAGCGTGACGGGCAAGGTGCGTGTACTGGGCAATACCACCCTCGATACGTTTTTATTGGACAACTTGCTGCTTACCCAACTCAAGGCGGAGATCATTGACCTGGGGCATATCGAACGCGCCAAACGGACGGCATTGCTGGGTATTATTGGTTATGAAGTGTTTAAAGATTATGAAATTCTGTTCGATTATGCCGCGCGCCTGTTGGTAATGGTAAAATTGGATGCCAAGGGCAATCAAATAGAACGGATCCCCGATTGGGAATACACGGTGTTGCAAAGTTTCCCCTTGGAAGTTTCCGGGCACGTTGCCATGATTTCCCTTAAATTTGGAGAAAAAAAGCGCAAACTGTTTGGTTTGGATACCGGTGCCGAACAAAATTTGCTTACCAAGGATGCCGGGGCGCGGTTTTTGAAAGATCATTTCGAAATCAGACGCCGGGTAAACCTGGGCGGGGTGGGCAACGAAAAAATTGAGGTGCTGTCCGGGATGCTGAACAATGCGCAATTGGATTCGATTCCGCTCAAACCCATGGCGACCTTGCTCACCAACCTCGACGACATCAATACGGTGTACCAAACGTATATGGATGGTATGTTGGGCTACGAATTTTTTGCGCAGCAGCCCCTCAGCATCAATTACCGCAAAAAGCGTTTGACAATTTACCGTTTAGTGCGATAAACAACCCTGAATCAATGAAAAATACAATGAAAAATACATATTGGTGCTGCCTGTTTTTTCTGGTGCTGCCCGCAACGGCCAGCGCCCAGGTCGATACAACGAAAAGTCCGTACGGCACCTATCGCTTTGAAGGGGAAGATGTGGTGTTTGAATTTGATGTGCGTGCTTATGCTCAAGCAGTGCGCGCCTCCGATAGCACAGCTGTTGATTTTGCCGACCTGAAGATCCTTAAGGTTGCGGTACAGGGCGATTTCAACAATTGGTCGGAAAAAGGTTGGAAAATGAAACGCTTGGATACTTACCGTTTCGAGTTGCGCAAACCGACCCACGCATTCAAAGACGCCCCCAATTGGCAGTTCAAATTTGTGATCAATGGCACTTATTTTACAGACCCGCAAACGGCGCTGCGCAAAAAAGGCATGCTCGGTTGGTACGATTTGCAAAACCCCAATGTGGCGCCCGTCGCAAAGGATACGGGCAACGTGGCGTTTTTATTAAAAGGGTTTAAATCTGCCAAAAAGGTGGTTTTAACAGGCAGTTTTAACAATTGGGACGAACATACTCTCGAAATGAAACCCACTGCGGAAGGCTGGAGCGCCCACCTGACGCTTTTACCCGCCGATTATGAGTACAAATTTATCGTTGATAGTGTTTGGATGCACGACCCGGGCAATCCCGAAAAACGCTATAATGAATACAATACCTTTAACTCTGTTTTGCGCTTGGCCAAAACCATTCATTTCGAATTAAAAGGGTTTTCGGAAGCACAAAACGTCCATTTGGCGGGAAATTTCAACAATTGGGATCCAACGGGCATTTTGATGAACCGGACAACCAACGGCTGGTCGATTGATTTGCCGCTCGGCCACGGAAAACACCTGTATAAATTTATTGTGGATGGTAACTGGATGACCGATCCGGCGAACCCGCGCACGGAATCGGATTTGCAAGGGAATGTGAATTCGGTGATTTTGGTGCGGTAGGTGGAGATTTCCGATATCCGATTACATGATATCCGATTTCCGATTGGATTTGGGATTTCCGATTTAGGGGGTGGAGTTGGGCATTGGAGCGTTTTTTGTGTAAAAAAGTTCCATACAAGCAGTTGTGATTAGTGGTAGCACATACCTTCCCCAGGGGTCTGTATTGTTCAGGGGATGGTAGTTGAATAACTGCAAAGCATCATCCAGGATGGAAATTAGGGTAAATGCTAAAGCGAAACGCAAGATTATAGGATAAAGAGACTTTTTCATCATTATAAAATTATAGGTATAAATCGAGTTGTTGTTTTGTTATTGAGAAATATTTCCCCGCACGCATAAGGGTACCAGCCTCCCCGTCCGTCACAGTAGCAAAGATAACAACCAACGATTATGCTACAAAAACAAAAACAAGGGCGGATGGTATTGATGTTGTGGGTACTGCTTTTCAGTACCGGCCTTTTTGCCCAAAAAGCAACCCTCAAGGGAACCATTAAAGACGCTGCCAATGGCGAAGACCTCATCGGCGCAACCCTCAGCATCGCCGAATTGCCCGGCACCGGCATCAGTTCCAATGCTTACGGGTTTTACTCGCTCACCCTGCCCAAAGGAAAATACACCGTGCGGGTACAGTACCTCGGCTACACCACCATTTCCGAAAAAATTAACCTGGAAGCCGATTTGAGCCGGAATTTTGAGCTGGGTACGGCCGACAATACCCTGATGGAGGTGCAAGTTAAAGCCGAACGCGAAGACCAAAACATCACCAAAACGGAAATGAGCGTCACCAAACTGTCGCCCAAAGACGTGAAAGCGGTACCAGTTTTGTTTGGCGAACCCGACATCCTCAAAACCATCCAATTGCTGCCCGGGGTAAAATCAGCAGGCGAGGGCAACAGCGGTTTTTATGTACGCGGCGGCACCGCAGATCAGAACCTCATTTTGCTCGATGAAGCGCCCGTGTACAACGCTTCCCACCTTTTGGGCTTCTTTTCGGTGTTCAATTCCGACGCGATCAAGGACGTTACCCTGTACAAAGGCGGCATGCCGGCCGAATTTGGCGGACGTATCGCATCGGTTCTCGACATTCGCATGAAAGACGGCAACAACAAAAACTTCGGTGTTTCGGGCGGAATTGGAATCATTTCCAGCAAAATTGCCATCGAAGGCCCGATTACCAAGGGAAAAGGGTCTTTTATCGTATCCGGCCGCCGCACCTATGCTGACGTTTTTCTGAAACTGTCGAAAAACAAAAGTCTGCGCGAATCCCAATTATACTTCTACGACCTCAACCTGAAGGCCAATTATCAAATTACGGAAAAAGACCGGGTTTACCTGAGCGGCTATTTCGGGCGCGATGTGTTTGGCGCAGGTAACAGTTTCGGTTTCGATTGGGGCAATGCAACAGGTACGGTACGCTGGAACCACTTGTTTTCTGACCGCCTGTTTTCCAATACTTCCTTGATTTACAGCCAGTACGACTACAAATTCAACATTGCAGCCGATTCTTCAAGCAAATTCAGCATTGGTTCGCAAATTCAGGACTGGAACCTGAAGCAGGACTTTTCGTGGTTTTCCAACGAAAACAATAGTTTCAAATTTGGCTTCAATGTGATCCGACACAATTTCCTGCCCGGCCAGATCAAAGCCCCTGAAAACAGCTCCGTGAATGCGCTGAAACTCGACCAGAAATACTCGTACGAAGGCGGCGGGTATTTTCAAAATGACTGGAAAATCAACACGACCTGGAGTTTGAATTATGGTTTGCGCTATTCTTTCTTCAATTATGTAGGTGCGGGAACGGCCTATACATTTGATGGATCAGGCAATATTTTGACCGAAAAAAAGTATAAAAAAGGCGAATCCATCCAGTATTACGGCGGTTGGGAGCCGCGTATCAGCGCAAAATACCAAATCAACGCCCAAAGTTCCATCAAGGCATCCTTAAACCGCAATTACCAGTACCTGCACCTTTTGTCCAACTCCACCACCTCTGCTCCAACGGATATTTGGGTACCCAGCAGCAACAACATCAAGCCGCAAATTGGCGACCAACTGGCCCTCGGCTATTTCCGAAACTTGAACGACAACCAGTTTGAGTTTTCCATAGAAGCCTATTACAAGGACATGCAAAACCTGATTGATTACCGAAATGGCGCCGATTTGCTGCTCAACAGCTCTGTAGAAGCCGAATTGGTGTATGGGAAAGGGGAAGCTTATGGGGCAGAGTTTTTCGTACGCAAAAACAAAGGTCGACTCACCGGTTGGGTAGGCTACACGCTGTCTCGCACCCTGCGCAAATTTGACGCCATCGACGGTGGTAAGGCCTACTCCGCCCGCCAGGATCGCATCCATGACCTTTCCATTGTGGCGATGTACGACCTCAATTCAAAATGGAAGGTTTCGGCCAACTGGGTATTCAACACAGGTGATGCCGTGACCTTTCCTTCCGGGCGCTATTACTTTGAAGGAACCGTGGTGCCTTATTACACCGAACGCAACGGCTACCGCTTCCCGAATTACCACCGCTTGGACTTGGGCATGACCCGCGAATTCCGCAAGCGCAAAAACCGCGAATCCAGCCTGAATATCTCGGCGTACAATGCCTACGGCCGCCGAAATGCTTATTCCATCGCATTCCGGCCCAAAGAAGGCAATCCGCAACAAACAGAAGCCGTGCAAACGACTTTGTTCCGCTGGATTCCTTCCATTACGTATAATTTTAAATTCTAAATTCCTTTTTTTAAACTTTTTAAAAGAATAAACATGCCACGAATTCCCATGTTTCCAATCTTTTGGATCTGCATTATAGCGCTGGCCGCCATTTTTACGTCGTGCGAAAAAGTAGTTGAAGTTGATTTGAACAACAGCGCGCCCCGGGTCGTAATCGAAGCCGCCTTGATGCCCGGCACCAACCTGTTTACCGTGCAGGTAACCCAAACGGGCGACTATTTTACCGCCACCGACCCAACCCCCATCAACAATGCCAGTGTGGTATTGCAGGAAGAAAACGGTGTTTCTACCATCATTCCGTTTGAAGCAAAGGGACATTACAGCAAAACAATCACGGCCCAGGAAGGCAAATCCTATACCCTCACGGTAACAATTGGAGATAAAACCTACGAGGCCAAATCCTATTTACCGCCTGTGGTACCTTTGGATGCGCTCACCTTGGAGGAAGCACCTTTCCAAAGCCTTGGCTCGAAAGATACGACCTATAATGTGTACATCAATTTTACCGATCCGGCGATTATAGCAAACAATTATCGCTTGCTGATCACCGTTAACGACACCCTCGTGCCGATGTCGGAAGAATTGATCGTTTTCAATGACAAAAACATTGACGGCAATAACGTGAATGCAAATGCCAGCTTTAATACCTTCAAACGGGGCGACCACATCAGTATTGAAATGCAATCGATTGATGCCAAAGTGTACGATTTTTACTTCACTTTGTCGAATATTCTCCTAGACAACGGCGGTTTTTCTGCCGCGCCTGCCAACCCCAATACTAATTTTACGGGAGGTGCTTTGGGGTGCTTTGTTGCTTACAGCAGCAGCAGTGCCGAAATTGTGGTACCCTAATTATACTAAACGCCGCCTGAAAGGCAGCATTTATTGTCATGCTGAGCGCTGATCTTCAATGATTTAGGCCGAAGGCCATGCACAAAAGCAAGCAGCGCGAAGTACAACTTAAAAAATTCTGCTAAACTTTGATTTTATGAAACAACAAATCCTGATTTCGTTTTTTGTGCTGGTGTGCAGCAGCAGCATTTGGGCACAGTCTAATTCGACAACACCATTTATGCCCGCGCCCAAGGCCAATATTGAAAAAATGGGGGTAAATATTCCTAATAAGGCCGCCTCGCCTTCGTTTGCAGGCTCCCTGGAAGCAGCACTTACCCACGCTTTTGACAGCATTGTGGCCCTCTCCCCGATCAAAGGATTTACGGCGGCGGTACTGTTACCCGATGGTACGGTTTGGAAAAAAGCAAGCGGCGTAAGTCAGGAATTACCGAGTACGTTGCCCCTTACCACCGACCATTTGATGGGCATGGGCAGTATTTCCAAGAGTTTTGTATCGGTTACCTTGCTTAAAATGGTGGACGCAGGCTTGTTAAGTCTGGATGACAAAATCAGTAAGTACCTCGACCCTTATCCGAACATCAATGGAGCGGCTACGGTGCGTCAGGTGCTGAGTCATCGCACCGGTTTTAATGATTATATCAACGAAAACCCCGCCATGAATACGGCGCTGGTGCAAAATCTGGACAGCATTTGGGAGATTGACACCATCTTGAGCCATTACGTGCTGGCTCCGAATTTTCCACTCAACACCGATTGGTCTTATTCTAATACAAATTTCCTGCTGGCAGGTCGGCTTATTGAGAAAATATCGGGTAAAGCCTGGTATGAAGCGGTCCGCGAGCAAGTGTTGACGCCGCTGGGACTTACACACACCTTTGCGTATCCGTTTGAAACCCCTGGTGTACAGCCTTTTGCACACTGTTTTTCGGATCAAAACGGGGATAATATCGTGGAAGACTTTCAGGGCGTAGGTATCCCGGATGTCGGGTTGTTCAGCCTGGCGACGAGCGCTGGTTGCTTCATTACGACCCCGGAAGACCTCGTGCGTTTTAGCGAACGGGTACACGGCGGCCATGTATTGAATGCCAACACCCTCGCCGCCATGCAAACTGATTTTTTCCAACAACCCAGTAGCGGCCTCGCGTACGGGCTCGGAGCCATGCAATATACCACCTTGGGCATTGAAAACTGGGGACATAATGGCTCGCTGATTTACAACTCAAACGCCTTCTATTTCCCGACGGAAAACATGGCCATTGCCGTTCAACAAAACGACGAACGCCTTTGGTCGCCCGCTGCCCAAATTGTAGATGGCGATATTGTATTCCTTTCGCTGATTGTGGCTTACCTGGATTACAAACAGGCTACGGCTACCCACGAAAACAACCTAGACGCGCAAACCATCATTTCCCCAAATCCGGGTAATGGCCAATTTAACATTCAATCCAGCGGCTTGGAACAGGATCAGGTGGAAGTAAGTATTGTGAATGCCTTGGGCGCTACCGTTGTTTTTCAGCAGTTTCCTGTTGTAAATCAGCAACTTAATGCACAAATTGATTTGAGCACACAGGTCTCGGGCGTGTATTACGTGCGGGTGCGGGATGCGCGTAACGCGCGCGCGGTGCAAAAAGTGATGTTGCGTAAATAATGGAGATCCACGGGTTCTTTCGGCAATGCCGGTGACAAAAGGATTTAAGATTTAAAATTACATGATTTAAGATTTTAGATGGCGGTAAAACGCTTAGCACTACAAAAAGCAATCTGTGCGCATAATTCGTTGCAAATCATTAAGATGCAAATAGATGGCCCACAAAACGCACTTCCATCTTAAATCTTAAATCATGTAATCTTAGGTCTTAAATCAACAGGATTGGGGGTATGGACGCCAATGGACGCCGCCCCTTTGCTCAATCCGAATGCAAGCCTCCTTTAATCCCATCTAAATACAGTTACAACATTAAGAATTGATTATTTGTTAGGTGCCCAGTTTAAAAAAAGTAACGAATCCGCTTATCTTCATCAAAATTGGATTTACCCAACATTTATGTCAAAAATTATACTTCCTGCTGCACAATGGTCTGTTTTAGTAGACCAGGTTAAAACCATTGCTCCTGAAATGTTTGACAGCAGCAATGGCCATTTGCTCAACCATATTGCGGGCGAATGGAAGCTTTCCGGCAATGGCAAACCCATTTTTTCATCGATCGATGGCACGCAATTGGGTTATTTGCCCATGCTGAATGCCGCTGAAGGCAAAAAAGCCGTGGCGGCTTCTGCGGTAGAATTTGACAGCTGGCGCCATCTTTCTTTTGACGAACGCCGCACCCGCGTTGAAGCAACCCTCGATGCTTTTCGCAAACACCGCGATTTGTTGGCCTACCTGCTTTCCTGGGAAATTGGCAAACCCGTGCTTCAGTCCCGCACCAGTGTAGATCGGTGCATCGAAGGCGTTGAATGGTATTTGGAAAAAACAGAAGAATTCAGTGCCGGTCGGCCGCCACTGGGTTTGGTAAGCAATATTGCCTCCTGGAACTACCCCATGAGCGTGCTCATGCATTCCATGCTGATACAGGCACTTTGCGGTAACAGTGTGATTGCTAAAGTGCCCACCGATGGCGGTTTATACACACTTTCGTTGGCTGTTGCGTTGGCACGTCGCGTCGGACTGCCCTTTACTTTAATTAGTGGCTCCGGCGGTGAATTGAGCGAAGCCCTGATTCAAAGTCCGGAAATTGCTGCCATGTCTTATGTGGGTGGCAAAAGCCACGGCCGCGGTATTTCCCTTAGTTTGATCGACAACCACAAGCGCCACATGCTCGAAATGGAAGGCGTAAATGCTTATGGGATATGGGATTACAGTCAATGGCCCGATTTGGCCGCTCAAATTAAAAAAGGGTATGAATACGGCAAACAGCGTTGCACCGCCTATGTACGATGGGTGGTACAACGCGATTTGTTCCCTGCTTTTTTGGAAACATATATCAGTACGGTAAAAAGCCTGCAAATCGGGCACCCTTTGCTGGTAGAGGAAGGCGAAACCGAAGCGCCGAAAGTCGATTTTGGCCCCTTGATTAACAACCGAAAAGTAGAAGACTTGCGCGGCCTGGTAGCAGACGCCATGAGCAAAGGCGCGGTCAAATTGTACCAGTCCAGACTGGATATGGAACGTTTTTTACCCGGCCAAGACATTTCCGCCTACCTCTCACCCATCGCTTTGCTCGGTGTTCCTAAAAATGCGCAACTCTATTACAATGAGCCCTTTGGACCAGTAGATACGTTTGTTGTGGTGGACTCATTGGATGAAATGGTCGCCGAAATGAATGTATCCAATGGCAATTTGGTCTCTTCGCTGGCCACCGACCACCCGAACGCGCTCAAACATACTGCGGCAGAATTGCGCGCCTTTAAAATTGGTATCAACAAATTACGCAGCCGGGGGGACAAAGAAGAACCGTTTGGCGGATTGGGGCAAAGCTGGAAAGGCTGTTTTGTGGGCGGCAAATACCTCGTTGAGGCGCTTACCGAACCGGCCCCCGGTCACCGTTTGTATGGCAACTTTCACGATTATACCTTGCTGCCGAAAGGGATCAACGGGTAATTTACCCTGCTTGCTGGCTGTCAAAAACACGAGTCATCCCGAATTTTGGTTTTCACCAAAATTCGGGATTTTTATGCATACTACGAGTATCCGGCAAAAATCATTAGACTTGTCGCGGTGGGGAGTAAAACGACAAAAACAGTCCATTTTTTGGCCTTTAAGGCTTTTTTTCTTGTGCGTAGCAGCGCTACGGACAAGAAAAAAAACGCAGAAGGGCGGAAAATGGGCGTTTTTACGTCGTTTTCAACTTCCCACCGCAACAAGTCTATTAATTAAACGAATACAATAAGGCAAATAAAGCATCACAACTAAAGCCTCCTTTAATTCCATGTAAATGCGTAAATTCTATTGACGGGGCGACTTTTTCTGTCACCCCGCCAATAGAATTTACACGCTACCACAAATCCTATGTAAATTTGGGATGACACATGTTTTTGAATTTTGGCGCTCAATTTTCAAATCGTTTCGCTTAAATTTGCCACAGCTGGCGTTTTTCCCCGTCAACAATTTCATTATGCCAATATTTAAACTCCGCATCAATGGCGAATCCCGCACCGTAGACGTTGAGCCGGACATGCCCTTACTTTGGGTACTGCGCGACGAATTGCAGCTCACCGGCACCAAATTTGGATGTGGGGTCGCTTCTTGTGGTGCCTGCACGGTGCTGCTCAACGATACCGCCACGCGCGCCTGCGTGACCCCGGTTCAAATTGCAGAAGGACAAGCAATTACCACCATCGAAGGCCTGTCGGCAACGGGCGACCATCCGATTCAACAAGCCTGGGAAGAAATCAACGTACCCCAGTGCGGGTATTGCCAATCCGGGCAAATGATGACCCTCGCCGGACTTTTAAAAGCAAATAAAAGACCTTCTACAGCAGAAATTCGGCTGGCGATGGATGGCGTATTGTGTCGCTGCGGCACCTACCATCGTATTCAACAAGCGGTACAAAAGGCCATTGAATATTACAACAAATAACACCTGACCACAAATTATACCCTTTTTTATGAAAAAAGTGCCTATTTCGCGTCGCAGGTTTATTCAATTGGGCGCTTTCACCGGAAGTGGATTTATGTTGGGTATTTATCCCACAGATTGGGTCCAAGCAGCACAACAACTGCCGGATGATTATCCTTATTTTCAGCCCAATGCCTACATAAGAATCGAAAAAAACGGTTCCATTACCATTTTTGTGGCAAAACAGGAAAGCGGCCAGGGGGTCAATACCTCCCTGCCCATGATAGTCGCCGAGGAAATGGAGGTCGATTTTCAACAGGTGCATACCGAAGTAGCGCCTTTCGGAAGTTTGCCAGTGGGCGCACATGATACCGGTGGAAGTCAAAGTGTACCAGGTAGTTACGACGATTTACGCAAGGCGGGTGCAGTAGCGCGCACGATGCTCATCAACGCTGCGGCCCAAAAATGGCAGGTAGACCCACATTTATGCAAAGCAGAAAAAGGCGCGGTAGTGCATGCCCTAAGTGGCAACCGACTGACGTATGGGGAGTTGGCTTGTGATGCAGCCCTGATGCCAGTTCCAACCGAAGTGACCTTAAAAAACGTCAAAGATTTTACCATTATCGGTAAAGACCAACGCAAAAGGAACCAAAAAGATATTTTAACGGGCAAAGCCAAATATGGCATCGACCTGCAAATTCCCGGTATGGCGTATGCGGTGGTAGCAAGATGTCCGGTAAGGGGTGGCTCCATCAGCTCGGTCGACGATTCGGAGGCCAAAAAAGTGCCCGGTGTGCTGAAAATTGTCCAATATGAAGGTACCGGAAAGCCGATGCACGTACATGCAGGGGTGGCGGTGATTGCCAGCAATGTGTGGGCGGCCATGAAAGCCCGGCGCTTGTTGAAAATTGTGTGGAACGAAGGCCCCAACAACCACGAAAGTTCGAAGGAATTGTTCCAGCGTTTTGAACAAAAATCGAAGGAAGCACCGAAACAGCTCGTGCATGAAGTGGGAGATGTTACCCAAATAAAGGCCCCCGCCAAACGCAGCTTGTCGGCCGAATATGCCGCACCCTTTTTGGCCCATGCCACGATGGAACCGGTCAATTTTATTGCTAAAGTAAATGACGGACATTGCGAAATTTGGGGCGGCCTGCAATTGCCCGCCTGGGCGGTAGGCGAAATTGCCAATGCTTGTAAACTAAGAAAAGAAATCAAGGTCAATCTGGCGCTCATGGGTGGCGCATTCGGCCGACGCCTGCAATTTGATTTTGCCATAGAAGCGGTAAAAATTGCTCAACAATTCGATCAAGCGGTGAAAGTAATCTGGGATCGAACGGATGATCTGCGCTTCGACAATTACCGGCCAGCCAATTTTCACCGCCTGCAAGCCAATTGGGACGAAAAAGGGCAAGTGCAAAGCTGGCAACACCATGTACTCACCACACCCGTTGCCTTTTCAACCGATGGTCCGGAAGCCCAAAACCCAGCTGAAATGCAGGGCGGCGCCAGCAAGGATTTCTGGTATGACATCCCGAACATCCTAACCGGATACACGCCGATTGATTTTAATATTCAATGCGGTTGGCTGCGCGGGGTAGAACCCGTGGTAAATGTGTTTCCGATTGAGTGTTTTGTCGATGAACTTGCCCAGAAACTAAAAAAAGATCCTTTGCAATTTCGGCTGAGTATGCTGGAAGGGCGCCCTGCATTTTCTGCCAAATTTAATAGTGGCTGGAGCCAAACCGTTGATCCAGGCCGCTTGGCAACCGTGTTGAAATTAGCCGCCGAAAAAATTGGCTGGGATGCTCCAAGGCCTAAAAATCACTTTATGGGTATTGCGGGTCATTTGTTTTTCTGCAATTCATACGCCGCACATGTTATTGAAATTGAAAAATTAGGCAAAAAACACTTTCGACTGGTCCGTATTGTCGTAGCTATCGACTGCGGTGTGGTCATCAATCCAGATGGTTTGCGCAGCCAGATGGAAGGTGGTACGGTGTTCGGATTAGGGCAGGCCCTGCGCAATGAAATTACCGTTGAAAACAGCCAGGTCGTTGAAGATAGTTTTTACGCTTATCAATTGGCACGCTACAACGATGTGCCGCCGATTGAGGTGTACACCGTGCCCAGCGAGGCCGCGCCAGGCGGTGCAGGCGAAGTGGGCGTTGCCACGGTTGCACCCGCCCTTTGCAATGCATTGGCGGCTGCAGGTATGCGTCCTCGGCAATTGCCCCTGCAAAAAGCAGGATACACTTGGGAAACCTAACTTCATGCTGCCATTAATACAACCCAGTACAGGTTGGGCAGGCAGAATACTGACCGTAATTGGAAGTCGACAAAAATAGCCGCGCACGATGCTGTCACACCCCAGGTAGGAAGTAAGCACTTCTTGAAAATTGCCTTCCTGACACAAACTCAAGCCATAATAATTATAGCAGCCCGTATCGGCGGTACAAGTATAAATTTGCCCCAAATTGAGTACAAATCGCTGCTCCTTCCATGCCGCGTAATTGTTCCAGCGCGAAAATATTGGAAATACAAATTTTCCCCAAAAAGATACGAACTTTACGCTTCTAATTTTCAACAGCAGGTTTTATACATAGTAATATGGGTTTTCGTGCCACCATCGTGCGTCCTTTTGCCAAAGCCATCGACCGTTCTATTCAAAATTGGTCGGCCAATGCCTTGGCAAAACAGGAAAAAGTATTTCGGGATTTACTGGCGAAAGGCCGCAATACCGTGTTTGGAAAAGACCACCGGCTCGACCAGGTACATACGTACGAGGAATTCACCCAGGCCGTACCCATCCGCGATTACGAACAATTGAAACCGTATGTTGATCAAATCAAAGCAGGTGGTATCGACGTGCTTTGGCCAGGCTTGCCTGCCTATTTTTCCAAAACATCGGGCACAACCTCGGGGGTAAAATACATCCCCATGAGCAAAGAAAGCACCCCTTTACACTTTGGTACAGCCCGCAATGCCCTCTTCAATTACTTCAGCCGCACGGGCAATGGCCGTTGGCTGGATGGCAAAATGATCTTCCTCTCAGGCAGTCCCGAACTGGATGAAATCGCAGGCATCCCAACGGGCCGATTGAGCGGCATTAGCAACCACCTTGTGCCTGCCTGGCTGCGCACCAACCAATTGCCATCCTGGCGCACCAATTGTATAGATGATTGGGAGGAAAAACTGGATGGCATCGTTGAAGAAACCATGCATGCGGATATGCGCCTCATCAGTGGCATTCCGCCTTGGGTGCAAATGTATTATGAGCGCCTGTTGAGCCGCACGGGCAAATCGACCATTCGCGAAATTTTCCCTAATTTTTCGGTATTTGTGTACGGTGGTGTCAATTTTGAACCCTATCGCGCCAAATTAGAAGCATTAGTAGGCGGCCCTATTGACAGCGTAGAAACCTATCCTGCCTCCGAAGGGTTCATCGCGTTTCAGGATTGTTTTCCCAGTGAAGGCCTGTTGCTGAATGTAGACGCCGGTATGTTTTTTGAATTTGTTCCGGCCGACGAAATTTTCAATCCGACCCCCAAGCGCTTATGGCTTAAAGAGGTTGAACTCGGCGTCAATTATGCCCTCATCCTCCACACCAATGCCGGTTTATGGGGTTATAATATTGGCGATACAATCCAGTTTGTTTCCAAAAACCCTTACCGGATCATGGTGAGTGGCCGGGTAAAACACTTCATTTCTGCTTTTGGCGAGCATGTAATCGGGAAAGAAGTAGAACAGGCCTTGTTGCCGGTTGCCAACGCCGCCGGTATCCGCATTGTAGAATTTACGGTGGCACCACAGGTCAGTCCGGCAGAAGGCGGCTTGCCTTACCACGAATGGCTGATTGAGTTTGACAACATGCCCGCTGATTTGCACGAATTTGCCCTGGATGTAGATACGCGCATGCGGGTGCAAAACATCTATTATGATGATTTAATTGCCGGAAACATATTGCGCACGTTGAAAATCAGGCCTTTACGCCGCGATGCATTTCGCGATTACATGAAATCAGAAGGCAAATTAGGCGGCCAAAATAAAGTGCCGCGCTTGTCGAATGATCGGAAAATAGCAGATGCCTTAGGAAAAATTTAGCCCACTTTTTCGGCTTGCTTTTTCCCACGTAAGGCAATAGCTTTTGCGGCCTTTATCGGAATTGCAACGCACTTTTTTTCCATATATTCCAACATTTTCCGCACCGTTGCCTGGGCTTGCGGATCGAGGGCGGCAAAATCTTTGGCAAAAACCTCCTGGATTGCCCGATCTTTCACCGCGCGTACTTCGTCTGGAATATGGGCCATCGCGCGTTCTACCTGCCGCTCATGCCATAAGTCGCGGTACGCAAAAATCCGTTCCTGAATCAGTACAGCCGCCTTCGCGCATTCTTGTTCGCGGAAACTGCGGTGTTCTTCGGCAACCGACCGAAGTCCTTCAATTTCAATATATCCAATATTTACGTTTTCTACAACCTGTGCGGCTACATTGTGTGGGACAGACAAATCGACCACCACTTTTTTACCGGTATCGCCTTGCAGCAGTGCGGCATACAGTTCGGGCGTCACAATCGCCTGAGTAGCGGCAGTGCATACAATCAGCGCATCGAAGCCGCCGGTATATTCGGATAAAGCATCAAAAAGAACGGCCTTACCGCCCAGTTTTTCGGCAAGTAAGCGGCCATTTTCATAACTGCGGTTGCTTACCGTAATATTTTTAAAACCATATTTTGTGAGAAATCGGCCAAAAAGGGTGTTGGTTTCGCCAGCCCCAAGCATCAAAATACGATCCTGTGGCGACACACCAGCGCGCATCATGGCACTAAAGGCTAGTGCTACCACCGACAATGATTTTTCGCCAATACCGGTTTGGCTGTACACTTCCTTGGCCGTTTCGATGGTAAAACGCAGCAACAAGCGCATATGATCGCCCGTAAGTCCCCGTTCGTGGTTACGGTCATAGGCTTCGCGCAATTGGCGCACAATTTCGCGCTCGCCCAACACCAGGCTATCCATCGAAGCCGCTACTTCAAAAAGATGCTGCACTGCGGCGGTACCATGCAACAAACGCATTTGAGCACTTGTTATTTGCAACTGAGCGTCGGACAATTCCGGACGAACCATACGCAGCACTTCAGGAATTAAATCATCCGAAATTGGCCCCTGATGATAAAACAGGTACATGACCCGATTACAGGTGGCCAGATAGAACAATTCCTTCCAGTCGAAGCGCTGCTTCAACGCTGGCAGAATATTTGCTTGACCATCCTCCACAACCGCATAGCGCAAAGCATGCAAGGGAGCATCGCGGTGGGTGAGGGTAATGATATGGTATCCGTCTAACATAATCCAAGGGAAAATAGGATGCAGTGGTGTTCCAATTTGTTGCAACAAAAGTACCAACGCGGCCTAAAGGCACTGTCACGCCATTGTAAATGGGCAAAAAGTACATCTATTTGGATAAAATCTAAACAAATGGCATCTTTACCGCCGTTTTAATTTCATGATAATCAAAACAGAGCAACAGCATTCAACATGTCGGAAAAAACACGCGCCTACCTCAACTTGCATTTTTGTGTGTTTTTGTGGGGATTTACGGCCATTTTAGGCAAATTAATTACGTTACAGGCTTTGCCCCTGGTTTGGTGGCGTGTGGTATTGTGTTGTGGATCATTGCTTTTTCTGTTTCCGCTCGCTGATTTGCGTCGGCTCGGACGCCCCGTTATATTGCGCATGCTGGGTATTGGCTGCATTGTGGGCATCCACTGGATCTGTTTTTATGGAGCCATCAAACTCTCCAACGCCTCGGTAGCCGTTACGACCATGGCCGCCACGGCCTTTTTTTCGGCCTTGGTAGACCCGCTTTTGCTGGAGAAAAAGATGAAGTGGCATGAATTGGCATTGGGGCTGCTTATTTTGCCTGGTATGGCGCTGGTAGTCGGCAATATTGATTGGAGTATGCGTTTGGGGTTTGCCGTGGGCTTGCTGAGTGCTTTATTGGCGGCTGTTTTCACCAGTTTAAACAAAGTAATTGTAGAAGAAAAAGCAGCCCCACCCCTGATCATGAGTTTTGTAGAGTTGAGTGGCGGCATTGTTATAACAACCTTGTTTTTGCCGTTTTATGCCTGGACCTATCCCGAAGTTGCGCTGGTTCCGGCGGGTTTGGACTGGTTGTGGTTGTTTTTATTAGCCTGGTTTTGCACCTTACTCCCGTACACCCTCACGTTGCGGGCGATGCAGCATCTTTCGGCGTTTGTGACCAATTTGGCACTCAACTTAGAGCCCATTTATGGGATCATCCTGGCAGGATTTATTTTTCGGGAAGATAAAGATTTGAACACAGGGTTTTATATTGGTGTTATGATTATTCTGCTAGCCGTGTTTGGACATCCATTTTTAAAAAAAAGGTTTGAATCGGCAGAAGCATCGTAGTTTTCGCCTCCATTGCGCAATCATCAATCCTTTTTGTTATGCTGTTGAAATGGCTTTTTACCCTGTTGGCGATTTTATGGCTGATTCAGGCGTTGCGACCTTATTTTCAAATACAGGCACCACGCGAATCGCCCAAAACCAGGGTGTACCCGCCCACCCCCGATCCAAAATTTCAAAATCCAAAATTTAAGGATGAGGATGGTGAATATGTTGAATACGAAGAAATAAAATAGATGCTCGACGTTCTGTATAAAAATAACCAACTGATTGCTTTTAACAAACCCAATAATGTGCCGGTTCAGCCCGACAAAACAGGGGATGTTGCTTTTTTGCAATTGGCCGAAGCCTACTGTAAACACCCCTTACATGTGGTACACCGGATTGACCGGCCCGTAAGTGGCATCATTTTAATGGCCCGCTCTAAGGCAGCCATGACGGCCATGACAGATCAAATGCGCCAACGCAGCATTGACCGCACCTATTTGGCTATTGTTGGTCAGGCCCCTGCTGAACCGGAAGGGACTTTAGTGCACTTTTTGCGCAAAAATCAGCAAAAAAACGTGGTCATGGCCTATCCGGAAGAAACGCCCAACAGCGAACGCGCCGAATTGCATTACCGCTTGCTGGAAAGCAGCGAACGCTACCATTTATTGGAAATACAGTTGGTTACGGGCAGGCACCATCAAATTCGCGCCCAACTGGCGGCCATTGGTTGCCCCGTGAAAGGCGACGTAAAATATGGGGCCCGGCGTGGCAATCCCGACCGTTCTATCCACTTACACGCCTGGAAAATGGCTTTTGACCACCCTGTTTCAGGCGAGCGCATTCAATTGCAGGCCAATATCCCCACCGCAGATCCACTGTGGAAAACATTTGCCGAATCGCTTTTTAAACAAGGCCTCGACTAAGCGCCTGTAAAGAATTATATTTTTACAAGCACTAGAGCTGCAAAGCCTGTTGCGATTCTCCCCAATTGGAAAGGCCGTTTTTCAAGTGATAAACACGCGTAAAGCCTATTTTCTTCATGCTTTCGGCCAATTCCATGCTAATATTACCATAAGCACAATACACCGCGTATTCCTGGCTGCGGCTCAGGGCAGCAATGCGATTCAGGTACATCGGATCGGTAAACGGTATGTTAATCGACCGAGCAATATGCCCTGTTTTGAAATCCGCCGGGTCGCGTACATCAATAACGGGCATATTCGGTTTGGCCCGCGTCAACTCATAAAAATCGATGGCGCGTACCGAAACAATGCTGGAATCGATGGGCGCGGCAGCAGGAGCAGGAGTAGTGGCTGTGCTATTTGCATCCGCAATGGGTGCATTTTTACAGGCAAAAACATACAAGAAACCGGAAAGCAACAAGATATAATATAAACGCATGGCTGTTTTTTAACTGCAAAGGTACGGTTCGATTGATTTTATTCCACTTGTTTTTTTTCAGATATCCCAGACAAAGCATAATTACGCTTGTTGCCATACCTTCACGCTGTCAAGTACACCACCACACGAAAAAATACCATGAACAAAACTGCCGTTATTACCGGAGCAACCAAAGGCCTGGGCCGGGCGATTGCCGAAATATTTGCTGCCAACCAATTCGATCTTTGCGTATGCGCACGTACGGAATCAGACTTAGAATCGATGCAAGCAGAATGGAAAACCAATTACCCTGCAACGAAACTGCACACCTACCCGGTGGATGTCAGCAAAAAATCGGAAGTACTCGAATTTGCCACTTTTATCAAAAAAACATTCCCCAAACTGGATGTTTTGATCAATAATGCAGGCGTTTTCATACCCGGCTCAACGCTCACCGAACGCGAAGGCACCCTCGATACCCTGCTGGAAACCAATCTGTTCAGCGCTTACCACCTCACGCGCGCGCTTGTACCCATGATGCTGCCTGTGCAAAGCGGGCATATTTTCAACATGTGCAGTGTTGCCAGTATGGTGGCTTATCCCAATGGCGGCTCCTACAGTATTTCCAAATTTGCTTTGCTGGGGTTTTCAAAATGCTTGCGGGAAGAACTCAAAACGGAAGGTATTCGGGTGACTGCCATTTTGCCGGGCGCGGCATGGTCGGACTCCTGGCGTGGCGTCGATTTTCCCGAAAACCGCCTGATGAAAGCCAGCGATGTGGCCCGCGCAATATGGGGCGCTTATGAATTGTCGGATGCCGCCGTGGTGGAAGAACTGATTTTGCGACCACAATTGGGCGATTTGTAGTCAATTCCCTATCTTTGCGCCTGTCATCCGCATTGCAAACGGACACTGGGCAAAAAATTTATGGGAAAATTATTACACAACCGCATCAATCGGCGCGAGCTCAAGCAACGTATTCAGGAAAGCGCCGAACCCCGCACCACAGCCTCCTTTTACAAATATTTCAACATTCCGAACCCGAAGCAATTCCGCGATGAGTTGTTTGTGGTGTATCAAAACCTGGGTATTTTAGGGCGCATTTACGTGGCGAAAGAGGGAATTAATGCGCAAATTTCGGTGCCCAGCGCCAACTTTGAGGCATTTAAGAACTTGATGGATCAGTTTGAAGCCTTTCGCGGCTTGCGGCTGAATATTGCTATTGAAGACGATGGCAAATCGTTTTTTGCCCTCGTCATCAAGGTGCGCGAAAAAATCGTGGCCGATGGCATTGATGATCCGAATTTTGATCCGGCTAAAACAGGAACCCACCTGAAAGCCGATGCCTGGAACCGCATGCTCAACGACCCGAATACCATTGTGGTGGATATGCGCAACCATTACGAAAGTGAAATTGGCCATTTTGACAACGCCATTGTGCCCGATGTGGCCACCTTCCGTGAAGAACTGCCCTTGGTAGCTAACTTATTGGACGAAAAACGCGAAAAAAATATCCTGATGTATTGCACGGGCGGCATTCGTTGTGAAAAAGCCAGCGCCTATATGAAATACCGGGATTTCGAAAACGTGTTCCAATTGGAAGGCGGCATCATCGAATACGCCCGGGTGGTGCAGCAGCAGGGACTGGAAAACAAGTTTTTGGGCAAAAATTTTGTGTTCGATGAACGCATAGGCGAACGCATTGGCAACGAAATCATTGCAAAATGCCACCAATGCGGCGCGCCGTGCGACAACCACACCAATTGCCAAAATGAGTGTTGCCATATCCTGTTTATCCAATGCGATGCCTGCAAAGCGCGGTTTCAGGGCTGCTGTTCGGTACAATGCAGCGATTTTATGCAATATCCGAAAGAAGAACGCAGACTACTGGCCGCAAAAATGCCCCTCAACGGCTCCAAATTTAGCAAAGGCGTGTATAAGGATTTTCGAAAATCGGCGTATTCCTTGCGCACAGATGTGGTGGAATAGAAAAAAATGCGTTCTTTCGCGGTTAGAAAAATTCGACACTTGTCATGGCCAAACAATCGCGTAAACCATCTTTACCCGCTGCAAAGGCAAAAGCGGCAACACTTAAAACAACTGCCTTTAAACCCATCAACTTCGAAATTCCGGCAATCATCGGGAATACCCGGGTGCTGGGCTGGCTCTTATTCGGCTTTGCGTTTCTGTTGTACGCCAACACACTGACCCACGGGTTTGTGCTGGACGACGATATTGTGATCCGCGACAACATGTTTACCCAAAAAGGGGCGTCGGGCATTTCAGGCATTTTAAGCAAGGATACCTTTTTTGGGTATTTTAAAGTGGAGGGCAAAGATGCACTGGTTTCGGGTGGCCGTTATCGTCCGCTTACCTTGGTGTTTTTCGCGTTGATTTATCAGATTTTTGGGCCAAATACCCTTGTTTATCACTTATTTACGGTGCTGTTGTTTGCAGCGACGACCCTGTTGTTGTATCGGGTATTGCTTTTGCTGTTAAAGCCACGTGGCGATGCATGGTCGGCCGCTATGGCATTTTTGGCAACCGCTTTGTTTGCAGCGCATCCCATTCACACCGAAGTAGTGGCCAACATCAAAGGGTGCGACGAAATCGTGACCCTTTTGGGTAGTTTGGGTGCTTTATGGCTCGTTTTGAAGGCTTTTGATACCGGTAAAACAGCATACGCGGCACTTTCTGGGGTGGTATTTTTCTTAGCTTGTTTGTCGAAAGAAAATGCAGCCACCTTTGTGGTGGTGATTCCGCTGGCCGTATGGTTTTTCCGAAATACTACTGTGGAGCAGGTTATAAAGGCTTCTGCGCCGGTTTGGATCGGGTTTTTGGTGTTTTTCTTAGTGCGCGGCTCCATTTTGGGCTGGAAATTCGGGGGCGCTCCGATGGAACTGATGAACAATCCCTACCTGAAAATTGTGGGCAACAACTGGGTTGCCGCCGATGCAGGTGAAAAATTGGCCACGATTATCTATACCTTGGGCAAGTATATCATGCTGTTGTTTGTCCCGCACCCGCTCACGCACGACTATTACCCGCGTCATATTGCGCTGATGAATTTTAGCAATCCACTGGTATTGTTGAGTTTGGCCGTGTATGTGGGCTTGATTTGGTACGCATTATCGGGCATCAGCAAAAAAGACCCGGTGCGTTTTGGCATTTTGTATTTTATCCTCACC
The DNA here is from genome assembly GCA_040397785.1 of Saprospiraceae bacterium. Classification (GTDB taxonomy): domain Bacteria; phylum Bacteroidota; class Bacteroidia; order Chitinophagales; family Saprospiraceae; genus M3007. Next base: position 36,895 of record JBBAVI010000003.1, on the reverse strand, counting down.
CTGAGCATTGTATCCAATTTGGTGTTCCCGATTGGTACCAACATGGGCGAGCGATTTGCTTTTATGCCTTCGGTGGGTTTTTGCCTGATTATCGCAAGTGGCCTGACCTATTGGTGGCAAAAAGGGAATAGCAGCCTTTTTTATGGCATTTTGGGGGCTGTTTTGGTGCTGTTTTCGTTTAAAACCCTCACGCGCAATCCTGTGTGGGCAAGCAACGAACGAATCTTTTTGACCGATGTGAAAGTATCTGGCAACAGCGCCAAAATTCGCAATGCCTGTGGTGGCGTGCTTTTGGATAAAGCTGCTAAACAAAAAGATCCTACCCTGATACAAACCATGTGCGAACAATCCGTCCTGCACTTGAATAAAGCCATCGAAATTTATCCGAACTATAAAGACGCCTATATTAGTCGGGCAGGGAGCAATTTTTTACTGAAAAAATACCCGGAAGCCGTGGCCGACTACCGTATGGCCGTCAAATTGGGCAACGACGATCCGAAGTACAAAAACTTGCTGGCAATGGCATTACGGGAGGCAGGCAAAGCACAGGGAGAAATTTACAATGATGCTCAAGGCGCGTTAAAATACCTGAACGAAGCGTGGACGACCAACCCGAAAGATGCTGAAACGGCGCGTTTGCTGGGTGTAGCCAACGGTGTGAACAAAAACAACAACGAGGCCTTGTCCTGGTTTCAACGTGCAGTAGACCTGGAGCCAGGCAATGCCAATTACATCTTTGACCTGGGTACGGCCTACTACTTTATGGGGAACCCGGCCAAAGCCGATGAATTGCATCAAAAAGCCATTCAAATAGATCCAAAACTGAAAGAGAAATTGTCGCAGGGAAAGCGGTAAAAGGCAGGGAGGGCCTGTGTTTGTCGAAACTTGATGTCGTCGGAATTTTACTATATGAATTGCCGTTTTTTCTCCGCCAACAGGTGGTTTAATTCATGGATATAGGCGTCGAGTTCCCGATTGGATTGCTTTAAATAGCCCAGGTATTCTTTCAGCATTGGGCTATTTTGGAATTCATCAGAATCCATCACCTCCGCGATAGCGTGGATGTTGGCAACTGGTTTGCGTATTTTATGTGATAAGGTAAAGAGTAGTAATTCCAACATTTGGTGATATTCTAACTTGCTGTTTTCCAGCACTTTACGATCAGTTATATCCTGTGCAAAACCCAACATTTTAACTTCCTTTGTTTTCGAATCCCGGATATAATCCCCCACCCCTAAAACGTATTTTATCTGATCATTTTTGCAACAAATACGATGTTCTATGCGATAAGCAAGGCCTGATTGCATGGCGGCATCCAACATTGGCAAATCTTCGGGATGAATCTTGCTGCGATATAACGGATAAAGATCTTCATCGGCAGTACCTTCCATCTCAAAAATACGATATAATTCCTCAGACCAGTGTAGGGCATTGGTTTGAGGATCAAACATCCAACTGCCCAAATGGGCTAATTCCTGGGCCTGTTTAAGCAATAGCGCACTGCTTTTTAATGCTTCTTCTGTTTCTTTGCGGTCACTGATATCGGAAAGCAATCCGGCCATTCGAATGGGTTTGCCTTCATCGTTCCAAACTGCCTGCCCCATTACGAGGAACCAGCGGTAGTCCCCACTTTGCGTTTTTAACCTGTATTCATGGAAATAGGGCGCTTTTTTTTCAAAATGGGCCTGAATTGCGTCTATCGTGCCCTGGAGATCATCCGGATGGGTTATTTCAGCCAAAACAGCCATCCCTCCGGTATGTTCAGCAGTATCATGGCCTGCCAATTTCCGAAACATATCAGAAAAATAAGCGATGTCATTGGGAATATCCCAGTCCCAAAACCCGTAGCCGGTACCTTCAATCGCCAATAAAAGGCGACTATTGAGTTGCTCGGATGTTTCATAAGCGGTCTTTAAGGTCAAAAAACTTTCCTGATCAATCGCACTGATTAAATTTTGACCTGCCCCTTTGGAGTTGGGGGCTTTGAATTTTTGCATAAAATGGAGAGGATTAAGCAACTAAAGCATGATTAGGTCTCTTGGAAGCCACAATCTAAGCCTTTTAATCCTGATCCCGTTGTATATTTTCAGAGGCGCTTCTTGAAATCTCCTTTTTTCTTGTCATGAAACTACAATATGTGTGTTGTAACTACCCACTTACCTCAACTTCCGTTTTTTATCCGCAAGCAAGTTGTTCATTTCATGGATATAGGCATCTAATTCCTGGTTAGAATGATTCAGATAACTCAAACATTCTTTCAGGTCAGCTTCCGAAATTTCATCATCCCCATCCAAGATTTGAACGATTGCCTGAATGTTGGCTACGGGTTTACGAATTTTATGGGAAAGTGAAAACAACAACTCTTCGAGCATTTGCAGGTATTCAATGCGGTTGTTTTCGGCCATTTTGCGCAGCGTGATATCCTGAGCCGTACCCTTTATTTGAACTATCTGCCCCTCTGCGTTTTGCACAAAATCACCGGTACTCAGGATATATTTTATTTTTCCTGCTTTGCAAATAATGCGATGTTCAATGGAATAGGTCTTGCCAGATTGAATGGCTTCATCCAATAAGTAACCATCTTCCGGATGAAAAGCGGCCCGGTATACCGCGTACAATTGGTCAGCAGGCACTTTCTCTAGTTCAAAAATGCGGAATAATTCATCCGACCATATCAATTCCGATGTTGCAGGAGTAAAAACCCAACTACCCAACTGCGCCATTTCCTGTGCGTACCGCAGATTCAGTTCACTTAACCGCAGCGCCTCCTCCATTTCTTTGCGGGGTGTAATATCCGAAAGCAAACCTGCCATCCGAATAGGCTTTCCTTCATTGTCCCAAACGGCTTGCCCTCTTACAAGAAACCAGCGATATTCACCGCTCGGCGTTTTTAATCTATATTCATGAAAATAGGGTGCTTTTTTTTCAAAATGCGCCTGAATTGCGGCCATTGTGGCAGGCATGTCTTCCGGATGGATACTCCTTGCCAGGGCATCTAACCCCTTGGCATCTTCAGGGAAATTTCCTAACATTTCCCTGAAGCGAGGCGAAAAATAGGCTTCATTGGTTTGTATATCCCAATCCCACACGCCGTCGCCCGAACCTTGAATCGCGAGCAAGAGGCGTTCGTTGGACAAATGGGCATCCAGAAACCCCTGTTCCATTTCGATTGGCTCGTGCGGAAGGGGTTGAATTGCCTGATTTTGGGCAAATGGTTGAGTAGATAGCGTATCCAAAGTAAAATAGGTACTTTAATTCGGTGCGGAAGATGACGGGGCAACAAAGGTGTAAAATATGACATTACCTAACAATAATCCTACCGAATTATTTTGGCAATCATGTAAAATTTATTTAACCAAAGGAACTTCCGCTTTTTTCCCCTGTAAATTCATCACTTGTTCTTGCTGACTGATGCTTTCCTGGTGAATCGCCTCCAAAAAGAGCGCAATAAATTCCGGACTGAGTTCATTTTTAGCGCCCCGGCGTTCCAAAGCTTCCCGCAATGCCCGAAAGCGCTCAGGTTGTAATACCGATACGTTTTTCACCTTTTTTACTGCCCCAATTTCGCGCACCAAATGCATCCGACGGGCTATGAGGGTGATGATTTCTTCATCCAGGTCATCGAGTTCGCCACGGTAGTTTTCTATTTGGGCCAAATAATCCGGGTCGCTGGAGGTCGTGGGCCGAATTACCAAATCGTTGATCATCGCGCCAAATTGTGCCGGGGTAATTTGTTGCGCGGCATCGCTCCAGGCCTTATCAGGGTTAGGATGTACTTCCACCATCAAGCCGTCAAAGTTCAAATCGAAGGCCTTTTGGGCAGTTTCTGCCAATATATCGCGGCGGCCGCAAATATGACTGATGTCACAAATCAGTTCCAGATCCGGAAACTCCTGTTTCAAATCAATCGCCATTTGCCAGCGCGGTACATTGCGGTACTTGGAATCACCGTAACTCGAAAATCCCCGATGCACTGCCGCAATACGCCGCAAGCCCGCCTTGTACAAACGCTCTATACCACCCACCCACAATTTATAATCGGGATTGACCGGATTTTTAACAATCACCGGGATATCAGTCCCTTCCAAAGCATCGGCAATATCCTGCACGGAAAACGGATTCACGGTGGTGCGGGCGCCGATCCACAACACATCCACCCCGTATTTCATGCAATCGTACACATGTTGCGCATTGGCCACTTCGGTGGTTACTTTCAAGCCGGTTTCTTCCTTCACCCGGCGCAGCCATTGCAAGCCTTGCGTGCCTACGCCTTCGAAGGCGCCCGGACGCGTACGTGGCTTCCAAATACCCGCCCGAAACAATTGTACCTTGCCTAATTGCTGCAAACCATGCGCTGTGGCCAGTACTTGTTCCTCTGTTTCGGCCGAACAAGGGCCTGCGATCAAAATTGGTTGTTGCGTGCGCGGAAAAATTGGTTGAAATTCCATGTTTAAAAAGCTAGCGCCGGTTATCCAGCAGTTTTCAATTCTTTTTGAAAAAACAAAATAAACAAACAAAGGTTGAGGTGGATCTCCTGCGTTCCTTTTATTTATGGGAAAATGATTTTTATACCACCTCCTCAGGTTCAAGAGCCGCAGCGATTTTGGTCAACATTTCGTCCAGTTCACCCCGGTGTTGGGCCTGAATGAGCGCCGAACCTACAATCGCAATATCCGCCTCTTTAGCCGCCAACAAAGCCTGTTCCGGCGTCGAAATACCAAAACCAATCCCGATCCGGGTATCTGCTTGCTGCGCCCGAATCCGCTCAATGATTGTTTTCAAACGCGGGTGTAAACTGAATCCAGCCCCGGTAATTTTAAAATCCGACATGAGGTAATAAAAGGAAAAGGGCATTTGGAGCAATTTTTCCAGCCTTTCCGCATCCACATTGGCCGCCAATACCGGCACCAATTGCAACGATTCGGTGCAAAATGAGGCAGCCATCGGACTATCCACGGGCAAATCAGGCACAATTAAATGCCGAATGTGCAAAGCCTCCAAATCGGCCGTAAACCGAGCAGCCCCGTAGGTAAAAATACGGTTAAGGTACGACATCACGATGATTTCCTGGTCCGGAAAACGCTGCCGAATGGTTTCGATGGCACGCAAGCTATCCTCTACCGTAACGTGCTGACCTTCAATGGCTTCCCGGCAAGCGGCGGTGATTACAGGCCCATCGGCGGTAGGGTGCGAAAACGGAATTTGCAATTCCAAAATTTGCACGCCAGCCGCTATATATTGCGTAGCAGTCCGAATGCTTTCGGTTAAAGTGGGGTACCCAAGCACCAAATGGGCCATGATGGGCATGGTTGGTTTCATAACATGCTGTTTTTTAATCGTTCAACAATTTGCGCGCATACGTTTTCAAACTTTCTTCCTGAAAATGCCGCATCGTAATAAACAGGTCTTTTTCGCCCCGCCCCGAGGAATTTATCACAATAATGGCATCCTTGGGCATTTGAGCAGCCATTTTAAAAGCATAGGAAAATGCGTGCGCCGATTCCAGGGCGGTGATAATGCCTTCTGCACGCGCGAGCGTTTGCACGGCCTCAAGGGCTGCTTCATCGCTGGCTACTTCAAACTGTACCCGTCCTTCATCGCCTAAAAAAGCCAGGATCGGACTCACCCCGCAATAATCCAGTCCGGCCGAAACCGAGTGGGTGCTGGCGATATTGCCCACCTGATCCTGTAAAAAATAGGAATGGTAACCTTCAAAAACACCCACTTTGCCCTGGCGCAATTTGGCAGCATGCTCACCGGGTTTTTCGCCGCGCCCACCCGCTTCTACGCCAATAAGTTGCACATCGGTTTCATCTAAAAAATCGAAAAACATCCCCATTGCATTCGAGCCACCGCCCACACAGGCAATACAGGCATCGGGCAGTCGGCCAGTTGTTGCGATGCACTGCTCCCGGATTTCTTCACCGACAATTTTTTGAAAATAGGTATTCATCGCAGGATAAGGGTGCGGCCCCACCGCCGATCCGAGCAAATAATAGGTCTCTTCCGGATGCGCAACCCAATCTTTAAAGGCGGCAATGACCGCATCATTGAGGGTTTGGCTGCCATCTTCCACGGGTACTACTTTCGCGCCCAGCAGTTCCATCCAGTACACATTCGGACGTTGGCGTTCGTAATCGATTCGCCCCATGTAAACGGTGCAGTCCAATCCAAGCCGGGCGCAAACGGCGGCCGTGGCGTATCCGTGCTGACCCGCACCGGTTTCGGCAATGATGCGCTTTTTTCCCAAGCGTTTTGCCAATAAGGCCTGCCCGATACAGTGGTTAATTTTATGGGCGCCTGTGTGGTTGAGGCCCTCATTTTTTAAAAACAATTGTGCCCCACCAATTTGTGCACTTAAAGTTGGAAGTGGGGTAAACGCCGTGGGCCTGCCAGAGAAATCATGCAAGATCTGATGCAGTTCAGCCAAAAAATCTGCATCTGTTTTGATGGCTTCAAATGCGGCAGCAATGGCCTCTAAGTTGGGCAGCAGCACTTCGGGCACAAAACAGCCCCCATACGGCCCAAAATAGCCCTTGCTTTGTAAAATTGTATCCTGAAAAGAAAGTGAAATCGCTTGCATATTTTGTATCAATGTATTAGTACAGTGATGCAAAGATACACACCTTTCTCGATCGTTTCCAAACGCTACTGAAAATAAAACCCAACTAAAGTAATTTATTGCGCTTTTATGTCAAATATGGAATGAAAATGCGCAGCTTTTCCTGCCATACACAAACTATCTTTGCTGAAAATTTACCACCATGAAGGGCATCGTTGCTGTTTTATTCCTGACGCTCATGATTGCGTCTCCGCTTTTTTCGCAGGATATTTCTGAAAAAAACTTGCGCAAGCATATAAGTTACCTGGCTTCCGACAAACTAAAAGGACGTGGCACGGGTACCAAAGAAGGCCGTATTGCGGCAGCCTACATTGCCAAACAGTTTAAAAAAATTGGTCTGACGCCAAAAGGCGACAATGACACTTATTTTCATCAGTACGGTTTCAAAAAATCGACCGATCCGCATGGCATGTCTGAAGCAGGGCCCCAATTATACGCACAAAATGTAGTGGGTTATTTAGACAATGGTGCGGCGCATACCATTGTAATTGGCGGCCATTACGACCATTTGGGCATGGGCCTGGATCACAACTCCTTGGAAGCCAATCCGGAGGGAAAAATTCATAATGGTGCCGACGACAATGCTTCTGGCACGGCGGGTGTAATCGAATTGGCGCGTTATTTTGTGACAAATGGCGTAAAAGAACAACATAACTTCCTGTTTTTGGCCTTTTCGGGCGAAGAATTAGGCTTGTATGGTTCCAAGCGCTACACGGAGTACCCGAGCATCGACCTAAATAAAGTGTCATTTATGTTGAATATGGACATGATTGGTCGACTCAATGCAGAAAAGCGCATTATGGTCGGTGGTGTGGGCACGGCGCCCGAATTTGTGCCGGTACTCAACCAGATCAAAGGTGATTTTACCATTAAATACGATAGTGCGGGTATTGGTCCGAGCGACCATACTTCTTTTTACCTGAAAAATATCCCCGTGTTGTTTTTCTTCACCGGTCAGCATTCAGATTACCACAAACCCACCGACGATACTGATAAAATCAATTTTGTTGGTGAGAAGGCATTGCTTCAACTTGCAGCCAACGTGGTAAATCAATTGGACAAAACTGAAAAACTGAATTTTCAGGAAACCACGAGCAAACAGGAGAAAAACCCAAGTTTTTCGGTGACCCTCGGCATCATGCCCGACTATACATACGATGGCGTCGGTTTGCATGTAGATGGCGTAACCAATGGCAAAACCGGCTTTGTTGCGGGCCTTCAAAAAGGCGATACCATTGTAAAAATGGGCGATTTGGAAGTAAAAACCATCCAGGATTACATGAAAGGGCTGGCTATGTTTAAAAAAGGTGACAGTACCGTAATTATGGTAAAGCGCGGCACAGAAGAGAAAAAACTCAATGTTACGTTTCAATAAACTTACATGAAACCGAATACGGCAAAGTTTGCGTTCAAAGCACAGGGTCCTGACGAATATCCTAATCCGTGGTCGACTTTATCCTTAGATGTGGTGTACGATAATCCGTGGATTCGGGTAACCCACCGGTACGTAAAAAACCCGTCGGGCGGCGATGGTATATATGGTGTGGTGCATTTTAAAAACATCGCCATTGGTATTGTACCGTTGGATGCCGAGGGTTATACCTGGCTAGTTGGGCAGTACCGTTATACCCTCAATCGTTACAGTTGGGAAATCCCGGAAGGTGGCTGTCTGTTGGGCACCGATCCCCTGGATTCAGCCAAACGCGAGTTGCAGGAAGAAACGGGTTTGAGCGCTAAAGAATGGATTCCATTGTTGGAAATGCACACTTCTAATTCGGTAACCGACGAATACGGAGTAGCCTATATTGCCCGGCAACTGACCCAGGGCGCTGCAGCCCCTGAAGAAACCGAAGATTTACAAGTACGCCGACTACCTTTCCAGGAGGCCTACCAAATGGTGGTAGAAGGCGAAATAACCGATGCGTTGTCGGCAATCGCCATTTTAAAAGCCGAAGTATGGTTGCGCATGGGATATGTGTAAAATAATAAAGACTTTTTGCAAAACACATCGTTTTTCTAATTTTTTTTTATTGTTTTGCAACATTTCATAGGGGCGACAAAATAGACTTGCCGCCAATTTTCAACCTTTAACCTAACCTAATTTTTACCGATCAATTGAATATGGATCCGCTAAAACAACATTTTTACGAAAAGTCGCAAATCCTCGGGAAAGAGGTGAAGGAACTGCTCAAAGAACACGGCAATAAGAAAGTGGACGACGTGCTGCTTGATCAGGTGTATGGCGGTATGCGCGACATTACCAGCATGATTTGGGAACCCTCTTTGCTGGATGCGGAAGAAGGTATTCGCTTTCGTGGCTACTCGATTCCTGAATTGCGGGAAAAACTCCCACGTTACCCAAATGGTACCGAACCCCTACCAGAAGGCCTGTTTTGGCTGATGTTGGTTGGAGAAATCCCGACCAAAGAACAAGTAAAATGGCTAACGGAAAACTGGATGCGCCGCGCCAATGTGCCGGAATATGTTTTCCGCACCATTGATGCGCTTCCTGTGGATACCCACCCAATGACCCAATTGTCGGTGGGTGTAATGGCGATGCAAAACACCAGTGTATTTGCGCAGCGCTACAATACCGGCATGAACAAAGGCGAATACTGGGATGCAACTTATGAAGATGCGATGAACCTGATTGCGCGTCTGCCACGGATTGCTGCTTACATTTACCGCCGGGTATATCACAATGGCGAACAAGTATTGCCGGATCTTTCGCTCGACTGGGGTGCCAACTTTGCCCACATGCTGGGTTTTCCCGACGAAGGATTTAAAGAATACATGCGTTTGTTCCTGACCATTCATGCCGACCATGAAGGCGGAAATGCTTCTGCACACACCACACACCTGGTAGGTTCTACCTTGAGCGATCCATATTTGTCGTTTAGTGCCGCATTGAATGCCCTGGCTGGTCCGCTCCACGGCTTAGCCAACCAGGAAGTTATCCGCTGGATCCAGAAAATGGTAGAAACCTTGGGTACGACAAACCCCAGCCGCGAACAAATCAGCGAATATGTAAAAAGTACCTTAGCCAGCGGCCGGGTAATTCCGGGTTACGGTCATGCAGTATTGCGCAAGCCTGATCCGCGCTTTATGGCACAGCGCCAGTTTGCGGAGGACAATGTACAAGACAGCGATTTGGTAAAAATTGTGTGGAAAATGTTTGATGTGGTGCCACCCATCCTTTCGAGCCTTGGTAAGGTAAAGAATCCTTGGCCCAATGTGGATGCACATTCTGGTGCCCTGTTGATCCACTTCGGTATGAAAGAATACAATTACTATACCGTAATATTTGGGGTAAGCCGCGCTTTGGGTGTGTTGGCGGCACAATGCTGGTCGCGCGCATTGGGTTTACCACTTGAGCGTCCGAAATCGGTGACCACCGAATGGGTGAAGGAGTTTTTGGCGAAGGAGTACAATGTTACGTCTGCTGAAAACGCTTAAACTTAAACTTGCCAAGTTTGCCTTTATCGCAGCGATGTTACGCGCGAAAAAAGTAAACTTGGCAAGTTTTAATAGACTAGTTTTTAACCAACTCCAATGCTTTCAGGATATTACCTGCGTCATTGAGTAGTGCCAAAACATAGGTGCCTGCAGGGTAAGCAGCGATATCGTACGTCTGGTTAGAAGTAGCATTCAAATAGGCAACCTCACGGCCATCCAAAGAAAAAATGCGTACTGCTTGTACGGCTTCTGCATTTTCCAGTACAAAATTTTGTTGCGTAGGATTTGGATAAACACGCATGGCTGGCGCATCATTCAAATCGGAAAGATCGCTCAATACTGAGCTGTAGTTGTAAACGGCTGTTACTAATTCACTTGGGTTATCCACATTGGTTACTTTCAGGTGTACGATACCTTCCAGTGGTTGCGCATTGGCATTCAGGAAATGTACAATCATATCACCGGTTGCATTGCCTGCCAAAGTGAATGTTTTAGAACTCACAGTGGGAAACCAGCAAAGGTTGGGATCGCACACTTGAGTGGTTAATCCAGCTGGAACCGCAATCAAAATGCGCTCCCACTTCAAGTTTTTGGGTTGGTTGGTAAGGTTCGTAACGATTCCATAGGCGGGTGTGTCGTACTGCGAAGAAGGCGAGGAGACAGAAACCGGGTTGGGGGTAATGGAGAATGTTGCTTGCGCGAAGCAAGTGTTCAATCCCAAAACAGCAATAAACAGGGTGTAAATGAAATTTTTCATGCGAGATTTGTCTTGAATTAGCAGGTTGAATGAATAATTAACAAAGATACACGCTCTGTACATTTATAGCGCCCTATTTTTGTTCGGTTTATTGGTCTTTTAGAGGCTTAAGACAATTTTAGCAAAAAATAATGAAAAAACGCACGGCCTTTCTTCTGTTGTTGACTATTTCCATACATTTATATGGTCAGCTCCCCAACGGTTCTATCGCGCCGGACTTTAACGTGTTAGATATCAATGGGCAACCGCGGCATCTGTATCAGATGTTGGAAGAAGGCAAAATTGTCTTGTTGGAAATCAGTGCGACCTGGTGCCCTCCGTGTTGGTCGTACCACAATAGTGAGGCCCTGCAATACTTTTACAATTTGCATGGGCCCGCAGGCGACAACCGTGCCCGGGTGCTTTTTATAGAGGGCGATCCGGCGACCAATACCGATTGCCTGTATGGTACCCCCGGATGCAATGATTTCTCACCCGGCAACTGGGTTTCAGGCACCACCTATCCCTATATAGATAATTCGGCTATTGCGGATTCGTTTGCCGTGGGGTATTACCCAACCATTTTTGCCATTTGTCCGAATAAAAAAGTGTATAATGTTGGGCAACTGGATGCACAGGGTCTGTGGGAAAAAGCCAAAGAGTGCCCCGTTCGATCAGGCCAGCACAATGCCGGTATTTTTGACTTTGATGCGGGCACCAGCTTGTATGAGTTGTGCGACACCTTGACGACAACCCCCAGTCTTACCTTGATTAACCTGGGTAGTAACGCACTGACCAACGCTATATTACAACTCGAATGGAACAATACCTTGATTGAAACCCGCACCTGGAACGGTTATCTGCCCACCTACGGCGAAGCAGCAATTTATTTTAATACCCAGGCACTTGCAGGGGATGGTTTGTTAAAAACCACCATTTCCAGCGTCAACAACGGGGCAGTGGATGCGGATTTCTCCAATAATGTAAAAAATAAAAATTTCGTTCCAGCGGCGGTATTTAACAAACAACAGGTACTGTTAAAAATTCGCACCGATAACTATGGCGCGGAAACATACTGGGAGTTGCGCGATGATCTGGGCAATGTGCTCGATCATGGTGGCAATGAAAATGTAGGTCCCAATGGCGGCGGCATGCTCACCAATGCACCGCCGGGTTTTGGTGCTTATGGCAACAATGTACTCATTAAAGACACCCTGCATTTGCCTGCAGGCGGCTGTTATTCGCTACACTTTGTCGATTATTTCGGCGACGGCATGTGCTGCGAATTCAACAATGGCTTTTATAAATTGTACAATATTGACAATCCGGCCTTGCCCATCCTTTCTGGCGGCGAATTTGGCGCTTATGATGACCGCGGATGGGGGGTAATGGGTGCCGCAACCGCTACAATTGCGCCATCTGACCATTTTTTTGTTGAATTATACCCCAACCCAGCCCAAGACCAAGTGCAACTGTTTTTCGACTTGCCTGCTGCGGCCACCATTTCGGTAAATGTAATTGACCTGTTGGGCCATACCATCAACCGCATTCCCTCCATGCAACAGCCTGAAGGCAGTGTTCGATTGGAAATACCTATATCCGACCTCCCCGACGGATTGTACTTTTTGCAATTAAAAGTGGACAACCAGGTTTTTATCCGTAAAGTGTTACATGCACGCGGACAATAAGACCAGGAGGGCCAAGCCTTTGCCCTTACCCCACCACACGTAGTACGCCCCCCTTGTTTTCGACCCACTGTAAGCAAAATAGCCCCTCTATTGGAGCAGCCAATTAGAACAGGGCTTCGTTTGCCATTTGTCGAATGGTAAACGAAGCCCTGTTTTTTTTCCCGAAAATGCATTGTTTAGTCGGTTTATTGGGTTAAAATTGACGGCGGCATGCCAAATTTACACAAACCTATACAAGCAAAAAGAGAAACGGTTACATTCGCAGATCGCTCTGCATTCAGACATTCTCTGTTTTATAATTTATCAAAAAGTCTAATCCTAATGTTCAAAAATTTTCTCTTTTTGTTTTTGCTGCTCCTCAGTAGCTCCCTCTGCGCGCAATCCCTGTGGTTGGAAACGCCTGAAAACTTAGTTCCCCGCACGGGTGAACGCCGCATTGTTCCACAAAAATATCGGGTTTACCGCCTTGATCTCAACGCCCTTCAACCCTTGTTGGGCACTGCACCGGAGCGTTTTTCCAATTCGGGGGCCGAAAATGTAACCCAATTGGCACTTCCAATGGCCGATGGCACTGTGCAGCACTTTCAACTTTTCGAATCGCCTGTGATGGCCCCGGAACTTCAAAGCCGCTATCCAGATATTCGTTGTTATACCGGCCACGGTATCGAGGACGCTTCGGCCACGTTGAAATGCGACCTAGGCCCTTGGGGATTTCACGCCATGATTATCCGGGCAGGACATAGTCCAATTTTCATCGATCCTTATCAGCAGGGCAACAGCGCCTACTATGTGGTGTACGACAAAAAGGATTATTTGCCTAAAAAAGACGATGCACAGTACACTTGTAATGTGCTAACAGATGGATTGACCGAAATTAAACCCTATAACGGTGCCGAACTTCAGGGCGATTGCCGCCTGCGACGCTACCGCATGGCGTTGGCTTGCACGGCCGAATATGCCAATTTTCATGGCGGCACCAAGCCCCTGGTTTTAGCGGCCATGAATACCACCATGAACCGGGTCAATGGCGTTTTTGAAAATGACGTAGCCGTAACGATGCAATTGGTGCCTAAAAACGACACGTTGATCTTTTTCAATGCTGGAACCGATCCGTACACGAATAATGACGGCGGCACCATGCTGGGACAAAATGTTACCACCTGTAACAACCTTATCGGCACCGCTAATTATGATATTGGACACGTATTTAGTACCGGCGGCGGCGGTGTTGCTGGCCTGGGGGTCGTGTGTTCCAATGGAAAAGCACAAGGCGTAACGGGCGGAGGTTCACCCGTTGGCGATCCTTTTGACATTGATTATGTAGCCCACGAAATGGGCCATCAGTTTGATGCCGACCACACGCAAAACAATAATTGTAACCGGGTTGCAGGTGCTTCTGTGGAGCCTGGAAGCGCCACTACCATTATGGGATATGCCGGTATTTGCAACCCGAATGTGCAAAACTTCAGCGATGATTATTTTCACGCTTTTAGTATTCAACAAATGAGCGCTTTTGTGCTGGGCTCGGGCAATACCTGCGCTGTAAAAATCACAACCGGCAATAACAGCCCAACGGTAAATGGCGGGACTGATTATACCATACCGAAATCCAGTTTCTTTGCCCTTACCGCAGTGGGTGCTGATTTAGATAATGATCCATTGACCTATTGCTGGGAACAAATGGATGCCGAATTTGCAACCATGCCACCCGTTTCGACTAGCACGACTGGCCCTTTGTTTCGTTCGTTTAAAGCAAGCCCTGTTCCAACCCGCTTTTTCCCACGTTTACAGGATATCATTAGCAATACCAGTCCAACCTGGGAAGTCCTGCCGTCTGTATCACGCACCATGCGCTTTCGGGTAACGGTACGCGATAATAATAACGCTGGAGGATGTACCGAAGAAGACGATGTAACTGTAACGGTAAGTGGTGCTGCCGGCCCTTTTGTACTCAACGCGCCGAATACCAATGTAACCTGGTTGGTAGGTGCTACCCAGGCTGTGACCTGGAGTGTAAATGGCACCAATGCTGCACCGATCAATTGTGCAAATGTGCGCATTTCGCTTTCTACCGATGGCGGATTTACCTATCCGGTTGTATTGGCCAACAGTGTACCCAACAATGGATCTGCCAATGTGGTGGTACCCAACAATATTTCAAGCAATTGCAGGGTAAAAGTAGAAGCCATTGGCAATATCTTTTTCGATATTTCCAATACCAATTTTGTTATTCAGGCGCCTCCAACTCCTACCTTCCTGATTGATGCCAGCCCGGCAAGCAACCAGGTATGTGCGAATACTAGCAATACCGCTGCGTACACCCTTACGTTTACAGCGATTGCAGGTTTCAATGCACCTGTCAACATCAGCGTCACAGGTGCGCCTGTAGGTGCAACCGTGAGCATAACCCCTAGCCAACTTACGCCAAATGGCACGGCTACTTGCGTTATTTCAAACTTTACAACCCCCATGGCGGGCAATTACAACCTGACTTTCCTGGCAGCAGGGGGCAGTATCAGCCAGTTTAAAAATGCGCAACTCTCGGTATTACCAGGTGCGCCCAGCACCGCCACTACGGTAGTAACGCCCGCAAATGGTGCGCAGGGTATTCCGCCTGGTGCCGATTTGGTATGGCGGAAAGTTGCCTTTGCCGATAGTTACACGGTCGAAATTGCCACGAGTCCAAGTTTTGCTCCGGTTAGCATTGTTTCCACGCTTTCGGTATCAGATACAACTGCCAGCCCCAATTTGCTCAATAGCACCGTATATTATTGGCGTGTAAAATCCAGCAACTTGTGTGGCACCGGTCCGACATCAGGAACCGCAGCGTTTCAAACCTCTGATAAAGTTTGCGGACAAGTTTTTACCAGCACCGATGTGCCGAAAGTAATTGACGGCACTTCCATCAATTCCGTAATTTCAACCTTGAATGTGCCTGCAAATGCCGTTATTAGTGACATCAATGTAAAAATAAAGGCTGATCATACCTATGTGGGTGATTTGTTGGCCACCCTAAGTACGCCTTGGGGACAGGACTTTATCCTGTTCAGTCAACCAGGCGTACCCGCCGATCAGTTTGGCTGTGCCAACGACAACCTCGATCTGGTTTTTGATGATGAGGCAAGTCTTTCGGCGGCAATTTTAGAAGGTACCTGTGCGGGTACCGGCATTGCTTTGCAAGGCACCTTTCAGCCAATTGATACCCTGGGCTACATCATAGGCGGTAATGCTTCTGGCGATTGGCAACTGGAAATAAGCGATAGTTACGCTGATGATGGCGGTAGTTTAACGGCCTGGAGCCTCGACTTCTGCTTTCCAGCGGTATTGCCTCCAGGTATAATTACGACGAATTTGCCCTTGAGCGTTCCATCGGGCGGCAGCGCCAATGTAGATGGCAGCTATTTGAGCATGCAACTTTCAGGTACTGCCGCGCAAGGTCGATACATCTTGTTGACTTTGCCCGCGCATGGCACCTTGCGTTTGAGTGGTATTCCACTCACCATTGGTTCGGTGGTTACCCAGGCTGAAATCAACAATGGTTTGGTATCTTATTTAAACAACGGCAACATTTCCACAACCGATCAGTTCCGGTTTGACGCACTGGACATCAACAGTTTTGCTTGGCTACACAATGTTGCATTCAATTTTGTCATTGTAAAAAACAACCTCAGTGCAAGTGCAACGCAAACCGCGGCAGTGCCTTGTAACAATGGAACCGGTGGCCAAATCACCGCAACCGCAAGTGGCCTCAATGGTACCTACACGTATAGTGTTAATGGTGGAGCCCCACAATCTTCAAATGTATTTAATGGCCTCGCGGCGGGTACCTATACGGTAGTGGTTACAGGTCAGTTTGGATTTACCGCCAGTTCAAATGCCGTTATTTTAAGCAACCCGACGGCCGTAAGCGGTACCAGCAATGTGGTAAACGACGTAATTACCCTAACGGCCAATGGTGGTAACAGCCCTTACCAATATAGTATTGATGGCACTTTCCAAAGCAACAATAGCTTCACGGGTGTGCCCAATGGCGTTTATGCTGTAACGATCCAAGATGCCAACGGATGCACGGGTACTGTACAAGCAATTGTTGCAGTGAATACCCTGATTGTGCAAGCGACCGTCATTTCGGATGTTTTGTGTGCAGGCGGAGATCAAGGCATTATCAACGTTACGGTGGGCGGCGGCAGCTTTCCTTATACTTACAGCCTCAATAATGGCCCATTTGTGTCGCAGGATGTGTTTGCAGGCTTGTTCGCAGGCTCTTACAGTGTGGTTGTACGGGACAACATGGGCTTCGAAGCAACCACCAATATCGTTGTGCTTACCAATCCGGCTGTATTGAATTTGACCGCAACAACCTTGTTGAACACCCTCACGGCAAGTGCAAGTGGCGGTACAGCGCCTTACCAATTTAGTATCGATGGCGCCAACTACCAGAATTCAGGCGTGTTTACAAACTTGACCAATGGCACCTACAGCGTTTCCACCCGCGATGCCAATGGCTGCGTAACCACTAAAAATACTGTTATTTCAATTCCGGCACTTACACTTACAGCCAATAATACCATTCCGGTGACTTGTTTTGGTGGGGATGATGGTGTCATTACAGCTTTCGCAACCGGAGGCATCCCGCCCTATCAGTACATCATCAACATGGCACCTTTTCAAAATGGAAACGTGTTTTCGGGTTTAACGGCCGGTATTTATAACATTTTGGTACGCGATGCAATTGGCACCCAGGTGTTCTTTACCGTGAACGTCAACCAACCAGATCTATTAACGGTGGTGGCTACCAATGTTACCGATACTGAAGTGGCGCTTACCTTTAACGGCGGAACAGGTCCTTTTACCTATACCCTCAATGATATCCCTGGAGCGCCGCTCAACAACCTAAACATCGGCAATTACGCCGTTCTTGCAACCGATGCGAAGGGATGTACTGCTACAATAACATTCGAAATATTTGGCAATACCATTGTTACACAGGTAGATAGCACCAATGCCGTAAGTTGTTTTGGTGAAAATAACGGGAATGTAGCACTTTGTGTCGATGGAGGCTATCCGCCAATTACCCTGGCAGCAATTCCGGGCGCAACGGTCACAACCCTGCTCGGATCCTGCGACCAAAACTTCGCAATCAGCGACCTCGTTGCCGGAAACTATTCCGTGGAGGTGGTCGATAGCAAGGGCTACACGCAAACCATCAATTTCAGCATCAGCGAACCCAACGCGCTCAGCCTCGGCGCCAGTGTCGTTACCGATTCCATTGTGCTGTTCCCAACGGGCGGTACCGGACCTTATGAATACAGTTTGAATGGTGTTTCATTCCAAAGTAGCAATGTATTTGCCGACCTAAGCCCTGGGACCTATACGGTAGAAGTAGTAGACGCAAATGGCTGTATTGCATTTAGCGAAGCAGTAGTCATTGTAAGCGCAACCATCGAGCCAAGCATTGCCTGGGGGCTTCAAATTGCGCCCAACCCAAGCACGGGATGGTTCCAATTGCGCATGGAAACGGCACCGAACACTTTGCAGGTACAGGTTAGAGACATGGCAGGGCGTATGTTGCGCAGTTTTGATTATACACCTGGACAGGGCGCATTCCAAACCGAAATTGACCTTCAGGCATTACCACAAGGCATTTACATGCTGGGTATGACCGATGGCATCCATTGGGGCACAGTGCGCTTGAGCATTGTACGATAAGTACTTGATAATAAGCATAATATATAAAAAATGCCGGGGCGATTTCACATCGTCCCGGCATTTATATTAGGGTACTATTCAGTAAATTAAACCCCCGGCGTAACAAATGGTATTTTCGTTACCACTGCATCCAATTTCTTGGTGCCCATTACGATTTTAATTTTAGTTCCCGGATCTGCAAATTTTGCTTTTACATAACCCATCCCGATTGGTTGATCAAGGCTTGGCGCATGGGTGCCGGAAGTAACCTCGCCGATAACGGCACCCCGCGGGCTTTCAATGACATATCCGTGGCGTGGCACGCGGCGTTCGCTGAGCACAAATCCCACCAGCTTGCGTTTTACACCCGCTTCTTTTTGTTTTTTAAACCGATCAAAAGACGGCGCCTCTGCGGCTTTATTCAGTTTAGTAATCCAGCCTAAACCGGCCTCCAAGGGACTCGTTTTATCGTCGATGTCGTTGCCATACAGGCAGTATCCCATTTCAAGACGCAAGGTATCGCGGGCGCCCAAACCAACGGGTTGAATGCCGAATTTTTCGCCATTTTTGAATACTTTATCCCAAATTTTGACTAAATCCTTGTTTTTGGCATAAATTTCAAAGCCGCCGCTGCCCGTGTAACCCGTTGCTGAAACAATCACGTTGTTGCAACCCGCAAATTTGCCCCGACGAAACGAATAATACTTCATGCTTTTCAAGTCAATATCCGTCAACTTTTGCAACGCTTCTACTGCTTTCGGGCCTTGCACCGCAATCAAGCCCGTTTTGGAGGATATATTTTGCATTTTCACTTCAAATCCGCGCGCCAAACGCTTGAGCCAGCGCCAGTCTTTCAGTTCATTCGAAGCATTGACCACCAACATATAACTCTGTTCGCCTTCCACCACCATTTCAGGTGCATCATCCAGGCGATAAACGAGCAAATCGTCGACAATTCCCCCTTTTTTATTGGGCAAACAGGAATATTGTACATCGCCAGGCTGAAGTTTGCTTACGTCGTTGGAAGTGGCGCTTTGCAAAAAAGCAAGCGCATCTTTTCCTCGTACAATAAACTCCCCCATGTGGCTTACATCAAACACACCCACGGCATTGCGTACGGCATTGTGTTCGTCGGTGATGGTGGTGTAGGAAATGGGCATGTTATAGCCGGCAAATTCGGCCATTTTAGCCCCTAAAGCTAGATGCTTATCGGTTAAGGCTGTTAATTTCATTCGTTATCCTTTTTTTTAGGTTGAGCGCGTGGTGTTGTTTTTTCAATTATGGGTGTATTGCCGTCAATCGGCGCTACCCGAGGGTCATCGCGGGTGGGTTTGCGTTTGGGAGGAATGGGCACGCCGTTGGCACCTTCTATGCGTACGTCGCCCGGCTCCAGTTTCAATCTTTTCCGTACATCCGAAGGCAATGCATCTTTGTGCAGGGTGAAAGAAATCGTATTGGCGCGCATATAGGCTTCCGACACATATACATATCCTTTTAAGTCAGAAATTTCGCCCCAGGAGTTTTTTACAACATAGTAAACGCCGCTGTGGGTTTCGTCGAGGATACCCGTAATATGCATCAAGTGATCATCCATGGTGATTTGGCGATCGAACAATTGCTGGCGGTATTCCTGTGTTACATTGACTTCTGGTTCCCAAAACTTGAAGGTAGCCGCAATTTCTTCCTTGTTTTTGTCTTTCCATTCCTTTTCAGGCACAATGGCCAAGCCATTTTGAGCTGAAAACCCGCGGTTACTTACATCCGTATCCCATTCTACCGAGTATCCTTGCTGCACGGCAAAATTGAGGCTTTGCATCATTTCACTCAAAGGCAGGTTGTAAAAAGCACCGTTGGCGAAATTATCGGGCACTTCCAAAATGAAAGGCTCGTAAAAGGTGTGGTGGGTAAACGACGTAATATTGACGTAATTTTTAGGAATAATGCCCAGAAAATCGCGAAAAGCAATAGGATCCATTGCAAGTCCATTGACATTGAATTTGGCCGGAAGCATGCCAAATTCTTCATCCAGCGCAACATCTATCTTTTTCATCCAATCTTCAGATAAATTACCTTCCTGGCCTTGTTTGACAAATTCGTCGCACAATGCTTTGAGCGTTTTTTCAATCCGCGTATGGTTGTAAGGCTTGCTCTTGTCTTTCCGACCAGGGTAAGCGTCTTCTGGCACCAACCCATAATCCTTTACAGCATTGAGCAGATCGTGGGCGAGGCCGCCTTCCCCAAACTGGGCATGACCTTGGCGGCGTACATAATTCTCACACTTTTGACGGTAAATATGGCGCACCACAAACATTTCGGAAAGGTTTTGTACACCCTTGCCGAGGCGCAGCGCTTCACTTTCTAGAAAAGAGGTCGTACTAAAAGCCCAGCAAGTACCCGTTTGGTCTTGACTTTTGACAGGCGTTGTCGTAAGTTGTTTGAATTCTTTATAGGCATAAGGTTCGGGCTTTTGCGCCTGCGCAGCAAGCGCGGCAAGTAATGACAACAAGCAAAACATCGTTTTTTTCATGCGCAATAATGATCTTATACAGTTAGGTAAGCCTTAAAGTAGGGGCAAAAATAAACGATTTTAAAAAAAAGCACCCGCTTATTATTTTTCACATAAAACAGCCCAAGACACATTGTTAATAGTTTTTATATGTTTAAGATAACACAAAAATACTTAATTTTTTGAAAAATATTTTTTCTTTTACAATACATTGATAATCAATATATTAAATTATATTTTTAATTTTAGGTAAATAAGATTTGCTTTTGTGACCGCTTTCCCGATAAATTTGGCCTCAGCTTTGATGGGGGCTTTTGCCGCCTGGTTGTTATCACGTATTTTTAAAATGTAATCCCCCGCTCTACATGGCATCTTTTGGACCAAAACAGACCTTAACGCAAAGACTTCAACAGAAGCTTTCTCCACAGCAAATTCAATTGATGAAACTGCTGCAAATCCCGACCGCTTCCCTGGAGCAACGGATTCAGGAGGAACTTGAAATCAACCCCGCCCTGGAAGAAGGCGATGAAGGGGACGGCATGTTAGAAGGCCTTTCGGAAATGGACTTGGGCGATATGGACGCCGATTATTACGCGCGTGAACAAAAAGCAGAAGCGGGTGAAGATACCGGCGATATTGAACCTGCCAATATGATGGAATCCATCGAACAGGAATCTTCGGACGATTACGCCGGCGAAGATGAAGCCATTAATGTACGGGAAGACGATGTAGAACTCGATGACTACCTGGTCAATTTTATAGAAGACGACCCGGCAACGTACAAAACCAAAGGCGAAGACCGCGCTGATGAAGAAGAGAAAACGGTGCCTTTGGCCTTTGAAAGCACCTTCCACGAATACCTGGAAGAGCAAATTGGCCTGATCAACCTCGTGGACGAACGCGAAAAAATGATCGCCATGCAGATTATTGGCTCCATCGACGACGACGGGTATTTGCGCCGTGATACCACGGCAATGGTCGACGATCTTTTATTCAGCCAAAATATCAGCACTACCGAAAAAGAAATCATTGATATCCTGCTCAAAGTGCAGCAGTTTGATCCGCCTGGATGTGGCGCCCGCGATCTGCAGGAATGCCTATTGCTCCAATTGAAGGCTCGGTTGCGTCAGGAAGATGAGGTGGTTTCTTATGAAGAAAAACTGGCGATTCATATTGCAATGCGCATCATTGACCAGCATTTCGACGAATTTACTAAAAAACACTACCCCAAACTTTGCCGACAACTCAGCATTGACGAGGAGGATCTGAAGGTGGCCGTCGACGAAATTCTGAAACTGAACCCCAAACCAGCAAGCGGCTTTACATCGAAAGGCGATCGCAACCAGAATTATGTAATTCCTGATTATATCGTGCAAAACCGCGATGGCGAACTCGAACTTTCGCTCAATGCCCGTAATGCACCCGAATTGCGCATCAACGATCAGTACCGCGATATGCTCCGGGCTTATCATAATGGCCGCAATGGTCGCCGTGCTTCCCGCACCGAAAAAGAAGCCGTGCTGTTTATCAAACAAAAAATTGACAGCGCTAAATGGTTTATTGATGCCATCAAACAACGGCAACAAACCATGCTGCTCACCATGGGCGCCATCCTGAAACACCAGGAAGGCTATTTCCTCACCGGCGACCAAAAGAAAATACACCCCATGATCCTGAAGGATATCGCCGACGCTACCGGACTGGATATCTCTACCGTATCGCGCGTGGCCAATTCCAAATATGTACAAACCGAGTTCGGCACCAAACGTTTGAAGGAATTTTTCTCCGAAAGCCTCTCTACCCAGGATGGCGAAGAGGTTTCGACCCTGGAAGTAAAGAAAATCCTCAGCGATATTATCGGAGAGGAAAACAAGCGCCGCCCACTGTCCGACGAAAAGCTAAAATCAATCCTGCTTAAAAAAGGATACAATATCGCCCGCCGAACCGTTGCCAAATACCGCGAACAATTGAATATCCCGGTCGCGCGCCTGCGAAAAGGCCTATAATACCATATTTTAAATGGCCGCGTACCACAGAATTTGACAGGCATAACCCATTCCAACCTTTTGATTTACAATAATTTGTATCAAATATGGAGGCCCGTTTGGGAAAAATCACCCTGCAAAAAACACCCCAACTGTCGGCCAATACCACCATTTATACCCCTACTTTTGATCGGACGCAAATAAATTTTTATTTTTTCATAAAAAATGTTTTGAATGAAAAACATTTTGTTTATTTTTGTGCCGAATTCATAAACAAAAAGGATCAGTAACCATGTCGACCGAAAAAGAAAATAAGCTCAAAACCCTCCAGGCGACCATCGATCGTTTGGACAAAACCTATGGCAAAGGCACGATCATGCGCCTTGGCGACAAACAAGCCATCGAAGTAGAAACCATTTCCACCGGCTCGCTCGGATTAGATATCGCCTTGGGTTGCGGTGGTTTTCCGAAAGGACGGATCATTGAAATCTACGGACCAGAATCTTCTGGTAAAACCACCCTTGCGATTCATGCCGTGGCAGAATGCCAGAAAAAAGGCGGTATTGCTGCAATTGTGGATGCGGAACACGCATTTGACCGTTTTTATGCCGAAGCATTGGGGGTTGATGTGAACAACCTGCTGATTAGCCAACCGGATAATGGGGAGCAAGCGCTGGAAATTACGGAAAACCTGATTCGCTCAGGTGCCGTTGATATTATTGTGATTGACTCGGTGGCAGCCTTGGTGCCGCGTTCGGAGATTGAAGGTGAAATGGGCGACTCCAAGATGGGTTTGCAAGCCCGTTTGATGAGCCAGGCCATGCGTAAATTGACCGCCAACATCGGCCGTACTGGCTGCTGCTGTATCTTTATCAACCAGTTGCGCGAAAAAATCGGCGTAATGTTCGGCAACCCCGAAACAACCACCGGTGGTAATGCCTTGAAATTCTATGCTTCTGTGCGCCTTGATATCCGCAAAAGCGGTGCAGCCATGAAAGATAAAGACGGCAACGTTGTGGGCAATCAGGTGAAAGTAAAAGTGGTAAAAAACAAATTGGCTCCCCCTTTCCGGATTGCACAGTTCGATATCGTATTCGGTCACGGCATTTCTAAAGTTGGGGAAATTATCGACCTCGGCTCCGACCTAGAGGTGATCCAGAAAAGCGGTGCCTGGTATAGCTACAATGGCGCTAAAATTGCACAAGGCCGCGATGCTGCCAAACAATTCCTGCTGGATAATCCGGAAGTTGCCGCTGAAATCGAATTGAAAGTGAAAGAAAAAATTGCGGTTGCACCGGTGAAAGCCGTGGTAGGCGCCGCTGCTACAGTCGCAGATGACGAACCAGGCGACGAATTTTAATCCGCCACCAACGTATTATTACCGCATTACCTGTTTAAAATAAAAGTCCGCAGCATTAGACTTGGTGCGGTGGGGAGTAAAACGACAAAAACAGTCCATTTTTCGGCCTTCAAGGCTTTTTTTCTTGTGCGTAGCAGCGCTACAGACAAGAAAAAAACTGCAGAAGGGCGGAAAATGGGCGTTTTTACGTCGTTTTCAACTTCCTACCGGAATAAGTCTATTATCGGCGTCCATCTTTAAAGGGTTCTAAAGCAGCCATCAAAAGGTGGACGCCGTGTGCACTCATAGAGGTTAGTGGTAAGCGCACCTCGCTGGTGCAAATACCCTGTAATTCCAGGGCCGATTTTACGCCCGCCGGATTTCCCTCGATGAACAATAAACGATACAATTCGAGCAATTGGAAGTTCAAACTTTGAGCCGTCGGCAAAT
Source organism: Saprospiraceae bacterium (assembly GCA_040397785.1). GTDB lineage: Bacteria > Bacteroidota > Bacteroidia > Chitinophagales > Saprospiraceae > M3007. Next base: position 12,425 of record JBBAVI010000003.1, on the reverse strand, counting down.
CATGCCGCAATGCAGCACGTACCATATCGGTAAAAGGCCGTGGTAAGGTATTGGCAATCACACTAATAACGCCATCTCCACCGCCTGTAATCAGTGGCAGGGTGATAAAATCATCGCCACTCAACACCAAAAAACCTTCCGGGCGCCCTTTCAGGATTTTCATAACCTGGTAAATATCATCGCTGGCTTCTTTAATGCCAATAAACTTGTCGCTCCCATGCGCAAGCCGCAAGGTGGTTTCGGCCGACATGTTGGAAGCGGTACGACTCGGTACATTATAGATGATAATGGGTAGCGGCGACACCTCTGCCAAGGCCATATAATGCTGATAAATACCTTCCTGGCCGGGCTTATTGTACGATGGATTGCTCGACAAGAGCGCGTCAATCCCCTCAAAATGATACGTCTTTATTTTATCAACCAGCGCTGCGGTGTTGTTGCCGCCAAAAATGCCCGCCACCAAAGGCAAGCGACCCCGGTTTATTTTAATGGTAAAATCAAGGATCGCGCGATGTTCTTCATCGGAAGTAGTTACCGATTCGCCGGTGGTGCCGAGGCTCACGAGAAACTCTACCCCGCCGCTAATGACGTGTTCTATCAGGCGTTCGAGACCTTCCCAATCGATATTTCCATTTTTGAAAGGTGTTACCAGGGCGACACCGGTTCCGCTTAAACGTTTTTGCAGACTCATATTGGCTTATGACAATTTTTCTAAATAAAGATGCATTTGTTCGATAAAGTATTGGGGTCCGTTATTTTGGGGCACTTCAAGTTGCAGATCAAAATCGTGCACTAGACTGGCCGCCGTACCAATTTTCATCTTGGCTTCGGAAGCAAGAGCCGTCCAGGCAAGGGCAGGTAAATTGGCCGGATTAAAGCAGATCAGTAAATCAAGGGGTGTTTTTACAAAACGATCCACTTTTTCCGATGTTGGCTTGCGGGTCCAATCTGTTTCTTTCAGGGAAAAGCCTTCAAATCCAGGTGTTTCTGGGGTTTGTTTGGCTTGAAAGAAACCGAGTAATTGTACTTTTTTGCCATCCTGTTCCAATAATTTTCCATAGGCGCAGAACACTTTCCAATCTTTTTCAACGGTTGCATCAAAAAGCAATCCGATTGTTTTCGCACTTTGGGTGGTATGCAACTTGTATTTCCGTTGTTTGGATAACAAGGCACGCAAGGATTTTTTAAAAAAAGCAATGCGGATCAATTCCAGCATGGCGTATATTTTTTTCAAAGAATTAAAGAAACAGTCGGATTATTTGGGATTAGTAACGCTGAGCGGCACCCGTTTATAGTGGCCCATTTTGCTGTATTTATTAATACGGGCTGTGATGCGTTCTTCCGGATCCATGGGCATAATTTTGGCCAATTCCTGCAAAATATGCTTTTTGAGGGTATTGGCCATTTCCTCCGGCGCATTGTGTGCACCCCCGAGTGGCTCTTTCAAAATGCCATCAATCAGCCCAAAACTGAGCATATTGTCAGCATCCAGCTTAAGTGCTTCAGCGGCCTGTTCCTTGTAATCCCAGGAATGCCACAGGATCGAAGAGCAAGATTCGGGTGAAATCACCGAATACCAGGTGTATTCGAGCATAAATACGTGGTCGCCCAATCCAATGCCCAATGCCCCACCCGATGCACCTTCACCGATGATATAACAAAGGATTGGAACTTTCAATTGGGCCATTTCGAACAAATTGCGGGCAATGGCTTCTGCCTGTCCGCGTTGCTCGGCTTCAAGTCCGGGAAAAGCGCCGGGCGTATCGATCAGGGTAACTACTGGGAATCCGAAGCGTTCGGCCATTTTCATGAGGCGCAGTGCTTTGCGGTAACCTTCCGGGTTTGCCATACCAAAGTTGCGGTATTGCCGCATTTTGGTATTCACGCCTTTTTGATGGCCGATAAGCATTACCGTTTGTCCATCGAGTTCGGCCAGCCCGCCAACAATGGCATGGTCGTCACCGCCGCAACGGTCGCCGTGTAGTTCGACAAACTTGCTACACATGGTATTGACATAGAAGAGAGTGTAAGGGCGCTCCGGGTGCCGGGAAAGTTGAACCTTTTGCCATCCGGTAAGGCTTGCAAAAATAGCATCCCGTTTCACCCTGATTTTACTTTCGAGTTCGTTCACCATGTCGGCGACGTCCAATTCTCCTTTTTCTCCTACTTCTTTAAGTTTTTCAAGTTGTTCATAGAGTGCTTCGAGGGGTTTTTCAAAATCCATGAAAGTCATTGCCATAGTATTCCAATGTTGGTTAGGATATTTGAAATGCAAAGGGGATCAAGTGGACACGAAGGGCAAAGGTACGGAGTATCCGGCTGATTTTTGCTTTTGCAAGCCTTCCTGATTTTTTTTCAGTTTTTTTTCAAAAAGCTTGCACAGTTGGAGTGTATCGTATTATCTTTGCCCCGCTTTTGAAGAAAAGTATTTTGGATTGGTAGTTCAGTTGGTTAGAATGCCGCCCTGTCACGGCGGAGGTCGCGGGTTCGAGTCCCGTCCAGTCCGCAAAAAATTAAAGGTCAAGATTCTGGAGAACAGAATGATGACCTTTTTTGTTTTGGGGAGGTTGAATCAGAAGTTGTTTCTTGATAAGAAGTATTGTTTTATATTTTGATGCTTAAACAATCTCACCTATCATAGGATCGCTCGCTCCATCAATATCTTGACCCAAAACCTAAACCGAGGGCATTTTTCTAATATAATTTCAATGCCTGCCATTTCAGCAAAATCGACGGCATTAGCCCCTTTGACATATTTCTTCTTATTCGATTTAAAAATAGACTCTAGCCGCTTTGCCGGATGCCCTTCTTCTGTGGTGTTAATATCTTCCGGGCAAGGTGTAGTTGTAAGAATGTCTTCAACAGCCTTTCCTATCGCTGCACTTTCAATATTAAAAACCTTTGCGTCACTGAAGATCAAGGCCTCGAATTCATGCTTTTGTATATATGGGGTAAAGTCTTTGTAAGGCTTTATTTTTTGAACGGCATCGTATAAAACGCGCTCCAACCCAGCCAAACGAGTTGAGATGTCCGACTCTAAACTGTACTTTTTTAATTCGGCTTCTTCGTTTGGGTCATTGGATTGAACCGGGAAACGGAATAAATCCACCATTGTGGTTATTAATGGGGCATCTTTGTCGTATAAAAGAGGCTTGACATTGTTTTTAAAGTGCTCCAAATTAGAAAACCCCATCCCGCCGCCGCTTTTTAGCATTGAAATAGCCGAGATTAACAGACCTTTCTTTCCAAAATAGGGGGCTAAGATTCGAGAAACAAACTCACGCTCCGAGGGACCTTCAACAATTACGTAAATACGCTTCATGGCTGACCTCCAATTACATTTTTTTGCCAAATATCACCCAATGCAAACGAGTCAAGCCAATGCTGTAGGTTTTCTTCCTCGAGCCTATGGAAAACCGATTGCCCATCTGCTCTATCTACCGTAATAACATCGTCAGGATTAAACTGATTCACAAATTCAACTGACTGTGTCGAAACAATAATTTGGCTTGTAGCCGAAGCCTTTTGAAGCAGGGCCGCTAATTTTTGTACCGCAAAAGGATGTAGTCCTAATTCTGGCTCATCAATAATAATCGTTTTTGGTGGCTTGGGTTGTAGTAAAAGTGTTGCGAACGCTATAAAACGCAAGGAGCCGTCCGACAAATTATATGCATCTAAATACATATCGGATTCATATTCTTTCCATTCTAATTTGATTTGGCTACTATTTAGTTGCCGCGGCTTCAAATCAAACCGTTCAAAAAATGGAGCAATAGAACGGATTGCCATTTCAATTCGACGAAAATTGTTGGGGAATTTTTCCTGTAACATATAAAGAAATGCCGCTAAATTACCTGCATCCTTTCTGAGATACTGATTATCGTCTAATGGACTGATTTGTTTTATCGGCGAGGTATCGCTGGTGTCATGGAAATGATAAATGCGTAAATCTTTGAGATAATCTACTGCAACGCCATGCAACTCATCAAGCCACTGCGATTCCGATATTTGCTCCCAATCTTCGTAGTTTTTGTTTAAATCTTCGGAAGGATTCAACCCAAAGCCAAATTTGGAAACCCACAGCGATTGATCATTTCGGGCACTTATCTCGAATCTATAAACTTTTCTATTTTCAAAATCCAGCAGTCCGCGGATGCTTTCAGAATGCTTTATGCCGCGGTACAACAAGTTATTAGCTCCCTTTTTTACCGAATATTCTTGAAGGGTCCCTTCGTAGACCCTATTGATTAACTCAAAAAAAGAAATGAAGTTACTTTTCCCAGCACCATTTGCCCCAATTAGAATATTGATTGGCCGGAGCGCCAAGTCCAATTTTCGGATGGATTTAAAATTTTCAATGATAATGCGTTCGATCATTGCTTAATAATTACACAAGGTTGAATTACTAAAGCACAATATTAAGGACTTTCGATCAAATACGTTTGTATGAATGCTTGCCTCCTTACCACAAAAAACCCGCCTGCTCGAATTTTCACCGATTAACCATCCGGATCCAATTCGAGCAAGCGGGCACTGCTGCTTTCTTTTATTTAAAAATCAATTTCCCTGTACCGATGTTGTTGCTTCCAGCTGAATACACCCGGAACGCATACATACCTGCCGGTAATTGGTTGCGCTGTAGTTGCACACTGCTGCCTTGAACGACTTGCTGGTGCACCAATTTGCCCATCGCATCTACAATTTCAAGCGTCCAATCGGTGTTTTCTTCCAAACCGACGAGTGAAAGGGTAGCGGTTTCGGCCATTGGATTAGGCGATACGCTCAAACCAATATGCTTTTTCGACGATTCCCAGGCAGCCACGGTCACAAAGTCTCTGTCGACCCGATGCACGGTGGTATTGGTCAAAACAGCCTCGTTATAATCAAAGTAAATGGCTGCACGGTTTTTGATATCGGTGCCCAGGGGCACATTTGGGCGCTGCGCAATGCGGAAGGAAACAAAGCCATTGGATGCTTCCTGGTTGGCTGCGCTATCGGGCAACACGATCGGATCGAAGGTGAATTTGATTCCGTTTTTGCCATAAAAACTAAACCGGTATGGATGGCTGGAAGCGCCTGGTACAATACTCGTCGGATCCAGGTTTGCATCCAACGTATCGCGGATTACCACAATAAAGGCGGTATCGGTACCGGTATTTTGGAAGCGCACCATGTATTCGATATCGGTTCCTGGCAAAATACGGTGTTGGCTGCCGTAACCCAAGGGAAACCCTTGTTTGTCGTTCGGATCATAGGAAAATACATTTTCGCTGCAATCCTTATCCTTCCAGATATCGGCATCATCCAGGGCAAATTGATTGACAAAGCCGGTGCTAAAGGCCGATGCGGTGGTGCAACCCTCTATGGCAAGGCTTGGCATCGAAAATCCGGGATGACCAGGCACTTGTTTGGCTTCCAGGCGCCAGGTGGAGCCATTGGACGGTACAGAAATCTGGTAAGAATCGCTTGCTGCCAATGCTGGCCCCTGCGCATCTTTCATAAACATTACCGCATCTTCAATAATGACATAATCCAGCGGCGTGGTCATACCCGACTGACCAGTATTGGTGATTTGAAATTGCAGCGAATCATTGTTGCAATTGGCACTGAGTTCCAAACTTGGGCCTGTATAATTACCGCCACAGGAATCATGCGGGAAAATAGTCGCCTCTGTACAGTGTGTTTGGCCCAAGGTCGCATCACAACTTACATCTACGGCAAAAACAATGCGGTCCTTTGCATTGATCGGCAAATCACCCAACTGAAACCGATAGGTATTGTTTCCGAGATCGGTGGCCGGAACATCGGAACTAAAGAATGTGAGGAAAGGATCCAAAACCACATCAATATAGGCCGCCGTGGCCGTTGTAGAACCTAAATTGGCATACTCAATATAGTAATACCCCTTAAAACAGCGGCGCAGGAAACTGTTGCCCAAATCGACGTTCAACACCGGACAAAGCGTCAATGGTTTTAGGAAAAAAGGCTGGTTAGTAACACCATTTGCCGTTACATTTACCGTAAAAGTAGATTGACAAGCCTGCCAAACTGCGCTGGGTGGGGTTATTTTTACAGTATACGTGCCTACTGCCAAGTTGGATGCCCACTGACCATCAATACCGGAACGAACTTGATACACTTGTTGGCCTCCGGCATTTGTAATCGTGATGGTCGCATACCCCAAGCCTGTTTCCCCGGCATTTCCGACGCAATCGCTGTTTAAATCTGCCCAAACTTTGCCGTTTAATTGGCCGCATTCATTGGCGCCATATTCCACAAAGTAGGAGGCTTCGGCGGTGCAACCAAAATTGTCGGTCGCTACAACGCTGTGATATCCAAGCGGCGGATTGTTATAGCCATAACCCGTGTAAGCGCCATTATCCCATACACCTGGAATGTTATAATTGATGGTACCGGAAGTTGGATAGTAATACAAAACAAAGCCGCCCGGGCAGGAATCGATGCGTTCCACGGCAAGTTCCAAAGGCGTCCAGTTGTACCAAGGCTGGTATGTGCCGGAACTCGTGAGTCCGCTTCCTGTGATGGTAACACTGTAAGAAGGGGTGCCAGGCACCGCTACAACACTTTGGGTGGTTGCGCCATTGCTCCAATTGTAAACTGGATTGGCGGTAAACGTTTGATCGGCCGTTAAAGTAATCGGAGAACCACCTGTCTGGCAATCGGCCACGGTGCCCGTGATGGTTACGAACGGTTGCTGAGCCTGGAGCATTTGCAGCCCGCATAGAGTCAGGAACAGCAAAGCGAAGCCAATTTGTTTCATCATGTTCATGCTTTAAAGATTTTGTAGGATGACGAGATTTTTATTGCGTTGGTTGGAATTGCACCGCGCGATGCAATACTTGTTTGTGATGATACAAAAGTGCGGCGAAGCAATGGCCCCTGCAAAGACAAATTTTGTCATTTATAGCCCCTATTCTTTGTCATTTTTCATACAAATAATTGATTAAGAGCATTTTAATTTTGCCAATATTTTAATTTTGCTTTTAAATCACCCAATTAAATGCACAGTTCCCGTTTGTACCAGGCATATCAGGCGCTTAGTTTGTCCGAAAAAAAACAATTTGCGCGCTGGATCGACTCTCCGTTTTTTTGCAGGCAGGAAGCGACGAAGCGTTTGTACCGCTACTTGAGCGCGCGCACACCTGTGTACGAGGACGCTTACATTGCAGTTTTTGGCACAGAAGGCAGTTTTAAAACCCAAAGTGCTGCCTTGCGCTTGGTGATGAGCGATTTGATGGATCAGGTGGAGCGTTTCCTGGTGTATCAGGAAAAGTTTGGCAGCGAACGTACCGATTATTTTATTCTTTTGGCAGCAGCTTACCGGAAAAAAGGATTGGAAAAGCACTTCCGACAAAGTTTGCACCAGGCACGCAGCAGATTGGAAAAACAAGTGTTTCGCCATTCGGAGTATTTCGAAACCCAGGCGCAGATCGAATTTGAAGACTATAAAAACATGAGTACCGGGCGGCGTACCGAAAAACTCAATGTACAGGCGCTTTCCGATCAAAGTGACATTGCGTTTATTGCCGGCAAATTACGACAGGCTTGCATCGCCATTTCGCACCAAACGGTGTACAAGGCTACTTACGATTATGGATTGCTGTACCCGATCTTGGAATATTTGAAAAAAACGCCGCATTTGCTCGAAATTCCGGCCATCGGTCTGTATTATTATTGCTTTTTATTTTTGTCGGATATTGAAAACGAAGGCCCGTTTTTGCAGTTTAAACTCATTTTGCTTGAACAAGGCGCGCAATTTCCAGAAGAAGAGCAGCGCAATTTGTACTTACTAGCCATCAATTATTGTGTGCGCAAAATCAACCAACTCAAGTCGGCCTATTATAAAGAGACGCTTGATTTGTACAAAAGCGCCTTGCAAGCGCACCTGTTGATGGAAAACGGCGTGCTCTCCCATTTTGCCTTCAACAATATCGTGGCCATTGCGCTGCGGATCCATGAAACGGCGTGGGTGCAGGCATTTATCCCCGAATATGCGCCTTTTTTGGAGAAAAAATACCGTGATGCCACTTCCCACCTCAACCTGGCGCGGTTGGCATACGTAAAAAAACAGTACCGCGAGGCCTTGCTACATTTGCAGGAAGCCGATTATAAAGACCTGATTAACAACCTGATCGCAAAAACGCTGATGATGAAAGTGTACTACGAAACCGATGAATTAGAAGCACTGCATACCCATTTGCAAAGTATGAAAACGTTTATTCGCCGACAATCGGGCATCGGGTACCACCGCAGCAATTACAACAACATTATACGCTACACCGAGCGCATGATGGACCTGCGTCGGGGGGATAAAAAAGCGGTGCTGGAACTCCGGGCCAAAATTGAAACTGAGCCGGTGTTAACGGAAAAGGAGTGGTTTTTGGAGCAGTTAGGTTAAATATTACACCCGCGCATACCCCAAACGCTCCAACATTTCTACCTTATAATAGGTGTCCAAACCGCTCAAAGCCACGGTACCTGCATACGCCAAATCGAGGTTACCCTGCGCATCGACACAATCATCCGGAACAATCAATTCGATTACTTTTCCGATGATTAACAGCGTATTATTGGCTTTAATCGCGTATTCTTCTACATATTCCAGGCCGATGCGGATATGTGATTCTGCCACATAAGGCGCAGGCAGTAGTTCGGAATAAACCGGTGTGAGTCCGACGGCATCAAACTCCGAAACCCCGTCCGGATAAGGGGCCGAAGTTTGGTGTGCGGCTTTCAAAATATCCTCCTGCACGTGGTTGAGGGTAAAAAAGCCGTTGCTTTTGATGTTTTGGTACGTGTGGCGGGTGGTTTTAAGTGCACCATCCACCGGGCGGGTGATGATGCCCAGCAAGGGCGGTTCGGAGCCAATGTGTACCGCCGAAGAAAACATCGCCAAATTGGGCGTTTGATCAAGACCGATGGTGCCCACCAAATTCGCGCTTTTAAAGCCGCTGATGGCATTGATCAGGGTAAGCCGCGGAATGCGGGGCATTTGTTGAATATCGTATAGGGTATAGCGCATCTTGAGCATTGATTCGCAGCGTAAACAGATGAATCCAAACTTTGGTTTAATTTTGCCACCATGAATCCATATCAAGTAGAAAGGGAAAAGTACCAGCAATTGCTGGATAAAACGACTCGACAATACAATTGGCTCAGTGCGGTACGACTGATTTTGGTGCTAATCATGGCCCTTTTGGCCTATTTATACCAAACAAACAAGGTAGAAGGGGCCCTTTGGGGCATACTTGCTGGCGTGGTTTTATTCGCCATTTTGTTACAGCGCCATCAAAAAATGCGCCACCAAAAGCAGTTTTACAAACAATTGGTACAAATCAACGCGCTGGAACTAAACGCTTTAAACGGCGACCACCGTCCTTTTGACAGCGGCGCTGCTTATATTGATCCAACCCATTCCTACACGTTTGATTTGGATGTATTTGGGGAAAATTCCTTGTTTCAAACCCTGAATCGCACGGCAAATGCCCTCGGTTCGGATTGTTTGGCGGCCTGTTTTCAAAAACAAATGAATACCGAACAGATCCTTGCCACCCAGGCTGCCGTGCAGGACCTCGCGCCCCGCCTCATATGGCGACAACAATACCTGGCTACCGGACAATTGAATGCCGATCCAAAGGCGCAGTATCTGCATCTTTTTCGGTGGGCCGAAACGCCGGTCAAGCAACGTCCCCGCGTGTTGCAATTTTTATATTGGGGGCTTACCATCGCAACCCTGGGTAGTTTAGCCATTTTTCTAGGGTTCCAGGGAGCGGAATGGTGGAAGGTATTTTCCGGACTGGCATTTCTTAACCTGCTCGTCGTGGGCGCGCACAGTAGCGTGATCAAGGAGGAATTAAGTCGACTGAATGCGCTGTATAAAATTGTAGAACAATACGGTGCGCTCATACAATGCATTGAAAATGAAAACTTTACAGCGCCTAAAATTCAAGCATTAAAAGCGCAACTGCACAACGAAAAAATACCCGCGAGTAAGGCGATTCAGCAACTTGCCAATTTGTTGCACCAGTTGGAATCGATTCAAAACATCTTTGGTGCTTTGATTTTTAACAGTTTGTGCCTGTACCACCTACACATTTTAATGGGGCTTGAAAAATGGCAATACCGGTATGCGCAACAAATAAAAGACTGGATTCGTACCACGGGTGAACTGGAAGCCTTGTCGAGTTTGGCCCATTTTGCCTTTAATAACCCCGATTTTGTGTATCCGGAAATCGCCGAATCGCCCATCTTCGATATGCAGGGCCTGGGCCATCCGCTTATTCCTGCTGAAAAACGGGTGTTGAACGACCTCGCTTTCCAGCAACCGGGCTTTGTGGTACTTACAGGCTCCAACATGTCGGGCAAAAGCACGTTTTTGCGCACCGTGGGCATCAACCTGCTGCTGGCCCAAACCGGTGTTCCCGTATGCGCACGCGTATGTACGACCTATCCGTTTTCCATTTTTGTGTGTATGAAACTGAGCGATTCGCTGTACCACAACGAGTCGTATTTTTATGCAGAACTCAAACGTATTCAGCGGATTATACAACAATTAGAGGACGGCCAAAAGGGCTTTGTACTGCTGGATGAAGTACTGCGCGGCACCAACTCCAACGACAAATTACAAGGTACACTGGGCCTGGTAGAAACCATGGTGCGCCTGCAGGCTACGGGTATTTTGGCCACCCACGATTTGGCGGTGTGCGCCCTGACGCAAACCTACCCCGAAGCCCTGCGCAACATGTGTTTTGAAGTGGAAATGACGGCAGATCAGCTGGTCTTTGATTACCGCTTGCGGGATGGGGTTTGTGTGAATAAAAGTGCTACGTTTTTGATGCGGAAGATGGGGATTATTCAGGGTTCTTGATAAAAGGCACCGACAATCTCAATTTCTCCCATGCACCACCACCAATTTCCCGGATTTTGGTTTATGGCCGTCTTTGGGAATCATGGATACAATATACAGGCCTGAAGGCCACTGCGTGCAATCCAGTTCGTATTCCTGCACACCTGCAACTTGATGCTCCTCGATAAAAACACCTGCCGCATTATACACCCGCAAGGTAGCACCTGCGCAAGGCGGTAAGGTACACAACACGATGCCAGATGCCGGATTGGGCGTAAACCTTACCCGTTTTTCCGGCGCGTACAGGGTTCGGTATTCCTCCGGTGCATCAATACCCAGGGTATCGCAGGGACTACCTTGCACATCAAACAAGCGGAAATGCGGGAAATTGGGCAGACAAAAACCATTGCGTGTATATAACTTTAGTCCATGTTGCCTAAAATTACAAGAAGTACTTGCCGAATCAGGAAAATCAATCACATGTAAATAACGCGTTGTGCTAGTAGAGGACATATAAATTTTGTTATTTGGTGCGAGCATAAGTTGGTAAAAAGGAGTTTCCGTAGCAAAAGTGTCCTTAAAACCATCATATTCACCTATTTTAACCTTACTTGCTTCCACATCTTCTGCCCACAGGTCATATTGAAACAGTTGAGTTATTACAGATATGTATAAATACCGTGAAGACGCTGAGACTGCTGCACCACATAAAAAATCATCATCCCTCCCCGGATATGCCAGCGTTGTACCGCAAATAAATTTTCCGGTACAACGGTCAAAATCAAAAATTGAAATCCCACCATTATTCATTGCCCGGATATACTTACGGCCATCGGGCGAAAACACAACCTGGCTACCTGAAAACATAGTTTCCGCTGTTTTAATGCCTGTGCGTTCTATCCTTGGCCCTTCAATACCACTTGGGCTTAACAAATACAGGTACATGGTATCAGAAAGGCCCTTGGGCAACAAAATCCACCAATCACGCCCATTTCCATGCCGAACAGCGGAGATATTGTCTATGAAATTAGTATCGGTTTGCAACAACTGGTTTTTTTCTGTTACCGCGCCAAGGCCATTTTCCAACTGCATATCAATGCTGGTAGCATAAAACAAATTTAAATAATAAGAATATGGAGAAATGGTTGCCTGCTCCCAAGCCAAGTGGAACAGTACATATTGATCCTTGTGCTTTGGACGAGGTAAACAAACGGATCCCTGATGCAAATTGTATGAAAAATTTTCACACCAACTTTTACGTAGTGGGCCGGGATTTAAATTGTCGCCATTTTTCATTTCAACATTATCTGCATTCGCAACCTGACAGCCATTAGAATAAAATTGAACAGCCCCAAGCGCATTACACATAACTGATGCGTCCCTACCAACTCCAAAAGGGAGTGGGAAATAACTTAATACGGGCTCGCCTTTAGAAAAATCCAGCCGGGTACCACCATACAAACCAGCAGAGTCGTTGGGGGTGTAACCTAAAAGCCAGATGTTGTCGTAGGCATTTTGGGCGGTGGCAAATAGGGGTAAAAGGCAGGTAATATATAAA
>JBBAVI010000002.1:37456-106095 GCA_040397785.1 Saprospiraceae bacterium | reverse complement strand
CGGAAGCGTCCCCCCCACGCCGGAAGGGTCCAGGACCCTTCCGACGTGGGGGGGACGCTTCCGACGTGTCAGGGGGACGCTTCCGACGTGGGGGTACATAAAAAAAGGCGTTCCCGAAACCCGGGACGCCCTTCTTCTCTCATGGTACGTTTTGTATTGATGTGCCTGTGTTGGTCAGCAGACAATAAAAGCCCCTTACGGGTGTGTAAAACTTACTGGCTCGCTAATTGCGACCATTGCTGGGAAATAACATCCCGTGCAAACAAAATCTTGGGCTTCCAGTACTTGGAAGTATTAATATTTTCCACAATAATTCCTCTGCTGCAGGTGCTGTGAATCACAAACACCCCTTCTTCGGTACGGTCAACCACCATCGCAACATGCTGAATGTGGCGGCCTTTGCCAAAAAATACAAGATCGCCAGGCAAAACCGACTTCAAAGGAACTTTCATTCCTTGGGTAGATTGGGTAGCAGAACAGGAGGAAACTTTGATATCAAACTCTTTCAGAAGAAAACTGGTGAAACCGGAACAATCGAAGCCCGTTTTCGGGGCAACCCCGCCGTGGCGATAGCGCAAACCGAGAAAATTGTGCGCATACCCGGTAACATACTCACGCATTTGCATCATCTCAGCATTTTCAGCCTTGGATGGGACGCGATCAGATGGCGTAAACGCCGAACCAAAAATAAACAATGCGATTAAAACTGGGGCAAAATACTGGTGAATTGTTGGAATTGTTCGGTTGGATATTAGTATTTCATTCATAAGTGCAATATTTCAACGCTTAGTCGGGAGAATCGACTATTCAACTCTATACAAAGAGTATGATACGTTGTTCGTGAAATGATTAGTTGTGGTCAAAGCCCTACGGTCGTTCTGCTTGTGTTGAAATCGAATGTTCAAGGGTGGGATTAAGATGAACAGACCGGCTAAATGACCTACTAAAAAGCACCAAGCGGTGGCAAAGGTAGCAAAGGATTTTAAAAATCAAATATTTTGAAATAAAAAATGGTTATTTTCTTCAAATCAAACGAAAAGTATCGCCATCTTCCAGAAAAGGCAATTGCTGTCGGTAAGTAGATAGTTTTCCCAATGATAGTTCAGTAGTAAACACACCTTCGCAATGGGATATTTGGCATAAGTGTTGCCCCGAAAAATCAATGATCGCCGAGTCACCTCCATAAACCAACTGATTCCCATCGGTTCCAATGATGTTCACCCCTGCCACAAATGCTTGATTTTCAATGGCTCGCGCTTGTAATAGACTGCGCCAATGCAACGAACGCGTTTGAGGCCAATTGGCGATGTATAAAAGCAAATCATAAGGCCGATCTGCCTCATTTCTGCTCCAAACTGGAAAGCGCAAATCATAACAGACCAGTGGACAAATACGCCAGCCCTTCCATTCCACCATCAACCGCTCGGTACCGGGTGTAAATGTTTGATGCTCTGCTGCCAAGGAAAATAAATGCCGTTTGTTGTAATAATGAACACCACCATCGGGCTGCACCCACACCAACCGATTGTAAAACAAGCCATTTTCTATACAAATAAAACTTCCTGTGATAGCAGCATTTAACTGTGTGGCTTGCTCCTGCATCCATGCCACCGTAGGTCCGTCCATCGGTTCTCCGAGTTCGGCTGCGCGCATGGAAAACCCCGTGGCAAACATTTCCGGCAACACCACCAGATCGGTTCGGCCTTGCAAAGGGGCCATTTTGGCTGCAAGTTGGGCTCTGTTTTCAACCGGTTGTTCCCAAATCAAGGAGGTTTGTACGAGGGTAACGGCAAGAGATGAATTGTTCATATCAGATTGGTTTGTACGCTTGCCCGGCGCAAACGGTCATTGATCGCACGCCCTAAACCAAGTTCTGGCATCGGCGCTGCGATGATTATTTCAACATCAGATGCATCGAATTGGCGTAAAGCAGCAAATAGATGCTGGGCCGCTTCGTTTAAATCACCCGTTTCTGATAACACGATTTCCAAGAAATGGGCAGGCAAATCTACCAGTTTTTCCAGGCTTAAAACACCTGTTCTTTGTGTTGCAAACTGTTTTGAGAGGACCGCTAAATCGCCTAAATACAAGGGCTTTGCTGGGGCATAGTGTGATTTTAACATGCCCGGCGCAGCAGGATTGCTGCTTTGATTGGGCTGTACACGTAGTTTGCCAATCACCGATTCAATGGCTTCCACAGATATTCCCCCTAGGCGATATAGCACGGCCTCCTCCCCTTCCCAACCAACAATGGTCGATTCTACCCCAACTCTACAGGCTCCTCCGTCCAAAATATAAGGGATTAAACCATCTAATTGATCGTAAACATGTTGCGCGGTGGTTGGACTGATATACCCAAAGGGATTGGCACTGGGGGCCGCCAAAGGAAATGGCAAACTTTCCAACAAGGCACGCGTAAGCGGATGCACCGGCACACGTATGGCTACCCGAGGCAATCCGGCAGTTACCAAATCGGGGATATGTGGCTGCTTGGGTAATAACAGGGTAAGCGGACCAGGCCAAAAATGCGCAGCCAAGCGACGCGCAGCAACTGGAAAATGAAGCACATGCGCTTCCACGGCCGCAACATTGGCCACATGCACAATGAGCGGATCGAAGGTTGGGCGGTTTTTTACCTCAAAAATGCGGGCAACAGCTGCCACATTTAAGGCATTTCCAGCCAAACCATATACCGTCTCGGTTGGAATCGCCACCGGTTCAGATGCACGCAGCCATTGCGCTGCAAGCGCTACATCCAATCCAATTTTTGTGTTAATTTTTTTCAAACAAATTCAAATTTCTATTGCAAATGTCCAATAAAACCATCAAATCATGCACAAAAGATTTATCAGTTCCAAGGCAATGATTTTTTCTGAACACCTACCATGATTTTTATATTACCTTTGCGTAAAACTTACACGATGGTTTATCAAGAACAATCTGATGCGTCTTTAAATGAGGCATTTAACGAAAAAGGCGAACGGATCAGTCCGCAATTGCCAAAACACGTAAAAAACTTTTTGATTGATATCGATGGCACCGTTTGCGACGATGTGCCAAACGAAGAACCTGAGCGCATGGGAACGGTACTTCCTTATCCGGATGCCCTGCTGATGCTCAATAAATGGTATGAAGAAGGCCATGTAGTATTCTTTTTTACCAGCCGAACGGAAGCACACCGCGAGGTAACCGAACAATGGCTTTCCAAACACGGGTTCAAATACCATGGTATCCTTTTTGGCAAACCACGCGGCGGTAATTATCATTGGATCGACAACCACATCGTACGCGCTACCCGTTTTAAAGGGAAATTCACAGATCTGGTAGTTAAAAACCATGAAATTGAAGTTTTTTCCGAGTAATCGGTAGGCTATACCATTTAAACATGCGTTCTTTGCATGGGGCAAATTAATCATACTTGCCCATTATAATGATACCCACTGTGTATAATACTCAAAAACGATTCTTTCCTGCCTGGGCCTTGTGCCTGCTTTTACTGCAACATGCAGATTGCAAATTGCAAGATGCCAGCAAATCTGGGCCTAAGCCTGGAAGCGCACTTGCAATTCCATACGATTTGGAAAATCCATCTTTGATTATAAACCTGGTGAGCGAGGATTTGCGTGAAATATCAGGTCTGAGTGCTACAGATACAATCGGACGCTTTTGCGCAATTTCGGATGAACGCGGCGAAGTGCTGTTTATTGAAGGAAATACGGGTGGAAAAGTAAAAAGAAGGGTCTTGTTTCGGGATAAAGGCGATTTTGAAGGCCTCGAAATGGTCGGAAAAACAATTTATGCCGTCAAAAGTGATGGGAAACTTTTCGAAATTAATGCCTGGCGCAACCCAGGCACCATGACGGTTGAAATGTTCGATCCCCCCCTCAAAAAAGAAGACGACATCGAAGGCCTTGGTTATGATGCCCAAAAAAATGAACTGCTACTTGCTGCAAAAGGCGACCCAGCACAAGATAGCATCCGGCTAGTTTGGGGATTTAGTTTAAAAACCAAGCAATTAAGTAAAACGCCTGTTTATCATATTGATCCCAAACAGGTCAATGAGTTGGTCCCTTACAACCTAGAGGAAAAGAAACATTTTTTTAGCCCCTCTGGTATCGCAGTGCATCCCAAAACCAAAGATGTTTACCTGATTTCAACGGCCCTCAAAAGAATGGTGGTATTGAATGCTGCTGATGGTACGATTCGTTTTGCAGCCCGCCTCGATAAAAACCTGCTACCCCAACCCGAAGGAATTGCATTTGATGAATCAGGTAATTTATACCTGAGCAGCGAAGGCAAGAAAAAAGAAGGCCTCATGTTGAAATTTAACTATCAAAAATAAAAAACTTGTTGCGCGCTCAACCACTGCGCTTTTAATCTTGGAGTCTTTTTCCAGTAGACTTGTTGCGGTGGGGAGTAAAACGACAAAAACAGTCCATTTTTTGGCCTTCAAGGCTTTTTTTCTTGTGCGTAGCAGCGCTACGGACAAGAAAAAAAACGAAGAAGGGCGGAAAATGGGCGTTTTTACGTCGTTTTCAACTTCCCACCGCAACAAGTCTAATAATCCCACTTAATTCGACGCGCTTGATTCATAATCCGAAAGCAACGAATTATCCAACAACAACCGACTTACACACCCATGCGAATCGAAGACGAACTAAAAACTTCGAGTTTTTTAAATGAAATTCAGAAAGCGCAACTCCACATTATTTTTTGCGCAGGATGGATTCGAAACCGAATTAATAGCCAACTAAAGCCGTTCGGGATTACTTTTGAACAATTCAATGTACTGCGCATTGTGTTGGGAAAATTTCCGGAAAGTATCATGGTGAAGGAGATTACCCTCAAAATGCCCGACCGAAACTCCAACACCACCAGAATTATTGATAAATTAATCACTAAAAAACTGGTCTCCCGATTGCCTTCCGAAAAAGACGGCCGCGCCCGTTCCATCCTGCTAACTACCTCCGGACAAGCCCTTATGGTCGAAATTGATCAGGTTTGGGCCGATAACTCGCCCTACCAAAGCGCACTAAACAATGACCAAGCGAACTTGTTGAATAATCTGCTGGAGCAACTGCGCAACTAAATATATATCTTTCTATATACTTTTTTTCGCCGAAAAGCCTACTTTTGCGATGCCTGCTTCGTTAGGTACATTTTTATATTTTATAACGCTTTACACCTTACTGGAAAATGCCGGTCATTGAATTA
The DNA here is from genome assembly GCA_040397785.1 of Saprospiraceae bacterium. Lineage (GTDB taxonomy): Bacteria > Bacteroidota > Bacteroidia > Chitinophagales > Saprospiraceae > M3007. The sequence continues at coordinate 100,881 of JBBAVI010000002.1, read as the reverse complement.
AAAATCCCAAACTTGGGAGAATCCATATCAAGTGTAACTTTCTCCAAATGGCTTAAACCCGACGGGGCTACAGTCTCCATGGATGAACCGCTTTGTGAAATTGAAACAGAAAAAGCCAATCAGGAATTGTCCGCCGATTCGGCTGGGAAATTAACTTGGGTTGCAAAAGAAGGTGAAGACCTTGCGGTAGGTGCGCTTTTTGCCAAAATCGATACAGATGCCGCCGGAAGCACTGCGGCGACGCCCGCTGCAACCGCGCCCGCAGTTGCAACACCAACACCAGAAACAACCAATACCAGCGCAAATTATGCAACCGGTTTTCCTTCACCTGCAGCTGCTAAAATTTTGGAAGAAGGCCAGGTAAGCAGCGACCAAGTAAAAGGCTCTGGAAGAGATGGCCGCATCACTAAGGAAGATGCACAAAAAGCCGTGGAAAACAAACCCGCTCCTACGCCAACACCCACAGTAGAAAAGTCTGCACCCATTGCAGCACCCGCTACAACCACCGCCTTCTCGCGCAACGAACGCCGCGAACGCCTTACCCGCATGCGCCGCACCATTGCCAAACGTTTGGTAAGTGCTAAAAATAACACGGCTATGTTGACCACCTTCAACGAGGTCGACATGACTGCGGTGATGCAACTGCGCGAAAAATACCAAGAGGCTTTTGTAAAAAAATACGGCATCAAACTGGGATTTATGTCCATTTTTGCCAAAGCTTGCGCTAAAGTCCTGCTCGAAATGCCGGATGTCAATGCCTCCTTGGATGGAGACGACATCATTTTTCACGATTTTGCCGATATAAGTTTTGCAATTAGCACCCCAACCGGATTGGTGGTGCCCCCAATTCGCAACATTGAAAGCTTGAAATTCAGCGATATCGAATTCAAATTGAAAGAACTGGCCACCAAAGCAAAGGATGGCAAATTGTCACTCGAAGAAATGAGCGGTGGCACATTCACCATCACCAACGGCGGTATTTTCGGCAGCCTCATGAGTACCCCGATTATCAATGAGCCGCAAAGCGCTATTTTGGGCATGCATGCCATTAAAGACCGCCCAATTGTAGTAGAAGGAGAAATCAAAATCCGCCCTATGATGTACCTCGCCCTGAGCTATGATCACCGCGTGATTGATGGTTCAACTTCGGTAACCTTCCTGGTGAAAGTGAAAAATTTGATCGAAGATCCGATTGCACTGTTGATGGATTTATAAAAAAATCCGGCGGTTTATCTTTACAACAAACCACCGGAGTAACTAGCCACAGCAAAAATTATTCTTGACGGGTTTTGGAGGCAATAGCACTCCAAAGCCCGTTAGTTATTTATTAGGTCATTGAACTGATGCACCACCAAAACAGGGGTGTGGGTGTTCAATACCATGTGTTTTGTTTGACTTTTGTGGAATAGATTTTGCCAAAAACCACGCCTGGGCGTTACAAAAACGAACAAATCTGTTTTGTGGTAAAAAGCGTATTCGTGTAGTTTTTCGGTTACATCCTCGCCCACCATCTTTTGGAAAATAAAGGGCTTTTCCGGATCACTGTATTTATAATTGACCTCAAACAGTGCACGTTCCAGTTTTTCCCCATGCTCCTGCACTTTCCCCACATGTACAAAATGCAATTGCGCATCAAATTTTTTGGCAAATGCAACCACTTGCTTTACTTTTTCCGGATCATTACTTTCAAAATTACTGGCATACAGTACATTGCGAAATCCGCTGAACCGCGCACCCGGCGGAATGAGCATAACCGGACAATGCGCGCTGCGACTGAGTTCCAAACTCACCGAACCCAATACTTGCGTAGCCAGATTACTTTTCCCACTGGTACCCATCACAAGCAAATCATAACGCTGCGTCATATCTTCCAATACAACTTCTGGAAAGCCAAATGCTACTTTTGACTGCACCCGGTACATGGTATTTTTACTGGAAACTTCACCCGGACCGGCCGCAACAGGCGTAATGGGCAAATCTTCTGGAAAAAACTTCCTAAAAGTTTCGGTCACAAACGCTTGTATGGCTTGTTGGGTAGTTTGGACATGTTGCTCCAAAAAGCCAGAAGTTGCTTGTGTATTTCCTTCAAAAACCCCTTCCATGACATGCACCACATCCAGCGTCGCATCAAAATATCGCGCAATTTCCCAACCAAAACAAAGTGCATTTTCAGCGCTCGTACTGAAATCAATCGGTACCAGTATTTTGCTCAAACGATATAATTTAGATTTGTATAAAAACCGATTGCGCAATAAATTGGTCAACTCCTCAATCGTTGGTACATCCCCTTCCGATATAATTTGATTATCAAACAATAAAGCCGGAGTTTCGGTCACACCCGATAAGGCGATCCGATTTACTTCCGATACTTCTTCAATTTTCCCATTTATTGGGTACAGGCGCAAAGCCGCATCAAGATTGTCTCTCAATGTGCGCGTCTTTAAATCGCCTATACCCAATATTTTTATGTTCATGCTCATGCTACTTACTTTAAATCGAGTGAGATCATGAAAAACAAAAGCCACGGTTATTTATAAACCTCTTCCGGATGCGCTGGTTTCTCTGCCTGTACCATTTTTAAGATATCAAAAGTGGTGACCATTCCGACTAATTCATCGCCTTGTACAACTGGCAACGCGTGAAACAGGTTTTTACAAAAAACTTCAATTGCTACATTGATGCGATCATCCGGCTCCAATTTACCTAGCCGTTTTACCATTAATTCGGAGGCTTTCATGCTTTTCAAACGGTGTTCATTCACAAACTTATCATCCTGAAACTTACTCATTCCTCCCATAAAGTGTTCAAAGTCAGTCTTGCTAACCATGCCAACCAATTGGCGCACGTGCAAAACAGGGATATGGTGAATGTTGTGCTGATCAAAAATCTCTTTCACAGTGGCCAGATTGTCTTCTGTACTTACTGTGTAAAGTTTGGTGGTCATGATGCTGGATACTGGTTCAAATAAATTCATGGTAGTGACAGGTTTGATAAATTTAAGATGATGCAAAGTTGGTCGCTTGCCCAATTTGTTAAAATGACCCCGATCATGATACAAAATGACTTTGCTTATGATTGTATGTTCAGATTATCCAGTATTTTGGGGCATGGATATAATTTCACGCGAAGAACTTGAACTTCGGTTTGAAGCCGTATATGGAACTGCTGTAGATGGCATTATTATTATCAATCAAATTGGCCAAATTGAATCAGTTAACCCGTCCGCCTGCCGTTTGTTCGGCTTTGATAAAAGCGAAATGGTAGGTGCGGCAGTTACCAAATTGATGCCAAGCCCACATCGAGAAGCCCACAATGGGTATATTAATCAGTATATCGACACAGGAAATAAAAAAATCATTGGTACCGGAAGAGAGGTTTTGGGCTTGAAAAAAGATGGCACGACTTTTCCTTTTTGGCTGAGCGTCAGCGAGTTTCGTTTTAATGACCACATCGTTTTTACGGGCTTCATCCATGATATTAGCCAACTTAAAGATGCCGAACGCGAAGTAAGAGAACTCAATGCTGCCTTGGAAGCAAAGGTCAGCGAACGTACCGAACAATTGGCAGATGTGGTAAATCGCTTGCTCGCTTCCAATAAAAAACTGGAAAGAGAAGTGCATGAACGCCAAGCCGCGCAACATGCCTTGCACCAAAAGCAGGAGCAACTTGTGCAGGCACTGGAACGCGAAAAAGAACTCAGCGAACTCAAATCGCGCTTTGTGAGCATGGCCAGCCATGAATTTCGAACGCCACTGGCCACGATTCAGTCTTCGGCGGCCTTGGTTCGGCGTTACACCGAATCCAACAATGTTGATCGACAGCTTTTTCACCTCGAAAAAATTCGATCAACCGTAAATAACCTCACCAGCATCCTCAATGACTTCCTCTCGCTCACCAAATTGGAAGAAGGTCGTGTGGCCAACAACCCCGAATGGTTTGATATTGAAAAATTTTGCTCCGAAACCATGGAGGAAATTCGCGGATTGGCAAAAGTCGGGCAAAACCTAAACTTGGAATTTAATGGCGAAAATCGCATCGTTTATTTAGATCCACGCCTGCTTAAAAACGTGCTCTACAACTTGTTATCCAATGCAATTAAATATTCAGAAAAAGACATTTTATGCAATGTATTGTTTAGCCCAACCAAATTGATGATTCATGTCATTGATCATGGACTCGGTATTCCACAAGTCGATCAAATCTATTTGTTCGACCGCTTTTTCCGTGCAAGTAATGTTACTAATATCCAGGGCGTTGGGCTCGGCATGAATATCGTAAAACGCTATATGGAAATTTTACAAGGCGAAATTTCTTTTGAAAGCACGGAAGGTAAAGGGACTACATTTACCTTACTGTTTTCATTGTAATACTTTCTATCTTACCGCCTAAACCGTTCGTTACACCAGCGTATTCGTAGTATGAAAAAGATTCTCATTATTGAGGACAATGCAGATGTTCGTGAGAACTTGGCTGAAATCCTGGAATTAAGTAATTATCAAACGATCACGGCTGAAAACGGCAAAATTGGCGTAGATAAAGCACTACGCGAACTGCCCGACCTCATTCTTTGCGATGTAATGATGCCCGAACTGGATGGTTTTGGTGTATTGCATATTCTTGGAAGAAATCATAAAACGGCGGACATCCCTTTTGTGTTCCTGACCGCAAAAAGCGAAAAGGAAGATTTCAGAAGAGGTATGTCCCTTGGTGCAGATGATTATATTGTTAAACCTTTCGATGATGAGCACCTGATGCAAACCATCGAAGCCCGCCTGCGCAAAAGCGAACGCTTGCGTGCTGCCAGTGTTGCTTCATCCGGCTCCCTAGACTCTTTTATCAATGAAGCGCGTGCCAATGAAATGTTGCAATCGCTTTCGACTGACCGGGAAAGCCGCCATTTTCGCAAAAAAGATGTAGTTTTTAAAGAAGGCGAAATGCCGCGCTGGTTGTTTTTTGTAGAAAGTGGACAAGTAAAAGTGTTTAAAACCAGTGAGGATGGTCGCGAGTTAATCGTAAAAATTGCGAAGTCCGGCGATTTCCTGGGTTACTTGGCACTTTTAAAGAATGATTACTACCCTGAAAGTGCATCTTCCCTCGATGAGTCTGTAATTCGCTTGATCCCGAAAGACGACTTTCAGACGCTCATCACTGGTAACCGCGATGTAGCCAATACTTTTTTGAAAATGCTCGCAAGCCATGTTGCCGAACGGGAACAACAGTTGCTCGACCTTGCCTACAATTCGGTGCGGAGAAGGGCTTCTGCTGCGCTGATTTACCTGCATAATCAGGGGAACCGCGAAATTCATTTGCTACGGGAAGACCTCGCAGCACTCGCAGGCACAGCAAAAGAAACCTTGATTCGAACACTGACCGACTTTAAAAATGAAGGCTTGATCGAAATAAAAGAAGGGGTCATTTTTATTGTACAAATCGAAAAATTGCGCAATATGCCTAACTAATCTTATGAAAACCTGGATTTACATACTCATACTCGGGCTTTGCAACCTTGCATTGCTCTCCGCACAAGGCCCTTTAGATGGGTACTTAAAAGGAGCGAAGACGCTAGACTTGGCACCTTCCTTTTCATTTTTATCGGCCAACACGTTTTTGGGTGCCCAACAGCAAAAATTTGATGCCCCTTATCGAGGAAGCATGCTCAGCCTATTTGCAGAATATGGACTTACTGAAAAAGTGGACTTGGTGGCTACAGCTGCAACTGTTTTTACGGCCAACCAAAGTGGACTTCAGGATGGCGGTATCTATGTAAAGTACCGACCTGTTTACGCCCAATTAAAAAAAGCAGGTAAACTTGGGATTCTTTTCGGTACGGGCGCAAGTTTTCCCCTAGCCAACTACTCCCCCACCGAAACGGGCGCAATTGGCCAAAAAGCAACTTCAGTACCTGCCCGACTAATTATACAGTGGGAAACCCCTTTGGGGCTGTTTTTTAACTTAACCGGTGGCTATAACTTTCGCCTGGACGATTTAAAAGAAAAAGATATTGCACTAATTCGACTCCAAAGGCCGAACTATGTGCCGATAGACCCTGTAAATTATAGTACCTACTTGTTTAAAGTAGGGTTTCCTGCCCGCCTTTATTACCTAGACGCTTGGATAGAACATCAATATACCAAAGGGGGCGCCGATTATATGTTTAACGTCCGTGATTTGCCACAAGCATATGGCGTTAGTTATACCCAAATTGGTGGAACGGCCTATTATTCTGAATCGGGCAAGTTGGGCTTCTACCTGAGCGGGGCGTACACCATAAATGGCCGGAATACCAGCCAAATTATGCGTATCACGACCGGAATTGTCTTAAAATTCAAATAAACCAACTACTTACGAATGCGAATTTCGTAGGTCTTGCCCGTTTTATTCATCAATTTGCCGTCTATCAACCATGGGTTATACAACTTTAACATCCGGTAGCTGGTACCTTGTTGCTGCGCAAAATCGCCCCAACTCGGTACGGCCTTACTCACTTTTACCACTTTATAGTCATTCATCGGTGGATAAAGATGTTCCTTTTCGATGGTGTACTCGTAAAGGGCCGGGTTTTCCATCACTTCTTTGATCGCCATAATCCGAAAAGGATAACGCATGGTTTCATCGGCGGCTAAATTGAGGTCAAAAAAATTCTTCGCATGCTGTTTAGCCATTTCCTGACTGATCCGATCGGGTCCGCCGTTGTAGGCTGCTGCTGCCAAAACCCAACTTCCAAGCCGCTCTTTTTGTCCTTTTAGGTATTTACAGGCAGCATGGGTAGATTTTTCGAGGTGATAGCGCTCATCCACTTCTTCCGTTACCTCGAGGTTAAAATCGGCGGCTGCACTTTTCATAAACTGCCACACCCCACGCGCACCTACAGGTGAAACAACGTTCGACAAGGCACTTTCCGCAACCGCCAGGTACTTTAAATCTGCAGGAACACCTTCTTCCTTTAAAATCGGCTCGATAATCGGGAATATTGCATTGGCTCGCTTGATTGCCAAAATGGTCTGCGAATGAAAATAAACATTGCGCAACAACTCGGCGTCTACGCGCTGGCGTACATCAAAATTATCCATTGGGAATTTTTCACCACAAAAGACAAAATCTTTGTCGAGGTTGATTGAGCGGACGTTCTGCAAAGGTGCATCGCTGTTCCCCTTGAAGGATGACACAAAAAAAAGACCAACACCAAGTGCCAGTATAACATTGAGTATCAACAACAAACGATTATTTTGGATCCAGCTCATATTGATTGCTTTAAACCTGCCTGAAAAATTCAACACAAAGATAAGTCAAAATTTGCCCCTAAAAAACCAGAGACGCACCTGCCCTTAAATTCAATGCGGGTGTATTTCTAGGGGTAAATACATTCGCCAGATTATCAGACATCAGATATAACTGAAAAGGGCCAGGCTTTAGGATGAATTGCATGCCAATATTTGCAACGGAACGGTCGTCTACACTGTACATAGCCGCGATCGTTGCCCATTTAATGGGTGACCACCGTGCACTAAACCCAAGTGCCGAATGCGTTTGTGCGCCCGATTGTTTGTAAAAACTCGCTCCAAAGGTCCAGCGCGCATTCAACATAAATGAAAAACTCGCGTAATAGCGCGTCGGCAGGCTGGTGCTAAATTCCTTAGGCGTTTTTACAAACTTAAAAATATCATTAAGCGTATCAATTTTAGAATCAAAGTCTAAACTATCGCCGCCATTGATAATATCTGTCCCTGGAAAGACAGCACCTACATATTCGTAAGTTCCATTGCTTTTATAATAATTGGCGTTTTCTGTCCAATTGATCTTGCCTTTCCAATCAAGTACACTGGCGCTCACCCGAATACGCTTGGTGAGTTGCCAATTAAACCCAAAATCATAGGCAATTCCGGTGTTGGCAGTAAATGCCTTTCCATTCAACGAACCCAGCGAAACCCTAAATCCATAACCGGCAGTATCAAATGCCGAAATGATGGAAGACGAATTAAAAGCATAATCGGTATTAAGGGTCAGTTGATAAATATCGGGATTGGTGTATATCTCCGCTTTGTGGTGGTTTTCATCCGATTCCAAAGCGCTTACGCCCGTGAGGAACTTCAATTTTGCCCCGATGGTCAGATTTCCGAAACTGCGCATCGCGCCGACACTCCACTCATTCCAGTTAAAAAGTGCGATTTTGGGGCCTATATTTAAGGTTTCCCCAATATATGGCGCATTTCCGTTCCACAACAAGGCGGGTAAGTCTTTCGGATACGTAACTGCACCCGTGAAACGATTGGCGTGTCCTGCTTGCAGCGCCCACTTTTTGGAGAGGCGCAAACCGATAGAAACCGTTTCAATCCGCTGATCGAAATGCACGGTATTTTCTGGGTCCAATTTGTCAATCGCTTCACTAAAATCGATATAACGGACACCATTTCGTTTGGCATAAAAGTTATTCAGGGTCAAATTACCCGAATGGGCCGCATCTAGTGCATAAGCGGGTAAGCCGATGACCAGGCGTTTATCTTGTGGAAAAAAAGCCGGATTGGTTGCGTTGCTGTGCCACAATTCCGGGGCGGATTGGAGCATCAATTCCTGTTGAGCTGACAAGTCAAAACACAGAAATAAAAAGAGTAATAAGGTGCTTAAGCGCATAATAATGGGTAAATTTGGAATAAAAATGATGTTACAGCCTTGTTTTAACCTTCAATCCCATTTTGATCACAACCTGATCCGTTGCGAGTAATTTAACGGGAATTTGACCGCCATTGGCCGTAGTGAAAGCAGCCTGAAGCACTGCTTTTTTGGTGCTACGCACCCGTTCGAAACGGGCGACAGACATTGGAATGAAATTCTCTTTCCGGGTAACGCCACTTACAACGCCCTGTGCATTCACCGGGGCAGCCTCCATGATAAACTGCGGACCACCAACAAACAGGGAATCGACTTTCTGTTCATTTTCATCCAAAAAGAAAATTTGCACCGCAGCAGAAATTGCCGTTTTGTTCTCCGTCACTAATTTGAATTCTACTGCTTCAATTTCAGTGGTATCAAGCGCCGAATAAGTGCCAAAATCGAGGTCTAGCGTTTGGTCGGTTTGGAAGTTATCAGCCGATCCTTCCAGGAGCAATTCTACGCCCACACTCAGTTTGATGGTGCTGCTATCGGTCAGAAAACCAATTACATTCGGATCCAGGTTGGCATTTGAAATGCCTTCAACTTCATACACCAGCCGAGTGGGTTGCGCGTTGAAGATTTCCGCAATATTTGAATTGGTTTCATCCATTTTCAAATAGGTGTATTTTGTTTGCCCAACCTCATTTTTTGTAAAATCCGGGAATTCAAAATCTACAGCATCATCTACAAAAATGGTGCTGTTCAGTTTGTATTCTGTGCCATCTTTTCCGATAAAACTCAGGTATTTGATTTTACCACGGGTTGGGAAGCCCCATGAGTTGGAAATTCTCATGGTTACCTTCGGGTTTTTCACCTTTATATTACCATCCAGGTTGGTTTGGTTCAGGTCAATTTCAATCGTATCGCGCGTGAGCGGATAAGAAGAATACCCCCAATAACCTTGCAGGTAAGAAAAAGTTAAGTTTTGGAAGGAAACAAACACAGGTGCAAAACCGCCATTGATCGGTGGGAATGCGATCCGTTCCCCCTCCTTATTGTAGGCATAATATTTAAACTCCAGCAGATTGCTACCTGAGAGCAAAACATTGCCACTCAAATCAATGGGCGGAGAAATCCATACCGTACTTGGAGTAGGAGGCACCGTAAATGGGTAATTAAAAACAACGCCATTGGCCGACATCTGGGTAATTTCAAAAATGCCGCTTACGGTATCAGGTGTGTTGTTGTAAATGATCAGCGTGATCGTACCCGATTTGATATCCGCTCGCGTAACGGTAACCCCATCAGGTGCCTGAATGGGACTAGTACTTACAGAATCGGCAATAGGAACCAACCCATTTTCGAGAAAATTAAAAAGATCAGTCGCTTTCTTTTCGGCAACATCCCCGGTATAAATAAGGGTCATCGAATTATCCGGATTGATATAAAGGGTATCCCCGGAAAGCGTATCATTTAAGACATTCAACATCAAATCTTTCATCAAAAGATCCGTGCTGAAAAGTGGGAATGCAAACTCGGCGGTGTGATCGGATATTTCTACCTGATCAAGGTCTTCTCTGGTACAAGCGCTAAAGAAGCCTGAAAAAAGCAAAAAGGCGATTACAAAAACAAAAACAGTTTTTACACGCATTAGATTGGTTGTTAAGATTAGGAGAAGTTGATAGAAACGTTCCCGCGAAATTAAGGTATTATCGGTCGTCGGAACGGATTAAATAGGCGAAACCTACAGGTTGTATCGTCCAACATGCGGGTTTCACACTGAAATGCTCAAAAATTACATTAGACTTGTTGCATTGGGAAGCAAAAATCTATTAAAAACTGAAACCAACAGACGCCTGAATTTGGAAATTTCGGTCCTGATCGCTCAAAAAGCGAAAATTACCTGTATTATCCAAAGAGACCTTGGAAGCATCTGCACTGTTGTTGGTCAGGTCTGATAATCCATATTGCACCCGTACACCAGCGTATAAAGAGGAACTGAGGTAATATGCCACACCGCCAATCAATCCATAATCAAAATTATTGAAAGCCTTTTTGTTGCTGTCCGGAAAATCATAATAAGCACCCAATGTTTTGGGCATCTGGATATTCCGGGCATCTACCTTTACCAATATCTGATCTGTTCCAATTCCCTGCCCCGGATCATCCCGGCGATAATTGTAGCTCAGGTTATACTCAACATCGGTGACTGGATTATTCAAAGGCGCAGCGGTTTTGCCACTGGTATAACTCAACGAACCTTCACCCAGGGTTTGAACCAGCACGGAACCATAAACACCGCCTGACACTTCAAAATCGCCGAAACGGGCAAATGCCATAACCGGCAGATCAAAATAAGCATTGTTGATCTTGAGCAAATACTTGGAATTGCCTGTGGTAATGGTTCTTCCACCATCGTAACGAAAAACCCGGAATGAAGGACCATCAAAGGAATACTTTACCCCTTTTTTGCTGTACAATAATTCGCCCCGAACGCCAAAATGATCCGTAAAATTGTACCCAAAGCTCATTCCAATGTGAAATCCGGTAATATTCTCAAAGGTTTCCAGGTCTTTGCCATTGGCGTCCTGTTCGGATGGTGCCGAAAACCGAGAAAAATTCAGGCCGGTTTTAAATCCGTACCGCAATTGCGCCTGCAACCCGAAAGAAAGCAGGCAAAACAACAACACACCAGTAATTTTTAGTTGCATGGTTCAAATAGATTGAGTGGTTATACTACGCGCTGGATAGTTTTGTGCATGGCCTTCGGCCTAAATTATCGATAATCAGCGCTTAGCATGACAATGAATGCTGCCTTTCAGGCGGCGTTTAGTATAATTTGGTTTGAAAGGGTAAAAATAGCCACTTTCGGTCAACTTTCTTTTTTCAAATAAGTTAAAAGCGAAACAAGAACAGCATCAACCGCCGCAAATGTACATTTTTCTAAAACATCAGAAGATCGACCTTGCTTTTGTCCGATATAGATAAACGTTTGAAAATTCCAAGCTGCTGTTTGAGATACGGTCTTATCTTTGCAGGCGCTAACCAATAAATTCAAATATCCAACACATGAAAGACTGGCCGCTTTGGGAAGTTTTTATCCGGTCCAAACAAGGACTAAGCCACAAACATGTCGGCAGTTTGCACGCCACCGATGCTGCCATGGCACTCGAAAATGCCCGGGATGTGTACACCCGACGCAATGAAGGCATCAGCATTTGGGTTGTCGAATCTGCCCATATTCATGCATCCACCGAAGATCCTGAGGCATTCTTTGACCCCGCAAACGATAAAATCTACCGCCATCCGACGTTTTACGACCTGCCGGATGAAGTAAAGCACATGTAATATGCAAAACCAACATTTAAAATATGTGTTGTCGCTCGCCGATAACGCCCTCATTCTTTCGCAACGACTCGGTGAATGGTGCGGACATGGCCCGGTGCTGGAACAAGATATTGCCTTGGCCAATATTGCACTTGACTTACTCGGACAAGCTCGAATGCTGTACGATTACGCAGGCGAAATAGAGGGCGCTGGCCGTACCGATGATGATTTTGCTTATTTCCGCGATACCCACCAGTTTTACAATGTCATGCTGGTAGAACAAGCCAACCAGGATTGGGCCTACACGATGGCACGTCAATTTTTCTTCGATACGTTTCACCTATATAATTGGCAGGCATTGTGCCATAGTAAAGACCCGCGGTTGGCTGAAATTGCAGAAAAATCACTCAAAGAAGTGACTTACCACCTCCGCTTTTCTGCTGAATGGATGCTGCGACTGGGAGACGGTACCGCCTTGAGCAATCAAAAAATTCAAACTGCTGTGGACGACCTATGGATGTTCACTGGGGAGTTGACTACTCCTACCGAAACGGATCAATGGGCTGCTGCGGCTGAAATAGCCCCCGACTTTACCCTGCTTAAACAAGCCTGGGAACAAAAAACGAATGCAATATTAACCGAGGCTACTTTATCCAAACCCACAAACGATTGGATGCAAACGGGTGGAAAAGATGGTCGACACACCGAACAACTGGGTTTTATCCTCGCAGAAATGCAACATCTCCAACGCACCTATCCCGGGCAAAAATGGTAATTTATAATACAGCTTTTTCCAATAAACGCAGGGTTTGCGTATTGGTATCCAATTCAGCCAGAATGCCGTAAGGTAAAGTTGCCATGTGCGCAACATGCCCAAATGGAATACCATATTGTACTGGAATACCCAAACCGCCCAAGCGATCCTGCAAGGTTTCCCGCAGCGACAACGAGGCATCACTTTTGGGCTGACAATCGTTAAATACGCCCAACGCGATACCTGCGGCTTGCTTCAAATCAGTCCCCATCAACAATTGGGTGAACATACGGTCTATTCGGTAGGGCTGCTCTCCGATGTCTTCTATAAAAACCAGCTTGTTTTTAAAGGAGGGTAAATACGTCGTACCGGTCATGGCAGACAATAAGGCTAAATTTCCGCCTGTCAACACCCCTGTTGCAATTCCAGGATGAATCACAAAAGGCGTGAATGCATCACCATCCAGCACTGCTTCTGGTTTCGGTGCCGCGATCAACAAGGGCGCTTCGGGCTCCATCAAGGTGCTGCGAAAATAATGCAGGGTATCTTCTGGAAAATCGGAAGCACCAACCGGACCATGAAATGTTACCAGGCCTGTTTTCCCATGAATGGCCAAATGCAATGCAGTAACATCGCTGTAACCAATAAAAGGTTTGGGGTGCCGACGAATCAGATCATAATCCACCGCATCCAGCAAGCGCGTACATCCATAACCGCCTCTTACACACCATATTGCATCTGTTTCTGGATCGGCAAAGGCTTGGTGCAAATCGGCCAAGCGTTCAGCATCGCTTCCGGCTAAATGCCCATTTTTCGCATAAACGGAGGCCCCTAACTTCATTTTCAAACCCAACAATTCCAGGTTTTCAAACGTTTTCTCAAATTTCTCTGGTGCCGGCGGACTGGCAGGCGCAATCAATGAAATCGTTGCACCCGGTTTGATACGGGCCGCCTTGATCAATTTTAGCGTGGGCATAGTTGGCTGATTTAGCAAAATAGACGGTGATGCTAAACCTGCTCCCAGTGCCAGCACCCCACCATTTATTAAAAAACGGCGCCTTTTCATCTTAGAGTTTGATAAAAATCTTTCGCGCATACAAAATTCGACATACACCCCAACAAACCAGCATATAAGCCAATGCGAAAAGGAAAGATCCGATCTCCGCGCCATCAATCGGCTTAAACCAGTTTATATAAATCCAGTCTTTCAAATTCACATTTTTATCGCCCATCGGAACATCAATCACATACATAATCATCACCAAAGCTTCTGATATAACATACGCAAAAAGCGAATTCGTCCCGATCGAAATAAAGAAACCCGAGCCATTCCACCAGCGCCGAACATCTAGCAACCAAACTGTCATGCCAAATAAAACCATGGAAATCCCCCCGGCATATAGCACATAAGAACTACTCCATATTTTTTTATTAATCGGGAAAAACAAGTCCCAAAACAAACCCACAAACCCACAAATAAGACCAAAAACCAACAAATCCCTTACTGCCACGTCTTTTTTATCCCCACGGCTGGTTAATACGCCTCCACTGAGCCACCCCAACAAAACGGTTACGATGGAGGGCAGGGTACTTAAAACACCTTCTGGATCGAATGCTATTCGATAGCCTGGAGCCACTTGCTCATGGTACAAATGGGCCAAACCAAACAACCAGCGGTCGAGGCGTAAAATGGCACTACCCTCGGCTCCCAACGGATCCATGCCTGGGACGGCAAAAGCATATAAAATGCCCCAATATGCCAACAAAATACCGCCAGAAATCCAGATGAGTGATTTGGTATTTACATTCAAAACCAGGATCGAGGCCAGGCCATATCCCAATGCAAGCCGCTGCGGAACCCCCATGATGCGCCAAGTGTCCCAATGTTGCCAGATAAAAGGGAAGTTGTTTAATATTAAGCCAATCACAAAAAGCAATACGGTGCGGCGTAATATTTTCAGGCCGATTGCAGCCGACCATTTTCGTTCAAATCGGGCAAAAGCAAACCACATTGAAACGCCAATAATGTACATAAACGACGGGAAAACAAGGTCGGTAGGCGTACAACCATTCCAAATGGCATGCTGCAAGGGTGCAAAAACATAATCTCCGGTACCGGGGGTATTGACAATAATCATAAAAACGATGGTCAAACCCCGATAAAAATCAATGGCTAAGTAGCGATTCATTCGATTTTAACAGATTTAAAAGGCGCGTGGAAGATGTAGTCCTATGCTAATAATGCCCGGTTAAAAGTTGGTCAAAATTAGTTTTTTTTGCAAATTATCATGCAATTCATTGTTCCAATCAACCAATAATATGTTATGCACTTCCATAAAGATAAGCCTACCTTTGTGTTTGTTCTTTTTAATACGCTTTAGCAATCGGTTTTGTGCAATCAACCTGGCATGATCAGGCTCCTTTGCCCAAAACCTATTGCAGCGGAATATACGTTCATCATGCTGATAACAGTCTATTATGCTTTTCGCAATAGGAACCAGGGTACGATTTAGATACACCGGCGAACGTGGTGTAATTACGGCCAAACTAGACGATGATATGCTGCAAGTACGCCTTGATAGCGACCCGTCCTTAGAAATACCAGCCTTTGAAGAAGACTTAACGCGCGATGAGGGTGCTGAACCGGTATTGGCGGGTGCCAAATTTGTTGCAGGCAAACAAAGTAAAAGCCCGGAAGCACCACCGCGGCGTGAAATCAAAATTCAATACCATATTCTAAAGCCGAAAGGTATTCAAGTGGCCTTTGAGCCCATGCCCGGCCGCGACGGAACCATCACTCGATACAAAACCTGGTTGCTCAATGATACCAATTTTGAGTTTCTAATCGAATTTGATCTTTATTCCAGCAAAAGGGACGTGATCGTGATCGATGATAAACTCTCCGCCACAACGGCCTTGGAATTGGGTGACTTGCTGTACGACGATTTGAATGAAGCACCCGAATTATGGATCCGAGTGCGGAGAATAACCACCGAAGGGCCGGATACTCCCATTGAAAAACTGATTAAAGTCAAAGCAAAACAGTTTTTCAACAACCTGCAAACCGTACCGATCCTGAATTTACTCGCGCATCATTTCTTGCTGATTGATTCGTTTGAACCGAATACATCCGCAGAGGCAAAGGATGATTTGAGGCAATATACGAAAGACCAGGCAAGCAAACGCAGGGCAGCCCCCGAACCGCATTCTGTGCCCTATAAGGCATTTAATGTGGAAGAATTTGCCACGTTTGTCCCTGAAATTGATTTACACATTGAAAACTTGATGGACGGGCATGCCAAGTTGGATAAAGGGGAGATTTTGAGAATACAATTGATGCATTTTCATCGTTTTATGGATAAAGCTGTCCGGCTGGGTGTACCAAAAGTATTTATCATCCATGGGGTTGGAGAAGGGAAATTGCGCGAAAACATCGCCGAAAAGCTAAGAAGACACCCCGATGTGATTAAATTTAAAAATGAGTACCACCACAAATATGGCTATGGCGCCACGGAAGTGAAATTGCAGTAGGCTTATTGCGTAAGCATATAATAAAAAAGGGTTTTGCCAGATATTCTGACAAAACCCTTTTTGAATCAGGTAACTAAATTCTAGTACTGCCACAAATCGTGCTCGAAGTTGAAAATCTCATTTTTGATTTTTTCAGACTCCATCAGCAAATCAACACCTTGCAGGTATTCTTCGATTTTACGATCGTACACGTTTGATTCTTTGTAGATGTAGCTTGCGAAATAGCGCATTTCAAAGAGATCTTCCCAAGAAATGGTCGCATTTTGGTTGCCGCCTGGCGTAAATACGCGGTGGCGTGCAAACAATTCACGTGCTTGCGGGTAGTACACCCAAAACATCGGCTTCTCAAAACGGAAGTTGCCTTCGTTATCTTTTACGTCGATCATTGGCGCGATACCCAGGATGCGCACTTGGAGGGTAGAGGTTTCTTTATCAAAGAACCATATTTCCTTCAAGCGGAAGCGCTTCACATCTTCCCAGTTGATATCATTGCGTACAATTTGTACTTTTTCCTCGTATGTTTCCGGGTCGAAGGTTACGACGGTGTCCGTTTTAGACAACATAGACAACACATCATCCGTGCTCATCCGTTTTTTGAACTTGGCGCCTTCTTCGTCGGTGCTATATACAGGCAAATCGCCTTTGGTAGCAGCGTCGGAAAGAATTTTGAAGAAAGGTTCTTCTGGATACGCGAAAGGAAGGTTCATTTTTTCACGTACGTCGATAATACGCCAAATGCGCTTTTCCCAAAAGATGTCGCTTTCGCGAATAGGCTGATACGCCAAAACGCGGCGTTCCAACATAATATCTTTTTTGACGATGTCATCAAGGGGAGCTTCGCCCTCCTGGATCACCTCAGTTTCTTCGGTATTGGTAGTGGTAGTTTCAACTTCTTCGTTGATCTGTGCCAGTACGGCTGTGCTCGTGGAAAAAACCAGCAACAGGCACAGGCAAGTCCATTTTATAAAAGTTTGCATGACTCGCTAGGTTGATTATGAGTTGATAGAATAGTGTTGTTGTGCGTAAGCGATTGTAAAAACTGCTTCAGCCGGAATTAAACGCCGACTGAAGCAGTGTATTGTAGTCTTAACGAATTTTGAACGCCAGACCGCCGATATTACGCGGTACAGCATCGCCAGGACATTTTGTTTTGATATCATCGAAGAAGTACGCGTCGCCTGGTTTCGCTTTATTGATCCAGTCTTGTACATCTCCGTTCCAGCGTGCGCCACCGTTTTGTTTGGTAACCGGATCCTGACGTTTAGGCAGGTAAGTTACTTCAAAACCAACGATATCGCATTTTGCTTCGAAGTCGAAGTTTTCCAGTACACCGGCAACACCGCCTTGCGCCTTGAACTCACCATTTGCCATTGCTTTGCTTTTGTGCTTAGCGCCGAGCAATGGAACTGGGTCAGGGATGCGTTTTACGCGGTATTTGAACGAAGTTGCTGGCAAACCGCCACCTGAAAGCGTAATAGTTGCTTCACCAGGTGTTGTTGCACGTACGATGTAGTGTGCTTTACCATCGTTGTTCAAGGTAACACCGCTTGCGTTTACTTTCAAATCATTGGAGGAAACACCAGCAGCAGCCACCGTGATCGGGTTGTCTACACCAATGTAGAATACGTTCATTTTATCCAACTGAACAGAGCAAGAACGCTGACCTACTTCGTAAGAGAAATCTTTCGAATAAGTTTTGGTTTCGTTGTTCAATGGATTTCTCACATTGATGTTTACCTTGTACGTTTTTGTTCCGGTTGAGTTGGTTCCAGTTACGTATTTCGCTTTTCCCGCTTCAACTGGAAGGCTAGAGCCATCTACATTGATGCTGATATTGTTGGCGGTAGAACTCCGTGCGCTCAGGAATACGTCGGCCTCGTATTTGTCGCCGCTGATTACATAGCCTTTAGAGGCAGAAATCACCGGTTCAAATTCATCGAATTTAATGTCAACACCACCTACTTTCGTAGCACAGTAGTTTAACACTGCTGTAGCCGAGTTTTTCGCATCACTTTGAATTTTACCTAAAATTGGGAAAATCGCAGCCACTGGCATTTGTTTGAATTTGAATTCAGACCAGTTTTTTGCTTTAGTGTCTGCTGGCAATTTTTCAATATCTAAAGGAAGTGCATCTGCTGTAGGCTTGTCGTTATCGGCAAGTTCAATCAGTTTTTTGCGTGTTTCTTCCAGACGTTGTTGAATTTTGTCTCCCAAACCTTCGTTTACGAAAATGCGGGTAGTCAAATCTTTGTTACGGATATCTTTGGGCTGTCCCTCAACTTTTGGGTTCGGGCCACCTGCTTTTGCAAAAAGATCTTTGCGGATATCTTCAATGAATGCGATGAATTCGTCAGAAACCTGCAATGCTTGTTGTGCATTAGTACGATACTTTTCGTTTTCAGGTTTTTTGTATGCATCTGCTTGCTTATTAATGCCTGCCATCAGTTGCTCATTATTCTTTTGAACAATTGCGGTACTGCTTTTCATCCCTTTATCGAGCGAAAAGAAGGCATTCATTACCTCAGCAGATACGTTCAGTGCCAGCAGTGCAGTCAAAACCAGGTACATCAGGTTGATCATGAGCTGCCGCGGCTCCTTTGGTATAGACATAGGTCTTTAATTTTTTTGATTGTGATTGGATGGTTTTACCAATTGTAGCGTCGCAAAAATTATTGACGACCGATGTTTGACATTGCAGACAACATATTGCCGTACACAGTATTCAATGAACCAAGGTTCTTGTTCAAAGAAGTCAATTGGTCTTTGTAAGCCTTCACGTCTTCTGTTGATTTAGCCATGTCAGACATAGCCTCGTTCATTTTAGCGTAGAAGTTGCTCATGGTTTTCATTTGTTCAGAAGTACCAGAGAAATCAACTTCTTGTAACGCTTTCAATGCGCCCATGCTTTTAGACATAGACTGCAATTCGGTCAACATACCGCCCAGTTGACGTTCTACAACGTCACCATGTATTGGTTGGAATTCAGGCTGTTGGACACCACCAGCAGTCAATGGCTGAAGACGTGCACCATAGTCTGAAAGACCTGGGTACAATTTGTCCCAATAGTAATCCGGATCAGGTCCGATAAGACCTAACATCAAGAAGATGAAAATCTCGATACTCATACCGAGGATCAACATTTCGGATGCGCCTTCCCAAGATTCGAGTTTGAAGAGTGCACCTGCGAGAACGAACGCGGCGCCAACGCCAATCATGAGGTTTTTGAAGTACTTAAAGCCTTTGCTTTTTACGAAACTCATTGTTTTTAAAACTTTTTAGCAGTTTACAAAAAGATCAGCGATCGATATTTGTGTTTTGTCGCCAATTCGGCGCAAAAATAGCAATCACAGGTGATGGATGGTATAAAAACCGGCTAAAATCATGCCCTGACATTACAAATGTCCGCTATAAGCAAACAACTGTGATGCCTGGAGATTTTTGGACCGTATTTTTTTGACGAAAATCGGATGAGGGAGAGGAGGCCCCAAAAGGCTTATTAAAAACAAGGGGCAAAACGAGATAAGATTGAATAAAATCTTGTTGCTCAAATATTTGCAAACGTTTTGCCCCTTGAAAATCAACCTATTACTAGAAGTCGTTAATAGAACGGCCCAAGAAGGTCAATACGCAACGGAAACCAATGTAACATTTTGTGGTATCCTGGTATTCGAATGTGCGGTTACCTGTTTGCAGGAAGAACGCAATATCTTTCCATGAACCGCCGCGAATTACTTTGCGTTTTGCGGTGATTGGATCAGAATCTTTCGCATCATAACGGATGTCTGGATTCAAATCGTGCATGAAAGTATATGCATTTTCGTAGAACGCTGTTTCAGTCCATTCAGCAACGTTACCAGCCATACAGTACAAACCGTAATCATTTGGATAGTATCCATCGGCTTTCACGGTGTACAAACCGCCATCTTCTGGATAGTTACCGCGACCTGGTTTGAAGTTTGCCAACAAGCAACCTTTTGCATTGCGGGTGTAGTATGCACCCCATGGGTATGGCGCTTCTGCACGACCACCACGTGCTGCGTATTCCCATTCGGATTCTGTTGGAAGGCGGAAATCTTCTGTGTTGATACCGTCTTCGCTATACATGTCCCATACTTTGCTGCGCCAGTAGCAGAATGCTTTTGACATTTTCCAGTTTACACCTACAACGGGATATTCGTCGAATGCAGGGTGCCAGAAATAGTTACGTGTCATTGGCTCATTGTAAGAATAAGCATAATCGCGTACCCAGCACAAAGTATCAGGATAGACCTTGATCTTTTCGCGGTGAATATGACTCGTACGGTTTGATGAACGGTCATGTGCAGCCTGCTGCCAATCGTACCACTGGAACTCGAAGACCAGTTTGGTTACATCAATTTCTTTGCGACCTGCAAAGCGTTCGTTGCCCTGGTAGTACATGTCTTCCAAAGCGCTGCCGCCATCTTCGTTTTCGCCTTCCCAATCAATCTCCTGTTCCCAGTCGATCAAATTTTGTGGCGGTTGCTGATCGTTCTCGGTTTCTTCGATGGTGTGCTCCAGTGCGCGGTGCGCAATCGAGTCAGCAACCCATTGAACAAACTGACGATACTCGTTGTTGGTGATCTCTGTATCATCCATGAAGAAACCCTGGATAGAGATTGACCGTGGTCGTGCAACCATTTGTTTGCTGAGGTCTTCATCACCCGTACCAACGTGCAGGGTACCAGAAGGCACGTACACCATGCCATAAGGGTTGATACCTTTCCATTGAGGACGGTTGAGAACACCTACGAGCTGGCCGCTTTCCTTACGGCCACAAGAGGGAGCAGCAACTGCTGCGAAGAGGAGCAGAAGCAGGAGTAATTTTTGCATTTTTTTCATGTTAAACACCCGTGTTTACCTACTTTAATTATTCGGTTTGGAAAAAGTGGTCGTAAAGATATTGGATTAATCTTTCACAGAAAAAGAATTCCAAATAAAATTGGCTTATTGAAGAAAATCGCGTTGCGAAAGCAGGACAGAAACGGAATTTTAACGTTTCATTGTATGCGTCTTAACATTTTTAAGAAAAAACATATTTTTCCTGCAACAGCGAGCGCAAATATCACAAAAATCGGGGATTATATATCACCGGCGGTAATTTTCCTGCACCTATTGTTTTATTTAGGTCATACCGCAACAATAATTCGTGACTTCCTCGATTGACGGAATTAAGGGGCGACAGGGGAATATCGAACGAATAAGCCAAAATTGTTCTCTCATTCAACTTAAATCCACCAAATAACACTGCTGCGTCATTTCCTTTCGTGCCGATTCCCCTAAACGAAGCGCCGGCAAATATATTTTCTCTGTATCGCGCCAAACAGGAAATATCTGTTTGTGTCTTCGTTATGTCACTTTTAACTAATACGGACGGTTGCACCTGTACGTTTTCTCCTGCGTCAAACGCATAATTCACTGTCATCAAGTAATGCCGATTGGGTGTTAAACGAAATCCTCCACTTTTCGTCGTACTTAATGAAGGTGCAAAAACGGGTTGTACTGCTGCACCGATGCTCCACTTTTTTATTTTTAAATACAAACCGACTTCCCCGACGGGCGTCCCGGCGGTTACTTTCCCTTCCGGTAAATAAGGATCGTTGTGGTCAAATATTCCTCCAGGCTCCACATAGGTGCCCTGCGGTGCCCGCAATTTGTCGCCGTCCAAACTATATTGCAAATATCCGCCGCTTACCCCAATCGATAAGATCGTGTTTCGCCCCAATTCCTGATGGTAACTGTAACTTAAATACCCGGCAGTGGCGCGGTGGGCACCTATTCCATCGTTTTCGAGCCGAAAACCCAAGCCGCTGTTGATGCGGTATAAAGGTAAATGGGCGTTTATGTGCTGCGATAACGGCGCTCCTTTTAACCCCGACCACTGTTGCCGATACACGCCTGTGGCAATCAAAGAGTTTTCCATACCCGCATATGCCGGATTAAGACCGTACGGATTGAGCATGTACAGACTATATTGGGTCAGTTGCTGTGCACAAACGGTACCCAATAAACCAGATAAGATCAAGGTAAAAATTATTTTCATGGCTTGGCGCTTTTGGCTTTTAGACTACTTTAAGTTGAAGTAGTTCCCGGAACGCATCCAAAGATACGACTGGGCGCTGACAAACAAAATTACGGCATACATATATATAGGTGTTGTCGCCGGCTGTCTTTCCTGCTAATAATGGAAGTTTATCTGTCTCAAGCACACTTGCGGCAATCACTTTATTGGGCACAAATATTTTTTGAAGGGCCATGGCTTGTGCAATTGCATCTTTCCCGACCACTGCTATTTCGTGGGGTGGGTAAATTTCTTGCATCAAGGCGGTGGCCCAACGCTCAAAGGACAAGGGATATCGCTCAATGGTTTCACGCATCGCCTGCAGCATCTGGCTGCCTTTGGCCCGCCAGGCACTTTGATCGAGCAAAATGCCCAGCCTTTGCAGGTTTAAGACCATCGTACTATTCCCAGAAGGTGTTGCATTGTCGTATAGGTCCTTTTTTCTTAAAATAATATCTTCCTGCCCTTCTGCGGTGTAAAAAAACAGTCCGGTTGCCTTGTCCTCAAAGTAACTTAAAACCACTTCCGTATATTTTTCAGCGGTTTGTAAATAACGGATGTCAAACGTGATTTGATACACATCGATCAGCGCTGCAATCAGGTAGGCATAATCATCTATGAACGCTTCGTACTGCGCCTGTCCATTTTTCCAAACGTGTAGTAAAGGGCGTTCTGCCGCTGTTTTGAATTTTTCTTCTAAAAATGCCAGGTTGCGTACGGCCATTTCCCGGTAGTTTTCGTGGCCTAGGGCCGTGTAAGCCCGTACACAGGCAGAAACCATTAAGGCATTCCAACCGAGGATGATCTTATCGTCGAGGCCGGGGTAAATACGTTTGGAGCGCTCGGCAAATAGTTTTTCCCGACATACTTTGAGGCGTGCTTTCAGTGTTTCGACAGGCATTTTTACCCCTGCTGCAAATTGCTCATAAGAAGCCAAACGCCAAAGAATATTCTGATGCTCCCAGTTGCCTTGTTCGGTCACATCATAAAAAGCGTTGAACAAATCAGCATCCGAGCCCAGGATTTCATCTACTTCCGATTTTTGCCAAACAAAGAATTTACCTTCTATTCCTTCCGAGTCGGCATCCTGTGCGCTGTAAAAACCGCCTTCCGGGTGGAGCATTTCCCGCTGGAGGTATTCCATGGTTTCTTCGATGGTTTCGCGGTACAACGCTTTGCCGGTAACTAAGTAGGCATCGGATAACACCATCAGTAACAAGGCATTATCGTACAACATTTTTTCAAAATGCGGGATTAACCACTCCCGATCGGTGGCATAACGCGCAAATCCGCCGCCCAATTGGTCGTAAATCCCCCCCTGGATCATCTTTTCCAGCGAAAGTTCGGCATGCTCCAGCGCTTCTGTATTTCCAGTAAAATAATGGTAGTTCAGCAAATACTGAATGGCCATGGTAGATGGGAACTTGGGCGCTCCACCAAAACCGCCATCGGCTCGGTCGAATCGTTCCCGCATTTGATAAAAAATATTTTCTAAAATACTGGGCACTAAGGAGCCTTCCGTTTTGGCCAAATCGACTTCCAAGGCCGCATTTTCGGGCGCTTTGACAAACAAATCATCGTTGCGCTGAATGTGGGCAAGGAGTTTATCGGCTTGTTCGTGGGCTACGTCCGGTTGGGTTTCCCAAATATTAGCCAGGTGTTCCAGCAGTTGCACCCAAGAAGGTCGGTTATGTGCGGGCGTTGGCGGGAAATAAGTACCGGCATAAAAAGGCTTGCCTTCCGGGGTCAAAAAACAGTTTAAGGGCCAGCCGCCGCCGCCAGTCAGAATTTGGCAGGCCTCCATATAAATTGCATCCACATCGGGCCGTTCCTCACGATCGACCTTGATGTTGATGTAATGT
Organism: Saprospiraceae bacterium; assembly: GCA_040397785.1. Taxonomy (GTDB): domain Bacteria; phylum Bacteroidota; class Bacteroidia; order Chitinophagales; family Saprospiraceae; genus M3007. The sequence goes on along the minus strand of JBBAVI010000002.1, from coordinate 76,739 downwards.
GCGTTCATGTAGGCCGCAACGTCTTCTTTTTCAAAGGATTCGCGCTCCATTACATGGCACCAATGGCAAGTAGAATACCCGATACTGACCAAAATGGGCTTGTTTTCTGCTTTTGCACGTGCAAAGGCTTCGGGCTTCCAGGCATACCAATCCACGGGATTATGGGCATGTTGCAGGAGATAGGGCGAGGTTTCGTACTGTAGTTGGTTCATATAATGTGATGGCCTAGGTCGTCCGGTATCTCCGGAATTTTATCTACAATTTTTTCGCGTTCGCTGATCAATTCTACCAAGCGGCGGATGGCTTTACGGCGAATTTGGCGTTCGAGTTCTTTGTTTGGTTCGTTGAGAATGTATTGAAATTTGAGGGAAACATTGTCTTTTCTAACTTCTGCTACCCGCAGGTAATAACTGTCTTCTTTAATCAAATCATGGAAAGGGCGCAGGGCTTCTATCAATTGCTGTTCGAGTTCTTCTACGTTTTTGAGGTGGCGGAGGGCAATTTCGAAGTCGATACTTGTTCTTTTGATTTCCCGCTTGGTATAATTAACTACATCGGTGGTGGTTACAACATTATTCGGGACATAAATCATGTCGTCGTCGTCGTTCAGCAGGTGGATGTTCTGGAGGGTAATGGCGGTAATTTTGCCACGGTGTTGCCTGATTTTTACATTATCATGGATACTCAATTGTCCTGAAAAGGTAACAATCATACCATTGATCATATTAGAGATATAATCTTTTGTAAGGATGGCTAAACCGGCAAAAATGATGGAAAGGGAGGTGAAAAGTTCTTTGACATTGATTTGAAAGAGCGATAAAACGCCCACAATAATGCCAATGGCCAGCAAAAGGGAGTAAATATGGTTGACGCCAATGATAAAATTATCATCCACTTTTATTTTGTGCCTGCGCCGGTACCACCAAGTAGTAAAAAACTGTACAAAATCTAGGAAAATCAGAAAAACCGCGATGCTGCTGAGGGCATTGACATAGTAGGGGATTTCATTGCGGTAGCGTGATTGTTCGTACATCCAGCGTACATCCCACTCACCTAATCGTATCAGGAGTAACGATACAAAAATCAGGATTTTAATGAGCAGAACAAAAAACTTACGCATTGCAGGATTGGGTTAAGAGGATAGTGAGATCGAAGGAAATTTGGATAGGGCGCATATTGATCGAACAAATATGCCCGCCCTATCCAAACGATTCCTTCGATGTCTTATTACAACACCGCTGTTACCTCGTGCAAGGGCAGGCTAAATGCTTCGGCTACACCTTTATATACGACCTTACCATTTACAACATTCAGACCGAGTTTGAGTTCATTGTTATCGGTGCAAGCTTTTTGCCAACCTTTTTCGGCCAATTGAATGGCATAAGGCAGGGTTGCATTGGTTAAACCAACGGTAGAAGTAAATGGTACAGCGCCTGGCATATTTGCCACACAATAATGCACTACATCGTCAATGATAAAGATCGGATCAGCGTGGGTGGTAGGACGGGTTGTTTCGAAACAACCGCCTTGGTCAACGGCAACATCGACAATTACGGTACCCGGGCGCATTAATTTGAGCATATCCCGGGTGATTAGTTTAGGCGCTTTTGCACCTGGAATCAGGACGGCACCAACAATCAAATCGTGGGTTTGGATGAGGCGACGGATATTGTATTCGTTGGAATACATGGTGATTACGTTGGCAGGCATGATGTCACTGAGGTAGCGCAAACGGTTGAGGCTTACATCAAGCAAGGTAACCTGCGCGCCCAAACCTGCAGCCATTTTAGCCGCTTGGGTACCCACAATACCGCCCCCCAGTACCAATACTTTACCAGGCGCAACACCTGGTATACCGCCCAACAATACACCGCGACCATTGGATGGTTTCTCTAAATACTTTGCGCCTTCCTGGATGGCCATACGTCCTGCTACTTCCGACATTGGAATCAACAAGGGCAACTGGCGGTCATGGGTTTCAACTGTTTCATAGGCTAAGCAGATCGAGCCTGCTTTGATCATTGCATGGGTTAATTCTTCGCTGGATGCAAAGTGGAAATAGGTGAAAATCAATTGATTTTCGCGGCAACGTGCGTATTCTTCTTTGATCGGTTCTTTTACCTTCATGATCATATCCGACTTTGCCCATATTTCATCCACATTGGATAAAATTTGAGCGCCATAGGAAATATACTCAGCATCTTCGAAGCCGCTTCCTACCCCAGCCGTACTTTGTATATAAACCGTATGACCGCGACGAGATAATTCGAGAGCTCCGGCCGGTGTGAGTGCAACGCGGTTCTCGTTACTTTTAATTTCTTTTGGAACGCCAATAATCATGGTAATGGATTTGTTTAGTGAAAAATGGAACTTTTGGTTTGGGCAATTGAAAAACCGGGCAAATGTAAGAAAGGGAATTGGGATTGTAGAAATCTGCGTTGCGGGCAAAAAAAAAGCGCGAACCTTTGTTCGCGCTCCGAATTTCTTCAATTCTAAAAACAATACTTACACACGGTAAATACTGTTTCGAAAACCGTGCCAGAAATGACGAATTTCTTTAATTCAAAAAAATATTTTTATCATAATTTGGAATAATCTGTTGTGCCTCGGCAATTCGAAACATTTCAAGGATTGCCGCCCTTCCACGTGTACCTAAATCGACGGTAAACTGCGAAACATATAGATCAATATGCGCTTGCATCACGGCATCTTCCATAGCTTGCGCATGTGCGCGTACGAAAGGCATTACCTCCGTTGGATGCGCAAAAGCATACTCCACGCTGCGGCGCATTACGCGGTTTATTTTTGCCTGATCTTCGGCAGGAAGGCTGCGGTGTACCACAATTCCACCCAATGGGATGGGCAATCCGGTGGTTTGTTCCCAGTGTTCGCCAAGGTCCATAATTTTTACCAAGCCTTTTTGCTGGTAGGTAAACCGGTTTTCATGGATAATCAGGCCTGCATCGGCCCGATTATCGAGGACCGCGTTTTCTACTTCCGAAAAAAGCACCTCGGTTTTATTTTTTGCTGCTGGAAATGCCATGCTCAACAGAAAATTGGCCGTCGTCATTTTTCCTGGAATAGCGATACGCGCCGCATTTACCTCGGCTTCCGTCAGCGGCTTTTTAGCGATGAGCAAAGGGCCACAATTATTGCCTAAAGCGCTGCCCGCATCCAGCAAAGCATATTGCTCGGTGAGGTGCGCAAAAGCATGATAACTGAGCTTGGTAATGGCCAGTTCGCCCGCAAAGGCACGGCGGTTGAGGGCTTCTACATCCTCCATAAATACTTCAAATTCAAGGCCTTCTGTGTCTACTTTACCGTGTAGCATGGCATCAAAAATGAAGGTATCATTGGGGCAGGGCGAAAAGCCGATGGAATAACGCATTTACCTGAATTTTGTAGGCATACAACGTTTTAGATCCGTCGAATGTTCGCGCCAATGGCATTCAATCGCTGGTCGATGTACTGGTAACCGCGGTCGATCTGGTGTACATTGTGGATCAAACTGCGTCCTTTTGCCGATAAAGCTGCGATCAACAAGGCTTGTCCGGCACGAATATCGGGTGAGGTCATTTCGATGCCCCGCAAAGGATAACGTCGGTCTAAACCAATGACGGTGGCGCGGTGCGGGTCGCATAAAATGATCTGCGCGCCCATATCGATGAGTTTATCGACAAAAAACAGGCGGCTTTCAAACATTTTCTGGTGTACCAGCACGCTGCCACGCGCCTGCGTCGCCACGACGAGCACAATCGACATCAAATCGGGCGTGAAGCCCGGCCAGGGAGCATCATAAATGGTCAGGATAGAACCATCAATAAAGGTATTGATTTCATAATGATCCTGCGCAGGGATATGCAGATCGTCGCCTTGTTGGTGGATGGTAATACCAAGGCGTTCAAACGTATGTGGAATAATGCCCAGGTGCTGGACACCGGCATTTTTGATGGTAATTTCAGATTGCGTCATGGCAGCAAGACCGATAAAACTGCCAATTTCGATCATATCGGGCAAACAGCGGTGTTCGGTGCCACCCAATTTGCTTACACCTTCAATGTGCAATAAATTAGAACCCAAGCCTTCAATTTTTGCCCCCATTTGGATCAACATGCGGCACAATTGCTGTAAATAAGGCTCGCAAGCGGCGTTGTAGATGGTTGTTTTACCTTCCGTGAGCACGGCTGCCATCACCACATTGGCCGTACCTGTTACCGATATTTCATCCATGTGGATATAGGCGCCTTTCATGCCGCCATCGGGCTGCTGGATGTAATAGATATCGGAAGTATCGTCGTATTTGAACTCGGCACCTAATTTTTGAAAACCTAAAAAGTGGGTATCCAAACGGCGACGGCCAATTTTGTCTCCTCCGGGCTTGGGCAACACCGCTTTACCAAAACGCGCCAACAAGGGTCCGATCAGCATAACCGAGCCCCGCAGGCGTTGCGCGTCTTTCATAAATGCGTCTGATTGCAAATAGGAAATATCTACGGTGCCAGCGCAAAACTTAAAGGTGTCATCGGCCAGTTTTTCCACCGTCACGCCCAATCCTTTGAGCAACTCAATCAGCTGCACCACATCGCGGATATTTGGGATGTTGGAAATGGTCACAAAGTCATCAGTCAGCAACACTGCACTGATGATTTGAAGGGCTTCGTTTTTGGCGCCTTGCGGTTGTAATTCGCCTTTAAGTGGCTGACCGCCAATAACTTCGAAAGTGTCGGACTGCATGGGTAGTGGATGTAAGTAAATAAATCGGTTGCGGCATTAGGGTGGTAAAGGCGGGCGAAAGTAGGAAAAATTCGTTACTTCCAACTGGTATAGCGCAGTCCAATAAAAAAACGAATGCCCTGAATGGGGGCGTAATTGTATGACGGATCGAAGGTATAGCCATTTGGATTGCCTACCGGATCATTTGCCTGCTTGTCAAAGGGGTCGAAAGGCCGCAAAATCGGGTCTTTAGGAACAAAATTCAACAGGTTTTTTGCCCCTCCATAACACTCCAGCCCTTTCCGAATATTCCAGGTGGCCTGAATATTTTGAATACTGAACCAGGGCGAATTGGCTGGACGAAAGTCATTGGGCACCACCGGAAGGGGCATGGGACCATATACATTGCCGGTATAATCAATGCTCAACAGGTTGCGATACAGCGGGAAACTGATGGAGAAGGTGCCTGAAAAAGGCGAAGCGTGCAATTGCGGTGTTTTGACGGCATTTCCAGTCAAATTTGTTTCCTGGGTGTAAACGTCCAATACGGTGATGCCCGCCATCATTTTTAAACCATTGGTAAAATTGGCATCGCTGTTGAGGGAAAATCCGCGCGAAATGCCAAATCCCTTGAGGTTATCAAAAATTACCTTTTGTGGGTCACTCAAATAATCGGCCACAATGCGGTTGCTAAAACGGGTATAAAACAAGGTCGCATCCAACCCGACAAAGGCTACTTTGCTTTTTTGAGGAACAAATTGTCCGGTATAATTCAAATTGGTATTCCAACTGCGTTCGGGGCGCAAGGCTTCGGCGATTACCACCTCGCGCGCACCCGTGAGTGCTGCATGATCTTCACTAAATACATTGGCTACCCGATATCCGTTGCCAATGGTATAACGCAGGGTATGGTTGGCAATGGGTTTCCATTGATAATTGATGCGCGGGGTGAAAATATGGCCATGCACCGAGTTGTAATCATAGCGTATTCCGGTCAAAAGGGTGTGTTTTTGTGAAAAATCAATTTGATCCTGCACAAAAATGCCGGGTAACCAGGTTATCGAGGGCGCTGTTTGGCCTGGCTGATTAGGACGTGTGGTGATGGGCGTATTATCATCATACCAGGTATAACGCAGTGCAACACCGAATAAGGCATCATGCAAGGTGCCTATTTTTTTGTCCCAGGTCGTCTGGCCAAACGCAATATGCTGCCGTGCATCAAAAATGGTTGTTCCATATGCGGAGGCCTGATCGTGTACGGTGTAGGACCAGGCAAATTTTATTTTCTCCGGTGCCAGGATGCTATGGCTGCCAAGCATTTCAAAACGGCGGGTGCTGATTTGCTCGCCATAAATACTATCGCCTCCTCTGAATTCAGGTTTCCATTGTAATTCGCCGCCAAAACGATTTTCCCAAATATACCGCAACGCCAGGCTGGTTTGGCTGCGGTCTGTTCGATCTAATTGCCATTTATTAAACACGGTAAAGCGCTTTTGAAGGGTCATGTCGGTAAAATTATCGGCATTTCGGTCCAAACGCTGTTGAAAATGGAAGTAATTACCACTCAGCAACACCGAGGCCTTCCCTACCCTGCCGCGCATACCGGCATCAGCATTCAACTCGCCGTAAGAGGTTCCGTTTACATCAACACTCAGCGCGGGTGCGGTAGCCGGATTTTTGGTGATCACATTGATTAACCCACCTACCGCCTCCGAGCCATACAGCGTGGACGCCGGACCTTTTACAATTTCTACCCGGTCAATTAAGGTATTAGGAATGCCATTCAAGCCGTAAACAGTAGATAAACCACTCACGATGGGCATGCCATCAATTAAAACCATGGTGTATGGCCCTTCCATGCCATTGATGTGAATATCGCCGGTGTTGCATACACTGCAATTGAGTTGGGGCCGTACGCCGTTCACGTTTTCCATGGCGGCGAAAAGGCTGGGGGTCGGGTTTTTTCGGAAAAAACGCGGGGTGTACACTTCCACGGGTACCGGACTTTGCATCCTGGATACCGCTTTCATGGTTCCGGTGACCACTACCTCGTTGATTTGTGTTTGCAACGGTCGCAGGTTGAATCGAACGGGTTTTGCCATGTTTTCGATCAAAAAACTATCTTTTTGATAACCGACGCAGATCGCCACGATTTTTGCCCCTGCTTTTACGCCGTTGCCGTTTAGTTCAAACGCACCATAATCGTCTGTAATGGTTTGTTTTCCGGTACCTGGAATAGCAATGGTGACCGCCGGGATTCCAGCACCTGTTTCTGCATCCTGCACCGTGCCCTTGATGGGTGGTTGCGCGAACAAAAAAACGGGGCCAAATGCACACAGTATAAAAAGCGACAGGGCGTTTTTCATTTACTTGAATATAATTTTAGACCAACCTAAAATAAATACAAAGGTAGGCAAAAATAATTAAAAACCGGATTTCCATTTTTGAGCAATGCGTATTGCCGTTTCGAGCATGGCAGGGTGCCATTGTTCAACTTCCCAAGCTGTATTGGCCAGTTTGGAAGTGCTCAATTGTTCCATGCACTGCGTATAATTTTCGCAGGTTTCGAGGATGCTTGAAAGTTGTCGTTGTTGTTCAAACAACGGCATATCTTCTACGATAGGGCCTAAAACAGGTAAATTTTGAGGTAAAAACGTGTTTGTTGCTGGGTGTGAAATCTGGCAGGCTTTTACGATTTCATCCATTTTTAAAAAATCGGCTTGAAATACTGTGCGGCTTGCTTCAGTGCGCAAGCCAATACCTAATTGCTCCAGTACCACAAATTTCAGGTTGGGGCATCGTGGGAGGGCATATTCCAAAAACTGAAAAACCTCCGCGGGAACCCCGTCATCATGGGTATCTCTACGCACCATTTTTTCAGGTTGCACCACAGTTTGATCCCAACTACCGCCTGAAATATGGATTTCACGCACCCGATCGAGCGGATACAAGGCAAGTAATGCATCTACTGGCAGGTCAAAATTGTGGGTTTGACAATACAGATTGTGTAAATCAAGGATAATAAACCCGTTGATCTGGGCAAGCAAGGCTTCCAGAAACGCGCCATGGCGTTTTACCTCCTCTAATGTATAAGAGAAAGCCAGGTTTTCTAATCCCACCGGACAAGCGCAGGCGTCGTATATGCGCGCAAGTCGATCGCGGCCAATGGCCAAGGTAGCGGGTGTAAAGGGGATACTCATGGGCGCTCCGGTATGAAAATTAGCGCCTGTCATAAAACCAAAATGCTCGGTAATATGATCAAAATGAAAGATTTTACACAAATTGCGCAGGTGCTCCAACCACGCGGTTTGTGCATCCGACCATTTTCCGGAGAAAAGCGAAAAAAACACCCCATGTCCAATCAATCGCTGCTCGGCACTGTACGCATGAAGCAGTTGCGTAAACCATTCGGGTACCTCCTTAATTTTGAATAAGGTATCGAACGACCATTCAATGGCTTCAATTTTTTCTGCCTCCAAAAGTGGCAGCGCGGCTTGCAAAACATGCTGATCAAGGTTGCAGGCGATTGCCGAATAAATTTTGCGCATGGGGTGTTTTCGGGGTACTAGCCCATCCCGCAGGCGGGGCAGTTGTTAAGTTCGGGCTCCGGGTTTACGGTATGATCAATCTTGCAGTTTTCATTGCAGGTTTGGAGGTGAATTTGTTCTTTTTCAAACAATTCGCAGGAAGAAGCGGTGGTACCAAGCGTAAGGCCAACCACAATGGCCTGAAGTAATGATTTAGAGATTTTCATAGATGGGTTTTAATTTTTAATAAACACGGTGGTGAACATGACTACCTGCAAGACGCAATGAACCTGGTTTTCGTTGGGCTACATTGCTTTTTTTAGATAAATTTTTGAAAATAGATCTTTTCAATACTAAAATCAATCGCAGGATGCCCCTTTTCTAATTGTTCGATCAAGGTCAACTGGTTGCGGGCGAAGGCTTTATGCGCGGGCGTATTTTGGTGAAAAGGTCGGTGCTGCACCGCTGCCAGCAGTTTTTCCAGGGCTTGATTTAATTGGCGGGTTGCCTCCGAAAAGTAAAGCGCACTGAATATCTCCCAAATATATTCCACCGCCTGGGCATTGGGATGGATCATATCTGCTGCGTAAAAACGGTAATCACGTAGGTCATCCATCAGAATTTCATAAGCCGGAAAATAAGATACGCCCGGGTGCTGCCCACAAAGCGCTTCACAGGCAAGGCTCAAAACTGCCTTGCTCCGCTGGTTTTCGATCATGCCCTGGCGCAAATGCCGCACCGGACTTACACTCAGTACAATCTTCAAATCGGGGCGAAAAGTTTGAATTTGTGCAAAAACCCGGGTGTATTGATCCACAATTGCTTGTACCGACATGCGATTTTGGGTAAAAAGGGCAGCGGGCATTTTATGGTTATTGGCCACAATGCGGCCGCTTTCAAGCAAAGAAAATACATCGGCCGTACCCAAGGTGAGGCATAACACATCCGTTTGCAACAATTGTGCGCGGGCAGTCGAAAACGCAGTATACATGTTTGCTTCCGCGGTTTGGCGGTCGGGGTGCCCCAGAGCACTATGGAACGACCAACTGTTCCAAATACCTTGATTTTCAAAGGTTTCTCCAATAAATTCATCCACATTTCCGGTACACAAAGCCTCCAAGGCAAGCGCCATGGAATACGGATTATATACGATGCCAAAAGGGTTGCACAGCACCTGAAATTTGCGCGCCTGCAGGTAGCGGCCAATGTGCTCGGTAAAGCAAGAGCCCATCATCAGCATTTGCTGGGTGTGGTTCAATTTAAAATCAGCAGGAGGGCTCGAAAAAACAGTTCTAAACGTCATTTTTATGGAATCATAAATTTACACACAAACTTCCTACTTTTGGCGCGCAATCAACTTATGAGTTTTTTAGAACGCCTTCTTGGAATTAGTACCGACAAAAAATCCACGCAACCCGAGGTTGTGTTTGGACGGTATAGTGATGCTTATAAAACAGAAGCACAGATCGCCGCATTCGACCGGTCCCTCGAAATATTTGAAAAAGGCGAATACCTGAATGCCTACCGCGAATTTCTCCTCAGTCTCAAAGATGCAGATACTGATCACCTGGAATGGGCAGAAACAGACGGTGTGCTCACTTTTCAATTTTGGCAAGGATCACAGCTGATTACCGGTATTGCCAACGCAGAAAAGGTAAAGGTACAAAGTCTGGTAGCACGCGCCGAAGATTTGAACGTTGGCGTATTGCGCCGCTTGGTAACGGCCAATTTTACTTTAAAATTCAGTCGTTTTGCCCTTACACCGGATAATTGCCTGAGTATTCAATTTGATACCAGCACGGCCGATGGCTCGCCGCTGAAGTTGATGTATGCTTTGCGGGAGTTGGCCATTCATGCCGATAAGCAGGATGACCTGCTGCTCGACGAATTTGACACCCTGCAACCGGTGGTAGCGCGCACTTTTGGCGAAATACCCGAGGCGGAGAAAGAGGTAAAATACCAGTTTATCCGTTCAGAAATCGAGCGGGTATTTGCCGAATTGGATAAAGCAAAGCCTGATCCCAACCAATATCCGGGCGCTTACGCCTATTTATTGCTGTCGTTGGCCTTCAAACTCGATTATTTGGTTCGTCCAGAAGGGTTTATGATGGATGTGCTGGAAAAAATCCACGGTATTTATTTTGCCAAAAATGAAAAAACGCCGCAGGTAAAAGTAGCCAATATGCGCCGGGAATACCAAAAATTATTAGACCGGAGCAAAGCCGATTTTTTCAAAGAAATGTACCGCACACGCAGCACTTTTGGCGTCAATCCTGCGGTAAATCACGGCAGCATCGTAGCTTTGATTGATGGTGAATTGCCCAATATGGAATGGCCATTGCAACAAAATCACATGGTTTTGGCGTTGGCCGTGCCCCAATATATTGCTGGATTTGCGTTGTTTCATTACGCCCCACCCCAGCCGGTACGAGCCCTCCTTCATTTGTTTTTTCAAATCATGGACCCCACATTTTTCAAAAATTTGGGCTTTACCAACGCTTATACAGATGCGCAGGAACGTTTGGATAAGCGCGCCATTTTACAAGGCATCAAACAAATTACCGATCAATACCGGCCTCAATACCCGCAACTCCGTCCCGACCAACATTTACTGGATTTTGCTTCGCATACCCTATTTGGCAAATCCTTCCTTCTAATGGTCAAAGATTTAAACCTTATAAAGGCCGAATGACCGATTTTGTTGAAATATATCGCCAGGTAATTGTTCAAATTGCCACACCCAACAGCACAGGTACCGGCTTTTTTCTTCGGAACCAAGGCCTGATTGTCACCAACCATCATGTGGTAGAGGGCAATCGCTCGGTTGTGATTGAAGGTGCAGGTTTCACCAAACAATTGGCCAGGGTGTGTTACACAGACCAAAAGTACGACCTGGCTTTTCTGGAAGGCCCTAAAAATTGCCCGGAATTGCCCGAAGTACACTTGGGTACAGATACCAATATCCGGGAAGGCGATCCTGTAATGGCCATTGGACACCCATTTGGTCTGAAATTTTCGGTAAAAAGCGGCATCGTTTCGAATACGAGAGAGGTAATGAATGGTATCCCCTACTTGCACATCGACGCAGCGCTCAACCCGGGCAATAGCGGCGGCCCTTTGGTCAGCAACATTGGTACGGTGGTGGGCATCAATACTTTTGTGATTCAAAACGGGGATAATACCGGATTTTCCTTGCCCGTGCGTTATTTACAATCGGCGCTTGAAGATTTTCAACGGGTGGATACCCATAATGCTGCGCGTTGCCCAGCGTGCTTGAATGTGGTAACCGAAAAAACCGTGGAAAAGCATTTTTGCTCCCACTGTGGCAACAAGGTGGAACTGCCCGCTACCGTGGAAGAATTTGTACCTTCCGGGGTGCCCAAAACCATCGAATCACTGATTGTACAAATCGGACATGATGTAGATTTGAGTCGTTGTGGCCCCAATGCCTGGGAAATTCGCGAGGGAAGCGCCAAGATTCTGATTACTTATCATGAAAAAACCGGATTGATTTCTGCTGACGCGATTTTGTGTGAATTGCCCAAGGAAAATATCAAACCTTTATACGAGTACTTGTTGCGGGAAAACCACCACAATGAATCCGTCACGTTAAGCGTGCACGAGCAGGACATTATCCTTTCCCTACTTATTTTCGATCGTTACTTGGACGAAACCACGGGCATGGCCAAATTGCGGATGTTGTTCGAAAAAGCGGACTACTACGACAATATTCTGGTGGAAACTTATGGTGCCAACTGGAAAGTAGAAGACTAAATTTTGCTGTGGCTTTTCCTAAACAAATAGATTAAGCCACCCAAATTCATGAGTGCCGCTGCATAAAACACGGCTGGCATGCGCCCGATTTGATCGGCGAAATACCATCCACTCAAGGCTGCGCCTGCCCCAATTGCAATTTCCAGTGCCATAAACATGGTCGCAAGCGCCCTACCCTTCTTTTCCGGGTCGCCTAAATCGATTGTCCAGGCATTGATTGCGGGCGAAAAAATACCATTTCCCAAACCAAATATCGTCGAAGCGAGGTACAACATCCAGGGTGTATCGGCATGGGCAAATAGCACCATCGAAATACCTATGACCACTGCGGAAGCCTTCAGTACCGGAACGCGTCCCCATTGATCGGATATTTTTCCCGCAAAAAACCGCGTGCTGATGCTTGCCAAGGTAAAAATGGCAAAAAAAGTACCCCGGTTGCTCAATCCCAAGGCATCGCTCAAATCGGGTGCAAGGGTAAGGATTACCCCGTAACTGAAGTAGCAAAAAATCATGATGATTGCCGCCGGGATTGCCCTTGGATCAAATATATCTTCCCGTTTAATCCACAATAATTTCCATCGAAAAGGCTGAGTAGGGCGGAGGGTTTCCTTCAAACGCATCAAAATAACCATCGAAAGCAAAGCCAGCACCGCCGAAGCATAAAACATCACATTGATGTTGTTGAAGGCTTTTGCCAACCAACTGCCCAATAAAGGGGAGGCAGAAGCACCCACACTCAAGCAAATACCCAAAACGCCCATCGCTTCTCCCCTGCGCAAAGGCGAAACGATATCCGCCACATACGCTGTAGTGCCCGTCGGTTTGAAGCCGGTAGAGAAGCCATGAAAAAAGCGCAAGGTTAAAAATCCGCCCACAAAAGCCAGCGAAGGGTACAACAAACTGCAAATTATACAGGCAAAAACGCCCACATACATCACCGGAATGCGCCCAATGGTATCGGTTAAGCGACCACTAAATGGCCGGGAAATACCAGCAGTAAGGGTAAAAAGCGCAATAATCCAGCCTTTGTATTGCGATCCGCCCAGTGAACTTAAATATGCTGGCAACTCGGGAATCATCATGTTAAAACTGGAGGCAAACAGGGCATGCGACAAGCAAAGCAGTAAAAACGGCCTCGAATACAGGGATTGCGGCACTTCTTTAGCCGCGGCAGGGGTAGAAAATTGCATGCACAAAGGTAGGGCGCTCCTTCTTTAAGGCGCAATAGGCGGCAGTTTACTTTTTATAAAAGCAGCCACCACTTCAATTCCGGCATCAAACCGCGCATTGTTGTTGATGACAAGGTCGGCTTCTTCTTTATAAGGCAAAATGTAGCGCTCGTATGAAGGCAACACATGGTGCTGGTATTTGTACAAAACATCATCAATCGGATAACCGCGCTCCACCTGGTCGCGGTAAATACGCCGAATCACCTTCAGATTTTCTTTGGCATAAATGAAAATTTTCAGGTTGAACATCGGCGCTATTTTCTTGTAATGGAACACAAAAAGTCCCTCCACGATAATTACCGGTGCAGGCAGGTAGGTTAATAATTTGGGTTGGACGGCTGCATTATTAAAGGTGTATTCTTCCTTGGTCACTGTTTTCCCGGCCACCAGTTGTTCCAAATCATCTCGAAATCGTTTTTTGTCAAAACTTTTGGGCAAATCGTAGTTTTTCTCTCCTTTTTCGTCCTCCTTTTGTTGATCTCTGGGTAGATAATATTCATCCATCGAAATGATGCAAAGTTCTTGTTCCGTGAATCGTTCACGCAGGTGTTGGATAAAAGTAGACTTCCCGCTGCCAGAGCCGCCGGTAATACCAATCAGAAAGGGTGGATTCATGTGTAGGATGGTTGAATGCTGCAAAAGTAGGCTTTCCGGTAAATTTTTTTTGTAAACCAAGTGTGCTGCTTACTTTTAGCGGTTTTTTAACGCAATACTGTTTTCTTTGCCATTTGAAGGACATCATAACTTGTCATACTCGTTCAACCAGCTTAAAATAGCATCAGCATGGATCGGTTTATTGGGCTTATTGGGATCGCCTTGATTTTGGGAATCGCGTTTTTACTTTCGAACAACCGCAAGGCCATCAATTACCGGGTGGTGGGTATGGGCCTGCTGATTCAGGCTAGTTTGGCTGTTTTTATCTTAAAAACGCCCGCAGGAAAGTCAATTTTCGGCTGGTTGGGTAAAGCGGTCACTAAGGTGCTGAGTTTTTCGGATGAGGGCGCAAAGTTTGTTTTTGGGGTATTGGGCGATGATGCCAAGTTGGCTCCGCTGTTTGGAGACCAAACCTTCATCTTTTTTGTGCGCATTATTCCGACCATCATTTTCGTGGCTTGTTTAGTCAATATTTTTTACCACATCGGTTTGATGCAGTGGATTGTAGAAAAATTAGCCATTGGGCTCAATTATTTTATGCGGGTGAGCGGCGCCGAGGCCTTGAGCAATATTTCCAGTGCTTTTGTGGGCCAGGTAGAAGCCCAAATTATGATTAAGCCTTATTTGAAAGGCATGACCAATTCTGAGTTGATGGCTTCCATGTCGGGTAGTTTTGCCTGTATTGCAGGCGGTGTGATGGCTACCTATATCAAATTTGGGGTGCCCGCCGAGTACTTGATTGCCGCCAGCATTATGGCAGCACCAGGCGCATTAGCCATTTCAAAAATCATTTACCCCGAAACAGAAGAATCGGAAACAACGGGCATGGTCAAATTAAAAGTGGGCAAGCAACACTCAAATTTGGTGGATGCCATTAGCGCGGGTTGTTCGGACGGCCTGAAGGTAGGTTTGAATGTGGTGGCCATGTTGATTGGTTTTTTGGCTTTAATTGCCTTAATTAACTATTTATTGGGTGGAGCTGGTGCGTTGGTGGGTTACCCACAGTTCAGCCTGAACACCATTTTAGGGGGCTTGTTTGCGGGGTTTGCCTGGGCAATGGGCGTACCTGGGCAAGATGTATTTACAGCCGGCAGTTTGATGGGCACTAAATTGGTTGCCAACGAATTTGTGGCCTATCTGCAACTTAAAGATATGCTAACCACCATTGATCCTAAAACCCTGGTGATTGTAAGTTTTGCCTTGTGCGGATTTGCTAATTTTGGTTCGGTGGGCATTCAAATTGGCGGAATTTCGGCCTTGGAACCCAGCAGAAGGACTGATTTGGCCAAACTAGGCTTCCGGGCCTTGATTGCTGGCACCCTTGCATCGTATTTGTCGGCTACTTTGGCGGGCATCTTAACCTAAAAATTTTTACTGAAAATAAAAACTGCATGGTTCGCTCCTGTTTGTATCTTCAATCGCGCCTTTTGTGCACCTGTTTGGTGTTGTGTTTGGGCACCCGAATGGAAGCAAACCTCCTTTCCAGTTGGAGCAATGTATTTGGGAAACAGGACTCCCTGATTTTCCTCGAAAAATACAACATTGCCGCAAGCGGAGGCAACTTGGCGCAAAAAACACTGGCCATCGCAAGATCTTTCCTGCGAACGCCTTATATATCTGGCACACTTGATATTCATCCAAGTGAACGCTTGGTCATTAACCTGCTTGCACTAGACTGTTGGACATTGGTGGAAAATAGCCTTGCGATCGCACTAACGAGCAAAGATCAGGGAAATTTTGAAACGTATCGGCATTATGTACAACAATTGCGGTATTGGGGTGGCGTCATCAAAGGCTATGGATCGCGTATACACTATTTTACGGGTTGGGTCATTCAGGCCCAGCAACTGGGTTTTCTGCGCGATTTAACCCAATCATTTGGTGGTGTACCTTTCAATAAAGAAATCAATTACATATCGCTTCATGCGGACAAATACCCAAAAATCAGGGAATCCAATGCCTTGAAATCCATTCAATTGTCTGAAAAAAGGGTATCAGCGCATCCTTGGTATTTTATCCCAAAAGCAAAAATTAAATCCATCGAACACCTGATTCAGGAAGGGGATTTGTTGTTATTAACCTCCACGAAACGCGGGCTGGATATTTCACATGAAGGTTTTGCCGTGCGTCAGAATGGGCGGATTCACCTATTACATGCCTCTTCTTTACACCGAAAAGCCATCATTTCCGGACAACCGCTTGCCGAATACATGAAAGGCCAAAAGGGTCAATCGGGTATCATTGTTTTACGACTAAATAATTAAAAATAAAGAATATGCCTAAAATCTTGTTTTTCTTATGCCTGCTCACATGGATAGGTGCGCAGGCGCAGACATCGTACCTGCATTGTGGCACCCTGCTTACTATGCAAAATGGTGCCAACCCACAAACAGCCGTTACCCTGGTGGTGGTACAAAATAAAATTCAACGCATTGAAAAAGGGTATTTACAAGCACCGGCAGGAACGCAAGTCATTGATTTAAAGGACAAAACGGTGCTTCCTGGCCTGATTGATTGCCACGTACACCTCGAATGGGAGCAAAGTCGCAATTCATACAACGAAAAATACATTTTTAACGATGCCGATGTCGCATTCCGCGCTGCTATATATGCAAAACGCACCTTGGAGGCCGGATTTACGACCGTGCGCGACTTGGGCGGCAATGGCATTAATATTTCCCTGCGCAATGCCATTAACAGTGGCTGGGCGCTTGGGCCACGCATCCTGACTGCAGGACATGTATTGAGCATTACGGGTGGTCATGGCGACCAGTCAACCGGTACACGCTGGGATTTATTCGATCCACCAGGACCGGAAATAGGCATTGCAGATGGACCAGATGCGTGCCGTTTGGCGGTGCGGACCCAGGTAAAACACGGGGCAGACTGGATCAAAGTATGTGCCACGGGTGGCGTGTTGAGCCTCGCGCGCGATGGCCGATTGCCGCATTATGGTGAAGATGAATTAGTTACGATTGTTAAAACCGCCCGCGATCTCGGTATTGATGTAGCGGCACATGCACACGGCGATGAAGGCATGCGCCGTGCAGTTATAGCCGGGGTGCGCACCATTGAGCACGGTACTTTTATGAGTGATAGTACGATGGAATTGATGGTGAAAAAAGAGACCTGGTATGTACCCACCCTGACCGCAGGCTGGGCCGTAAGCGACAGCGCCAAATTTGCCAAGGGATTTTTCCCGGATGTTGTGCGTAAAAAAGCAGAAGACATCGGTCCCAAAATTCAGGAAACCCTTAGCCGTGCGTATAAAAAAGGGGTAAAAATAGCCTTTGGAACCGATGCGGGTGTATACCCACATGGCCAAAACGGATTGGAATTTAAATTTATGGCGGATGCAGGCATGCGCAACCGCGATATTTTGGCATCGGCTACCCGCGAAGCGGCCATTATGTTGCGTCTACAAGATAAGATTGGCACCATCGAGCCCGGAAAACTGGCGGATTTGATCGCTGTCAAAGGCAATCCGTTTGATGATATCACTGCGATGCAGAAGATCTTATTTGTGATGAAAGACGGGAACATTTACCTGGATTAGGCCCAAACGGTGCAACCTTCAGTGCAATTTTGGCAAATATCAATTTGATCCCGGCCTTTTAAAAGATCCGTTCTGAATTGTTGATAGGCCTTGCCCTGCCATAAGTCCCGAAAAGGCGTATTTTTCAGGTCGCCCAAGCGGTGCACAGCATCTTTGTCAAAACAACAGGGTACCACCAGGCCGTCCCAGGTGATCACGCAGGCGTGCCAGAGTTTCCAGCAATGGTTGTACAGGGTATGTTTTACTTTCCAGGTGCCATCGTCTTGTTGGCGGTACCGTGCATAGCGATCGATGGTGGGAATAAGTGCATTACCGCCTTCATAATCATACACTTGTGCGGTTTTTAATCTCACCTCATCTACCCCGATTTCGCGCGCCAGTTTGTAAATTTCCGGAATCTGATGTTCGTTGGGTCGCACCACCAGGAACTGAAAAATGATGTGTGGATGCCGGGATTTGAGTTGTTTTTTCCATTTCACCACATTGCGTGCGCCTTGTAGCACATGCTCCAGATTACCGCCGATGCGGTATTGTTCGTAAGTATCCTGAGTGGTGCCATCTACCGAAATAATGAGGCGATCCAGGCCCGATTCCACTGTTTTGCGTGCATTTTCGTCGTTTAGGAAATGGCCATTGGTACTGGTGGTGGTAAAAATGTGCTTTTTATGTGCATATTGCACCATATCCAGAAACTTCGGATTGATGTAGGGCTCGCCTTGAAAGTAAAAAATGAGGTAAAACAACTCCCGGTGCAATTCATCCACGGTGCGGCGAAAAAAATCCTCCTTCAAATTGCCTGTTTCTCTCGAAAAAGACCGCAAACCAGAAGGACATTCCGGGCAACGCAAATTACAAGCCGTGGTTGGTTCGATGCTGATGGTGACCGGCAAACCCCATTGAATTGGGCGCCTTAGCCATTGTGTGAGGTAAAAAGAGGCAATAACCTTGGCAAAATTTAGGATGCGCCTTACCCGCAATTTGGAAATAAAATTGAAGCTGTCGTTGATAAAGAGTTTCATAAGTCAAAGGTAGCGTGTGATTACCTGGAATTTTTGGATAAAAAGCAAACCTCCCCAGAAAGGAAGCGCCTTACAATAAGGAATGAAACAGCGAAATTGGCGGAATAGTTAGGAGTAAAAACACATTTTAGTACCTTTACATTTAATTTTTAGGATAAAACAACGGGTTGACATGTCAAAAGACGCGCTTAATCAGGACATTAAAAATACTTCTATCGTGTATCCAAAAGGAAACCAGCGGGAAACCATCATACTGATCATTGTTGCGGTCATTGGATTATCGGGCCTTGCATTGCTTCAGTTCTCGCGCAAAAGTCCTTCCAATCGTTTGGGCAACCGCGCCTTGGTGCAGGCAGAAAACCAAAATCAGGTTAGTGAAGCAGCCTCTGCACCGTTACAAAAGATCCCCGGTGAATTATTGCGGACTAGCGAAAACCCGGAAGCGTACAAATCATTTCGATTTTTAATGAGTAAATTTAGCCAAGGTGCTGTGTACGAAATGGATTTGGGCGATGGCACGCCACGCAAAGCTTTTGTGAATGGGTCGGTACAGCATATTTTTAAGCGTCCAGGTAGTAGTTACGTCACACTTTATGCAAAATATGACGGCCAGGAGGTACAATTAGACACCCTCCACATCATTGTTGGCAATAAAAAAGAAGACCATATGTTACTACCGACCATAGATTATTAATTGCGTTAAAATTTGGTAGAAATACACTTTTGAGTAGTTTTGTCGCTGTCTCGTACAGACGACGCTTGGGCTATACCAAGTGTTCTATTTAAACACAGCATTTAACCAATTAAATCAAGCATGAAAAAAATCGGAATCCTGCACGGGAAGGAAAGCTCCTTTCCCGAAGCTTTAGTAGAAAGAGTAAACTCCAAAAATGTAAAGGGCATACACGCCGAACAAGCCTTGGTGGATGAGCTGATTCAGGGAGATCCTACGTCATATGCCGTTCTTTTTGATCGGATTAGTCAGGATGTTCCGTTTTATCGTGCTTATTTGAAAAACGCTGCCTTGAATGGCACGGCGGTATTGAACAACCCGTTTTGGTGGAGTGCAGATGAGAAGTTTTTCAACAACTGTTTGTCTACTAAAATTGGCATGCCCGTTCCACGTACCATTTTGTTGCCTTCCAAACAAATGCCGCCAGACACCACGGCGCAGAGTTTTCGCAACATGAAATACCCTTTGGATTGGGAAAAAATGATTGAATACCTGGGTGGATTCCCATTATTTATGAAGCCACACTCTGGCGGAGGTTGGAAAAACGTATATAAAATCCATAATTTTGATGAGTTTTTCGCTGCGTACAACGAAACCAACACCTTGGTTATGCTGTTGCAGGAAGCCATCGAATTCGATGCATACTTCCGTTGCTATTCGCTGGGTGGAAAATATATCCGCATCATGGATTATGAGCCACGCAATCCGCACCATCTCCGTTATGTAGCCGACCACAAAGTGTCGAAAGAAAAACGGGCTGAAATGGAGGATTATGTATTGCGTATCAACAGCGCCCTGGGTTATGACTTCAACACGGTAGAGTTTGCAATCAGCGACGGGGTGCCTTACGCCATCGACTTCTGCAATCCTGCACCGGATGCAGATGTGGCTTCAGTAGGGGAAGAAAATTTTGAATGGGTGGTAGAACATGCTGCTTTGCTGGCGATTGAAAAAGCGCAGACCCACAAAGAAGGCGCTAACAACCTTACTTGGGGTACCTATGTTTCGGATGCAGTGGCAGGCAACTTGCCTATTTTACCCGATCAGGGAGTGGAAGCGGAAAAACCTAAAAAAACAGGTAAAGCTTCGAAAGCGAAAAAAACCGCGTAAGCGTCTGATTAAAACAATATACAAAGTGTACCTGTAAGCCTGCAGTTTTTTTTGCAATTCGGTTAAACGATGATAAATGGCGTTTTTTTTATTTAAATTGCCACTTATACCAGTTAATTAGATGATGCAACATACTGCGGGCTTTTTTATTTGTTAAATTTATACATAAACAATAATCTTAACACACTTGTATTGAAAAAATATTTCATCTTTGCAGTCCCTTAAATTTATTTCAAAACCAATAATCAACAATGGAAACCACCCAAGCACCGATGCTGCGGCCTAATCCCTGCCGCCGCCACCTCCTGCCTTCTACCTGTTCAAGTTTAATGCCCTCCTCGTTCGTCCATACAGACGACCCTCCCAACTAGTTTTTACCGCGACGCCATAATACCTGCCTTACCTTGTCGACCCGAAGGTCGGCAAGGGGTTTTTTTAACTAAAACTGGTGCGATTTTTGCTGGATTTGATTTCCTTTTTTCAGGCTCGATCCGCTGAAGTCGCTGCTGCGGCATGTTGCAGCCCGTCGTTTTCTCCTTTCCATTTTTCAATTATTATTTTTTTTAGCCTGCTTGGTACTACCAAATCCAGGTTACAAAACCACATCATCATGTACTTTTTACACGGAAATTTACCTGGTTTTGTTTTTTTTCGAAAAAACTTTTAGGCATCTCAAAAACTGGCATGCTCCTTGCATATTATAATGCAGAACCGAAAAATAAAACAAAACAACCATTTCCTTGGTAATCAAGCACACACTATCTAATCAACCATCAGCCGACCAGAATATGAAACTGTCTTTTTCCATATCAACGCTTTTCTTTCTTGTTTTTACAGTGATCAGCGTGAACGCACAAACTCCCAACTTTCGGGAATTTTTAAACCAGTTCCCAACTGCTTCTTTGCCTTATACTTTTAACGCACAGGAAATGCAGGTTCAATTGGAAAGCGGTGTTGCTGCAAAATCAGCACCATTGTCTTGGGAGTTTTACGAATACCTTCCTGAACTGGAGCACAGCGCTCAATTCAGCAGCATGCCTGTTCGCCCGGAACCAGTAGCATCCTTCGAAACCAAAGAATACTACGCGGTACTTTACAATATTGCACGCGGTTTGACACGCGGTACCAAAACATACAGTATCAGTGTTTTTGACAAGACAGGAAATTACATCGGAACACATTTCGTTGCTGGTTCAAATTCTTCTATGTTGACTGTTGCTACCATCGACGAAAGTCTGAAAGCAAATGTTCAAGAGTTCAAAATCAACTGGGCAAACGACTACCGTGCAACTGGCATTAAAGGCAATAAAGTAACCGGCCTTACTTTGCTGGATATGACCACCATCGAGTTGACGACTGAAGGAAATCCTGATCAAATTGAATGGACCAACCGCATCGAAGCAAATAAAGTTTCTACTGGTGATCTCGTTAAAAGCAAATAATTAAGAACAATACGAAATACAAAATCCCCACTTGGAAGTTCCAAGTGGGGATTTCTTTTTTAAACGGTGTGCATAAACAGTCATTATAGGCCGTAAGTTACGTTTTTAGTTTCTGTAAAAAACCGCAATACTTCCCAGCCGCCTTCTCTACCAATGCCCGAATTTTTTACGCCACCAAATGGGGTGCGCAAATCACGCAACATCCACGTATTTACCCAAACAATCCCTGCCTGCAAGGCAATGGTTATGCGCTGGGACCGACCCAAATCATTGGTCCAAAGGGTAGCACTCAATCCATAATTGGTACCATTGGCTTGTAAAATCGCTTCTTCCTCGGTATCAAACGCATGCAAGGTCACAACCGGCCCAAAAATCTCTTCCTGATTGGTACGACAATGCAACGGCAGGCCTTCGATGACGGTTGGTGCAATAAACCATCCTGCAGCGTTTTCACCAGGAAGCTGCAGAGCATGCCCGCCACACAACAATACCCCACCCTCTTCCTGCGCCAATTCGATACAAGCCATTACTTTATCAAAGTGTATTTTACTCACCACCGCACCCAGGTTACTGTTAGGATCGCTCGGATTACCTACTTTTAGGGCCTTTACCCGTGCAATAAAATCGGTTTTAAATTTTTCATACAATGGCCTTTCCACATAAATGCGCGATCCACAAAGACAAATTTGGCCCTGATTGTTAAAGGAGGAGCGCACCGTTGTTTCCAGCATTTTATCGTAATCGCAATCGGCAAATATCAGGTTAGGATTTTTTCCGCCCAGTTCGAGGGAAAGTTTTTTAAACATTGGTGCGGCAATACGGGCTATTTCAGCCCCGGCGCGGGTGCTTCCTGTAAATGAAATGGCTTTTACCTTGGGGTGTTTTACCATCGCTGCTCCTGCCACAGGGCCTAGTCCATGTACAATATTGAGCACCCCTGCAGGCAATCCGGCTTCCGTACATATTTCGCCCAAAATAGCAGCCGTTAAAGGTGTCACCTCCGATGGCTTGCCGACCACACAATTACCCGCCGCCAGCGCAGGGGCAATTTTCCAGGTAAAAAGGTACAATGGTAGGTTCCAAGGCGCAATACATGCCACCACACCCAGCGGTTGACGTAACGTATAACTCATTGCTTCGCCAGGCAAGTAGTAACTCTCTGACCCAAAATGTATCAAAGCGGTTGCAAAAAACTTAAAATTGAGCGCCGCTCTCGGAATGTCAATGGTACGTGCTGTGGCAATGGTTTTACCGGAATCCATGCTTTCAGCGGCGGCCAATCGATCTAAATTGCGCAAAATACCATCGGCAATGGCCTGCAAAATATCGTGTCGGGTTTCGGGAGCAGTCATGGACCAAGCAGGAAAAGCCGCTTCCGCCGCCGCAATGGCCGCTTCCACATCATTGGAATCCGAAGCAGGTAATTGACTGAATATCTGGCCGGTTGCCGGGTTGTAATTATCTAAATATTGGCCTGCTTGCGGCGGCACAAACACGCCATTGATGTAGTTATGTAGTAATTGCATGGTTTTCAATTGATTGCTGGGCATAAGTAACCCAATTTTGTATCATGTTCATCCCATACTGTGTCAGGATGGATTCCGGATGAAATTGTACCCCTACCAAAGGTAAACTGCAATGCTGTAAAGCCATTAATTCGCCTGCTTCGGTGCTTGCAATGGCTTGCAAATCCGTTCCTTTTAAGGACTCCAACACCAGTGAATGATACCGCATTACCTCAAATTGCGGTGGAATATCATCAAAAATTGGATGTGGGAGATGGGTAATAAGCGAGGTTTTGCCGTGCATGGGTACGTGGGCTTTCACCAGTTTGGCCCCAAAAAACATGCCCAAAGCTTGCATACCTAAACAAACACCCAGGATGGGCTTGCTTAAGTAGAATTGCGCAATTACCGCAGGCATTATGCCCGCATCTTCTGGACGCTTTGGGCCAGGAGATAATACAATTGCCTGGAAATCAGTTTTTTCTAATTCATCAATGCTTATCGCATCATTACGAACCACCCAGCAGGTATGTCCGGTTTGCTGCAAATAATCATATAAATTATAGGTGAAAGAGTCGTAGTTATCGAGCAGTAGAATACGCATGGTTCAAATTCGAAGGTGCACAGCATGATAAAAGTCTCCATGATTCAAGCCATTTATTGTTATTCGATGCCATCGTCATCTTCCTTTGGATTGGATCGCGTACGCGGCGGCGTGGTTGTTTCTGGCGCGCCTTCAATTTTTGTATTCTTATCTGGAAGTTCGTATATTTTGGATTTCCCATCGGTTTTTTCAATCCCAAACTTTTCTAGGCGGCTCATCCAGTCTAGCGAAGTTCCCCATAGGTCTTCGGCCACCGGTTTGAAACGAATGGCGACATTTTTTGCGGTGGAGGGTAAATTTGCCAAAAAAGGGTAGGTTTTTGACTCCGTAAGGGTGGCCGTGTTGAGAAATTGCACCTTTACCAAAAACCACAATAAGACACTATAGATGAGCACAAAAAAGCCACCCGTAAGTATCCCTCCAGCGGCCCGGTTGAACAGCCCCAAAAAAGCAATTTCAAACAACCCGGTGATACCTGCACTTGCCATGCGCAGCACCAACATGATTACGGCCAAATTGATCAAAAAACCAGCTAAAAAAATGGTTGGATTGTCCGAATTAAACGCCGTTTCAAGGATATTGGTGGTGGTTGGTGTAATTTTAAAAGCCAGCACAATGCCAAAAACATAGGCGACTAGGTTAAAAATCGTACCTATGATTCCGCGATGATAGCCAATCCAGAATCCGTAGCTAAAAATCAATATGAAAATAACATCAATCGGCATGAGTTCGGTTGAAGGCGGTTTTTGAAAATGCAAGCTGATGATCAAAGGCTTGCAACACCTAAAACAGTACAAAGGTACCTATTTATTGTTTGCAATTTTGACCTATATTATAGGAATGTTCAGGATGAGGTTCGAT
Source organism: Saprospiraceae bacterium (assembly GCA_040397785.1). Lineage (GTDB taxonomy): Bacteria > Bacteroidota > Bacteroidia > Chitinophagales > Saprospiraceae > M3007. The sequence continues at coordinate 52,012 of JBBAVI010000002.1, read as the reverse complement.
TGCCGATTTCAGAACTAAATTTTAAAAGCAACGGGAATACAAGGTCTCTTCCCTATATTTTTTGGCTAGAGACAGAATAAGCCTTTTTTATTTTAAAGTAAAATTATGTAAAACTTTGAGATCTTTTAGTTGTTTAAAAAAACATATGGTTCAATTGGCAAAACGCACTTTTTCCCCTTGGTTTTACCATTTTAGCGCCTATATTTGGATCAAATTCCCGCATATGAAAAGCAGGTTTGTTTTTTGGTTGTTCTTGGTTGTTCTTGGAGGCTTGCAAGCGCAAAATGCACGGTTACCCGTGCAAAAGGCAGGTATTATTTACAACCGAGAAACGGCCTTTAACTTCATGATTACCACCAATAAAGGCTATGTGGCTGGCGTTGAGTTTGGTCGTTTGCGCACCTACGACAAGACTAAGGTCTTCAAAATGTACCTCGGTGAAATAAAACACCCCAAAGAGGTGCGTCAAAGTGCGGATCCTACTGTAAGTCGATCGTTTCGTCCCTATATTTTTGGCAAAAAGAATAATTTGATTGCATTTCGGGCTGCATGGGGAACCAAGCGCTATTTTTCAGAAAAGGCCAAACAAAAAGGTGTGGCCATGGGCATGAGCTATTCTTTTGGCCCCACCTTGGGATTGATTAAACCTTATTACCTTGCTTTACGTTATGCAGTAGATGTGCCAGCGGGTCAGAATCGCGCCATACATCAAAAATACAGCCCCGAAAATGCAAATATATTCCTGAATAACTCCCGCATTTTGGGTGCGTCTCCATTTACGCGTGGATTCAACCAACTGTCATTAATCCCTGGTGGTAACGCAACAATTGCGATGCACATGGACTGGGGTGCATTTGACGAATTTGTTAAAGCGCTTGAAATTGGTTTGACGGCCGACATGTTTGCAACCAAAGCACCCATTTTGGTATCTGACACCAATAACCAACGCTTATTTTTCAATTTCTTCTTAAATTTGCAGCTGGGCAAGCGGCGCTAGTGTTAGCGAAACTGTGTCTACATTGGTATTATCATGCTGGAACTTCCTGTTATAGATCAAGATACACCGTCGCGTCCTAGAAAACCAGAATGGCTGAAGGTTCGGCTACCGATGGGAGAGAATTATCGCAACGTCCGAAATATTGTGGATGAGTTTAAACTCCATACCATTTGCCAAAGTGGTAGTTGTCCCAATATGGGGGAATGCTGGGGGGCAGGAACAGCCACTTTTATGATTTTAGGCAATGTTTGTACCCGCTCTTGCTCTTTTTGTGCCGTAAAAACCGGCCGTCCCAACGAATATGATGAAGACGAACCCCGCCGCGTAGCCGAAGCAATATGGCTGATGCAGGTGAAACATGCTGTGCTGACCTCTGTAAACCGCGACGAATTGAAAGACCGTGGCGCCGAAATCTGGTACCAAACTGTGCGCGCCGTGAAAGAACGCTCCCCGGAAACCACCATCGAAACCCTCATTCCAGATGTAAAATCCAACTGGGAAGCCCTAGAACGGATGATTTCTGCCGGACAGGAAGTGGTGAGCCACAATATGGAAACCGTGCCGCGCTTGTACCGAAAAGTGCGCCCGCAAGCCAAATATGAACGCAGTCTGGAGCAAATTCAACGCATCAAAGATTACGGGAAACGCACCAAAACCGGCATTATGGTTGGGTTGGGCGAAACACCCGAAGAAATATATGCAGCGATGGACGATCTGGTTGCCCACGGCTGCGATATCCTGACCCTCGGGCAGTACCTTCAACCTACCAAAATGCACCTCGAAGTTGCCGAGTTTGTACATCCCGATCAATTTGCAGCTTATAAGGAAATTGGCTTGCAAAAAGGGTTAAAATATGTTGAAAGTGGGCCCTTGGTGCGCTCCAGTTACCACGCCGAGCGGCATATTTTCTAAATACTACAATAAGGCGGCACCAAATACTCCGGCGCTGTCGCCCAATTTGGGACGCAAAAACAAGGTATCTACTCGAGTGTTGAACACGTGTTTGCCTACTTCTGCAACGCCATCGGTGTACAAACGGTCACAATTACCTACGCCACCACCTAGTACAATCACATCTGGGTCCGTAATATTGATAACCACCGCAATGGCTTTACCGAAGAAATGGATCAGTCGATCCATCGTTTGGGTTGCAGCGGGATCGGTATTAGCGTCCGCGCTGGCAACAATATCCCGCAAATGACGCTTTTCACCCGTAAGACCGGTATAAAAGCGCTCAAGGGCTGGGCCTGAAATGACCGTTTCCACACAACCTAATTTACCACAATAACACATCCCGCCGCTGTCATCGAGGTAGTTATGTCCCCACTCGCCGCCAATTCCCTGGCGGCCATTTACAACTTTGCCATTTACTACCAATCCGCCGCCAACACCGGTTCCCATAATTACCCCAAAAACAACTTCCGGATTAGACAGTACATCAGGAACGGCCCCCATGTGGGCTTCCGCCACGGCAAAGCAATTGGCATCATTGGCTAATTTTACAGGAACACCCAATGCTTTTTCTAAATCCTTGTCGAAAGGCATGCCATTCAGGGCGGTGGTATTGGCGTTTTTGACCCCTCCAGTATTGCGATCTAAGGTTCCGGGATGCCCTAAGCCAATCGAATCAGGTTTAATTCCTGTTTCCTGCACCAGCATGTCAACAATTTTGACTACCTGACCAATAATATGTTCATAGCCTAAATGCGCCTCGGTAGGAACTCGTTGGCGCGCAATAACATTCGGATGTTTTCGGCTTTCCAAAATAGCGCATTCAATTTTTGTTCCGCCAAGGTCAATTCCCCAAAGGTGCATAGTTTAAACTTTTTTACAGATGAATTTCAATATTAAAATTGGTTTGAAAGCCCAAATATAATATGTGGATTGAAAGCAAATCAATGATTTTAATTTTATAGAAAGGTATTTTGTATCTATTCAAATTAATTACAATTTTGCAGATCATTTGACGCATTTACTTACACATTTACAAGCTGATTCCATGCAATCTGACCCGATTCACACCACCAATGCACCCAAACCGGTAGGGGCTTACCCACATGCACGCAAGGTAGGACAACTTTTATTTTTGTCGGGCATCGGTCCGCGGGAACCGGAGGGAGATGGTATTCCTGGTTTGGAGCGCAGTGCGAGTGGCAATTTTACCAGCTTTGATTTTGAGGCGCAAGTTCACTCCGTATTCCGCAACGTAAAAGCGGTGTTAGAGGCTTCGGGGGCTCGTTGGGAGGACCTGGTAGACGTAACGGTGTTTTTGGTGCACATGGAACGTGATTTCCATACCTTTAATCGGATTTACGCTACGTATTTTAAAGACAATCAGCCTTGTCGCACTACGTTGGGCATTGATCGGCTGCCTACGCCGATTGCAATTGAGTTGAAATGCATCGCCGTACTTCCGGAAAAGCAGGCATCTTGACGCCTGCTTTCTGCATTAGACTTGTTGCGGTAGGAAGTTGGAACGGGTGCAAAAAGTATATTAAAAAAATAAAATATGGCACTTTGGTATAGTTTGCTTCTTTCGATGGGCATGCTTTATGGCATCCTTTGTCTGATATTTTACTTTGGACAAGATTTCTTTTTCTTTCGTCCGGAGCGGCTGCCAAAATGGTTTGCCTATAAATACCCGTTTCCGTTTTCGGAGGTTAATTTTGAGATGGAAGATGGTGGGCTAATCAATGCGCTCCATTTTCGGGTACCAAACAGTAAAGGCGTGGTGTTTTATATTAAAGGAAACTCGCGCAGCATCAAAGGTTGGGGCAAATTTGCTAAAGATTTTGTTGGGAAAGGTTACGATTTTTTTATTGTCGACTATCGTGGATTTGGAAAAAGTCGGGGCCGGCGCACGGAATCTATTTTGTATTCCGATTTACAACAAGTATATAAGTGGTTGGCAAGCAATTATGAAGAGGAAAAAATCGTGTTGTATGGCCGTTCATTGGGCAGTGGCTTGGCAACCCGCATTGCCTCTTGGAACAACCCAAAAATATTGATACTTGACTGTCCTTATTATTCCTTTTTACATCATATACGGCGTTACGGATTTTGGCTTCCGCTGCGCCTTTTATTGCGTTATCAGATTCGGACGGATCAATTTATTAAAAAAGTGCATTGTCCGATCCATATTATTCATGCAGTGCGCGACCGATTAATTCCGTATCGTCAAAGTTTGATGTTAAAAGCACTTTTACCCGAGAAGATACAGTTGCACCCCATCATCGGTGCCAGCCACAATAACATTCCTTCTTTTCCGGAGTACCATGATTTATTATATGATCTTTTACATGAGCCGGTGCTGGAGACCAACACCCTGCAAAGGGCATAAATGAAGAATGGTTTGATCCGGGAGTCCCCAAATCAAACCATTCAAACAAGTTTTATGCACTTATTACTTACAAATCATCCCCGAAAAAGGAAATAATTTTATCCGCAAGTTCCATCCCGATGTAGCTTTGAGCTTCCACCGTGCTAGCACCAATATGGGGTGAACAGGACACTAATGGGTGCTTCAACAAGGCTTCTTTGGGCGTAGGTTCGTTTTCAAACACGTCCAATCCCGCACCTGCCACTTTACCACTTTCCAGGGCTTCGAGCAGGGCGTTTTCATCAATTACACCACCACGGGCCGTATTGATTAGGAAAACCCCTTTTTTCATTTTAGCAAATTCGGTTGCAGTAACCAAGGGTTGATCTACACCCGGAATATGGAAGGTAATAAAATCAGCATCTTTAAATACTTTATCTAAAGATTCCGTTTGTACCCGAACGGTATACTTCAAATCGGGGTAATCATTGAGTAAAATGCTGATATCCGCTTCCTGCACATAAGGATCGTGCGCGCGCACCGACATACCGATGCCCAATGCAATTTTAGCGACTTCCTGGCCAATGCGACCAAAACCTACAATACCCAGGGTTTTATTCCGAATCTGGAAGCCAGTTTCGTAAGCCTTTTTCAGTTTTTTAAAATCTTGACCAGCAGCAAGTTCGCGGTTACTACGGTGTAACATGCGGGACATTGCGAATAAGTGTGCAATGGCCAACTCTGCAACTGCCCTGGAAGATGCCATCGGCGTATTGTACACCTTAATGCCTTTGCTCTCGGCGTACACTACATCGATATTATCGAGGCCGACACCACCGCGTGCAATAATTTTCAGGTTTTTACCCGCATCAATAATGGCTTTGGTGACTTTAGTAGCACTGCGAACGATCAGCACATCGTATTCAGCAATACGATTGACGAGTTCTTCTTGTGGGATACGCTCCTCCTCTACAAGATAATCGGCTTCTTCGAGCAGTAAACGGCCATCTGGATGGATACCGTCATTGACGAGAATTTTGACCATAGTAGTTGTTTGTTGTACCCCACAAATGGAGGTGATGTTGTAGTATGTTCTTGCATTAGGGCAAGCAAAGATAGTTTCTTTAAGCAGTAAAAAAGCGCTCCAAACCAAATTTCATTTCCTTACTCTTTCAACACCACCCCTCTGCGTCGCAATTGTTGTTTGCAGCGCTGTATTTCCTGTTTGACATAATCCTTTGGCGCTTCATCCAGGTTTAATTCGCTTCGGAGCGCCTTAATATCATTAGGGTCCATCGGCAGCAATTTTTGCATTTTTCGCAAACTGCGCAAGGCCATATTCCAAACCCCTGCTTCACTAAATGTTTCAAAATCGCGTTGTGCTACCTTAAACTGCGTAATCAAAATTTGCAGGGCGCTTTCAATGCGCTGGTCGGCGGTGATTCTTTTTTTATGAATATATGCGGTGTCGATGCGGTATTCATGCGCCACATTAGACAATTCAAAATTCAACTTTCGGTAAACTAAAATGCTGTCATAGGCATGGTGATAGGCTAAAAGCGCTCCAGCATAGTCTTTTTGCTGAAAAAAGCGCTCATCGCCAGCATTCATACTATCTGTAATACCTTTATAGCAGGCTTGCAAACGCTGCACTTTGTTTAGTTCGCTGTTTACGTCTTTTTGATTAAAATACTTCAGCACCCACTTTCGGCGCGGATTTCCCAGCATTTTTTCATAGATCGGGATGGCTGCGTCAAAAAATTCGTTTTGCACATTTTGCTCCGTATCCCGCAGCTCTTCTTTTACCGAATCGATATAATCGTAGGTCATCCAAAGGCCGAACGCGGAAAAAGCAAGCAATACCCCAAATAAGGTGTAGGAAACAATGCGTGCCATTTTTCGGTTCTGCCGGGCAATGCGCAATTCGGCCTCAATATCCTTTCTACGTTGGGCTTCTTGCAACAATTGGGCTTCCAGGGCTTGTTTTTCCTGGTTGGCAAATTCCTTTTGCCGCCGTTTATCGCGCGATTCAATAATGGCGGGCAACAAGGTATCGTGGCTAATTTCGTAATAAAAGTCGTCCAAACGCGGTTCTTTGCGCAACAATCGGCTTTTATCAACCAAGGTATCCAGAAAATCTGGCGTAACCTGATTTTCATCCAACAGGGTATCGTCCACGACACTGTTGCGTCGGTTGCTGGAGGTGACCAGGTATTCTTCAATTACCCGTTGGGCTAACGTGCGCAGTGCTTCCGGCTCTTCAGCGCTCAGGCGTTTGTCATCCGGCTTAATTTGTTCCCCAAACTGTGCTTTTTGGAGGATACGCTCCACATAAGCTTTGGGGAATGCCTGCATTTGATTAAAATAGAAATTGCGAATGGATGCCCGCAGCCCCTCTATTTTGCCATAGAATTCGGGTTCAATGGCAAAATTTGCGGGCTTTTGATAATCGATCATTTTCTCCTCCACATCCTGGCATACAATCTGCAAATTGACTGTTTCAATTTCGTCGCGTTGCTTAGAAACTTGGCTTTCCGTGGCGGCGCTTGGTGCTTTTTCGAGTAAATTTTGGCCTGCCAGAAAGCCAATCATTTCGGAAAGCGCTGGTTCTGTATAATGAAAAACCGGGCTTGCATAAGCGCCTTCTGCAGCGGCAGGGCGTTCAATGGCAACCCGCGCTTTTTCACGGCTGAGTGGCTGCAACTGGTAACGGTTGCGCAAAATACCTGGAATGAGCGGACTCATTTGGTCGATAAAATGCAAAAAATCGGAGCGAATGGAGAGGATAATTCGCACATCTGGCTGATTTTCCCACCATTGCATTTCTTCCACCGAAACGCCATCCTGGGTTTGCTGATAGTGGTACAACAAATCCTGCCTATTTGGTTCTGGCATGGTTTCGTTGGCCAAATCGGCCAAATCGGCTATAAAACTCCGTCGGCTGGCATCGCTGTGCGCGAGGGTAAAAACTTCTTCAAACTGGTCAAAAATAAGCACCGGGGTAGCAGGCAAACCATTAAGGTCAAATTCATAACGCTTCATTTGTTCCCAAAGCGTATGATTGCTGTTGGCTTGTTCGCCTGTATGATCGTACCCGCTGAGTTGACTGCTTTTTTGCAAAACGGCTTGAAATGTTTCCAGCAGCGGTTTATCCGTTTTATCTGCCCGTAAAAAGATGGGAACAAACTCTTTGCGTTCGATCTCGGGCCCCACCCCTGCCTGCAACAGCGAGGTTTTACCAATACCTGATTTAGAGAACAGCACTACCAATCTTTCGCGCAAAATCAGGTTACTCAGGCGCTGAATATCTTCTTCACGGCCATGGAACACCCCACTTTGGGAGCGTTCGAAGGGTTTAAGGCCGGGATAGCGGCGTGGAAGATTTGCAGCGTGCATTTTCATTTACGGGGCAATTTATCAACGTAGCGTTTGAGTCCGTCGGTAATTTCAGTCATGTATTTTTGTTCTTGACCATTCCCCAGCAGCGGTATATGGTCTATGGGGCGTAAACTTTCCAATTTTTCAATGGCGGGATCAAGTGTCATGGCCTTTAACAAAATGGGCATTACCAGCAATTGCTGCCTTGGGTTGTTGCGTGCAATAATTTGATCCAACAAAGGAGCGACTGGGTTGATGGCGGCATCAAAAAAGTCGACCGAAAGCAGGGGCATAATAATTTGGCATGCATCAAGCATCTTCAATACCCAGGCAGCCACATCGCCTTGCCCAACGGCATCTTGCATGGTTACCACTTTCAGGTTGATGGTACGCAAATGCTTTGCCAATAATTGGGCACCATCCTGATCGGCTTGTTCATTATACAACAATAAAACCTGGCCACGGGCCTGCTCAGGGGGCGTTCCGCTTATTTGTTTATCCAGGTTATTGTATTGTTCGATCAGGTTGGTTACAAATGTTTCGAGATCCACCGATGGAAATTGCATGCTAAACTCCCCTTGAAAGAAAATGCGTGCGTCAGCCCCGGTTTCGCGTTCACCTTTTACCGGATAGGCATAGGGCTGAATGTTATCCCGCACATTTTTATAGAGGGTATCGAGTAGCAGGCGCAGATTCCAGTCTTCAAAATCAAAACCAAGAAATAAATGGTACCGGAAGTCTTTAAATACATTGGTTAGCGCATCGGGCAGGCGTTCGTTTTGCTGCTCGCCCACTATTTTTTTGATGTACGCTAGTTGCTGTTTGTAAGTGAGTACCAACGATTCGGAGCGGTCATAGAACCCGAAAAGATTATAGACCAATGCTTTTTGTGTTTTTTCAAAATTAAAACCAAACCCTGACGCAGGTTTGTAATAATTGTAAAAATCAGTTTCGTAAGCCCGTGCTATTTCATCAAAAAAGCGCGTAATGATATTATCAGGCGCGGCATTGATGATAATTTTAAACTTTAGGTCGGTAAGCTGCGCAAGCAGGGGATGAAATTCGGCTTGTTCTGTTTGTGTTTTATAAAAATTAGCTACATCATCTTGCAGCATGCTGTCGGTAGAAAGATTTTTGATCCGCAACAGGCTGCACACATATGTAAGGTCGTAAGATTCGCCTTGACCGAGTTCAATCTTGTACTTTTTGGCTAAAAAACGCGCACACAGGTCGGTTAATGGTTGCCAAAGCCCCGCTTCATCTTTTACCAAAATAGCGCCCGGTCCCAAAAACAAGACACACCCGCCCTCCTTCACCTTACGGGCAATGGTTTGGTACATGTCTAACAAGTTTTCAGTTGCGGCGGATCCGTTCGGCATAGTGTGGCAATAAGCAATATGGATTATAAAAAACAAAGATAGGAAACAGAATGGGTTGTACCAATAGTTACTTGGAAGTAGCCGGGGTCAGGCATAAAAAGGGGGCTGTTTCATCGTCTAATGTATGATACAGCCCCTTTTTTATGCGCACAATTGAGTATCAGGTCAATTCTTATTAGAAATTTTCAAGTAGGTTTCCAATGCCACGGCGATCGAAGGTGCTTCTGGTGTCCCTGCCTGAATATGGACCATCATACCACGATCCGTTACTGCTTTTAAAGCCGAGGTTCCGAACACACAAATACGACGGTCTTCCTGTTTAAAATCGGGAAACTGTTCGAACATGGATTTGATTTCGAGCGCTGAGAAGAAAGCAATGATATCGTATTTAATATCTTTGAGATCCGTCAAATCGGTATTCACAGAGCGATACATTACAGCCTCTTGCACAGGGACTTTCAATTCCTTGAAATAGTTGGTTACTTCCGCATGTCCTTGATCGCTACAAGGCAAGAAAAACTTTTCTTCTTTATTGCGGAGGATGTACGACTTTAATTCCGTGATAGATTTGGTACCATTAAACACCTTGCGTTTACGGAACATAATAAATTTTTGCAGATAGTTCGCAATTGTTTCGGTGGAGCAGAAATACTTTGTGTCTTCCGACATTTTAATTCTCAGTTCGCTGCACAACCTAAAAAAATGATCAATTGCATTTTTGCTGGTAAAAACAATGGCTGTATAATCGTTCGGATAGACGCGATTTTTGCGGTACTCTTTCTCGGTAAGCCCTTCTAGCGTCATAAATGGCACAAAGTCGATGCGAACGCCAAATTTCTTCTCTAATTCGTCGTAAGCAGAACGTTGAGCAGGTTTGGGCTGAGAGATAAGGATGTTTTGTACGCGCTTGTACTTGTCTTCCTGAACAGGTGCAGCAGATGCAGACATTCGGGAGTTGAATTTATGTGAAACTTGTTCGGTTTTTAACTATCTTGGGTTGGAGGCAGGGATCACAACAGGTACACCGCACGATCCTTAACGCAAACCCAAAAACTGGAACTTTAGTTCGCCTCATTCAGCACCAATTTTACTAAAAAGAGAATAGGTGCGATTTCGACGACGCAAAGGTATAATAAAAAGTGGAATTGGTCATCGGCTAAAAATTTTGTGCCGATAGAACTTGCACGCACTGACCGATAAATATAAAAAACGACAATTAACCCTAGTGTCCAGAATAGCAACAATCCTTCAAAGTCTCCGCCAAATGCGAGCAAAAGATTGAATGGAAGGAGGAAAAGCCCCAGAATACAGTTGAAAATAATGATTAGGAAGTTATATCGAGACACTGCATTGCCCAAGGGGTAAAGCCATGCAATCACGCTTAATAAAAAGTGTTTTGATAAAAAAATACCAACAGATAGTAAGAAACAAAACAATAAAAAAGGCAAATTATTGAAACTTTCCCGGTTGAAGAAACGCGCCATTAAAAAAAAGAACATTCCTGCCTGGAATAAAAAGCTAAAGTACATCAGATAATATGGGGTACTCCCTGCAAAACCCGCCGCCTCTCTTTGTGCAAGTGTAAGCGCACTGTCATTCAAAAAACCACGCCAGGCTTTCCCAACGGCTTTTCGATTGGCTGCTATAGAAAAAGTCAGCATCCCAAACAATAGTATCAATAACCAAAATAACGTACTCTGACGCATACCACCACCTCTCGGAAAGATCGAAAAAGGCTTAAATGGCGCTGTTTCATTCGCTATTAAGGCATTGGTTACGCCTGGAATACGGTGCGGCAATACATCAAATGGATTGGAGACAACCGCAATCGGAACCCCTGCTTGCGTTACTTTAGGCATCCGAAAACGCATTTCGAATGGGTTGAGGGAGCCCTGCGCGACGGCAGACCAACTCAAAACAAACCAACAACCGATCAGTAATAAACAACGCATCATGGTGCAAAGGTAGTAAAGAAAGCCCTAATCCGAATAACCCACCTTTCATTGAACACACCCAAATTTATCGTCTATCCGCACTTTCCTGAAAAAATCCTTCCAAACCGCGCTATGAATTGGTAGTTTTGCGGCTTGCGAGCAGCCAAGGGGCCTCCTAACATGTCCCTTAATGACCATTTTAAGCAAAACAAGCAAAAAAAACATGCAAATTGACGTTATCTTAGGCCTGCAGTGGGGCGATGAAGGGAAAGGCAAAATTGTAGATTACCTCGCCAACGATTATGATATCGTGGCGCGATTTCAGGGAGGCCCCAATGCCGGGCATACCCTCAAGTTCGGCGGCAACAAATATGTGTTGCATACCGTGCCCTCGGGTATTTTCCGTGCTGGACTGATCAATCTGATCGGGAATGGCGTAGTACTGGACCCCGTAATTTTTCAACGAGAACTTCGTTCACTCGAACAAAGTCAGGTCGAATTCAAATCTCGACTGCTTGTTTCGCGTAAAGCACACCTTATTTTGCCAACCCACCGCTGGCTGGATGCCGCAAGTGAGGCACACAAAGGCAAGGCTAAAATTGGTTCTACTCTTAAAGGTATCGGTCCGACCTATATGGATAAAACCGGCCGCAACGGTTTGCGGGTGGGTGATGTAAACCAGCCCGGCTTCCGCGACCTTTATGAAGCGTTGAAAAACAAACACTTAGACTTGCTTAAAATTTACCCACCCATTGATTTTGATTTGGCGGGCGAAGAAAAAGCATGGTTTGAAAGCCTGGACACCTTACGGGCACTGCCATTTGTAGACAGTGAATACTATATCGACGATGCGCTCCGAGCGGGCAAACGCATTTTGGCTGAAGGCGCACAAGGCTCCATGCTCGATATCGATTTCGGCACTTATCCCTACGTAACCTCTTCCAATACCATTACCGCAGGGGTTTGCACCGGATTGGGTATTGCACCGCAGCAAGTTGGTCGTGTGATTGGCATCACGAAAGCGTATTGCACTCGGGTTGGCGGCGGACCATTCCCGACCGAACTCGACAATGAAACGGGCGAAAAACTGCGGCAGGAAGGCATGGAATTTGGCTCAACAACCGGTCGCGCGCGCCGTTGTGGATGGATTGATTTGCCTCAATTGCGCTATACAAATATCCTGAACGGCACAACCGAATTGTGCATGACCAAAATAGACGTCCTGAATTCATTTGCCGAAATTGCGGCTGCTACCCATTATCGGTATGACGGAAAAGAGCAGCAAAACCTCCCTTACGATTTGTGCCAAGCCGAAATTGAACCGGTTTTGCAACATTTTGAAGGATGGCAAAGCAGCTTGGACGATATTTACAGTTTTGATGCGTTGCCCAAACAGGCGCGCGTATTTCTGGAAGCCCTGGAAAATTATTTGGGTGTACCTGTGAAGATGGTCTCTACTGGACCAGAACGCGAAAAACTGATTATACGTTAATTAGACTTGTGCGGACAGGTTGGATATGAACTACGAATTATTTGCGGTGGGTGCATTCAAGTTAACTATTGCCACGTTACTGGGGCTGGGATTGGTATGGGCGAGCACCTGGTTTTTTCTACGGGTGCTGAACCGGCTTATCAATCGGGCACGCATTATTAAGGTTTCCGATCAGGGAAGGCGGCACTCGCTGTTTCTCATTGTACAATATATTGTGTGGACCATGGCCACGGTGGTCATGCTAGAGGTTGTTGGCATTCGGGTTTCCGTATTGCTGGCGGGTTCGGCGGCATTACTGGTTGGGCTTGGGCTTGGGGTGCAGCAAATTTTCCGAGATATTATGTCGGGCATTTTTCTGCTGTTTGAAGGCACCATTGAGGTGGGTGACATTTTGCAATTGGACGGACAAGTGAGCCGGGTTGCAGAGATCAACCTGCGCACCTCCAAACTAACCACCCGCGATGGAGTGGTATTGATTATTCCGAACCATAAGTTTATCACGGAAAATGTGGTGAATTGGACCCACCGCGAAAATGACCCGGCACGATTTTCGGTGCTGGCAGGGGCCGATTATCAGTCGGACGAGGTACTGGTACGGCAAATTATGCTGGATTGTGCGGCAGACCATGCCGATGTACTGAAAAACGATGACCTGCGCGCACCCACCGTCCGGTTAACAGACTTTGCGGATGAGCGCATGATCTTTGATTTACAGTTTTGGACCAGTCGTAAATTTGAGGTGGAAATCGTACGCAGTGAGTTGCGTTTCGAAATTCGGAGAAGGTTCAGGGAGGCGGGCATTATAATGCATATTCCGCCTTCTTCTTAGCGCCTAATTGGGGTTTTCGGCAAATAATTTTTGGAAAACATCCTTTTCCATCGGTAAAATACCACTTTTCTTTTGTTTCCCAATCACTTCAAAAAAGCCGTCTTCTTTGTCAGAGTTGATGTAAAACAATATGACGGGTATACCGTTCGGGACAATACTATCCCGCAGCGCGCCGAATTTTTTTACGATGGCCATTTTAGAAGATCGCGTAGGTAGCACTTCTACTGCTAACTTTTGGTGTTTCCCTTGTTCTTCGATGGCGATAAAATCGTATGATTTATCATCTGGAACCGGCAACACCGTAAAGCCACTGCTGAGTAAAAACACTTTGGCGATTAATTCTGCACGCCAAGCTTCAATTTCCTTGTTGGTGCTCATATATCAAATATGGACCGATAAACGGTTTTAGTGTCTAATAGGTTCGAGTGCTGCCAAAATTCAACCACTTCATCGCGCAATCGAATCAAATTTTCTTCATTCAGTTCGTAAGCGGTCGATAAATTGCTCATGCCGTATTCATGTGCGCCCCGAATGGCTGCAATATAGGCCTTTGAATGAAAAGGATTATCCAGTTTGAGGTCAATTCCGACTAAATAACTGGGCGCATGGTATTGTGCCAGGCGTTCCAGTTTGATTTTGGGGACTTTAATTTGCAGGTTTCCTTTGGCATTGCAACCGCGGAGGGTTGTTTTTACCTGAAAAAAACAAAACTTGCCGGGATCCTGGCTTACTTCGGCGTAAATATCCATGGTTGGCCATTTTCCACCGATCAGCAAGGGATTGAATAAATAGCCCTCGCTTGTTTTTTGCGACAGGAACAACGAAAGCAAAAGCTCGCCAATATCGCCAATCTTGTTGCCTTCATCCAACATGTACAAAGGTAGGGGTAATCCGCTGCTTATGCAAGGGCCTGCGGCGGGAATTGTGAAAAAGGAGGGTGGGTTGTAGAATTGGGATTAAAAATTATTTATTGGCAATAAGTTCGGCTCTTACTTCCTGTACTAGATCGAGCGGAAGGCTTAAATTTGATGCGATTTGTTCGTCTGTCCAATCCGTCATTGTCATCATGGTTAGAATTGTTGTTCGTTTGAAATTTAGCTCCTTTACTTTTTCCAATTCCAATGCTTTGTCGCGCGCTTCGATTTCCTGATCGCGCGCTTCGATTTCTTTTTTGCGCGCTTCGATTTCTTTTTTGCGCGCTTCGATTTCTTTTTTGCGCGCTTCGATT
>JBBAVI010000002.1:0-37356 GCA_040397785.1 Saprospiraceae bacterium | reverse complement strand
TCTTTTTGGTGCGTTTGGATTTCTTTTTGGTGCGCTTGGAGCATTTCTTTAATTTCTGCCAACTCCTGTTTCCCAGATTCAACTTGTGCTGCCATTTCTGCCTGATGATGTCGTTCGCTGAGTTCCTTTGCTAAGAAAATAGAAAGTGAGGCCCTGCGCTCGGGTGATAAAGCACGGGTATCCAATTCATGTAAGGCTGCAACAATCCAGTCCTCTTTCATAAATGCCGGTTGCTCCATTGCGGATGCCATTTTATGCGCTTCTTTCATGGTAAAAATCAGTTTATCCAAATCTGTTGTGCAATTTTCAGGGATTTTATCGAATTTTTCAAGCTCTACGATCACAAAAACCATTTGCTTATCAATAATTCGATTGTTTTCATCTTTTAAACAAGCCACCGTGCGATATCGTTCGCCTTCTAAGAGATTATATCCCAAAATTCCAACGCAATAAATCGTTGGAAGCTTATCAAATTTAAAATCGCCTTTGCGTACCTCCGTATCCATTTTATGATATCCATAAAACTTCAAACGCTGAATCATGTGTTTGAAATACCCCAACTGCATTTCAACAATAAAATAGTTGCCCTCGTCATCGCGACAATAAATATCCAACAAACCGCCCCGACTTTCCTGGGTTTGCCCCTCAATTGAACCTTTATCAAACCAAATTTGCTTGATCGGCACCGGTGATTGAATTAAGGCTTGTAACGCCCGTTTCAAAAATTCCTGGTTGTGCTCATTTCCAAAAGTTACTTTAAATCCGTAATCGGAGGTAAAAGGAATGTAAATCCTTAAAGGGTACGGTGTTGTTTCCATGTTATCCTGTTTATATTTTTACGCAAAAAAATACAAATTGTTTTATATTTTACAACAAATTGTGTTTTATTTATTTTTCTTTCGTATCAAACTAAACCATTCAACCCCAAAATCCAACCATCCATCCCTTTTATGATACCGTGCATGGCTTTGCCCTTTTAGATCAATCTAAGTGTCTTCATTTTTGCACTGCAATGAACGCGAACGACTTAACTAAAAATAAGCTATGCAAACAAAACAACAATTCCTGTCCCCCATTAGCCTGGTTCTGCTCCTGTTATCTTTTTTACCCGTTTTCCTGACCGCCCAAACTTCTACCATCCGCGGCATGGTGCGTGATCAGCAATCGGAAGTGCCATTGATTGGTGCGACGGTACAACTGGCCCCCAATGCTCCAACGGATGCCGGTTCGGTTATTGGTGCTATTACAGATGCCAATGGTAATTTTATCCTAAAAAATGTGCCCGTTGGCCGCCAAATGATCCGGGTAAGTTATCTCGGGTATGAACCTCAAAACCTACCCAACATCCTAATCACTGCTGGCAAAGAAGCGCAATTAGACATTCGCATGGAAGAATCATTCAATAAAATGGACGAAGTCGTGATTACGGCCAAAAGCGACAAGGACAAACCGATGAATGAAATGGCAGCTATTTCGGCCCGGCAATTCAACATGGAGGAAGTGCGTCGTTATTCGGGCGGACGTTCGGACATTGGTCGTTTGGTGACCAACTTTGCCGGAGTCGCTGCCAACAACGATGCCCGCAACGACATTGTCATACGCGGAAACTCGCCGACGGGTGTTTTGTGGCGCTTGGAAGGCATCCCCATGCCCAACCCCAACCATTTTAGCACCTTGGGCACGACGGGCGGTCCTGTTTCGGCGCTCAACCCGAATATGATTTCCAATTCTGATTTCCTGACGGGTGCATTTTCGGCCGAGTACGGCAATGCGCTGGCGGGGGTGTTTGACATCAATTTGCGTACAGGTAACCAGGAAAAATTTGAGTTCATGACCCAATTGGGCGCATTTACCGGCCTGGAAGCGCTGATCGAAGGCCCGCTCAACCCGAAATCTGGCGGCTCGTTTGTGGTGGCATATCGACATTCCTTTGTAGAATTGGCCAGTGTAGCAGGCATTAATTTTGGTACCGCTGCCCTACCCCGCTATAAAGACCTGAGTTTTAATATTGATCTTGGCAATACAAAATTTGGTAAAATTTCAGTCTTCGGCATTGGCGCCACCAGTTCTATCAATTTCCTAGGTGCCGAAATTGACACGACCGATTTATTCGCAGATCCGAACCAAAACGCCTACAACGTATCTAAATTTGGTATTATTGGATTGAAACACAACGTATTATTAAACGACCATTCGTACATTCGTACCGTAATAAGCGCATCGTACTCCGGCACTACTTTTAAAGCCGAAGATGTAGAATTAAAAGAAAACGACGCTCCATACCAGCTGACGGATGTAAAAGACGGCCTGACGGTGTACCGTGTTTCTTCGTATTACAACAATAAGATTACCAATCGATTAAACTTCCGTACCGGCTTTTTACTGCAAAATCAGCACCTCGATACTTACGTGGATACCCGGGAGGGAACACCTGATTTGAATGGAGATGGTAAGCGCGACTGGTACCTGCAACGCGATTTTGAGGGCACCGTTAATACTGTGGAAGCCTATGCACAGGCACAATACCGAATCACACAAACGGTTACCTTGAATGGCGGTTTGCATGCGCAATACTTCGATTTGACCGAAAATTTTGCCCTCGAGCCACGCGCCGCAATCAACTGGCAGTTTCTGCCCAAACATAAATTGAGCCTTGGTTACGGTTTGCACAACCAGACACAACCGCTGCCCATTTTCTTCTTCCGAGAACAATTGGCCGATGGCAGCACCCGCAACTCCAACGACCAGTTGAAATTTACCCAAAACCAGCATTTGGTGCTCGGATATGACTTCAAACCAGCCCAGGACTGGCGCATTAAAGCCGAAACTTACTACCAATGGGTCGACAAGGCCCCTGTGGAATCAACCCCAAGTTCTTTTTCCATCCTGAACACAGGTGCCGACTTCACATTTCCCGAAAAAACCAAATTAGTTAATAAAGGTACCGGGCGTAATGTGGGTATAGAAGTTACTATAGAAAAATTCTTCTCCAAAGGATATTATGCGCTGATTACAACCAGTATTTTTGATTCAAAATACAAGGGATCGGACGGTGTAGAGCGTTCAACAGCCTTCAATGGCGGGTATGTGTTTAATGTTTTGGCAGGGAAGGAGTTTAAAATTGGCAGCTCTGGTCGGCGGGCGTTGACGTTTGATACCAAATTTACGACGGCAGGTGGACGGCCTTATTCGCCCGTAGATTTGGCAGCAAGCCAGGCAGCGGGGAAAGAAGTGATTTATGACAACCTTGCATTTAGCAAAAAACAAGATGCCTACATGCGCTGGGATGTCAAATTTGGATACCGTGTTAATTCCAGCAAACGCAAGTTATCACAAACCTTTTTCCTTGATTTTCAAAATGTTACCAACCGAGAAAATATCTTCGCCCTGCGTTACAATACCGTTCGGGGAGAAGTGGGTCGTGTCAACCAGATTGGATTCTTTCCGGATTTGCTGTATCGGGTAGAATTTTAAGCATCGTACAGGTATCGGCGCATGTCTTTTTGAAGGTAAAAAGGCATGCGCTGTTTCATCTTTCCATTAACGAACAAGTGACATGAATAAAAAGTGCTTCCAGGATATTGTCGGATTTGATGATAAATGGATCATTATTGTGGGTTTACCAGTAGCGAGTGTGTTGATCTCCCTGCTTTTATTCAATGAATACTATGTAAAGGGCGACTTACCCTTTTTGATGGTATGCATCCCGATGTCGTTTGTTTATACCGGGGCTTTTTGGTATGCCTTACGCTGGGCTTATACCAATATTCGGCTAAAATACCCGCATGCCCACCAGCTTGGGCGTCGTTTAATTTTGATGCTGCTTGTTTTTATCGTAGTAAATTTTGTAGTAAATGGCATATTAAAGGCTCTTTTCTCCTACTTTATTCCAGAACATCAAACACAACCCAACAAGATTGTCGTATTTATCAGCGCTTTGCTGACGTCGTCTTTTATCATAATCCTATATGAGGCTTTGGCTTTTTACCTGCAATTACAACGTGCTACCGCAGAAAAAGCAGATTTGGAGCGCAAAAATGTAGAATCGCAGTTGGAAGGGCTGCGAAACCAGGTAAACCCGCATTTTCTCTTTAACAGTTTGAATACCCTGATTTACCTGATTCCTGAAGATCCGAACAAGGCGGTGCGTTTTGTGCAGCAATTGAGTAAAGTATACCGTTACGTGCTGGAAAGTAGAGAAACCAAGGTGATTCCCTTGTCGGAAGAACTGGATTACCTGCAGTCGTATGTTTATTTGCTTAAAGAGCGATTTGGAGAAAACCTTGTTGTACAAATCAGTGATTTACAAGCCATTAAAGGCATGGCGATTGTGCCCTTATCCTTGCAAATGTTGTTTGAAAACGCGATCAAACATAATATCATCTCTACGGAGAAGCCCCTGGCAATTGAGGTATTTGCCGAACATTCCCCAACACCTATAAATGGCGTAAAACCTGGCCCATCGGCTTGTCCGAATCTGATCATACGCAATAATTTGCAACGCAAAAATCAAATTATGGACTCAACGGGGGTTGGACTGGAAAACATCCGCGCCCGATACCAGATGCTCACCGAGCGCAATGTGGAAACCATTGTATCTCAGCAGTATTTTACGGTTGCCTTGCCGTTGATCGAGTTAAACCAATTATAACAGAACCGTACGCGATGAAAATCTTGCTGATTGAAGATGAACTTCCTGCAGCCAAGCAACTTAGTAAAATGTTGATGGCGCACAATCCGGCTTTTGAAATCCTCGAAACCCTGGATACTGTTGCGGGCGCTGTGCGTTGGTTCCATACCTTTCCTTTGCCCGATCTGATTTTTATGGACATCCAGATCGCAGATGGCCTGAGTTTTGACATTTTTCGGCAGGTGGAAGTGCGCGCGCCGGTGATATTTACAACGGCTTTTGACCAATATGCAGTGCAGGCTTTTAAGGTAAATGCGGTTGATTATTTACTCAAGCCTATTGATCCGGACGATTTAAAACGGGCGCTGGAAAAAATTGAAAAACAACGCATTACACCACAATTCGACTTTGAATCTATTAGCCGATTTTTTAAAAAGGAGTCATATAAAGATCGTTTTTTAGTAAAAACAGGCCATCAACTTGCCTTTTTACAAGCAGAAGACATTGCCTTTTTCCGCTCCTCTAATGGCCTGACGCAGGGTTATACGTTTAATGGCAAAAAATATTTTATTGACCATACCCTGGAGGAACTGGATCGTTTGCTGGATCCGCGCGATTTCTTTCGAATTGGTCGCAGTATGAGTATTCGTTTGAACAGTATTAAAACCATTCATCCACACCTCAATGGGCGGTTGAAACTTGATTTAAACCCTGCTGCCCCGGAAGATGTATTCGTAAGCCGGGAACGTGTACCCGAGTTCAAAGGCTGGCTGGGCGGTTAATCACCCTTTCTTTTTAAACCCAAACAAATACACTACATAACCCACCAATCCGACCAAAATGCCCGCACCCGAGCGAATCGGGTCGCCTACAATGGTAAAAAGTACAAACCAAAGGCAAATCGTGATGAAAATCATGGGCGTAACCGGGTAACCAAAGGTTCGGTAACCACGTACTGCGTCGGGACGTTTTTTGCGAAATACAAAAATACTGGTGGCCACCATCATCATCGCGGCAAAATCCATAAAGGTGACGTACGAAATCAGGTTTTCGAAGGTGCCCCAAAACAACAACAGCAATACCGACCAGCCACTTTGCACCAGCATAGCGCGCACGGGCGTTTTCCATTTTGGGTGTGTTTCGGCCAGTTTTGAAAAGAAAATACCATCATTGGCCATCGCGTAATAGATGCGCGGCGCGGTCATACAATAAATTCCGGTAGTACCGAACGTAGACAATGCAATCAAAACAGCCATCAATTTGCCACCCCAGGGGGTAATGGTTTGCAAGGCATCGGCAGCCACCGTGGAAGAACGCGCAATGGTTTCCAAAGGCAGCAACTGCATATAAGCGATATTGGCCAACACATAAACTAAGGTTACAACCGCAGCGCCAATCATCATGGCCCTGGGGATATTGCGTTGCGGGTTATTCGTTTCGCCTGCCATGAAGGAGGCGTGGTGCCAACCCCCATACGACCACAAAACACCCACAAATGCCAGTGCAAAAGCGCTCCAAAGGTCATCCGGGGGCGTTTGAACCAACGACAAAGCCGCATCGGCTGCTGGAACTGCCGGATTGCTGAAAAATACCGCTGCTAAAATAATTAAAAGCAGGCCCGCTAATTTGGCACCTGTAAACAAATTAGCGATCCACTCCCCTATTTTTACCCCAAAAAGGTTTATAATCGTCAAAAAAACAATGATAAACAGCGCCAATGGCAGCGCCCAGCTGCTGCGATCACCTTGCCCGGCGAGGTACAACAAGTGCTCGGAACACACCATCGACAAAGCAGCAATGCTGCCTGCGGTACTCACAAAAAGGATAAACCAGCCATACATAAACCCCCAGGCGTCGCCATACGCTTCGCGCAGGTACGTATACAAGCCGCCCGCACCTGGAAACATACTGCCCATTTCGGCAAAGGTTAGGGCACCCGTCAAGGCAACCACACCGCCCATTACCCAAACTAAAATGACGTATTCAGGGGTATGTACCGCCGCTGCAATACCGCCCGGTGTACGGAAAATACCGCTTCCAATCGTGCTGCCGACGGCAATCATGACGAGGCCATAAAGGGAAAGCGAGCGCCGCAGTTCATTTTTACTCATTGCGGATTATTTGAATATTTCAATTTGATTTCGCCTTTCCAGGTCTCCTGTGGATGCAAAATATCCAAACCATCGCCGTTGTTTAAGGCATCAACATTACACGACATGGGCTCTAAGGCAATGCTTTCGCGGTGCGGCGGCGTAAATACTTGAAAAAACGGAAACTGCCCGGCATTTGCCGAAACGATCAGGTTTTGGGTACCGTGTTCCAACAGCATCTTGTAAGAGCCATGCGTCCCCGCCTGAAAACAATTGTCTAAAAAGGTATCTGCTACTAATTTACGTCGGTAAAACTGCGTGTAGTGTGTTTGGGCGCCGGTTGGAATCATCCGTTCGTTGATTTCCACCATGGAACTAACGGGCAATCGCATTTGATGGGCATCGGCTTTTTCCGTCAGTTTAAAATACGGATGCCACCCAAATCCAATTGGAATTGGCGCACTGTGGCGGTTAAGGCAACTCGTTTTTAAGGCAAATTGGCCGTTATTTTGTATTTTGAAGGTTACATTGAGGGTAAATGGAAATGGATAATATGGGCGGCTACCATCATAATCAAACCGACATTGAATAAGGGCATACTCCAGCCCAAGTTCAATTTTAACCACATAAAAGGCTTCGTCGCGCACAAAACCATGGATGGCGTTTTCTGTGGCGGCATTGTTGATCGGAAATTGATACGTTTTGCCCTGCCAGCTGTACTGTCCACGATCCAACCTGTTTGGGAAAGGAAACAAGAGCACACTTTTGCCCCATTTTGCCTGTTCTAATGCTTCCGGTGTGTCATAACCATCCAGGATATTTACCCCGCCAAAATGCAGGTCGAGCACATTTGCGCCACGTTCTGGCACAATGCTAAAACGATTGCCCGATTCCGGGTGTTCCAATTCATAACGGGTATAAGCGCCAAAGGCGGAAACCGAAAGCTGATACATGGCGGTTGCTGGTTGATGACAGATTGTGCAAATGTGGAAAAAAGAAACGGATAAATACAAAAAAAGCGAGGCTATTCCATTTAAAGGAACAACCTCGCATATTTTCTACTAAAATGTATTGTACAAACTAGTTTTACTTTTGCAAAATCACTTTGCGCACCGCTGTTTCGGCATCCATGATCACACGGACGATATAGGTGCCATTTGCCAGATTGTGCAGGTCAATTTCCTGATTCAGGTTATTGAGTTGGCCTGCATGGATTGTTTGCAGGGTCTGACCAACGCTGTTGATGAGTTCAACCCGTACTTCCGCTGTTGCGTTGAGTTCGAGGTTGAGCGTCAACTTACCTTGTGTTGGGTTCGGGCTAATGAACAGTGTTTTTACGGATTCCGGATCTTTTACGGCCGTTCCAATCACGGTAACTTGCACTTGCACCGGATCGACACAATTTGAAACATCGGAAATTGTAACGGTGTAAGTACCAGCGGTCAAACCGCTCAAGTCTTCTGTGGTAGCGCCGTTGCTCCAAACAAATTGATAGAATGTAGTTGGGTCGCTTACTGCCTGGCCCAAACCGCCACCCGGAGTGAGGTTGATGGTACCATTATTTGCAGTACCGTTGTTTGGCGGTGTCGATGTTGCAGTGCCGGTCAGTGGATTTAAGCCTGGCAACAAAATTACTTGCGATGAATTTCCAGTAAAGAAACACGCGTCTGGGTTATCCACACTTACATTTTCCATACGCAATGGCGTTGCAGGTGTTACTATTGTTGCACCCGACACCACCACGGGCGTTACGTACACCACCGAAGCCGCTGTTACGTTGTTGGCAAGTCCAATCGCGAAGGGCGCATTGATAAAACCAGTACTGCTGATGTAGGAAGTACCCAAAGACGGTGGCCATGTACCTGCAGGTACGGGCGCAGAAGTAACCGCCCAACACAATCCATAAATTGGACCGATCGTCGGAATTTTAAACGCTGTGTCTACTAAGGTAATATAGTCGGCCAAATTGGTTCCTGTACAAATAAAACCATTGTTATCCAGGGTATAATCACCTACCTTACCGTCAGCACATACGATAGATGGCAATTGGGTAATTTCAATACAATACTGGCCGGTTGCAACCTGATTGTTCAAATAGTCGTAACCATCGATCATCATCAAATAGGTTTCACCCGGTACAGTCTGCAGGTCCAACCCTGCACGGAAATCGGGAATACCCTCTGGGCTTTGGTCGTCATTGCATTCAACCAATACTGCATTGCCACATTGGCCCGAAAAAATAGCCATCTGGGTATCTCCATCTGGGTTAAATCCGTTGATATCAGGCAATGCACTGCCAATATAATTAACGGCATTGCACTTGGTTGTTTCGATATGGTAGGTATTGCCGTCACCGTTAAAGGTGTACCACATGGTGTTATTTAAAATTCCTCCTGGGGCACCGCCATCTGTCCAGCAGGCAGCAGTAGGATCGGTTGAAGATACCGTAGCATTGGTATTATCGTACAATCCTGTGATTTGTGGCAAATTTGGTGTTTGCCCAAAATACTGGGTCAGATCAACGGCACTGCCACAGATATCTGGGTTGAAAATTTGTGCAGGCAACGATACATATGATACCTCATCCACATAATATTGGTCCCAGGTATTGAGGGAGTAGTAATCTATACCGCCCAGGTTACCGGTGTAAGACCATCCAATTACGATATTGTCGTTGATAAACAGCTTCGACAGGTTATTATCCAAATCGAAATAATGCGTCACTGTAAACCAAGTATCTTTTGGAAAAGAAAAGGTGGTATTTGCAGGCTGGTTGGCAGCAATTGGATTAATGACCACGCGCGCAACGCCGTTTGAGTCAAAAAACATATCCAGGTTCCATTGCTGGCCAGGTGTTTCACTGTTTTGAATGTTATAGTAAGCGGCTTTACCGGATGGAACGTACATTTTCCACTTCAATTCGTAACGGCCGCTGGTTTTATTGCCCAGCAACAACAATTGGTCGGCTCCCTGATCGGCACCAGCAACTGCATATTGCACTTTCATCGATTTTGTACCTTCCGAAGCGCGGTCGGTGCTTACCAGTGCGCTCAGCACGCCGGTTTCCAATCCTGCCCATGGTTTCCAAAAAAGGGCTTGTGGGCTTAATGCGCCTACAGTGTAGCTTTCGAAATTATCACAAATAATGGCGCTGGGGTTTTGTGCACAAGGCACGGCCGCAGGGGTTCCTGTTAAAGAAAGGTCATCTACTTTAAAATGGTACTCCCAGTTGCCAATCCAGCGAAACTGAATCCAGACTTGTGGCTTGTTGTCTGCCTCTGGCAAAGTAACATCTACATTACCCTGAAAAAGATTGTCGACAGGCAAGCCGACAAAAATATCTTTGTACACAAAGGTGGTTCCATCCGTGCTAACCCCTACTTGGGCTTTTGCAATTTGGCTGGAACGCGCGTATTGTGCATAAAACGATAGTTTTACATCGGTTTGGCCTGTACAATTTACAGGGACACCCGTGCCTGTCAGCTTTGCATCATGCGAATTGCCGTTGCCGTTTGCATCCGAATTGAACAAAAAATAGCCTGTAGATGCCGTTGGCGCTCCAAATGCTGGAATAGTAGGCGTTGGCGTTTGATAGCCTGCACCTGGATCGCTTGTCCAGAACCATTTTTCAGCCCCTGCGTTGGTACCACTGTACACCCAGTTGGTTGTAGCAGTTGCCTGGTTAGAAAATGTCTCTGTCCAGAAAACCTGGGCAAAAGCCGTGCTGCTGCTCAACAACAAAAGTGTAAAGAGCAGGGATTTTATTGTGTTAAGTTGTTTCATGAAAATTTGATTTTAAACATTCAGGTAAGTCATTAATGAATCATACCGTTCCTTGATGCCATCTGCATAATCCAGTTCACCATAGGTTTCTTTGACGATATAATCGTGTCGTTCGAGCGAAGCAATGGTGCGGTTAAGGTCATACCGATTGAGTTTGAGGGTAAGTTCCATTAAGTCTGGTTCAGGGCCAGTTCCTACAAAAGCACTCAGTATTTTAACATCTTCTTGTTCAACAATCCGGGCAATGGTCCCTAAAGCATAATCACGCCGGTTCATTTCCAATACCAAAACAGCACCACTTTCGGTCAGCGAAGCGGTGGTTGCAAAAAAGCGCAACAATTCATTGAGCAGAATCATTCCCAAGTATTCACCCTGGTCGTCGACTACCGGAATTACCGTTAGCCGATCCTCACACATCACCCGCATGATTTCAAATACGTGTTCGTGTTCGCGCACGGCATACCGGCGCAACATGGAAAAATCGTACTCCGAAATGGGGTCATATAATTTGTGGTTGAAAATATCTTCTTCCGAAATGATCCCAATCAACTTACGCCCATCAACAACGGGCAAATGCCGAACATGGTAATCGTTCAGCATATGAAAAGCATCCCGGCCGGTTTGTTCGAACGTTACCGCCGGAATGTCAAAAGCAATCAAAGATTTGGCAGTCATAAATAGTGGGTTTTCATGATTTAGGGCAAATATTTGTGCAATAATTGGATTTCCAAAAAATATTATCACATTGCAGATGCAAAACGACAAAAAAGGTTTGGAAAAGGGCCATTTCGCCTCACAACGGCAACTTTTTTTTCAACACCTCGCTCAAACCTCCCCCGCTCCATTAGCCATTGCTATTGAATGGGCAGAAGGCCTTTACTTGTATGATCAAACCGGCAAATCTTATTTGGATCTGATTTCGGGCATCGGCCCCAGTGTATTGGGACATCGCCCGGCACGGGTACAAGCAGCAATTGAACTACAACTAAACCAATATTGGCACACGCTAGTTTACGGAGAGTTCATTTTAAATCCACAAGTAGACCTTGCAGCGCTTTTAACCGCCCAATTACCCGAATTAGATGCCGTTTATTTGGTAAATTCAGGAACAGAAGCAACGGAAGGTGCCATGAAACTGGCCAAACGATACACAGGACGACCAGAGTTTGTCGCCTGCCGCAATGCGTACCACGGCAGTACCCAAGGCGCCGCGAGTTTGATGGACCCCGATTATTTTACCTTGGCCTACCAACCGCTCTTGCCGGGCATTCGGCATATGGATTTTAATGACCCAACCGGGCTGAATCAAATCAATGACCGGACTGCCGCTGTAATTGTAGAAACCGTGCAAGGCGAGGCTGGCTTAATTCCACCCAATCCAGCGTGGATTAAAGCCTTGCGCGCGCGCTGCACGGAAACAGGTGCCTTGCTTATTCTCGACGAAATACAAGCGGGATATGGACGTACCGGCAAACTGTTCGCATTCCAACATTTTGATATTCAACCAGATATATTGCTTTTAGCCAAAGGATTTGGCGGCGGCATGCCGATTGCCGCTTTTATGGCCCCTAAGCGTATTATGGACACCTTCAGCAACAATCCAGTGCTGGGGCATATTACAACATTTGGCGGACATCCTGTGTGTGCAGCAGCGGCCTTGGCAACCTTGCAAACCTTGTTGGATTCGGGTTTGATGGATGCGGTGCCGCAAAAGGAGCAACTTTTCCGTTCCCTGCTCGTGCATCCGGACATTGTGGAAGTGCGCAGCGCCGGTTTGTGGCTCGCCGTCGACCTGGGCACGGCGCAAAAAGTGCAGTCGGTGATTCGGCACTGCTTGGAACAAGGCGTCATCACCGACTGGTTTTTATTCAACGATCACAGTTTGCGCATCGCGCCCCCACTGATCATTTCGGAGGCAGAAATCCGCTTTGCCTGTCAGGTTATTTTAGAAGGCCTACTTTAAAATAGCGTTTCCAATGGCACATTCCAAACAGCGTTTGGCATCGCAGTATCGGGTTTTTAAATGCAACAAGGCCTGCGACTCATAAGCATTGTGGGCTTTGGTACCGAGTTGCTTCCAACCATCGAGGATCACATTTGATTCGGGCGGCAATTCTTCCAGTATTTTTAACGCAAGGCTTTGATAAGCAGGCAATTGATTGATTTTTCCATAATGGTATAACACCGGAACGATGCTGTTTAAAATAAGAATTTCGATAAAATCGCGTCCCGGACGTTTGGGCAAACGGATAGAAGGTTTATCGAATTGAAAATGATCCAGCCAGTAGTCGCTTACCTGCAAGGCAAATAAATTTTCAATGGAACGCGCGTCCTGCACCTCCAAAATTTGGCTAAATAAACGCTCTGATTGGCCAATCAGGGCAGCAAACTGGGCCAAACGAATGGTGGGAAAACCAGCAGGCCGCAATCGGGCAAATTTCCATTGTTGCACCGACATTGGATGCAGTTGATACTTGTGCGCCAGGTGCTGGTATTCACGCAAAAGTGCCTGCGGATAGGCATCTTTTACCTCATTTTGCAAAAATCCCGCCTGTCCAAACAACAAGGCTTCTAATTGAAACAGGTGGTTGCGGTGTTTGGACAAAATGTGGAGTGGCAGGTTGCGTGCGAGCGACTCAAAAGGCTGCACATTTACTTTGAGGCCAAAACCGGATGCCAAAACCCGGTAAAAAGTCTCATCCCAGTGGTTTTTAGTTGCCTGTAGGGATTTGGCGACCAGCGCGGTTTTTTCTTCTAAACGCTCGACCAGCAGCCGATCCTGACAATTGAGTCGAATCACCTGGGGTGTTTTCGGGAAAAAACTGGCACATGGAATCCAGGCCTCAGCCGCTTCCAATTGCATGTATTTTTCCATCAATTGCAGGGCAATGCGGTCGCGGATTTCCAGACAAGGCAAGCGCACCCCTGCTTCCAGGTAAATGGCTTTATCCTCTACAAAGACCACATGCAGGATCACATTGTCGTAAGCGGGGTCGTTTTGATGCCCATGTGCCAGCCATTCGGAGGCACGGACATGCATTTCGACATTTCCTGCCCAGATCGTATCGCCAATGCGAATACGGGCATTAAAAAAATCGGGACCAGCATCGGTGTTGTACGTGCCCGGATCCAGAATTTCGACGGGCTGAAAGGTGGTAGTGGTAAGTTTTTTGAGTGCAATCCGACGGGTACGCCAGACATAGTGCAGAAATGATTCTCGCATGTTGATTAAAAATTAATGATTAAAAAAAGATTAGCACGTGCTTTGATGGCCATTTCAAAAAAACAAGACCAAAATCAACGAAAAAAGCCGTTTTTGGACTTCAATTTGAGGACAACCTTCAAAATCAGCGCAAGTTTATAAAAAACAAGCTTACAGCGCAACCTCCCTAAGCAAGTTCCTGTTCAACTTTGCAGCAATGACCGACGTTTTTCGAACCATCACTGTACCTGTTACCGGCGAATTTAAAGACCGGGGCAGCAAATTTCTTGCTTTTGCTTATCCGGTGACCACCGAAGAGGCGGCGTTGGCTTATCTGGAACAATTGAGAAAAACCTATTTTAAGGCCAACCACCATTGTTTTGCCTGGCGCTTGGGGCCCGATGGCAGCCGTTTTCGCGCAAACGACGATGGCGAACCCAGTGGGACCGCTGGCCGGCCCATTTTGAATCAGATTGACGCTTTGCAGTTGACCGATGTTGCGGTGGTGGTGGTGCGGTATTTTGGAGGGACTTTGCTGGGTGCATCGGGGTTGATCCAAGCATATCGGGAAAGTACGGCAGAGGCTTTACGCCAGGCCATCATTGTTGAAAAAATTGTGTCCGATCACTTTCAATGCGATTTTGACTATGGTTTGATGCCGGATATCATGAATGCCTTGAAAAAACTACACTTGGAGATTATCCGGGAGGAATACCTAGAGGCTGGTCGGATTGTTTTTGGCATTCGTCAAAGTGAAGTAACCGCCAGTTTGTTGCAAATGAAAGCCAACATTTGGAAGGTAAGTACCGAAGAAGCCGCCGGTATTGAGTGGCCGGGGGGTATGAAAGTGACGCCTATTTAAGATCAATTTATGCAAAATCTTGCGCGCAACAGCGCTTTTTTTCCACTTTCAGCCTATCCGGGTTTTCAGGAAAAATTGTTTGCCTGGATCCAGCAGTTTGACATTGCCGCGTTTTTGGACAGCAATCAATATCCCAATTTACCCTACAGCCGTTGGGATTGTTTGTCCGCGGTTGGCGCGCAAACGATCCTGAAATGTGGTGTTGGGAGTGCATTCGAGCAGTTAAAGGAAGCGCCCGCCGATTGGCTTTTTGGCTTTTTGAATTATGACTTGAAAAATGAGATAGAATACTTAGCCTCCCGCCATTTTGATGGTATAGGATTGCCCGATTTGTATTTTTTTCAGCCAGAAACCGTAGTGGGCATTCGAAATGGCACGATTGAGATCCATACGGTGCATCCATCGCCCCTCGAAATATTGGAACAAATACTCCAACACCAGGTTATGGCCGATGAAATACCCACCGAAGGCCCAATCCTCACGCCGCGCATGCCAAAATCGCAATACCTGGAAACGGTGGCAAACGTCAGGGCACATATTGTAGAAGGCGATTTGTACGAAATGAATGTGTGCCAGGAGTTTTTTGCCGAAAACATACCCCTCCAACCCGAGCAGGTATTTAAAAGGCTGAATAGCCTTGCACAAGCGCCTTTTTCCGTGTTTTTTAAAACAAAGGAGCATGCCTTGATTTGCGCCAGTCCCGAGCGGTTTTTAGCCAAAAGGGGCGACAAACTCATTTCTCAGCCCATTAAAGGCACGCGCAAACGCAGCGAAAATCCCGAAACGGATCAAATGTTAGCCCAAGATTTAGCCAACAGCACAAAAGAGCGCGCCGAAAATGTGATGATTGTAGACCTTGTGCGCAACGATTTGACCCGCTTTGCCCAAACCGGGAGCATCCAGGCAGAAGAACTTTTCAAAGTTTACACCTTCAATACCGTGCATCAACTGATTTCCACCGTGGTGGCCCACCTGCGCCCGGGTGTGTACGCGGTGGATGCCTTGCGTGCGGCATTTCCCATGGGCAGCATGACCGGTGCACCGAAAGTGATGGCCATGCAATTGATCGAACAATATGAATGCACCCGCCGGGGATTGTATTCGGGTGCCTTTGGATACTTCAGCCCGGAAGGGGATTTCGATTTTAATGTGGTGATTCGCAGCATTTTATACAACAAAGCAACGCAGTATTGCTCAGTGCAGGTAGGTGGCGCAATCGTGTACGACTCCGACCCCGAACAAGAGTATGAAGAGTGTATGACCAAAGTAAAGGCAATGATTCAAGCCTTGGTTGGTCAAATTCGACAGGATGTAATTAATTGTACTTAAATTTGCGCTTTGATTCGAAAACTGATCCGATTTGAAAGCAACTATAAAAAAAATACTCAAAGCGCTCCCCATTGCCTTCACCCAAAACCAGCGGTATGATCGGCTGACCAAGCAAGTAATCCGCCGTGTTTGCATACCTGAAAGCAATTGTATTGACGTGGGCTGCCATAAAGGGGAAATACTGGATCTGTTTTTACATCATGCTCCCAATGGCATCCATTACGGGTTTGAGCCAATTCCCAGCTTGTTTAATGGTCTGAAAACACGCTATACCTTGCCCAATTGCCATATTTTAGACCTTGCTTTGTCGAACCAAAAAGGAACGGCAAGTTTTAATTATGTGGTGAGCAACCCCTCCTACAGCGGGCTTTTGAAAAGAAAATATGATCGTCCCAACGAAGAAGACACCCAGATTACGGTACAAACCGATCGGTTGGACGCTGTATTACCTTCCGATTTTCGGGTGGATATGATGAAAATAGATGTTGAAGGGGGTGAATGGCTGGTTTTACAAGGTGCAACCGAAACACTTACCCGTTGGAAACCCGTGGTGATTTTTGAACATGGCCTGGGCGCTTCCGAAATGTACGGCGCAACCCCCGAGCAATTATTTGATCTTTTTGCCGCGTGTGGCATGGAAATCAACCTGTTAGATGGCTTTTTAAAACGATCCCCAGCATTTTCCCGCGCCGAATTCAGTGAACAGTTTTACAAGCAACTCAATTATTATTTTGTTGCTTATCCCGCATAAATTCCTGTTCACCCTCCAAAAAAGCGCCATGCGGTTACTTGTCCTATTGTACCTTTTATTGTTCGCAACTGCGGCTTGTAAAAATGAGTTACCCGCCCCTGTTCAAAAGCAGAACCAACCCATCGCTCCACCAACTGCCCCGGAAACCAATTCCGATTCTGTACCAAGCCAGCCAAGTTCCAAGCCCACAGAAGATAAACCCACGGAAAAATTGGAGGATGCACCCGAAAAGGCATTCGTGGAACAAAAAAAAACCGAATCAAGCCAAAAAGGCAATAAATCTGGCGTCCCTACCAGCACCCTGCCTGTGCTCAGAAACCCCAAGTCTGGTTCAAAAACTGCAATTCGGGCTGATTTTATCGAATTAACGACCCTTGCGCCCGGTATCCAACTGGATATTCGGTATGCGACCACCAATAATTTTACCAAAGCTAAAATATACGATTGTGCGCGTTGCCTCTTGCGCCCCGAAGCAGCCCAAGCACTCGCGGAGGCCCAGGAAATACTCCAAAAAAAGGGATATAGCGTGAAAATGTTCGATTGTTATCGGCCCCGCCCCTACCAACAACGCCTGTGGGACAAGGTTCCCAACCCTGATTACGTGACACCGCCCGCCAAAGGTTCCATGCATTCCCGCGGAGCAGCAGTAGATCTTACCATTGTAGATGCAAAAGGCATGGAACTAGACATGGGCACACCTTATGATTTCTTTGGTGAAAAAGCGCATACAGATTATACCAAGCTGTCGGCAACCATCCTTGCTAACAGGGATTTATTGCGAAAAACTATGGAATCGGTCGGATTTAAAGGCATTCGAACTGAATGGTGGCATTTTTCGTTTCAGAAAAAACAATTCCCATTGGCCGATTATATCTGGCCTTGCGAATAGCCTTTTTTCTTCCTGGCACACACGTTTTATCAATTTGCTTATAATATGACCCTACAGGAAGCACAAAACACAGTAGATACGTGGATTAAAACCATCGGCATCCGTTATTTTTCAGAGCTCACCAATACCGCCATTTTAATGGAAGAGGTGGGGGAAATGGCCCGTTTGATGGCCCGCATTTATGGAGAGCAGTCTTTTAAATCGAGCGAATCGGCTGCTACCGCTCACCAGGACCTGGCGGATGAAATGGCCGATGTGCTGTTTGTGTTGATCTGTTTAGCCAACCAAACCGGTATTGATTTAACCGCCGCGCTGGAACAAAGTTTAGCAAAAAAAACCGCGCGCGACCGCGAACGGCATCAAAATAACCCACATTTGCAACAGCCGCCAACGGAATAAGCCGATGAATATCAGCGATTTTTTCTTACGAAAACTATTATTTCGGCCTACCCTGCTTGCAAAAGCATATCCGTTTGTTTTTGAACATCCATTTCAAGAACACTGGTTTGAAACCCCGGATGGTGTTCAACTCAATGCCTTGTTTTTCCCGGCTCCAATACCTAAATCCAAAGGGGTTGTGCTTTATTTTCATGGAAATCGCCACAATTTGCAGCGCTGGGGTGCCATGCACCAGGTATTTACGCGTTTGGGATATGACTTTTTTGTGCCCGACTACCGCGGGTATGGCAAAAGTGGCGGGCAGCCGGATGAACCACAACTTTTTGAGGATGCACAATTGATGTACCTATGGCTCCTGGAACGGTATGCCCCGGAAACCATTATTTTATATGGACGTTCCTTGGGCTCTGGCATGGCCAGTTACTTAGCGGCGCATGTTGTTGCAAAATATTTGATTCTTGAAACGCCATTTGACACCATTCAAGGGATGATTGCCAGTCACATTGGGCGCAAAGCCATTCCGGTTCAATTTCATTTGGTGTTTCCCAACCATACTTTTGTAGCGCAAGCGAGGATGCCCGTTTTGATTTTTCACGGCACGCGCGACCGGGTCGTACCTTTTGCTTCTGCCATAAAACTCAAGGAAAGTTTGAAGCCCACCGACCGGTTTATCACGATCCCAGATGGTGCGCATAACAACCTGGATACCTTTCCGGTATATCATGCATACTTGAATGCCTGGTTGGCAGGATAAATTTACACCAGGGCTTGGCCAATTAAAATTGAAATACAACCTACCCCATACCCTATGTATAACTCGGTGGTGGTGTGCGCCTTGAGTGCGAGGCGTGCTGTTCCGACCAAGCCTGCAAACAGGATACCGATGGCCAATAGCACGTCAAAACGCAGCAGAATTGTACCATCATTGACTGAAATACCCAACGTAGCGTCGGGATATTGAAACAAGGTAATGAGCAACATCGTTACAAAACCACCCATACCTGCCGCATGCGCGCTTACTTTCAGGAAAATATTGATAAAAAAAGATAAAAAAAGGCTGATGGTAGCGCCCAAGGCAAACTGGACAAACAAAGTGGGCATCGCACCCAAGGTGAAGAGGTTTTTAACGAGCCAAAGATAAAATACACCGGTAATAATATAAGGCCCGGTGCGATCCTGCTTGTCTTCTAGATGTAGGCTTTTTATCAAACCCAGGGGCTTCATCAGGGCCACGCCAAACCCAGGTATCAGAAAAGTAATGGCAAAAACGGATACCAGCAGCACCACCGCTTTCGGTTCGGCCATATTGCTAATGCCAAATGCAAAAGGATTGCAAGCCATCATCAAAACCAGCATATAAAAAAGCGCCAGTAAGGGGTGTCCGATGTAAGAAAAAAACAAGGCAAGTCCTTTATACATAACCTATTCGTCAAACATTAAAACGTTTTTTCATTCGATCCAGGCTGCGCTTATCGTCGCGGTCTTTGATGGTTTCCCGCTTGTCGAACGTTTTTTTACCAGTTGCCAATTCGATGGTGAGTTTTGCAAAACCCCGGTCGTTGACATACAATATATAAGGTACAATGGTAAAGCCTTTGTCTTTTGCCTTGCGCTCCAATTTGCGCAGTTCCGGTTTGCGCAACAGCAATTTGCGCACCCTGCGCGGCTCGTGGTTATTATCGGTGCCTAATTCATACACCGCGATGTACAAATTGCGCACATAGAGTTCACCGTTTTCAAAAAGGCAATATGCATCATTCAGGTTGACATTGCCCGACCGAATGCTCTTGATTTCCGTGCCTGTGAGCATCATTCCGGCATCGTACTCCTGTTCGAAATGATATTCGAAAGCAGCCCGCCGGTTTTTAATTTCAATTTTCGATTTCTTTTTTTCCTTCGCCATAACCAAATAGCCGCCAAAGATAGGTCAGAATTTTAAGTTTTGTTGGGTTATACTGCTTTATACAAGAAAAATCATCCGGCTATTTACCGCCAGCCAATGGCACAAAGCATACGGCCGGTTTGTCCTTTTTCTTTCCGATGTGAAAAATAATCTTCCACATGCAACACCGTAGAGTAGGCGGAAGTTTCAATTTGTGCTGCTGGAATGCCACAAAACTGTAGTTGCGCGCGATTGGCCTTTTTTAAATCGACCAAAAAACGGTCGGTATCAGCATCATAACGTTTGAACGCGTTGTCAAAGTGATCTGCCACTTCGGGGCCTACTTCAAACGAACATTCGTCGATACAAGTTCCAATATATGCCCAACAAGTTTCCGGGCGGGTTCCAAAAGCAGCCTGCATGGCCTCCATCGTTTTACGTGCAATCAGCGCCTCGGTGCCCCGCCAGCCTGCATGAATCGCCGCAATGCCCTTGGTTACTGGGTCTACAATCAAAATGGGCGTGCAATCGGCAATTGAAACGGCCAACAACACACCCGGTACTTGTGTAATCAAGGCATCGTAGCCTTCGGA
Source organism: Saprospiraceae bacterium (assembly GCA_040397785.1). Taxonomy (GTDB): domain Bacteria; phylum Bacteroidota; class Bacteroidia; order Chitinophagales; family Saprospiraceae; genus M3007. The sequence goes on along the minus strand of JBBAVI010000002.1, from coordinate 16,946 downwards.
GCCGCCGGATTCTGTTACTAAACGCACCTGATCACCATGCACTTGGAATGAAAATGCCATTTGATTCGGATCAAAACCCAGGGCATTGCAGAAACGCCGCCTGTTTTCTGCTACATGTTCCAAATTGTCACCAGTACTTTTCCCGAGGTTGAGGGATGCAAAGGGCGGCGCACTTACCCCACCATGCCGTGTGCTTTCTCCTGCCGACAAGCCTGAGAACGGTTCAAAAATTGCAGGGTGGCGCAGCAGCGGTTTTTCTATATCCATCATTCTGTCTTGAAATTTGTCGGGTTAATCGAATATTCAAAAACCTGCTTCCAATTCAGCGCCTAACTTGTTGTTTTAGCGCTACTTTTGAGCAGTTTATATGCCTCTGGGCGATAAACTATTTTTATTCTAACGTCCAATGTCCGTTCAGCATGATGCCTTATAGCGAAATTTTCAGCATGGCTTACCAAAATATCCGCGCCAATTTATTGCGTTCGGTGCTCACCTTGCTCATTATTGCCTTTGGTATCATGGCCTTGGTAGGCATTTTGACCGCGATTGATGCCATTGCTTATTCGCTCAATGACAATTTTAGTGGATTAGGCGCGAATTCTTTCAGCATCGAGCGCAAATGGAATGAAGGCAAAGGTCGCCGCCAGGGTCGTCGTGAAAAGCCCGCCAAAGCCATCGACTTCAAAGAGGCAATGGGATTTAAAGAACGTTTCGAATTTCCGGCAAAGGTAGCGGTTGGTTTGTATGGAACTGGGCAGGCTACGGTAAAATTCAATGATAAAAAATCCAATCCGAACGTCATTTTTAATGGGATAGATGAAAATTTCCTGGATGTAAAAGGCCTGGATATTGCCATGGGCCGCAATTTTACCAAAACGGAAGTAGATGCGGGCACCCCGAACGCGATCATTGGATCAGAAATTGTTAAAATTCTATTTGAAGGCAAATCAGATAAAGCGCTGGGCCAGCTCATTACCGTCAACAACAACCGTTATCGAGTCATTGGCATCATGGCCTCCAAAGGTACGACCATGAATGAATCGGACGACCGCAAAGTATACGCGCCGATTATTAATGTAAGAACCATTTTTGGCGGCAATGATGACCGCGACTATTTTTTGCTGGTAGCAGTACAAAACGGGGTGGATCTGACCACGGCTCAATCGGAAGCGACCGGAATTTTCCGTCAGATTCGGGGGCTGCATCCGGGCCAGGCCGATGACTTCACCTTGGAATCGAGTGATAGCCTAGTCGGGATTTTGAAAGAAAACACCACCAATTTACGGCTTGCTACCATCGCAATTGGACTGATGACCCTGCTGGGTGCGGCTATAGGCTTAATGAATATTATGTTGGTGAGCGTGACGGAGCGCACGCGTGAAATTGGGATTTACAAGGCATTGGGCGCCACCAGCCGCAGCATTTTGCTTCAATTTTTGACCGAAGCCATCATCATTTGCCAAATCGGCGGCATCGTTGGCATCCTGTTGGGCATTCTGATTGGAAACATCGTTACCCCATTGTTGGGTGGCAGTTTCCTGATTCCCTGGGCCTGGATGTTGCTCGGTTTTACCCTTTGTATGATTGTCGGGATTGTTTCGGGCTTCTATCCGGCCATGAAAGCGGCAAAAATGGACCCTATTGAATCTTTGCGCTATGAGTAATTAGACAGGCATCAAACTCAGCGCCTCCACGGCATGTTCCAAAAATGCTGGAATAATGGTGTTAAACGTGCGCTGAATTTTCATCGGATTGGCCAAATCGCGGATCATGCGCTCATAACGAGACGCGCCATGCTCCTCCACAATGGAGCTTTTGCGCTCCGCTTCCATAAAATATGTGAGCAAACCATTCGGATCGGCCTCCGGATGAAACTGCGTGCCAATCATATAAGGGCTTAAACGCACTGCCATTAAAGCGCGCTCGTACGTCACATGGGGACGCAGTTTTTCTAAGCATAAAATTTGAGCACCAATTGCCTTGATGCGCTCCATATTGGGCTTAATCACTTGATAACGACGGAAATCGGCAATGTAAAACGGATTGGGTAATCCTTCAAAAAAGGGTTCCTGCTTACCCCCATGCGTGCGATGCACCGGATACGTGCCGAACGACATCTTATAACGCTTGGTCACTTCTCCCAACTGGAAGTGGTGACAAACCATTTGGAACGAATGACATATAAAAAAACAGTGCTTTTTCGGCTCTTCCTGCAAATTCCACTGCCAAAGTTGTTCAAAAAGCGCGTACAATGGCTCAAACCAGGGTCCGTCGTTGAGCAACGGATCGCCCGGTCCACCTGAAAACAGGTAAATATCGTAGGATAAATCGGGGATTTCGTTTTTAGCCCGTACGTCAAAGTGATCAAAACGGATCACATTGGCATAATTAGAGAGAATCTCTTTGAGCATCGGGATGCCCCGGTTGGTTTCTCCATTATAAAGATCAATAAGCGCAGCTCGGAGCATATGTACAGCCTGGTTGTTTTAGTTTGGGGAAGCAAAGCAAAGATCGGATTTAATATCAGGAATTCGGCTACCGCTTGCAGGAATTATGTAGTTTTGCAAGTTCAAATCAAAAACCAATTGGTTCTCAAAACAATAGATATGAAATTAGTCTCTGAAGATATCATCAATGACCTGGTAGATGCGCTCGATAACCTCACGGATGAGCAGTACGAAGCCAAAATGGAAGCGTTTTCGGACGCGCAACCGGTTATTTTCGCGTGGTTGTTTAGTGAGCAGTTTGATCTGTTGACCGAAGACGAAAAAGGTTTTATGCAATACCTCGCCCTGATTATTTGGTGTGCGGTAGATAAAGTGGGTGGCAAATCGGTTCAACTTGTTTCGGAAGACCAAATTGGAGAAGCCGAAGAGCGCAATTATGAAGTGTTGGAGCAAAGTACCGAGCAACGTTTCAGGGAGCGCCTAGATGTCTTCTTTGAAGATACCCCCCAGGAAGAGTTGCTTGCATTTGCCGAAGAAGCCGTACTGGAAGACGAAGACGATCCATCCTCCATTGTTACGAAAGAGGGCCGCGAGCCGATCTTTGTTGCTTTGAAAACGATGATTGATGTGTTGACGGTAGGGGAATAAGCACCCGGTGCTTGTGCTTAAGATTCCAATAATTGTTGTTCGGTGCTGTTTAAGTTTAATCGATAAATGAGTTCGATTTTTCTTGGACGCCGCAAAAAGAACAAAAATAAGCCGACGCTAACACCACCGCGGGCGACATCAGAGCCCGTCAGGTAATAGTCTATCATTTGTATGATTGTGGCGCCTTCCAAAAGTCCCCATTGCGCAAGCGAGGCGGATCTAAAGGCATTAAACTTTTCTTCGAAACTGGACTTGACGCTTGCATCCTTCATAAAATAAAGAAAAACCCCAACACCCAAAAAAACGAGTAAAATCGACATGCCCTGAAGCGCATAAAGAGGCAACTTAAGATTGGAAACAGGTTCTATCGATGTGCTTTTTAAGTAACTGATCACCAAAAAGAAAATCACTTGTCCGGCCAAAAGCGCATAGAAAATAATCTGTAAGGAGCGCCAATTGATAGCGTGGTTGGAGGATGTTGCCATGTTTTTTGATTTTTTAACACCAAAGGTATTGATAAATTGATGTTCCAATCAGATGCCGCAACGCTTTTTTACCGCGAAATGCTCAAAATTGCCACCCACGATGCCTGGATGCCCCGGGATCAGGTGCTGGCCTTGGCAGGTTTGCAGGAACGGCTGTTTTTGGAACTTACCCGCAAGGAACAATTGGCTTTTAGTACGCTGTTTGCCCGAATCAGTTATGCAGGACATCAATATAAACTGTCGGCACAATTGCTGCGCCTCGTACACCGCTTTCGACGCCAATCCATGGCGGCCCGCAACAACCAGGCACAAAGCGCATTGGATGTTCAAATAGGCATGACAGCCCTTGCCCAAACCCTTGCGCAATGCAGTGCAATACCAATTCCCGATTTTCTTACCCCTTTTCTTTTACCGGCCGATCAGCAGTTTTTTCCGCAACATGATCAGGAAAACTGGGATTTTAAGGCCAAAGCCAGGGTCGTAGCGCTTACGGATTACCCGGAAGAACAATATTTCCTGGCCGTAGATGCTGAAAATCCGGCAGAGCCCATCAAAGTGCGCTATGGTTTGCCCGAGCGCAACGAAAATTTCAATGCCAGCATCAAGGTTATTCAAAAAATATTCGGATTTCCAGTTACCCTCAATTTGTTGGAAGTAGAAATAGACCGCGATGGCGTATACCGCCCAAGGGTATTTGTCATTGAGCCGGATTATTTGATGGATGTTTCGGCCATTTCGGAATGTTATAAGGATACCGGGTTGGAACCTTATGCCTATTTGGGCCGTAAATTCTTGCCCCACGAAACAACCGATCCGATCTTACTCGGAAATATTGCCAATTTTTTCCTCGATCGCCTGCTTAATGAGCCCGATATTGAATGGAATACGCTGTTTCGAGAAACTTTTCGCCAGTTTCCCTTCGCGTATGCGCCCATGAGCGATCGCGGGGTACGCGAACTTTCCCAAAAAGCCCAAAAACACTACCTCAACCTCCAACAAATGGCCAAAGGCGGGTTGGCCAAGCAAGAAATTGACCCGGCCAATTGTATCCTGGAGCCAACGTTTTTCAGCGAACAATACGGGATTCAGGGGCGACTCGACCTTTTTTACAAAGACGAAGAAAAAGCGGCCATCATCGAACTCAAAAGTGGTGCGCCTTTCAAACCCAATAGTTACGGCATCCAGCGCAGCCATTTTACCCAAACCCTGTTGTACGACCTGCTGGTGCGCTCCGTTTTTGGCAAACAAAGCAACCCAATCAAATATATCCTGTATTCGGGCGTCGATCATACCCAATTGCGTTTTGCGCCCACCGTGGCCCCGGAGCAATGGGAAGCCCTGCAATTGCGCAACCAACTCCTCGCGCTCGAACGCCTGCTCGCGGGCATCCGTCCCGGCGACGAACAGGTGCCCATTTTCTCCAAATTGCGCGGATCGGCGGTAACCGGCTTTTTGCAACGCGATTTTAACCGTTTTGAAACGGCTTATACCCGCCTCAACCCACTGGAACGCAAATATTTCAATGCTTTCGTTGGTTTTATCGCCCGTGAACATTGGCTTTCAAAAGTTGGGCAAGAAAATCAGGAACGGCTCAACGGACACGCCGCGCTTTGGCGCAGCAGTTTTAGCGAAAAACAACAGGATTTTAGCATCCTCAGCCACTTGGAACTGATCGAAAACAGGGCCAATCAGCCAGAACCCGTGATTGTTTTCCGAAAAACCGCTGAAACCAACCCCCTGGCCAATTTTCGCATTGGCGATATTGCGGCTTTATATCCGGCCGTTTCGACCGAAGAAACCATCCTCGACCATCAGGTAATTCGCTGTACCATTACTGGTTTGGCCCCCGATTTGGTGACCGTGCAACTGCGTTATCGACAATTTAACCTGAAACCTTTTGAAACCGATGCACTTTGGCGGCTGGAGCCCGATTTGATTGAAACGGGTTTTGCCAATATGTACCGGAGTTTGTTTGAGTGGGCGGAAGCGGATGCTGCCCGCCGCACGTTATTGCTCTACCCTGTTGCGGGTTTGACGCCGTCCGAAAACCCGGTTGTAAATGACGCATCCGGCACCCAGGCATCGGTTTTTGAAAAAATCATACAATCCAAACAGTTTTTCCTGCTGTGGGGACCGCCCGGAACCGGCAAAACCAGCGTCATGTTGCGGGATTTGAGTGCCTGGGTTTTGTCGGAAACCAACGACAACCTGCTTTTGCTGGCCTATACCAACCGGGCGGTAGACGAAATTTGTGAGGCCCTAGAATCCATCAGCGGCGATATGCGCGATCAGTATTTGCGCATCGGTTCGCGGTTTTCAACGGCCACAAAATACCGGGACCAATTGCTCAACACCCAAATTGAACAGGTAAATACCCGCGCGGAACTGCGCAGTATTTTGGAAAAACGGCGGATTTTTGTGAGCACCGTTGCTTCGTTTTCCCAAAATGAGGGTTTGCTTAAAATAAAAAAATTCCAACGGCTGATTGTAGATGAAGCCTCGCAACTCCTTGAACCACAAATCATTGGCTTGTTAACCCGGTTTGAGCATACGGTGCTGATTGGCGATCATCGGCAGTTGCCGGCGGTTACCGCCCAGCAAGAAGCAAGCGCGCTGGTGACCGATGCGGATTTGAATGGCATTGGTTTGTTTGATCTACGCGATTCCTATTTTGAACGTCTGTACCGATTGTGCAAAGCAGGGGGCATGGATGCGCATTTTGGGCATTTGAGCCATCAGGGACGGATGCACCAGGACATTATGCATTTTCCGAATACCCATTTTTACGGCGGGTTGCTCAAAATTTTGCCACCGCCCAAGGATCCGAAAGAAGAACATGTGCAGGAAGCCGTCCTTTGGTACGATTTACCGGGTATTTACCCCAAGTTTGAGCGCATTTTTTCGGAAAAACGGGTTGTGTTTTTACCTGCTCCTGCCGAATATTTTGTGCCGGGACAAAAAACCAGCGCCGGGGAGGCTGATTTAGCCGTTCAACTGGTGCAGTTTTTTAAAAACCTGTACGAATTCAACCAATTGCCCTGGATTCCTGAAAAAACGCTCGGTATTATTACTCCCTGGCGTGCCCAAATTGCCCAATTGCGCGATAGTTTGACCAAAGCGGGGCAGGATCCCGACGAAATCACCATCGATACCGTGGAGCGTTATCAAGGTGGTGCCCGGGATATCATCCTGATTTCCTGCTGTGTGCATACTTTGAGTCAATTGGGCAGTTTGGTCAATTTATCGGGTGAAGGCGTAGACCGCAAATTGAATGTAGCCCTCACGCGTGCCCGCAAACATGTGGTGGTGATTGGGAAAGTTGAAATATTGGAGCAAGACCCGCGTTATCAGGAATTCATACAAGCCTATGCACCCACTGCACTTTAAAGCGCGTTTCACCTCAAAGCCTTAAATTCGCGCTCATACCGGCATATTTTGCACATTTACCATGAAAAACATGTTTTCCCTGCGATTTTTCATCTTATTCTGGGCTTTTATGGCCTTGTTTGCTTGTGCCCGGCAAGGCGCACCGACCGGCGGCCCCGAAGATGTCACCCCGCCCAAAGTGGACACCAGTCTAAGCACGCCCAATTTTAGCACCAGGTTCAACCAGAAAAAAATAGTACTAAGCTTTGATGAATGGATCGTTTTGGCCGATGTTGGTACCCAGGTCGTCATTTCACCACCACTTTTGACCAAAAAAGTGCCCGATGTGACCCTCAAAGGCAAAACCATCACGGTATTGATTCCTGAACAAGAAATCCTGCGTCCGAATACTACCTACACGATTAATTTTGGTACATCGATCAAAGATTACCACAAAGGCAATCCGGCTAAAGACCTGCGTTTTGTATTTTCGACCGGCGATTTTCTGGATAGTTTGACGGTAAAAGGCACCATTGTGGATGCGCTGAGCGGGGAACCGGTAGAAAATATTTCATTTTTCTTGTACGACAAATTCGAGGACAGCGTAACGATCAAAGAGAAACCGTTTTATTTTGCAAAAACAGATAAAACAGGACAGTTTTTGATTGAAAACGTAAAAAAAGGAACGTTTAAGAGTGTCGCTGTAGAAGATTTGGATCAAAACCTCCGTTGGACGGGTGCGTTAGAGCGCATTGGCTTCCCTGATTCCTTATTTGTGGTGTCGGACACAGGCCAGAACAGCATTCAATTGAAAATTTTTAATGATTTTGGAAGTTTGCGCATCCTTGAAAAAAGCACGAACCGGTATGGGATGGTTAAATTAGTGTACAATTCGGCACCGGATACCGTACAATTTACAACCGATGTGCCCAACCTGCAATATAAAACAGAGCGTTTAAACGACACCTTATTTGTATGGTATAAGCTGCCCGAAGCCCGAGCCTGGAATTTGATTCATGGAAAAGACAGCATTCCAATTAAATCTTTGTCCAATGTTGATTTTCAGGCCAAACATCGCTTGTTTTTTCTGGGAGACAGCCGTACCCCATCCGCTAAACCATCCAGGGCCAAAACAGATGCCCCGCCGCCGCCGGGATCGCCGAAAGCAACGGTGGTCAATCAAAACCCGATAAAACCGGCCATTTTGCCCTTTACCAGTCCAATCATTGCATTCGATACAGCACTTTGGCAATTGCGGGTTGATAGCAACCTCGTCAATAAATACACCCTCGAAATAGACACCTTGAATACCCGTCAAATTCGGCTAAGTACTGCCTGGCAACAAGGCAAATCCTATAATTTAACCTTACTTCCGGGGGCAGTCACCGATTTTCATGACACGCCCAATTTGGATACCCTGCGCCGCGTACTGAATGTGAGCAGCGACAAATTGATGGGGGGTCTCAACCTCAGCATTTCAAAGCTGAAACCGGGAACGTATTATATTCTCCAGGTTTTAAATGGAAATGGACAGGTGGAAGTAGAAAACAAATTTGAGGCAAGCAGCACGGATAAACGCTTGGTTTTCAGCAATTTGCCCGCAACGCAATATACATTACGGCTCATTGAAGATCAGCAAATTAACGGGCGTTGGGACAGTGGTTCCTATTTCAAACACCGACAGGCAGAGCCCGTTACGATTAAAAAACTGGAGCCTTTGCGTGCCAATTGGGAGGTAGAAGCCACCCTGGAGGCAGGGGTACCCGATAAACCAAAAGCCAAGCCCAAAAAATAAATTTTGATTTTGATCGTCTGACAAGAATTTTACTTGTGTCGTTTGGCAAGCCTTCTTGCAGGCATTTAAATTTTACTACCTTCGCACGTTCTTACGAGCTTCCTCCGCTATGCGCGATTTATTCAAGTCCTTCCTTCAAAATCCCATTATTCAAAACACCCTACGTTGGGTTTCCGACAAAACAGCGCCGATTCGGGCTGTTTGGACCCGCGTAACGGCACCTGTTGTCACATTTCTTGCACCGGTCACCCGTGTCTGGGCCAAATTATGGGCCCCTTTTTGGGTACGTTGGGCACAGTTTCGACAAAAAAAGCCCCTGGCAGGCAGTGTACTGGCCTGGATAGGCTGGCTCATCAAATGGGGCGTTTACACCCTGCTTTTTTTAACTTTAGGTGTTTGGATCGGTTTGTTTGGCCGTCTGCCAAGCATGAAAGAACTCAAAGAGGTAGAAACGGCCAATTCCACTGAAATTTATACGGTAGACAGCGTGATGATTGGCAAATATTTTATTGAAAACCGTACGGCCATTTCAATTGATAATATTTCGCCCTACATTGTTAAGGCTTTGATTGCGACGGAAGACCGGCGTTTTTTGGAGCACAGTGGCATCGACCTGCAAAGTTGGTTTCGAGTGGGCCTTGGTATGCTCGCCGGCAAAGAATCATCGGGTGGCGGCTCCACCTTGAGTCAGCAATTAGCCAAAAACCTGTACCCACGCCGAACATACTGGATACCCGGTATTAGTCTGGTAATCAACAAATTACGAGAAAATTTCATTTCCATCAAATTGGAAAATGTTTACAACAAACAGGAATTGCTCAATTTGTACCTCAATACGGTTCCCTTTGGAGGCGATGTTTTTGGCATTCAGGTGGCTTCCAAGCAGTATTTTAATAAAAAGCCGAAGGATCTGACGGTCGATCAGGCTTCTACCTTGGTGGGTATGCTTAAAGGCACCACCCTCTACAATCCGGTAAGGAATCCTGAAAACGCCAAAAAACGCCGGAATGTGGTGCTGTACCAAATGGTGCGCAATGGCGATCTCTCGGATACCGAATTTAAAGAGTTGAGTAAAAAACCGGTGGGTGCCAAACGTTACAGCGTAGACAGCAACAACGACGGACCGGGCACGTATTTTCGCGAGTACCTGCGCACCGAGGTGATGCCCAAACTGCTCAAAAACTACCAGAAAGAAGACGGTACGAACTACAATTTGTACACCGATGGCCTTAAAATATACACCACCCTGCACAGTAAAATGCAGCAGTACGCGGAGGAGGCCATACAAAAACACATGAGCGACCTTCAAAAGCAATTTAACCAACACTGGAAAAACTACAAACAGGACAAACCCTGGGGCGACGATAAGTGGATTGATGAACAAATCAAGCGCAGCAACCGCTGGGAAAGTTTGAAAGAAGCGGGCAAAACTCCCGAAGAAGTCCTTAAAAACTTTGAGACACCGGTCAAAATGACCATTTTCTCCTGGAAAAAAGGCGGCGGCGATGTAGATACGATCATGAGCCCTATTGACAGTGTGCGTTATTACTTCTGCATGCTCAATTGCGGCTTTATGGCCATGGACCACCGCAATGGTTTCATACGCGCCTGGGCGGGTGGCACCAATTTCAAATATTTCAAATTTGACCATATCCTGAGCAAGCGGCAGGTAGGCTCTACCTTCAAACCGATTGTGTACTCGGCTGCATTACAGGAAGGTGTTGCTCCTTGCGATTATTTCCCCAACGAAATCAAGAAAATTGTAGACTGGGAACCGCATAATTCGGATGAAAGTTATGGCGGCTTTTACTCCATGTCTGGCGCTTTGACCAAATCGGTGAATGTGGTAGCTGCGCAATTGATTGAAAAAGTAGGCATTCAAAAAACGATTGATCTTGCTGAAAAAATGGGCATTACCAGTCGGTTGCCCCGCGAATATGGCATTAGCTTGGGTGCGGCAGACATCACCTTGTATGATATGATCAAAGTGTATGCTACCATGGCCAATGGGGGTATGCGGCCCGAACCGGTAACCGTCCTGAAGGTGGAAGACCGCAATGGCAATGTATTGTACGATTATAAAAAAGAAATGGCCCTCCATCCAGAACTGGGTCCGCATGTGCAGGCACTTACTGAAGACCAGGCCTCCATTATGACTGAAATGCTGCAAAATGTGATCAATTATGGCACGGGATCGCGTTTGCGCCGAGGCTTTGGCATTACCGGCGATTTTGCAGGAAAAACCGGTACCACCCAAAATCAATCGGATGGCTGGTTTATTTGTTACAATCCGCAATTGGTCACGGGCGCCTGGGTGGGCGCACCGAGTCCGGCCGTGCGTTTCCGTTCGATGGTTTTGGGTCAGGGTTCGGCGATGGCCTTGCCGATTGTTGCCTGGTTTTGGCATAAAATTGCGAATGACCGTAAGTTGGGCAAGTTGATTACCGAAAAATTCCCGGATCCCAAGCCTGAGGTTGCATCGCAGTTGGGCTGTTATCCCTGGATCGGTATTAACCCGGACTCCTTCCATACCCTGATGCAGGATACCACTTTCCGGGACTCAATCATCATGATTTACACTAAAAAACCTGATAAAACCACCGAAAACGAGCCCAGCGAGGCGCCTGTAGATCCGGCCGCCAAAAAAGAAGAGGAACCCGTGGACGGGAAAAAGCAGGGTTTATTTAAGAAGATTTTTGGGCATCGGCGAGAGGAGGAAAAAGAGAAAGATAAAAAGGGTATTTAGTGCTTTTCAAATCCCGTGTCACGAAAAACGTGGCACGGGATTTGACTTTTATAGGGCTTAACCACCTAAACTCCCTATTCCTAATGAAAACACCTTCCAAATTTCCATCTAGCGCACATTTTGGTGCTCCATTGCTTGTAGTACTTTTCTTATTGACGTGTTTTCAGGCGCAGGGGCAGGTTTCTCTTATGCCTAGGGACTCTAAAATTGTTCTCAAAAAAGAAAAAGTGAAATGTATCTAATCTCCATTTTAAGTTGATTTATCGCTTGAAAATCTAGTTGGTACTTATCTTGGTGTAAATATGAATTACGGTTTTTATTTAAGTTCTAAACATGGTATAAGAATATCATATTTTGAAGGTGCAAGTCGCTTTAAACCAACACAGAGTCAATAGACCGATATTCAATATAGCTACCGCGCAATCAACACCGTACCTAAAGTCTTTTTCTCCCCCGGCCCAAGCAATTGCGCAAAATAAACCCCCGGCTTCAATTGCCCCACATATACCTCCGTACGTTCGTCCAACAGCGGGGTATTGAGCACTACTTGCCCCAGGGTATTGAGCACTACTTGCCCCAGGGTATTGATTAAAAATAAATTAAAACCGCGCTCAAAGTTCGGAAAGTCTACTTGCAAAAAATCGGAAGCCGGATTGGGAGATATTGATACCCCTGCCTGCTGCAAATGAGTGGTTCCCACTGTTTTTATTTCCAGTGCGCGGCACATAGTATCGCAGCCAATGCTGTTGCATACCGTCAGGCAAATGTAATAGGTGCCTGGACCAGTAAACTGATGTACCGCATTGGTATCCATACTGGTATTTTGCCCGGAATCGGGGTTGCCAAAATACCATTGCCAGGTTTCGGGCATGTACCAGGAGTTATCGGTAAAAATTACGGACAAACCCGAAGTATCGGACACATCATACCGCCACCACGCCAGCGGTTTGTGTACCACGCCGAGGGTATCGCAAGGGCTACCGGTGTCAGCACCGAGCCGGTAATTAGGGAAATGTGGAATAGAAGCATCAACTCGATTGGGAAAATCCACACCGCCTTGTACCACTTCACATGCCGCACCTTTGCGATTGGGATACCGGATGAAATGGCCCTTGCGCGTTAAGCCAGATGGAACAACATAAATACGCCCATCCATCATGAGGTCCATCAGCGAAAAACCGGGCAAATTGGCCGTACGGAGTGCCACGGTATCGGCGGAGGTTTTGATATCGGAATCCCATAAATCGTATTGAACAATGGCGTTGGAAGATGATACATACAAAAAGCGCGAATTTGGGGAAACCGCTGCGCCAGCGCCGAAAGACCATTTTTGATCGAATGCAATCAACTGTGGGTTGGATAACTGCCCGGTACATCGGTTGAAATCAAACATACGAATGCCGTTCCAGGCATCAAAATCAATATATTTGGCACCATCGGGGGTAAACAGATTTTGACCGCCGCCCTCGCTAAAATCCCAGACGGGTTTGTACCCGATGCGCTGGGTATCTATGTGCGAAAACCCATCCGGCCCAAGCAACGCGCGGTGGTAAGCATTCATGGTGTCTTCCTGGGCAAATACCCACCAGTCCCGACCGTTCCCGTGTTGGCATGCGGAAAGCTCCTGGATTCTTACGCCTGTCCAAAGCGTTGTATTTTTTTGAAGAACTTTCCCATAACCTGATTTTTCTTTAAAATTAACAATGCTGGACAAAACCCTTTGCACGCTTACACCAAAAAAGGATGAAGTGTCCGACAAATTATAAATTAAATAAAAGACAGAATCTTCGACAACATCAGGTATTCCGATCATTCCCATTACGTTTGTATTTCCTTGAAGGTAATAATTTGATGTTAGTTCATTCCAACTAAGACTATCCCCATCTTCAATGAGGGAATATTGATTGTTGACTACCCTTATACCATTTGAATAACAAAGGAAATTGCCTTTTTTGTCAGATAAAGTAATATTAGTAAATGACATACCAGTATTCCCATAAAAACTGTTGATTGAAATTGGTATTGAATTGAAACTAATAAGATTGCTTGCTACTACAATATTTCCAAACCGGGCACCGCTTACCCAGTTGGCATCATAGAATTGGGCTGGGAGGAGGATCGGGGAGGTTAATAAAACAAGAAATAGTAGTGCTTTTTTCATGTTTATAAAATTAAATATCCTGACCCCGGGGTTGGGATCAGGATATATGAATAATTGGTTTCTATCGTGCGATCATTAACTTTCCAACCGGCTGTTTTTGCCCATTAGAAAATAGTTGTGCAAAATATACGCCTGGTTTCAAATGGCTAATTGAAATTTCTGTTTGGTTTCCATCAAGGGATCTGGTTAATACAATTTGTCCCAATAGGTTTGTGAGTATGAACTCATGTCCTAGTTCATTTTGAGCCGATTGAATAAATATTGTTTGAGCGGCAGGGTTAGGAAACATGGTAACAGCAGAACCAGCAGCATTTGAAACAGGCGTTGATCGTTCGCCATTTTCCGGCACACATGGCGTTTCTTCTACTTCCTGCCCTGTGAACCATGTGTAAAGCGATCTTGCTTCATATACAGCCCAGCCACCAAACGTTGGGCATCGTTCTGCAATTTTAAATAATTGATCCAATTCAGATGTACTGATCGTATCTTTTAAAATAATTTTCTCAATAAAAATTTTATTAACAAACCGTTGGTTTTCTTCTGCGGCAATATTGCTGGAAATTGCATTGTTTTGTAAAAGGAGGGCAGCTGCAGACTGTGTAGCTCCCTGATACGCGAATAATAAAATCGTGTTCAAACTGTCTTGGAGGTGCTCAAACTCCAATGATTTATTATAACGTGTCCCAATCCATTGCTCTTTTTGTTCGGCACCCAAGGTACTGTCCAAAAGGATTGAGACAATTATACTAATATCGATTAAACGAAGGTGAATGGTGTTTGACAAATTAGCAATGTTTTGCTGCGCATCAGAAGACAAAGCATACAGGTTTTTAATTCCTTGCTTTACACCGTACAACTTTCCAATCGCTTGATTTTGATTGGCCGTGATAAAATTTTGGATAACAGAAATCGTATCTGCAATGCCAGGATTATCTAAAGATTTGCGGTATAAATAATCTTTATATAACCAATAATAGCCATCTGGAGTGGTTGTATCCAATACGAATTGCCCACCTGCAATTTTTCGATCCAAATCTGTTATTCTTGGATTATCATTAGGAGCGACATTATCCACACAAGGATCTTGGGCTTCGTTTGGTTCGCCTGTAACATCGAACCAATCATCCGGTAAAACACTTGGCGCCAATTCAAAGGAATTTGGATTTTGACTTTCAGGGTCTCCCGATACATAAGGAGGGGTTAAATATCTGGATTTAATTACTGTAAGATAATCCCCTTCGTGCCTAGCTCCAGTAAATCCAGCAGCCTGTTGCAGCCAAATATTGCCGTTCCCATCTGTTCCACCATAATTTTGAGGGCCCGTAATGGCATTTGCATCATAAGAAAGGCTATATGCATTCCGATACATCGTATTAAATCTTATGGCATAAGAATTATTTGTCAAACATGGGCCAGTAAAACGGATACCATGGGTAGTGTAAGAACTTCTGTTAAATGCAAGCTCACTTAAAGGGCTATTATCCACCCAATATGATGCATCCTGAATTTGCTGCTCACCAGAACCACTTGGAAGTGACACAGACCCCACCATTGAATTACACTCCAGTTTATTGGATTGGCCACCTTGAACAACTACGCCATAAACATTACTACTATTGCCTGTTCCTCCAGTGGTGAGCCCTCCTGTACTCATAATGTTATTTGACACTAGAGCCTCCTTCATGTTTTTCAAGTGGACATAATAAATGCTTGCTACTGAAGTTACCCCATCTTGTGCATAAAAACTATTGTTTTGCACTGTGATATTATTGTTATTTGTGTAAACATTTTCTATCTCTATTCCTTTATTGATATTGATATTGTTATTATTCGCCACAAAAAATTCATTTGAATAGATATTCAGGTAATTTACCACAGCGGCAGAAGACACACCAATTGCCTGGATACCATATTTTTTACATAAAATATTTGCATTACTTATAGACGATGGTTTAATAACGTTTTGTATCGTGGGATCCTTGATCAGGGCGTTTTGAAGGTCTAGTTTATAACCATTCATCGTTCCAATTGTTCGAAATCTTGCACTGTTAAAATAGGTGTAAGCATAATTGGTTAAATAAATGCCACCAATTTCACAACCCGTAAATTCATTTAATTGATCAATGTTTCTATATGTTGGCGTATTGGAATCTCTGGTATTTATGAAAATGATACCGTATCCAGTCCATACAGTATAACCAGTTCCTTTTACCTCGCTCATATCTTTAAAAACACATTTTTCGATTTTGGAGCTACAATCTTTCAGGAAAATGCCGTTCGCCATACGCTCAAAAGTATTTTTTTTACTAATATCGAGAATAGACCCTACTAAAAGAATACCAGAAAACATGGGTTTACTAGCACTGTAAACGAGACCATTTACTGCGTTTGTAAGGTAAGGATCTAAACTGACTCCCGAAAAGTCGGGTACATTTTGGCTTGTTAATGCAATACCTTTAAACACGTTACCAATAATTCCTAAGTTGACAAAATTTGAATTTGCCGCAAGTCCTGTATAATTTCTGTCAAATGTTGAGTTTTGTAGTCTAATGCGCGCTTGGGCATTATTTTTTAAGTTTATACCCACCAAAGCTCCTTTAACCGTTGTATTGTACATTTCCAAGGTTCCATCGTTTTTCACTTCAATGCCTTTCCATATAGCGCTCTGTGAAGTCCCGTTAATCCCGTTATGTATTTTTGAACCATTCGTAAACTGAACTGAATTTGGCATAAAAGTGTTCCCGGTACCAACAATTAAGGACGTACCTGGATCCATACAAATATCCACATTATCAAAGTACTGAACATTGTTATTAAATTGAATGCTGCTCGCAACATATATATTTTTTTGCGACTCCATCCCACTTAACAGCGCTATTCCATTGTTGCATCCAATTAAACCACTTGCCGAAAAAACAACGCTATAATCTTCCGGTTTGCCAATAAATATCCCTTGGGTGTTAATAGAATATGGTTGGATTAATCCTGAAACAACTCCGTTACATGTAATTTTATGGTCAACAATAATAGGCGTATTCAGATATGTATTTACGTTGGATATAAAAAACGTAACCTGATTACCTATTTTGATCTGATTAGATCCACAAGACCCAAGGTTCCACTCGTGTTCACAATTTGTGCTGCCTTGTGCCGTAATAGTCAGTTGTAGTTTACAGTCAATAATTTGCTCTGAAACTGAAAATGCAAAGTTCGGTGTTCCTTCTTTCTGTGCGTAAGCATCATTATCAATGGTTCGTGAAAAATTTCAAGTTTAGCCATCATTACACATAATTAAAAA
>JBBAVI010000001.1:0-141984 GCA_040397785.1 Saprospiraceae bacterium | reverse complement strand
CCCTGCCTCTACTTGCTCAACCATTATTTCATAAGGCTCTTTTGGTTGCTCTGATGTATGTTCAGCTATTTTAGTTGGCGCTTCTTTTTTTTCGGTAACCATTGCCTTATATTTAAGTATTGTAGAAAATCATTAGGATGATGATTTTCTATTTGATTTCAGTTTTAAACTCCCACGATCATTTTTCCAATATTTTGTCCTTCGAATAAACCCAGCAATGCATCTGGCAATTTATCAAAGCCTTTTACAATTGTTTCTTTGTATTTTAGTTTACCTTCTTCTACCCACTTGGCTAATTGCTTGCTTCCCGCACCAAATTGACTTTGATAATTGCCAATGATAAAACCCTGCATTAACACACTTCTGGTTAATAACATCGGTTGAATTCGGGGGCCCATTGGTATTTCAGTAATGTTGTATAACGCAATTTGTCCACACAATACAATTCTTGCATTGAAGTTTATATTACTAATAACCGCATCTGAAGTTTCACCTCCTACATTATCGTAATATATATCAACTGCTTTTGGACAAGCATCCGTAATCGCTTTCTTTAAATCGGTACAGGTTTTATAATTTATGACCTCATCAAAGCCAAATTCTTCTTTTAATAATTTTACTTTTTCATCGGTGCCGGCTATCCCAACTACACGACAACCCTGTATTTTGGCTATTTGACCAACAACTAGACCAACAGCACCTGCGGCACCAGACACCACAACCGTTTCACCTGCTTTTGGTTTGCCAATATGCAATAAACCAAAATAGGCAGTGAGGCCGGGCATACCCAATATGCCCAAATAATAACTTGCCGGTGCTATGCTTGTATCAATTTTTAGTAAGCTGGTTGCTGTTGCAATACAATGTTGTTGCCAAGGAAGATTACCCGTAACAATATCATTTTCTTTAAAATTTCCTGTATTGCTTTTTACAACCTTCGCGATTACGCCACCTGTAATTGGCTTTCCAATTTCAAACGGAGGGGCATACGATTTAGCATCATTCATTCTGCCACGCATGTAGGGGTCTACAGAAAAATACATAGCTTCCAGCAATACTTCATTATCTTTAATTTCTGCCAACTCAAAAGATTCAATATTAAAATTTTCCGGCACAGGAATCCCTTTTGGCCTGCTGGCAAGTACTATTTGCTTCGTTTTCATTTTATTTTAGCTGTCAGATTTTTAAAAATGCTTCAGAAATAATTGGGATGTTTAAGACTTTCGAAATCAAGCAGTTTTTTTCTGCATCTTTTGTAATTGCTTTAAAATCATCAGCAGTAATTCCTGGTACTAAACCTGTAATAGACAAATGAATATTTGTAATATTTAATCCTTCCATTGTTAAGGTTGCTTCGGTATCCAACGCTGTTGGAATTATTTTTTTTTGAGTGAACATGGCCGCTACAGCCATCGTAAAACATCCAGCATGGGCTGCGGCCAATAATTCCTCCGGGTTTGTTCCTGCTGCCCCATCTTCAAACCGTGTTTTAAAACTGTAGTTTGTTTGCTTTAAAATGTTGCTTGCTGTAGTAAGGGAGCCCTTGCCTTCTTTTAAATCACCTTCCCAATGTGCTTTTGCTGTGCGTATCATCGTTCGATTTATGTTTATTGTTTTTATACTGGCCCCTTGTAAATAGTTGTGTCGCAAAGGTGGATCTCCTAACTGTGGCAAGCATTACACAATTTTTTAAGATAGTTACATCATTCACACTTTTCAACTTCCCACCGCAACAAGTCTAGTAAATCGTCCACCCCAAAAGTCTTGGTCAAGGCTCGTCAGTTGATGGTTGAACTATCTGTCATTGGGTTTCTGCCAACGTGTAGGTATTGCCGAAGGCGGGGTTTTAGAATTACTAATGTTCATTAGAATTACAAATGTTGAATAAAGCACCGAATCCCTGCTTTTGGCAATACCATGATATACTTTTGCACTTCTTATTTCATAAGTCAAAATTTATTATCAGCGGCGTATGGTCGCTGTGCGTTATCCAATTTTCGTATGTCCCAATTTCTACATTTTTTACTTTATCATAAAGGTCTGAGGATGCGAAACAATAGTCAATATGAAATGGCCGGTTTTCATGTCTATATAAATAAAATGTCGATTGTGTTTCTTTACCATGTTGCTCGTCAAAATACTTGTGGTACAAACTATGTATTCCCTTTTGTTCTAAAAAATTAACTACATCAGAATGGTTTCCTATTCTGTTTTTTTTATCCCAAATTGAGTTACTATTAAAGTCTCCTGTCAGAATGGAATTTCCTTCGTTTAATATTTGGTCATAATAATTGATTGCTTTCCAAACTTGCCCGATGTACTGATTCCTTTTGTCTTCAGGATTGTTTGCACAAATGGCGTAAAGTGTAAAGTCGAATTCTCCACCAGTTACAGAAATGGGCACTACAATTTTAAATTCTGCATTGTGTTGTTCGAGCAGTTGAAACTTGTAATCGCTATATGAAAAAACACCAAGTCCTTTGTGCTTGTTGTTGCCAAACCACAGAAAGTCGTTAGGCCGTTGAGTTGTCGAATTGAAAACTAAATTGTCGGGATGCTCGCATTCTTGAACAACCAAAATGTCTGGTTGATGTAACAAAATCGTGTCTGCTTTTTTTCTAAATGCTCCTTGGCAATTCCACGTTATTAATTTCATTTTTTATCTGTCAGTTCGTTTGTTGTGCGGTCGAAATAGGGTGACGCATAAAGAATAAGGCTTTGCGATGTTGGGGAATTTGAAAAACGTCAGCCCGGAACCGAAGCCCAATTGAAAAAATAATGATTAAAATAACAACAAAGTGCCAATATAAACTCGTATTACCGAACAAACGCCATATATAATTACGAATGCTCGTTGTTGTTCCGTCCGCCCCAATATTGCAAAACACCTTGTTATGTGCCGTTTTTATTCTTTCACAAAGTTATAAATCTGTCCGGATTGCTTCAAAAGCATTGTCTTGTCAGCAGGATTAAATTCTAAAATTACCCCCTCCTCCGAATAACTAAATTCGTCTTTTTTTGTCGCCTGTAAAGTAAGCGCATTTTGTCCTGTCGCTTGTGCGATCAGATTTAAGTTGTTTTTTGTAATAGCAATCTTGATTGGCAGTTGCTTACTACTGTAAAGGCCCAAGTATTTGTCCAAATCTTGGGTTGGTACTTGATATATATTTGATATTGGCGGTGGAATATAATTGTACGGAATATAGTTTTCCCAACGCCAAGGCGTATATGTGTCGGCTATTGAGTAGGCTAAAAATTCTTTAAAAATACTTTCGCCATTGTCGTTGTTGGTCATAATGACAACTGCAATTTTTTCGTCTGGAAAACAAATGGAATAATGTCCCCACCCGTCATCGTGTCCTTCTTTAAAAAATGCTCGCCCAAAAGGTGTGGTAAATGTTCCAACGCCAAAACCATATCCTAACTGAATAATGTCGTTATCTGTACTGTCGATTTGGGCAAGTGGTCCAAATTGGCTTCTTGATTTTATGCTAATCTGTTGGCTTGTCATTTCATTGTAACTCTTTTTTGAAAGTCCTTTTCCACTGATCAGTGCGGTATAAAATTTTGTGAAGTCTTCAAGGGTTGTACTCATAGAACCACCAGCACTTGCTTCTTTCCATTTCATTAGTTCATAGGGTTCGCCTTTTGAATTGTGTCCGTAACAAATATTGGTGTCAAAACGAGTTTGCCAAACTTGGCTTGTGTTTGTCATTTCCAATGGTTTAAAAACGCGTTCTTGTGAAATGGTTTCATAATCTTTACCTGTTAATTGTTCAATCACAAATTGCAACAAGTAAAGCCCTTCACCTGAATACGAGTAACGAGTACCTGGGTCAGATTTAATTTTTAGTTTTTTATCTGTTTCAAACCAACGCCAATTAGGAAAACCTGTTGTATGTGTAAGGCACATTCTGGCTGTAATTTTTTCGTAACGTTTGTCGTCTTTTAGGTCGTGATAGCCACGTCTAAAACCATTTAATTTATAATCTGGTAATGGTTTATTCAAATATTCTACAAGTGGTTTATCAAGGTCTATCAACTTTTCTTGTACATACTGCATAGCAATGTAAGCAAAGACGGTTTTGGCAAAAGAGGCGGCATACACTACTGATTTTTTTTCAAAGGGTACATTTTTTTGAACATTTGCAAGACCGTAAGTTTTGGTAAAAATGGGTTTATTTTCATTAAAAACTGAAACTGCAAGACCTGAAACATTGGCAACTTTCATTAAGTATTCAATTTTTGCATTTAAACTGTCTGCAGAAATTTTGCTTCCGTCAATCCTTTTTATGGATTGTCCAAATGAATTAATTGAAACTGTCAGGAAAACTATCGTTAAAAAGATTTTAAATTTCATAATTGATTTTAGAATTTAGGGTCGTTTATCAACCTGATCATGAATAGATTGATCAAGGATATAGCGCTTTGTGACTTCTGAACCTTTTTATACGCCCTCACATCTTGAAACCCCCGAACTTCAGTCGGGGGGGACACGTCGTGGGCAACACGTCGTGGTCAACACGTCGAGAGAACACGTCACGCGACCTACAACCCATACAAATCCAACAAATACACCAAAGCCGCCATGCTCGCCGCACCCAATTCCAATTCCCGGGCATTGACCGTCTCCAACACGTCGGCTGCCGTGTGGTGCAGGTCGAAATAACGTTGTGAATCTGGAGAATAGCCCACTAACAGGCCTTTTAAGGGACGCAGCGGACCCACATCGGCGCCGGAACCGCCTTTGCTGAATTTGAGTCCGTACGGTTCCAGCAGGGCCTGATAGCCTGATACTTTTTCGTAAAACGGCCCAAAAACCGACGCATCGCCTTCGAACGTAAATCCACGGGGCGTAAACCCGCCCGCATCACTTTCGATGGAAGCCAGGGGAAATTCCTTTTTTTCGCGCACATATTGATAGTACGATGCGCCGCCGCGACCGCCGTTTTCTTCGTTCATAAACAATACGCAACGGATGGTATGCCGGGGCTTGTACCCCAATTGATGCAAGATCCGCAGCACTTCCATGCTTTGTACCACGCCTGCGCCGTCGTCGTGTGCGCCCTCGCCCACATCCCAACTGTCTAAGTGGCCGCCAACAAGTACTACTTCATTGGGAAATTCGCTGCCTTTTATTTCAGCAATGATGCTATTGGCAGGCACATCGGGCAGGGTTTCGCAGTGCATTTCCATCGAAACCTGCACTTTATGGCCTTGTTGTAACAGCGCGTTGAGTTTTTCAGCATCCCGGGTGCTGATGGCCGCGGCTGGTATAAGCGCATAGGTAGAATCGTACCGCAAGGTGCCGGTGTGCGGGAAATCATCGATGCGGGTGCCTACCGAACGTACGATTACCCCCAAAGCACCATATTTGGCCGCACGCGAGGCCCCAAATACCCGTTGGTCGACCGCACCGCCGTACGCCTCAAAGGTGCGGAGCTTGCTTTGGTCCATGGCCCGGCTGTAGTACACGATTTTGCCTTTAATGCCTTTTTCACCCAATTTGTCCAATTCCTCCCATTGCTGTACGCGCACAATTTCGGCTTGCAATCCGCTCTTAGGTGTCGCAACCGATCCACCGAGGGCCAACGCGTGCAAATCAAACCCTTTTACGCCACCTTTGGACAGTACTTTTACCTTTTCCGCCTTGCCGCGCACCCAATGCGGTACCATGCAAGGCAATTTCCTGGTTTGATCCAATCCGAGGGAATCCAACACGGAAAAAGTCCAGTTTTCTGCCTTGGCTGCGCTGGCACTACCGCTCAATCGGTGCCCAATTTGTTTGGTGAGATGCTCCAACCAGGCGTAACTTTTACCTTGGGTGAGGGCATGGGTAAAAATATTGCGAATAAAAAGCGAATCTGCGGTGCGGCTTGCGCTTTGTGCGATCGCACTTTTGCTTAGTGTTAAAAGAACACCAAGCGTGATTGCTTTTCGAACAAGCTTGGGCAAAAACTTCCAAAAATTTTCCATGATGCGTTGCAAATAAAATTATGTTTTAAAAATTGGGGGAAAATTCCATAAAATTTGGAATGTGGTTTGGCAGTTTTTTAATTGTGTTCCAGGGCGCTTGGGCGATTTTTCTATTTTGACAAAGGCTTGGTACTTGACAGATGTTTGGCAAAAAAATTATAAAAAATTTTTCGTCTGTTGTTGTAGTTTTTACACAAAGCATTTTACCTTTGTAGCACAATCGAAAAATACGCATCAAGAATAATTTGGTTTTATTTGGTTAGGGCTGAGGTAGTGCTGTGGTGGCACTGCCTCATTTTTTTGTCCCTGTATCAAATCCTTGCTGCGGAGTGGCTGGTTGAAAGGCCTTTTGAGGTGACACCTCGGCTAGAAGGTGTCACCTCAAAAAGGAACTAAGGCGCTTTCCACACATTATTGCCTGCATCGGTATCAGATACCTGGCGATTGCCTAAACTGACCCGTTTGATCATTTTACCACCTTTTGCCGGGATGCTGATTTTCTTCGCGCCCGTTTTCCACACTTCCGCGGTACGTACAAAATTTTCTTTGCTGCCATCAGCATATTCTATTTCGCCCATCACGGACATCGGCATGGTGCCTTTGTTTTCTATTTCGATGAGGGCTTTGCGGCCGCCGTTGTTCTGAACACCGGTTACGGCAAGGTCGGGATAGCCCCAATCGAAAAACCAGGGTTTCCAGAACCAGTTGAGGTTTTCACCCGCCGCTTCATTCCAGGTATTGAAAAAATCAAACGGTTGCGGATGTTTGCCTTTCCAGCGATCCATATACGTTACCATGCAACGATGAAAACGCTCATACCCCAGCATTTGATACAAAGCAAAATAGGCAGCCTGCGGACGATTATAAGCGGCCACCCGGTAAGCCGGATTGCTCAAATGCCGGGAAGGGGTCATAGGCGGCATGTCATTTTCGGTACCTGCAAAATCCCAGTAATTGCGCATACGGCCAACAGGTTTGCCCGCCAGTGAGTCCGATACCACCACATCAAAAAATGCAGCCCAACCTTCGTCCATCCAGGCATAATATTGCTCGTTGATACCCATCATGAACGGAAAATAGGTATGGGAGGATTCGTGTACGGTCAAGGTAAGCGGACTGTTCGGCGCCGTGCTGCCGTCGTTGCACATCATCGGGAATTCCATGCCATCATCGCCATTGAACACCGTCATGCGCGGATAAGGATAGGGATAACCGGGCATGAAAGTCGACATCAGGCTCAAACCCTTGGCAGCAATGTCGCACACCTCATAGTAATCTTTCGATTTTGGGTTGTAGGCCGCACTCACCAGCGCTTTGCGTCCGCTGGCCGGGTCTACGATCGCCGAAGTGGCGTCCCAGAGGTAATGATCGCTCAGGCCAAAAGCAAAATCGGGCACACCGCTGGCTTTGTACACAAATGTTTGAATGGGATTTGGCCGGAAAAACGACTTTTTATTGCTGTAATCATCCGGACCAAACACCTTCACGATACTTTTTGATTCAAGCGCTTCTTCATAGCGTTTCAAATACTCCGGCATCAACAACTCGCTGGCATTTTCCCAGGTACCGGTCGCCCAAACCATCACATTGCCCGGAACTTTTATGCGTACTTCATAGTCGGCGAAGTCGTTGTACATTTCCTGCATGCCGGTGTACGGAAAATCTGCCCAGCCATGCAAATCGTCGTACACCGCCACCTGCGGGTACCAATAGGCCACAAACCAGCTGGTAGAATCGCACACGCACTCGCGCGGGGTGTCTTTGCTGGCCGGGGCGGTATAGGCCCAATTGACACTCAAATCAATGCTTTTTCCGCCCGGAAGCGGTTCCTCCAATTTGATGGTTAAGAACGTACTGGCACGGTTGAGTTGGGTCGGGGTCACCACTTTGTCCTGCACCTTTACCTGGTTGATGCGCACGCCCTCGCCCATGTCTTCTTCGGCCATGTCGTACGCGCGTTCGCTGTTTTTGCGCCACAGGTCGTGGGCCAGTTTGAGGCGTATAATTTTGAGCGTGTCGGGACTGTTGTTAAAATATTTGATTTGTGCGTCGCCCGTTACGAGGCGTTTTTTCAGGTTCAAATCTACCTGAATGTTGTAAACGGCGCGGTTTTGCCAATAATTGACACCCGGTTTGCCATCGGCGGCGCGGGTTTCGGCATCAAATGCGCGTTTAATGTTGCGCGGCATGTACAGTTCAGGGGTGGTTTGTGCCGAAAGCGTGTGCGCACAAAGCCACAAAAACAAAATAAAGACAGGGTAAAACAGTCGCATGGTCGAATAAAATTTTGGGCGGAAAAGTACATATATCTGCCCAAATTTAAAGGAGCGTTTTGGCTTTCCGAGTACGAATTCGATTATTAAACAATTTATTTCAAAATATTTATTTCAAAAAAACATTTTCATTACCTTTGCTCAGCGCACCAACTAAATCGTCGCTCACTTGTTTTACCGGCATGGCAAAGGCAAAAACTACCCAAATGACTGCTCCTGAATCGAATACGGATCAGTTGACGCTTCCCGATCACGATTATATCGAAGTCATTGATGCCCGGGTGCACAACCTGAAAAATATCAGTGTGCGGATTCCGCGCAACCAACTGGTGGTCATTACGGGCATCAGTGGTTCGGGCAAGAGTTCCCTGGCCTTCGATACCATTTATGCTGAGGGGCAGCGGCGTTTCATGGAAACTTTGTCGAGTTACGCGCGACAGTTTATCGGCGAAATGGAGCGCCCGGATGTGGAGCAAATCACGGGTTTGAGTCCGGTAATCAGCATTGAGCAAAAAACTACCGGTCGCAATCCGCGCTCCACGGTGGGTACGGTGACGGAGGTGTACGACTTTTTGCGGTTGCTTTTTGCGCGCGCAGGCGAGGCCTATTCGTATGTAACGGGCCAAAAAATGGTGAAATTCACCGAAGATCAGATCATTTCCAATATTCAGGAGCGTTTTGCCGATAAAAAAATCGTGCTGCTCGCGCCCGTTGTACGCTCGCGCAAGGGCCATTACCGCGAATTGTTCGAACAGGTGCTCAAGCAAGGCTATACCAAAGTACGCGTGGATGGCGAAATCCTGGATATTTTACCTGGCATGCAGGTCGATCGCTATAAAATCCACGATATTGAAATTGTAGTGGATCGACTCAAAGTGGGCGACGACCGCATCGAACGGATTGCCGAAAGTGTAAAAACCGCCCTGCGCATGGGCGATGGCATGTTGCAAGTGCTGGATTATGATTTTGTCCCGGAACCGGTAACTAAAATCAAGCCCAAAGGCAAAGGCAAAACCGTTGAAATGGAAACGACGCCGATTGATCTCCAGGGTGTGGTGGCCTATTCTAAACGACTGATGTGCCTCGAATCCGGCCTTTCCTACGAAGAACCTTCGCCCAATACCTTTTCCTTCAACAGTCCTTACGGCATGTGCCCGCATTGTAAAGGATTGGGTGAAATACAGGAAGTGGATATGAAACGGGTAATTCCCGACAATACCAAAAGTATCAACCAAATGGCCTTTGTGCCTTTGGGAGAAGTCCGCGAAAACAACAATTTTAAGCAATTAAAGGCGCTGGCCAAAAAACAAAAGTTCAGTTTCGATACGCCCGTGAAGGATATTCCGGAAAAAGCGCTGGAAATTATCTTGTACGGCGGCGGCGAACCTTTGGAGGTCACGACTACTTACGGCGAGGACGAATGGACCTACAACCTGACTTCGGAAGGCCTTGTGAACATGCTCAAGCGCTGGTATTCCGAAACGGGTTCCGAAAAAATTCGCCAATGGGCCGAAGATTTTATGGTGGTGGGGGTTTGTCCGGAATGCAATGGCGCGCGTTTGAAAAAAGAAAGTTTATGGTTTAAAATTGCCGATAAAAATATTTCCGAACTGGCCAGCCTTGATTTAACGGAACTTACCGCACAATTGCATGGCATTGAATCGGATATGAGTGAGCGCCAGGCCATGATTGCCAAAGACGTGCTCAAGGAAATTCGGTTCCGGCTCAAGTTTTTGTTGCAAGTGGGGCTTGATTACCTCGCCCTCAATCGTCCGGCGCGCACTTTATCAGGCGGCGAAAGTCAGCGGATACGTTTGGCTACTCAAATTGGTTCACAACTGACCGGCATCACCTATATATTAGACGAACCAAGTATTGGCCTGCACCAGCGCGACAACATCAAACTGATTGAGGCTTTGAAGTCGCTCCGGGATATCGGCAATTCGGTATTGGTGGTGGAGCACGATAAAGACATTATGCTCGAATCGGATTATTTGATCGATTTGGGTCCGGGCGCAGGCAAGCACGGCGGCCAAATTGTCGATTTTGGCGTACCCAAGGATTTTATGCGCCATTCTACCATTACCAGCGATTATCTGGCGGATCGTGCGCGTATTGAAGTGCCGGCAAAACGCCGCAAAGGCAATGGCGGCTGGTTGCGTTTGTTTGGCGCAACGGGCCACAACCTGAAAAATGTGAACCTGGAATTGCCACTCGGTACCTTTATCGGGGTGAGCGGGGTGAGCGGTTCGGGCAAATCCAGTCTGATCAATGAAACGCTGTATCCCATTTTACAACAGCATTTTTTCAATAGTTTGAAACGTCCGCTGCCCTACCAGCGCATAGAAGGCCTGGAATTGGTGGATAAAGTCATTGAAATTGATCAAAGTGCGATTGGACGTACACCGCGTTCCAATCCAGCCACCTATACCAATGTGTTTTCGGATATTCGGAAATTGTTTTCAGATACCCCGGAAGCCAAAATTCGCGGGTATGCGCCGGGTCGTTTTTCCTTTAATGTAAAAGGTGGCCGTTGCGAGGTATGTGAAGGTGCGGGTATGCGGGTAATTGAAATGAATTTTTTGCCCGATGTGAGCGTGCCCTGCGATCGTTGTATGGGCCGCCGCTACAACCGCGAAACTCTGGAAGTGCTGTACAAAGGCAAAAGTATTTCCAATGTACTGGACATGACGATTGCCGAGGCTGTTGAGTTTTTTCAGCCCATTCCGAATATTTACCGCCGCATCAAAACCTTGCAAGATGTTGGTTTGGGCTATGTTACGTTGGGCCAGCAGGCCACCACACTGTCGGGCGGCGAGGCGCAACGCGTAAAACTAGCCGAAGAGTTATCCAAAAAAGACACTGGTCGCACCGTGTATATCCTGGACGAACCGACCACGGGCCTGCATTTTGAAGATATCCGGCAATTGCTCACCGTGCTGAATGCTTTGGTGGATAAAGGCAATACCATTATCGTCATCGAACACAACCTCGATGTCATCAAACAAGCCGACTATGTAGTAGATATTGGTCCGGATGGTGGATGGCGGGGCGGCAACATCGTAAGCGCAGGTACGCCCGAAAAAGTAGCCAAGGAACCGAAAAGTTATACGGGTATGTTTTTGAAAGAAATGCTGTAAAAAGCAATTTCACTCTAAAAAAACGTTGTTGCTGCGGCGCAAATGCTAAGTTTGACCGCAGCAACAACCTTATAATACATCGTTATCGTTTCAGGGTAACGTCCCCTTCCAACAATACTTCTTGTCCATCAATGAGTTCAACCACGGCATACCAGGCAAATACGCCGGGATTCAAGTCTTGTCCGTGGTGTTTGCCATTCCACCCCATATCTGGATTGTTGGGCAGGAAATTGGCAAATTCGAAAATGCGTTCGCCCCAGCGCGAATAAACCTGGAATGATTTGATGTTTTTAACCATTTTAACATCGGCAAAAATCATAAACAAATCATTTTTGCCATCTCCATCGGGCGAAAACACGTTGGGAACATAAATATCGTAGCGTTTATCCACCACAATTTGTAACAGTGCTTCATCTGAACAACCAGCCTTGCTGGTAACGCGCACCTTGTACCGGATGGAATTAAGTGGCGAGGATACGGTTTGCAAACAAGTATCACAACTTAGGGCGGTAGAAGGCTGCCATTGCACCGTTTTGATATCGCTTGGAGGGCCGCTCACCTGGGTATTGATCAAATAACTGTCGCCCAATTTTATTTTCACCTGCGGATCGAGGGTGATTTCAAAAGGCTGCGCGGCAATAATTTCGGTCTGTGCCGTTGTACTGCAACCCACCGCGTCCACAATCAGCAACGCGTAATTTCCGGGCAATAAGTTGAGGAACTGGTTGTTGTTAGTAAATTTCAGGCCGTTATCGATCGAATATTTTACGGGTGGTTTGCCGCCACTCACACTTTGTATCACAATTGCTCCTTTATCGCCAAAGCAAGGTGGTTGTTTCACATCCAGTACTGCAATTGGTGCTTCCGGATCAATGACCACGGTTTCGGTATCGGTACAGCCGTTGCCAGGGTTGGTGACCAGCAAAACATAGGTGCCGGGCGTATTGATTTCGGGCTTCGAGGTTGTTATTCCATTGACCAAACTACCATCCACGGTGCTCCAAACGAACGTCATGTTGGCTGCACCGATGGATGCACTGCCATCCAGGTAACCTGTTTCACCAAAACAAGGGAGTGTAAAGGGCAAACCCGCATCCGCCACCGGCGTAACAACATCTGCTACAACAGTCGTGCTGATCCCGTTGGTACATGCATTAGCAGGGTCGATCCCAATCAGGAAATACGTGCCAGGGTTTGTTACATTCAAATTATTGCCTGTTCCGATATAAGTCGTGTCGGTTCCGTTGATTTGTGCCCATCGGAAAAGAATACCCGGAAACGAAGAACCGCCACTGAGGGTCACTGTTTTTTGAGCACAACTCAGGGCCGCCGGCTGATTCAGAAACAAGGGCGGATAGGCCAGGTTTTCATTAATTTGAATCAGGGCGGTGTCGCGGCACAACGTAAGGGTATCCAAAATGATAAACTGATAGTTGCCGGGTTGACTGATCGGAACGATGCTGCCATTGGCAAATACTTGTCCGCCCGACAACCAAATGGCGTTAGCGTTCAAGGTTCCTTCGATGGTGCCAGCCAAGATGATTTCCTGAATCGTACAATTCAGGATATTACTCGGATTGGCAACAATCGTTGCCTGGGGCGCATTGCTAAAGTCTTTTATAACCACTTTTGCAGTGTCTGCACAGCCATTCGCCTGTACGGTGATGAAGTATGTTCCCGGTAACCCGGCGGTAGCGGTTGGCTGGTTACTTGGTCCGACAATCAGGCCATTTGCAGTGGTCCAACTATACAAGACGCCACTCAAAGTGGTATTACATTGCATGGAAACAGCCCGTACTTCGCAATTGAGTACGCCAACTGGACCAGTGACGGCCACGGGTTGTTCTATAAACTGAATGGGAGTACCAACGGAAATTTCGGTACACCAGTGTGCAATTTGCACATTGCCCGCAGCGTCTTTATCACCCACCACTGCCGATACATAATAAATGGTACCGTATTGCATGGTTGTCGGATTAAAGCAAAAAACGGGCTGACTGTTGCGCGCGAGTTCTTGCACAATGGTATCGCCCACGCCCGTATGCAACACAAACTGGAGTACATCATTGACATCCAGGAATTGTCCGATCGGGCTGTAAACCGCCGTAATACAGCCATTGCCACAAGTTGAAATCAGGTTCGTAGACATGGTGCCTACCGCAGTTTCACAATCAATCAGTTTTATTTGGAAGCCGCAATCGGCACTGCAACCATTGGCATCGGTTACATTTAGCGCATACGCACCAACCGGTAAGTTATTGAAATTCAATACGCCCGCCGGAACGCCGGTTTGCGGATTGCCCACGGAAGGAGTCACCGTGTAAGGCGCTGTCCCACCTGCGATGCTCAAACTACCCGATCCATCTGATCCGCCCGGGAAAGAAACCGTATTGCTCGCAACGCAATTAATTTGCAAAGCAGCATTAGGTTGTGAAACGACATATACCGCATTGGTAGAACATCCATTGGCGTCGGTAGTGGTTAATCGGTAAGTGCCTGGACTCAAATTATTTAAATCTTGCAGGTTGCCCGGTACGGCTGGTTGCCACACATAAGTGTATGGTCCGGTTCCGCCATTTACCGACACATCGATGGCGCCGGTTGTATTGCCAAAACAAAGAATATTGGTGATCATGCTGCTCAAATCTACGGTTTGAGTAGCATTGTCTACTGTAAAAGTAGCCGTTGAAATACAAGCGCCGCCGCCATTTACCGTTACCGTGTACACGCCGGTGGGCAGGTTTGCGAGGTTTTGCTGGGTAGCGCCGTTCGACCAGTTATAAGTATAAAGGCCCACCGGACTTACATTGATGTTAAGCGCGCCATTGCTGCTGATGCAAGAAGTAAGCGGGGTTGCTGCCCCGGCAATACTAGGTAAAAGGGTGTTTTCAGGGATGGTAAATTGCGCAACGGTTTTACATCCGTCGGCACCAACCACGGTAACTGTATAATCGCCGGATACAACGCCACTTAAATCTTCTACCAGGCCACTGTTCGACCAGGTATAGGTGTAAGGTGCCTGGCTTCCGCTGGTATTCAAATCAGTACCGCCACTATTTTGTCCGCAAAAAGCAGGTGTAATACCCGCAGCCAATTGTGGGGGATTGGAGTCGTCGGGAATGTTGAAACTTGCCACATTGGTACAAGTGCCGCCCGCGCTCACGGTCACTACATAAGTGCCGCCCGCCACCGCATTCAGATCTTGGGTAAGTGGGGTGTTTGACCAGGCATAGGTGTACGACAAGCCAAATCCTGGATCTGCCGGACTAATCGTTAAGTCGATGCTTCCATTGGAACTCACGCAAGAAGTATTGGCTTGAGGCGTGCCGGCAATGGCAAAACCAACCGTATTACCTGGAATGGTACGGGTCGCTGTAGCCGTACAGAAATTGGCGTCGGTGATGGTTACGGTATAGGTATTAGCAGCAACTGCATTTAAGTCTTCGGAGGTTTGACCCGACGACCAATTGAATTGATAAGGTATGGTGCCGCCCTGGGTCGTCAATTGGAGGCTGCCATTTTGAAGGCCGCATATTTCAGACGCAATCGTTTGGGTACTGCTTGGGTAAATGCGTTGATCATCTACAACAAACGTAGCGGACGCCACACAACTGCCTACTTCCGTTACGGAAACGGTATAAACCCCTGCAGCCAACTGGCTAATATCTTCTGTGGTTGCACTGTTCGACCAGGCAATTAAATAAGCGCCGGGCGGTGTAACGGTGAAATTAATGGCCCCATTGGGCGCAGCACAATTGGTCAACGCTGTCGTTATGCCGGATAAACTAAAACTAGTGCTGTTGTTGGCCACATTCAGGAAGGTATCGGCTTTGCAACCATTGGAAGCAGTCACCGTAACGGCATAGTTGCCCGGTGGCACCCCCGTTAAGTCTTCGGTCGTAGCATTGTTCGACCAAAGGTAGGTGTAAGGCCCACTGGCATTGCTGACCGTCAAATCAATTGCGCCGTTACTTTGGCTACAAATGGCGGCCGTAATATTGGGCACAATGCTTGGGTTGGGTGTATTGTCATTAACATTAAAACTCGCAGTGGCGGAACAACTAACACCAGCGGTTACGGTTACCGTATAAGCGCCCTGCGCCAGGTTACTGATGTTGGCAGTATTGGCCGCATTCGACCAGGCATAGGTGTACGCGCCTGCGGGTACAACACTGATATTTAAGGCCCCATTTCCATTGATACAAGAGGTGTTTTCGCTCGCAATACCACTGATGTTCAAGGCAATGTTGTTGTTAGAGACCACCGTGGTTGCGGTTGCTGTACAATCATTGGCGCCTGTTACCGTAACGGTATATACACCTGGTATCAAGTTATTGGCCTGTGCGGTTGTAGTGTTGTTCGACCAATTGTAGGTGTAAGGCGCTTCCCCGCCGCTGGCACTGGCCAGGGCACTGCCGTTGTTCAAATTACAGGTAGCCGCTGTTGCGGAAGCCGACAAATTGGGTGCTGTTGCGGCATTTAAAATTTCGAATGTTGCGGTACTGGAACAACTTACGCCAAAACTCACCGTCACGGTGTACATGCCAGGTGCAAGGTTATATAAATCAGCCACCATGGCATTGTTCGACCATTTGTATTGATAATTCTCAATGGGATCGGCTGTAATAAAAATGGAGCCATTCGGTTGACCGCAGGACGTATTATCACTGATGCCGCCAAAGACTACAATCGACAAATCATTGATCGGTATGGTTACTTCGGTGGTCGCGCTGCATCCGGTCGAAGAAGTAACGGTGACGGTGAAAGTGCTCGCCAATTTGTTCGTCAAATCTTGCGTATTGGCGTTGTTCGACCATTTATAGGTATATGGAGCCACGCTGCCACTTACTTCCAGGTCAATTCCACCATTGGGTAAGCCACAGCGGGCAGCGGTTACATCGGTCGTAAGGGTTGGGATTTCTGTAGCGTCAATAATGGTAAACGTAGCCGTTTCGGTGCAGGTACCTCCGGCGCTCACCGTTACACTGTAATCGCCCGGGGCCAGGTTATTCTGGCTGGTTGCCGTACTGCCACTTGCCCAACTTACCGTAACATTAAAAGGCGATAATTGAAGCACAATTCTGCCATTGTCTGTCAGGCAGGACGTTTTATCGGTCACAATACCATTTAAGCTAACCGGAATCGCCTCATCATCTACAAAGATATCCCCGACACTGATACAGCCATTTGCCCCGGTTACCGTCACTTCGTAATAACCACTCGGCACATTGCTCAAATCTTGCGTAATCGCATTGTTAGTCCACAGGTAAGTATAAGGAGTTACCCCGCCACTAACCGATAAATTAACGGCCCCGTTGTTGAGTCCGCAGCGCGCATTGGTTCCATTAAAGTTCAAATTGGGCACATTCGGATTGTCTGACACATCAAACGAAGCAGTTTCAGAGCAAGATCCTGCGCCTGTAACCGTTACCTGGTAGGAGCCTGAGGCCAAACCAGTTAAATCCTGGGTAGTCAATCCATTCGACCATAGGTACGTGTACGTGCCTGCAGGTACCACCGATACATTTATTGCTCCGTTGGCATTCGCATTGCAAGTTGTATTAGAACTTACTACTGCGGTTACCGAAATGGGCGGATTGTTGTTCGTAATGCTATATTCTGAAGTGCTGGTACAGCCGTTGGCTCCGGTAACTGTAACGGTGTATCCATTCGCCGCCAAACCCGTTACGTCCTGGGTAGTAGCGCCATTCGACCAAAGATAAGTATATGGGGTAGTGGCACCATTTACGCTGATGTTAATGCTGCCGTTTGCCAAATCACAAGTTGATTCTATAAAATTGCCGGTAATCGTGGGCAAATTCGGATTGTCTGGCACCTCAAAATCAGCCGTATTTGTACAGGTGCCACCAGCGCTCACCGTGATGGTATAATTTCCAGGCGCGAGGTTGTTCAAGTCTTGCGTGGTAAATCCGTTCGACCAAATATACGTATAGGCCGGGTTGATCGGGCTCACCGATACATTGATGCTGCCATTGCCGCTGCCGGGCACACAAATGGTATTGGCGGTAACGGTGGCGGTAATATTGATTTGTGGATTGTTGTTGTTCACGGTGATATCCGCTGTTTGGGTACAGCCATTCGCACCGGTCACAGTCACCTGATAGCTGTTGGCCAATAAGTTGGTAAAACTACTGGTTGTTTCTCCGCCAGACCATAAATACGTGTACGGTGCCACGCCGCCACTCACCGACAAATTAATGCTTCCGTTGGCCAAATCGCAGGTGGTGTTGACCACCACGGGTGCAATATTGGGTAAAATGGGATTGTCATTAATGGTAAATTCGGCCGTTTGGGTACAGCTTCCCACCTGGGTAACCGTAACCGAGTACGTGCCTGGCGGAAGGTTACTCAAATCTTGTGTTGTCTCGCCATTCGACCAAAGATAGGTGTAGGTGTTGGCAGGCGCCACCGATACATTAATGCTGCCGTTGCCGCCCAGGCAAGTGGTGTTGTTTACCACCACGGCCGTTACATTAATCGGTGGATTGTTGTTCGAGACCGTCAGCTCGGTCGTTCTGGTACAACCATTCGCGCCCGTTACGGTCAGGGTATAAGTTCCTGCCAACAAATTACTTAAGTCCTCCGTTGTCTCGCCATTCGACCATAAATAGGTGTAAGGCGAAACGCCGCCAGTGACCGAAGCGTTGATGCTGCCATTGGTTTGATCGCAGGTAGATTGGGTGGTGGTTGCTGTAATATTGGGCTGATTCGGATTGTCGTTGATGGTGTAACTGGCGGTATTGGTACAGTTTACGCCAAAAGTAACGGTCACGGTGTAGGAGCCAGGGGGTAAATCCGCCAAATCTTCCGTTGTTGCGCCATTCGACCAGTTGTACTGATAGGTATTGGCAGGGGTTACGGACAAATTTATCGCCCCATTTCCATTGATGCACGTGGTATTCGCGGTTACTACAGCGGTTAAGTTGAGGGTGACCGGGTTGTCATTGACCGTAGCCTGGGCCGTATTGGTACAGCCATTGTTATCCGTAACCGTCACCGTGTAGGTGCCCGCAGGGATGGCACTCAGGTCTTCCGTTGTTTGTCCACTCGACCAGATAAAAGTATAGGGTGCAGTGCCGTTGCTGGCGGTTAAATTGATGGCGCCATTGCTTTGGCCACAAATAGCTTGGGTCACGACCGCCGTTGTGGTAATATTGGTTTGTGATACCACGGAGGTACCCGAAACCGTTCCCGTACAGGTTGCAGCGCCACCGGTAACACTTGCAAGGGTGTAGGTGCCGGAAGTCGTGGCATTGATTGTATATGGATTGGAACTGGTGGTGACAGCAGGCTGATTTACGCCATTGATTCGATAAATAAATGTCCAAGGACCTTCTCCTGTAAAATTCACGGTTAAAGGAACATTCCCGGAGCCCCCCGCACAGATAATCCCTGCGCCTGAAAGCGTAGCCGTTGGCCTGGGCACCACATCAATCGTATAACAAGATTGAGTTGGATTGTTGTAACATGCATTTGAGGTGCTTACACACAACTCAGCAGAAGTGGTATTGCTGCCCCAGGCAATACTAACGGTATTGTTGTTGGGGGTCAGGGTGCCAATAGGCGGCGTGAGGGTCCAGTTGTACATAGATGCCCCAACCGGCGGCGTAATGGTATAGCTCGTGGTACTTCCTTCACAAACATTGGCCGGTCCGGTGATCGGGCCCGGGTTGGCAGGTGGCTGACCCACGGTAGAACCCACCGTAACATCAATCGAATAATCACAAACGTCGCCGCCACAACCGTCAATTACCATCCAGTAAATTTGTCCAACAATAAAATTATTGGCTGTCAGGGTAAAAGGGTTGGTGGTACAAGAGCATTGCAAGTCGACCGGATTACTGGTACATTGCCTGTAAATACCAGCCTGCAAGCCCTGGTTGCTGCCATTGCTGGTGCAGTTGCTCGGCGTAACAATCATGGTGATGGTGGTAGAACCGGCATAGAAGGCAAACCATTCGTCGTTGTTGAGCTGAAATCCCGGGCATCCCGGAAAGTTTTGCACCATATTGTTATTGTTAATCGTATTACAATAACCATCCAGGTTGGCACATAATATGGGTGCGGTGGAACAAGTATTGCCCGCTTCGGGAAAGCCGACTGGCGGACATTGGGCCCAGGAAAGTTGTGCAAAGTAGAAAAATGCAAAAAAGGTAGAAAGTAGCCGCATATGTTGCAAATATTTATGCCTTACAAATACGCCTTTCACGGCGTTTTGCAACGCATTGTATAAAACAGGAAATCAATGGAATAAAAATGCAACCGGTAGTGAGTGGGCTGCAAAGTAAGAAAAACGCCGATTTTGTAATAGAATAATACGAGATTTTAGTAGAATGCGGAATTTTAAAAAGGCTTAATTGGACATTTCAATACTTCTAAAAAGTCGCTTTTCTTTATAAATTATTCATTTTTAACGTATTGCACTTTTTTGCTTTAATAAATCGCTCATATTTCGCGGCCGACGTTTTTGCTCCCATAAAAAACCATCCAGGGGTTTGTTCTCTTTACCTGCCTTGCTCATCGGGGTAAAAGTACCCGCCGGTTCTGCGTAAAACTTGATGAGTTCTAACTTTTTTTTATCAAAAAACATGCGCATTTCCGAGCAAGCAGTCTCATTGAGTCCTACATAGGCACCTTTATCATCCAGGGCATAATACACGGCCTGTGCATTGCCTTCCACAAACATTTCTTTAGCCTCATTGTCCCGAAACGTTGTAGTGATGTTACGTCCTTTTATTTGATTGAATAAAATACCCTCTTCTGAATTGATCACAAAGGCATTTTTTGTAAGCCACAAACGATCTATTTTGTTGTTTTTCAGCAATAATCGGATCGTATCGCCCGAAAACTGCGTCGTATCACTCCAAAGCAAAGGCTGCTGAATACTATCCAATTTGAAAAACCAAAAAATAGAATCGGCCGAACTAAACGAAAGGGAATCGCATACCGCCTGCAGGTCGCTTTTAAAAATACGCACATCCCGATGGGCAATCAGCAATCGGTTCGTCGATGCGCTGTCTGGTTTGTACGAAATAAGGGTGTCCGCACTCATAAATAAGGTGTCACCTTCCATCAGGTTTTTCATCATCGGCCTGCCTGCCGCACCATCTGCCCCAAATCCGCCAAAAGCATTGAGGTATTCCGTCTTTTTGTTATAATCCATCCGGTACGACAAAATAGTGTAATTATTCACCGTATCCTGAAAAATAACGCTGCCAAGGGCCAAGCCACTGCCCAATTCGTCATTAAAATTGAGCGAATCGGCCTCAATAATATTCGGTGGATCCACCAGCCGACCCCGGCCCAGCAACTGAAAATCTTTTACTTTACTGTTGTACCGAATCTCCGCGCCTGTAATATCGCGGGTGCTGTCCTGAAAATGTGCATTGCCCTTGAGTACCGTAGCATCGGTTTCCGAATTAAAACGCACCACATCGGCCTGCACTTTTTGCCCTTTGTCCCGATCGTCAATATAAGCGTCTCCTTCCAAGGTATATTCTTTGGTGCTGCCGCTATACCGCATTTTTTTCGCTTTGCCTTTTTGACCGTCTTTTTCGTATTGCGGGTTTTTATCAAACTCCGCAAACTGGTTTTCAATGTCGTAAAAACCGCCTTCAGTGTATATTTTACTTTTGCGCTGACTGATCAAGGTGGGCGCAAGAAAACCAACGGTCTGGGTTTCTGTATTGAACTGCATGGTATCGGTACGCATCGTAAATTCCGGATCGGTCACCAACACATTGCCCTTGAAGTAAATCTCTTTCTTTTGGACAAAATAAT
Source organism: Saprospiraceae bacterium (assembly GCA_040397785.1). Classification (GTDB taxonomy): domain Bacteria; phylum Bacteroidota; class Bacteroidia; order Chitinophagales; family Saprospiraceae; genus M3007. Next base: position 120,794 of record JBBAVI010000001.1, on the reverse strand, counting down.
ACCCATGTCGACTTACCAGCTGGCTTTTTCCATTGGTCATGGTAGCGCCCTGGTGGTAAGTGGCTATTTTATTGGCCATGTCGTAGCGCAGTTTGTCTGTAAATAACTCCTGTACGCCATTGACCAGCACCACATTGCCAAATAGGTCGCTGGTTTTAATCGCTGCGAGGTACACTGCCGAATCGGCAAATACTTTTACAGAGTCACTTTGCTCCAATACCACATTGCCGCGCAACACCGCATTGTTGGTATAATCGTCAATGATGGCCGTATCACAATACACCAGGGTGTTTTCTTGGCGCAGTCGCACATTGCCGCTCAGTTTGCGCGATTCGTGCCCGTTTCTTGAAAATCCCTCTACTTGTTGGGCCGTTTCAATTTTCAATTTTTGGGTGGTATCCTGGGCGGCAGTCCCGGGGTTTTGGGCCAAAAGCAGCGCCGGGCACACGAACAAGAGTACGATAAAGGGCCAAGCCACCTTATCGTACCAATTTGTGCGTATTGAAATGCAATTTACCAATAAATGCATGTTGTTCGGAGCCCGGCGCTCCTTGGATTTGAAATTACTTAATGACCCGAATTTTCATTTTCACATCGGTTGTTGGACGGTCGCCAGCGCCTGTTTGGGTCGCCGCAATCTTGTCTATAACGTCCAAACCCTCAATTACGCGGCCAAACACGGTGTATTCACGGTCGAGCTGCGGGGTGCCACCGATGGTCGTGTAATCGGCACGTTGTTCGGGGGTGTAGTGAAAACCGCGGCTGTTTTCAATCTGGGTAAGCATTTCAGCCGCAACGGGTGCGCCTTGTACAATGTAAAATTGCGAACCGCTCGATTTTTTTTCTGGATTGCTGGTGCGGGCTGCACAAATTGCGCCTTTCAGGTGTACCAACGAATCAACAAATTCTGCTGGAACCAAATGGCTGGGGCCGCCGAAGCCGAGGGATTGGCCGGGTTTTGCGCCCCGCGAGTTCGGATCGCCGCCTTGGATCATAAACCCGGAAATAACCCGGTGGAACAACAATTCGTCATAATAGCCTTCATCGGAAAGTTTGACAAAATTGTCGCGGTGTTTGGGGGTTGCCGAATACAGTTCGGCAAGCATGGTGCCCATGGTGGTTTCAATTTCTACGAGACAGCGCTCGGGTGCAGTTACCTGGATCATTTGTTTGGAAAGTACAGTTTTGTTGCCTTTAGTGGCTTTAAGTACGACGGTAAAATTGCCGGAATGTTTGTATTTGTGGCTAGGGCTCACTTCTTTGGAGGTACCGCCGTCGCCAAAGTCCCATTCATAGCTTTCTGCTTTCAGGGAAGTATTGGTGAAATTTACCAGGGCGGGCGCGGTTACTTTTTTGACCGGCATGGTAAAATTTGCTTTGGGCTTCACGGCACAGGCGCCAAACAGCAGACAAATGGCTGCCAAAGGAAAAAGGACTTGTTTCATCATATCAAAAAGATGTGTTCACGTAAGTTGGATTGGACTGCAAAGGAACGGCTTTTCGAGCAATTTAGTTTTAAGCGCGGCTTTCCTTTCGATGGATACAAGGTTTTGGAGGCCTCTTTGTACCTTTCGACACAAAAAACAGGGGCATGCTGGATCCTCAATCCTATTATACTTTGGTTGCAGCGCGTTTTCGGGCGGCGGGCGACCCTTCGATTGCGCAAGGACAAATGGCTTATATGCGCCATCAATTTGAATTCTTTGGCCTGAAAGCGCCGCATTGGGTGGCCATTTCCAAACAAATATTTGAGGAAAATGGCTTGCCCGCGCCTGCCGACCTTCCTGCCCTCACGCACTTGTGTTTTGAAGATGATCACCGTGAAATGCACTATTTTGCCTTGCAATGTGTTGAAAAAACGATTAAGAAACACGACGCACAGGCCATACAACTGCTCGAAACCCTGATTTGTACCCGTTCCTGGTGGGATACGGTCGATTGGATCGCCAAATTGGTGGGGATACACTTCAAACGGTTTCCCGAACAAATGAAACCCATTACCGAACGCTGGATGGATTCGGACCATATGTGGCTGCAACGGGTGAGCATTATTTTTCAACTTTCGTATAAAAATGATACCGATTCGGCGCTACTGTTCGAGTATATCCGACGCCTGGCTGGATCCAAGGAGTTTTTTATTCAAAAAGGGGCCGGTTGGGCCTTGAGACAATATTCCCGCACCAATCCGGAGGCGGTTCGGGCATTTATTGCTGCAACACCGTTGGCTCCTTTAACCCGTCGAGAGGGATTGCGTTTGATGGATAAATAATCCATTTTAAAACATATCGTTTTATGTAAAAAGTAATAACTTTGCTTTTTCACATGAGACCTATGGCAACAAAAGCACAAATTAAGAGTACAGGTGCAACGTTTACACCGAAACCGCTTGCAAGTTATCTTGCCAACCTTATCTTAAAATACGCAACGATTCATCATAAAAGCATACTTGATCCTGCCTGTGGTCATGGAGAGTTATTATTAGCAATTGGCGATAAGCTTTCGGACAAGAAATCAGAATTTAAGTTAACTGGTTACGATTCTGATGACTCGTATCTAAATTTTGCCAAAAAGCGGTTGCAAAAATTTGACATTAGTAATTTTGAACTATTCCATGGTGATTTTCTGAATGCGATAGATGTTACTAACAAACAGACTGTATTAAATTTTATCAACACTGAAAAGTCGCGATTGAATGGACTATTCGATATTGTAATTGCTAATCCACCGTACGTCAGAACCCAGATTCTTGGCACCGAAAAGGCACAAGCACTTGCTAACAAGTTTAATCTGAAAGGTAGGGTTGATCTATACCACCCTTTTTTAATTGCAATGACAGAAAGTTTGAAAGTTGGGGGATTACTAGGCGTTATAACCTCAAATCGTTATTTATCAACTAAGAGTGGTGAGGCTATTCGAAAATATTTGTCTGAAAACTTTGAAATACTAGAACTAATAGATCTGGGTGATACTAAGATTTTTGATGCTGCAGTATTACCAGCGATTTTTATTGGAAGGAAATGTCGCATCCCCAAAACTTCAAAATCTAATTTTATTAAAGTTTATGAAGAGTTAAACGGATATCGCGGGCCGTTAACTAAAGTTGATGACGTATTTGAGGTACTATCAAGTCCAATATCGGGATATTTTTCAACAGACCAAAAGCGTTACAAAAAATCATCTGGAACCTTAATATACGAAGTTGGCTCATCAAGTCCATGGGAGATTCTTTCAACAGAAGAGGCTAGTTGGGTTTCTAAGATTGATTTAGCCTCAAAATACAAGGTTGGAGATTTTTTCAAAGTAAAAGTTGGTATAAAATCGACAGCTGATAAAGTTTTCATAAGCGATAAATGGGATGATCTTGGTGTTGACAAGCCGGAGGATGAGATATTAAAAGAACTAGTTTCCCAAGAAAATATTGGGGCCTGGGGCACAGTGGAAAATATTAAACTAAAAGTACTATATCCTCACGTTGCTAAAAACGGGCATAAGGAAACGGTTGATATTGAAAAGTACCCAATTGCAAAACGCTATTTTCTAAAGCACGAAGAAGTATTAAAGGCAAGGAAATATTTAATAGAATCAGGTCGAAAATGGTATGAACTTTGGGTTTCACATAAGCCTGATCAATGGGTTTTTCCAAAGCTTGTTTTCCCGGATATAAGCTTAAAACCACGATTTTTCTTTGATACATCGGGCAAAATTGTAAATGGGAATTGTTACTGGATTTCTGCTGAAAAGAAAGACGATATTGATAAATTATTATTTATTCAGGGAATTGCAAATTCAAAATTGATGACAAAGTATCATGATTTAGTTTTTAATAATAAACTTTACTCAGGACGAAGAAGATATATTACTCAATATGTAGAGAGATATCCTTTGCCAGAATATTCCTCAAAAGCAGCTATTGAGGTAATTTCATTGGTAAAGCAGTTGAATTTCACTGAAAATCTTGATCAAATATCAATACTGGAAAAAGAGTTAGAAATAAAGGTTGCAAAATGTTTCAATATTGAACCAGTTTTTAATCTGGATTAAAAACTGCTTTGCCATGATATTTATCAAAAAACTGCATTTTAATAGATCTCTGGCACTTAAAACTTTCAGCGCTTACATATGAAAAAATCTCCCCAAGTCTTTCCCCTGGAGATAAAATAAGGCCTTCTATGATTTCAGTTTTTGGGTTAGTTAGTGCAATTAAATAACGAACGTCAAATGTAGTAAAATTATGTGTGCTAGATATTGGCTCTGCCTGCGCTGGCGAAAACCTGCCTAAATCAACGGTTTGGGTATCTTGAACTTTTACTTCAAGTAACTGGTTTTTGATATCTGGAAATGCACCATGTAATAAGTCATTCTCAAGAATTTTATATCCTAATAGCTCACTCACTTTTCGCTCTAACGCCTGACCTCGATTTTTAGTTGGACCAGAATCGAGTTTATATCCGATGAGATCTTTAGCGACAAGACTCAAAATTAATGCTATTGAAAATAAATTATCAATTGTCGGTTCCGAAACCAATCCAGAATCGGGAGATTGGTAGTCATGACGAATATAGTATGCAATCTTTTTTGAATCAGGAAGTGAAAATATCTTGTCGGGACTTTCGATAATCGATTTACGAACTTTCCTTGAAATTAATAATTGATGTTTAATTGTTGGCTTTCCAAATACACCAAATTTTTTTTCTATATAATCAGGAGTCATGATAAGAACTGAAGTGATTTTTTCTAATTTGATATCAATTTTTACCAATACAAACCTAACATCAATACACCGTAAACTTTCGCCATTTTCATACTTTACCAACAACGAATTACTTCCAGGAATTCGATTCCAAACTTGTAGGTTATAAGACTCTCCACTGGTAATAAGATATGTGTCAATTAAATGGCTTAATATCTTAGGTACACCTTTTCTTTTGGGTGGAAGGATTTCATATTGTTCAGTTTGTGCCAATTCTGGAAATGTGTTTTGGAACAATATAGAAGCGATCAATTTTCTTAAATTTGAACCATCAGTACGAGTTTTACCTGTAAGTGGAAAAGATCGACCAATAAGTTCAGAGAAATATTCGGTTAGTTTCTCAGGTGTTGTTAATTGAGAAATAGTCCTTGGCGGTATTTTAAAGAGCTCATTCATTATAGTCCTGATAATAATTCTTGAGGGTTAACGCCTAAGGCGTTTGATATTTTTACAATATTTAGAATGGATATATTTCGTTCGCCTCTTTCGACAGACCCAATATATGTTCTGTCCAAGTCGCAAGCAAAAGCCAGTTTTTCTTGAGATAAATCAATTTCTATTCGAAGATCACGAATCCTATTTCCTAATTGCTTAAGAGTATTTTGTTCCTCAACTGTATAAATTACGCGCATCAAATTTAATTTTGGTGCAAAATTGAAGTATAGATGTAAATAAGTCTACGGACTATAAGTATCAAAATAGGTTTTTTTAGGCGCTTCAATATAAAAATGAAAAGAGGCCGCCTCAAAAGTTTCCCTTTTGAGACAGCCTCTTTTTAAAATTAAAAATCTTAATTTCTACTGCTTTCCAGCCACGGCATCCATCCGAATCATATCCTGCATGATCTTAAACGTTTCGTGCAGTTGAATGTCTTTCTTTTTATCTTTCATCCAGCCTTCATTGCGAGCAGCGCGGGATGTATCGGCCTGAATTTGAGGCAAATCGGCGCTCAAGTTTTCCAGCACAAAACCATCAATCGGCTTGAACAGGTTGTCATAGCGATCGGCTTCCTCATCCTGTTTTTTGTTCCACATGCGGTATTTGTTGCCCTCTAACGGATAAACCGTCTGGTCCTTTTGCTTGCGCAACCGCATGGCGTTTTCATTTACCTTTTTAAAGGTTTCGTTGGCCTCTACCCGTGTTGCACTGGCCGATTTCAATTTGCCCAAATCGGCAATCTGATACGCATTTTGGTTGTAAGGAACCGCAGGAATGGTCGTTGACTCAAGCGGATAATCGTTTTCTTTTTCACCCAGCTCTACAAAATTGTAAAAATCAGGCAACACAATATCCGGGGTAACGCCATCCAATTGGGTGGTTTTGCCCGTAATACGGTAAAATTTCTGGATGGTCAGTTTCATATCGCCCAGCGGTTTCACCGATTCGTCGCGGGTCGCATTGTCTAAATCCAAAAAGCGTTGCACCGTGCCTTTGCCATAGGTGCTGGTAGAGCCCACAATCACAGCGCGGTGGTAATCCTGCATGGCAGCAGCCAAAATTTCAGAAGCCGAAGCGCTAAAACCATTGACCATCACCACCAAAGGACCGCCCCATTGCACACGGCTGTCGTTGTCGCGCATAATATCGGGCGTTTTAGAGCGGTTTTTCACTTGTACGATCGGGCCTTCTTCGATAAATAAACCCGACATTTGCACCACATCGCGCAAAGAACCACCCCCGTTGCCACGCAAATCGAGGATGATGCCTTTTACTTTTTCGCTTTTCAGTTTTTCAATTTCTTTTGCTACATCCGCAGCGCAAGAGGTAGCGCCCTGCGGTGTGAAATCAGCATAAAACTTCGGCAAATAAATATACCCGATTTTATCCTGCTCGGTTTCACTGCCTTTCAGCAGGAGTGATTTGGCAAAACCTTCTTCCATCAGCACCACATCGCGGGTGATTTTGATGGTTTTTTCGGTGCCATCTGTTCTCTGAACGGTTAGGGTTACCACGGTGCCTTTCGGGCCACGAATTTTGGATACCACATCGTCTATTTCCCAGCCCATTACATCAATCGCCTCGCCTTCGCCCTGTGCAACTTTTACAATCACGTCTTTTACTTCTAAAGCACCTTGTTTCCACGCTGGTCCGCCCGTAACAATTTCAGTTACACTGGTTTTTTCACCATCGCTTTGCAGGCGCGCACCGATGCCTTCGAGTTTGCCCGACATTTGAATATCAAAATTTTCCTTGTCTTTTGGCGAAAAATAACCGGTATGCGGGTCAAATACATTGGTGATCGAATTGAGGTACAATTCCATTCGGTCGGCACGGGTAGCCTTTTGCATGCGCTTGTACCATTTATCATAGGTATCAAGCACTTTCGCGCGCTGTTCGGTTTCTAATTGCTCAAAGGTTTTCTTTTCGCCGGTAAAATCCGCTTTGTCTTGCTTGGTTTGTTCGTCGGTTACCCGGCTCAAAACCTCGTATTTCATCCATTTTTCCCAACGGCTGCGCAATTCCGCATCGTCTTTGGCCCACTCTAATTTTTTAGTATCCGATTCCAGCATTTCATTTTTGCTGTAATCCATAGGCGCGGTGAGCAGTTCACGGTACCAGCCCTGTGTTTTAACTAAGGATTTGTCCATCAACTCCACTGAGCGGTTGAAAAACTCGAATGTGCCAGCATTGGCCTGATCGTCGAGCTTGGTTTCAAAGCCTTTGAGCTGATCAATGTCTGCTTTATTATAAAAACGTTTGCCATTGTCGATGTCTTTCAAATAAAGGTTGTACACCTCTTTCGAAAACTGATCATCGATGGCCTTGGGTTGAAAATGCAGGTTGGCCAATCCCTGGAGCAACGCCTGCATCAGGGCTGCTTCTTTTTGCGGATTGGGGTCGGTATTGACCGGTTGTGTACGGTTTACTAAAAAAGCGATGCCCGCTATTCCAATAAATGAGAACAGCACGAGGGACGATTTCAATTTCATGTCCGTTATAAATTTTTCAAAGTCAAATGTGCGCAGCACGCGCTTCAAATTCAACATCACAGGGTATGAATTTTAATGAACAAATATAAGTGGATTTCAGTTGAGCGCAAAGAATAAAGAAAACGAAAGTTCGGGGCCTTTGTGCATGTGGGAAAGCATTTTTCTACAAATCGCCCTAAAATAGGCTCCATTGGAGGTTCTGTTACGGTGCTGCGGTTTTTTATGCTGGGTTTGTTTTGTAAAAATCCCCACCCAAACCAAGTCAACTCGCAGATTGGTATTATCTTTGTCTTAGATTTTTACTTAGTGTGTGCCTGTTTTTTATACTTTTAATCCATCTATTGCTTTTCCAGGCTGTTTCCAAAAACCGTCTGCACGACTCCGGGCAACCGGAAGCAATACTTCCACACTTTCTTAACGATTTACGCGTCGGTTGTTGTTCAACCGGACGCAATTGCTTTGTTTAATCCTACACCCCTCACTGAATACGACGATTCTGTTATGGATATTGCTTACCTGATACGCATTCTTGCGCGCCGTAAATGGCTGATTCTTTCCGTAATGCTGGCAACTGCAGCCGCTACTTACCTGTTTATTGGCCGAAAACCGAAACAATACAAGGCGACCGTCATCATGGCAACCGGTATTGTGAACTATAAAGGGATCAATTCCGATAACTCCGATGCGTTTGTGCAACAGTATCAGGTAGATAACGCTTTCTCTAACCTGATTGAATTTACCCAGTCGCGCTCTACCCTCAAAATTTTGGGGTTAGAAATGCTGAAACACGATCTTTCGGCCAGTCCAAGCGGGCCAGAAAAGGCTTTTCGGCAAGGCAATCCGGCATTGGTTGGACTTACACCAGACGATTTTACCACAAAATCGGATGCGCTGCGCAAAGAAATTAGCAAAATCAACCTCGACAGCCTTACGGACCCTTCTTTTAGCCCGGATCTTGATTTTTTACTCGACCGCGTATCGCGCGCATATGGGTATGACCACGATGCCTTGAGCGCCTGCCTTTCCATCAAACGCAAAGGCACCACCGATTATTTATCCATCGAATTGACCACCGAAAACCCGGCCTTGTCGCGGTTTATGGCCAATACCTACTCCACCCGCTTTATGTGCTATTACCACAACCTTTCGGTGCGGGAAAAACGCAAATCGGTGGAGGCGTTTTCGCGCTTGTCGGAAGATAAAAAACAGTTGGTGGATTCTATTACCGACCTCCGGTTTATGTACCTGAAACAAAAAGGACTGCCTGCGTTGGGCAAACAAAGTGAGGAGTTGATCACTCAAATTGCCAAATTGGAAATTGACCAGCAACGCGCATCAGCCCGCAAACGTTCGGCGGCCGAATCGGTAGAAAAATTAGATAAATACATGAATGACGGCAAAAAACGCGATGTCGACGTCACCCAGGGCCGGGTTTTGGAAAAAAACAGCACCGACGAACAGTTTCAACGGGTGCGCGAACTCACCAAACGCAGCATCGAAACGAGCGGCAAAGATGAAGATGTAGAAACCGAACTGGCCGAAGCAAAATCAGAACTGGAAAAGACTGTTCAAAGCTCAGCAAAAGTGCTTGGAAAACAACGCCCGGAAGATTCGAAAAGAACCAGGGAGGACCTGTATAAAGAAAAGGTGTCGATTGATATGGATCGTATCGAAGCCTCCGAAAGTTCGAGCCGACTGAGCCAGGAAATCTGGTCGCTCAAAAACAAACTGAGTTCGATGGCCGCCAGCGATGAAATTTCCTCCAAATTAGAATCGGATGAAGAACGGGCGCGGAAAGAATTTGAAGAAGCCGACGCCGAGTTTATCAAGGCAAAAATGAACCTCGAAAATGCCGTCAATCCGTTGTCTATTGTAGAAAATGCGCAATTGCCCGAGCATCCCGAACCCACGCGCCAAATCATGATCAGTGCTTTTGCCGCCATTGTTTCGGGTTCGCTTACCTGCATTCTGTTGTTTTTGTTGGCCTATTTAGACAATACCATCCAATCCATCGATTCTTTTAAAAAACATACCACGGATTTGGCTTTTTTGGGTACAGTTTGCACCATTCCGGTAAAGGGCCTCGATTTTAACCAGGTTTTTGCCGGAAAAATTACCGCGCCCGCTTTCAGTAGTTTCCGGGATAATGTGCGCAAAATCAGAACCCAGGTGTTGCAATCGAACCAGCGGGTGTTCCTGATTACCAGCCCTAAAAATAAAGAAGGCAAAACGTTTATCATGCATGCGTTGGCTTACAGCTTGGCTGCCAACAATAAAAAAGTGTTGATGCTCGACACGAATTTTAAAATGCCGTTGCCGGAAGCCTATTCTGTACAGGCCAGCCCCAATAGCGCCCTGCTCAACCAGTTGATCCGGGAATATGGGTTGGCAGAAGTGTTTCAACAAAAGGAAAAAGGGCACATGGATCCGGAAGATCATTTTGTGGATGTGATTGGCAATACCGGCATGCACAGTTCGCCTTCCGAATTGCTGGAGCATGAACCGTTTGTACAGTTTTTAACCGCCTTAAAAGGACATTACGATTTTATTCTGTTGGAAGCTGCGGCGCTCAATCAAAATTCGGACGCCCAGGAATTATTGCCTTACGTGGATCGGGTAATCGGCGTATTCAATGCGCGCATGGCCATTAAACAACAGGATGCCGCAACGATTGCGTTTTTGCGTGGACTCGGCGAACGCTATGGCGGTTCGGTCCTCACACAAATGGACGCACAAAACATCGCATAAACAAACACGCATGGAGCGCCGTACGGAATGGTTTCGCGCCGGCTTGCTGACTTTGCTTGAAAAAGGCGCAGGACTGGTATTTTCGCTGGGTACAACGGTGCTGTTGCTGCGCGGTCTGTCGAAAGAAGACTTTGCCGCCTGGGGCCTGTTTCTAATCATTACCTACACCCTCGAAATGGGGCGTAATGGCTTGATTCAGAACGGTTTTATCCGTTTTTTAAATACCCACCGCCAGGATATGGCGGCTAAATCGGCTATTTCGACTGCTGCGTTGTTCTTGAGTATTTGTTTTTCCTTGATTTCCAATGTCTTATTGTGGGGTGGCATGTCCTGGATTGCGTCTAGTTTTCAATCGCCCCAGGTCTTGTATGTGCTGCCGGTTTATTTTTTGACCAATTTTGTGATGGCCTTGCTTTACCATTGCAATTTTGTGCAACAGGCGAATTTTGAGTTTCGGGGCATTTTTTGGAGCACCATCTGCTTTCGCGGTTTTTTGTTTGCCTGGGTTGTTTTTTGTAAAATGATGGGCTACCCGATGCTTTTACAACACCTTGCCATCGCCATGCTGGTGGGGGCACTGGTGGGGCTGCTTTACACCGCTTTATATGCACGGCCTTTTTTGCAATTTTCAAATCGGCTTAATTGGACCTGGGTACGCGTGATGTTGGCGTATGGCAAATATGTGCTGGGGACCAATTTGAGCGCCATGTTTTACAAAAGTATCGATAAACTTGCGTTGGGCCAGCTCATTGGGCCCGCCGCTTTTGCTGTGTATGATGCTGCTGGTAAAATCACCCAGCTTATTGAGGCGCCTTCGTTTAGCATCGCTTCGGTGGTGTTTCCGCAAAGTGCGGCCCACCTGGAAGAACAGGGCGTAGCAGGCATTCAGGTGTTGTACGAACGCAGCGTGGGCGCAATTTTGGCCATTATTTTGCCTTTTTTGATCACGGTGTTATTGTTTGCAGAGCCTATTATGTTGTTGTTTGCGGGGCCTAAATACCTGGAAAGTGCCAATATTTTGCGTTTTACCGCCTTTTTTGGGTTGTTTATGCCGTTTGCGGTGCAATGTGGAACCATTTTGGATGCTACCGGCCGACCGGCGACCAATTTTGCCTTTACCGCGGCCACGGCCATACTCAACCTGGGACTGAGTTATGTATTGATTCGAAATTTTGGTCTGTTTGGGGCGGCTTATGCGACCCTGACGGGCTATAGCATCAGTTTTGTGTGGATGCAGTTTTTTTTAAACCGGCATTACGGCATTCGCTGGTGGCGCGCATTCGGACTGGTGCCCTGGGTGTATAAAACGGGCTACGAAATGTTGTTGCACAAACTTCGGCCCGCCGCAGTTCCTCAAAATGAAAAAATTTGACCTACCCTTTTGCTGTTTTTAAACACCATTTTTTAAAAATAAAATTCAAAGCCCGGGCTGATTCATGACTTACGATACCTTGTTTTTTTCTTTGTTTCGTACCGATAACCCCTATTCATCGATCTCGCTTTCGATGGCTAAGGAAATTGCGCGGACCAATCGGGTGTTGTACGTAAATCATCCGTATTCTTGGAAAGACTTGTTAAAACGCGATCCGGTGTTGCGCAAACGCCTGCCTGGATTGCTGTTGGGCCGGGTACAATATGAAACCTTGCCCCAAATACCGAACAATTTTGTGGCCGTTACACCCCCGCCCACCTTGCCCATCAACTGGTTGCCTGCAGGTTTGGTGTACCAGTTTTTTCAGGCCTGGAACAACCGCATTGTGCTGCGCGCCATCCGCAAGGCCCTGCGCGATCATGGCTGGCAGGAGTATGTGTACATTAATTGTTACAATCCGTTTTATGGCAGCATGTTGCCCGAAAACGCGGGCGCTAGCCTTCAAATTTACCATTGCATCGACGATATTACCCAGGATCCTTATACCGACAAACACGGCACCGACCTGGAAATTGCGGCGATCCGTCAGGCCGATTTGACGTTTGTGACCTCCAGCAACCTGAAAAAACTAAAACAGCCCTATTCCGATCGTATTGTGCTGTATTTCAATGCCGCAGCGGTTGATCTATTTAAAACGGTGCTTCAAGGACGCTTCCGACGTCCGAAAGAACTGGAAGGTAAAACCGGAAAAGTGATCGGTTTTGTGGGGAACTTAGACTCCCTGCGAATTGATTACCCCTTGTTGAAAAAAATTGCCCTGGCATATCTGGAGCATACCTTGTTGCTAATTGGTCCGATCAACAGCCGTGAACCCGCCCAAATTGGACTCGACCAATTGCCCAATGTTGTATGGGCCGGTAGCCGTCCGCTCGAAAGTTTGCCCGCCTACCTGCAATATATGGATTGTGTGCTGATTCCGTTTTTGTGCAATACCCTTACGGCCAGTATTTATCCGCTCAAAATCAATGAGTATCTTGCAGCAGGCAAAGCGGTGGTGAGTACGGCCTTTTCGGATGATATCCTGGGATTTGCCGAGTATATTTATTTGGCGCAGGACCATACTGCGTTTATCGGGCAAATTGAACGGGCGTTGCAAGAAAACGATTCCACCATGGTGCAAAACCGCAGTGCCTTGGCCGAAACCAACAGCTGGGCAGCGCGTATCCAACAATTGTGGCAGGAAATAGACCGTGTACGGGGTAATCGCACAAAACAAGCAGCAGCATGAAAGAACCAAAAATTGAACTGACCGGCTACCAACGCCTCATCGAAGGCGGCATGAAAGCCTTTATTATCCTGGTATTGACGGCTATTTTTTTAAAAATACTCGTTTTTTAACCCCGCATCAAGCAACGTATTATGGCAGCGACACCCAACCACGGCGATCTTTTTTCGAAGGGCAACACCCCTGGCGCACGCTTGCGCAGCTGGTTCGATCAACAGTCCTGGGCCGAAGGGGTAAATACGCCCATGGGGATTTTTCTGTTGCTGCTGGCAACGCTGCCCATTTCCTACCTGCTTTCGGTACTCGAATTCAAGGTAAGTTTTGTGCTTTTTTTGGTGCTCATTGGCTTTCCGGTAGTGGTGGTGTGTTTGTTCAACCTCACGTTTGCGTTGGGAACCCTGCTATTCGTGGCCGTTTTGGTGGTTTTTGGTGCCAAATACACCAGTGCCCCCATCGGGACCTTGCTGGATTTGCTCATTTTAGTGAGTGCTGTGGGTATTTTATTGCGACAAATTAAGGAGCGCGACTGGAGTTTTGCCCGCTATCCTTTAAGTTTTATGATTTTGGCGTGGCTTTATTATAATGTGTTGCAGGTGCTCAATCCGTATGCCGAATCGCGCATGGCCTGGTTGTTTACGGTGCGCAGTGTGGCCATTCAGCAGGCGGTGTTTTTTATTGGGGCTTACGCCTTGCGCAACAACCGCACCGGGATCATGGGTTTGCTCAAATTGGTCATCCTGATTTGCGGAATTGGGGCATTATATGGGCTAAAACAGCAGTTTTTGGGCTTTTCATCTACCGAAACCAACTGGATGATGGCCGATAAAGAGCGCTACCAGTTGTATTTTCAGTGGGGCATGATGCGCATTCCGTCCTTTTGTTACGACCCTACCACATTTGGTATTTTAATGGCTTGTTTTGCGATGTTTTGTGTGGCCCTGATTGCGGGACCTACCCAAATGTGGCAAAAAGGCGTGTTAGGTTTCCTCTTGTTGTGCTCGGTTTGGGCCATGGCCTACACGGGTACACGCACGGCGTATGTGCTCATTCCGGCGGGAGCGGTGTTTTACGGCGGACTAACCCTGAGCAAACGCGTGGTGGTGGTCGGATTTGTATTTGCGCTCCTGGGTACGGCATTTATCCTGAAATCTTCCTCAAGTGGGGTGATTTACCGGATTCAATCGGCATTTCGACCCAGTAAGGATGATTCGATGAACCTGCGCCTCGAAAACCAGAAAAAAATTCAGCCCTACATCCAAACGCATCCTTTCGGCGGCGGTTTGGGCAGTTGTGGCGTATGGGGCAAGCGCTTTAACCCCAACAGCGAATTGTCTAATTTTCCCCACGACTCCAGTTTTGTACGCATGGCCGTGGAATTGGGCTGGATTGGGCTAATTTTATACACTTTAATGCATTATTTTGTATTGCGCACGGGTTTGTACTACTTCATCCGTTGTCGCGATCCGCTCATCAAAGCGATTTATGCCGGTATTACCACCTGGTGTTTTATGCTCGCCGTGGCTTGTTATGCCCAGGAGGCTATTTTGCAGTTGCCAATGAATGTGATTTATAATATTTTCTTAGCCGTGCTGGTCACTTTGAAAAATTTCGATCCCGCATTTCAGGAAATCAAAAACTTGGATATCCCACCACCAAAAGTGCCTTAACAAAAAACAAAAACCGTGCAACGCAACAAACTTTATCCAACAGCGGCTTTGCTGCTATGCCTAAGCGCTAGTCTTGTACACGCGCAACAAACTGATTTTGATAACATTGTGCAGCCTCTGGAAGCGAAGGCCCGCGATTTTTCGGAATACTTGGTGCAACTTGCCTGGCAAAACAACCCCGAATCGGCCATTGTGCTCGATGAAAAATTGGTCGCCGAAGCCACCGCCAAAAACGCCCGCAAAGAATGGATGCGCGATGTGCAGGCAACCTTCAACCTCAATGAAGCCAATTTGCGGTCACCCGATTCATCGAGCAATGTCTTTTTTCCGCGTTACAATTTTGGCCTGAGCCTCAATTTGTACAACGTGATGAGCCAGAAAAACAAAAATAAAATTGGGAAAAAGGAGGTGCAAATTGCCGACCACAAAATAAACCAGCGCAAACTGCAACTGCGGGAAGAAACCCTGGCGCGGTATGCGCAATACAAACTCGCCAAGGCTATTTTGGAAAAACGCGCGCTCGCCGAGCAGGAAATCTATACCAATTACGTGCTGATTCAGCAATTGTACAAAACGGATGAAAAAACGCTGGAAGACTATACCAATGCGACTAGCGCCTATTACGCTGCCCAGGAATCGCGCCTGAAAGCCGATACCGAAGTGCAAATTGCGCGTTTGTCGCTCGAAGCCATCATTGGTTTGAAATGGGAGCAAGTGCAACATCCGGCCAAAACCGACTAATCTTTATTTGATTTGGTCGCTGGTCATACCAAAACGCCGTTCGCGGCGCTGGTAACTTAAAATGGCTTCAAACAATTCCTTGCGACCAAAGTCGGGCCAAAAAACCGGGGTGAAATACAACTCGGTATAAGCAATTTGCCACAACAGAAAATTGGAAATGCGGGTTTCGCCGCTGGTGCGGATCAGCAGTTCGGGATCGGGAATGCCGTTGGTGCTGAGTGCCGCCTCAAAGGTCGACTCCTTGATGTCTTCGGCTTTCAACAGCCCCTTTTGGGTTTGTTCGGCAATAATGCGGGTAGCACGCAGAATTTCCCATTTGGCCGAGTAGTTGAGCGCCAGTACCAGCGTAATGCGGTCGTTATTTTTGGTTTGCTCAATACCCTCCATGAGGGTTTTGTAGGTAGGGGCGGGTAAAGCTTCGATATCGCCAATGGCTTGCAGGCGTACTTTGTTTTTGTTCAGGTCGCGAATTTCCCCTTTGATGGTTTCTACCAGCAAGGTCATCAGGGCGGTTACTTCTGCGGGGGGGCGGTTCCAGTTTTCAGTGCTAAAAGCGTACAAGGTGAGGTATTTCACCCCGATTTCGGCAGCGGCCTCGGTTACTTCGCGCACACTTTTGACACCACTCCGATGCCCCAATAACCTCGGAATGCCTTTTTGTTTTGCCCAACGGCCATTACCGTCCATAATAATGGCAATATGTTTCGGTACATTTTCCAGGATAATCTGCGACTTATGGTCGGACATGGCATTTCATTTTAACCGCCAAATATACAGATGCATAGGGGATCTTAGGGCCAATTCCGCTAATTTGTTGCATTGTTTCTGTTTAAAAACGTTTTTCTCGAATTATTTTAGGGATTTAGCCAAAGGTTTTTTGAAAAAATTGAATCTTCGCCATTGCAGCGTAAAACAGCTGCTTCACCTGAAGAAAATCACTGCCTTATGCTGCACGCGATTCGTCAACAATACAATGCTGCTTTTACCGAAGCTAAGTACCATGCCTTTATGCAAACGGTCGATGCGGCCTTTGGAGAGGCGGTTACTTTTCGGGTAAGCGAAACACCCGTTTTTGTACCGCAAAACCTTAAACAGCAATTGCTGCAAGGGGTTTCGGATATTTGCGCCGTGCTCACCCAGCCCGATTTTAAACAAATAAGCGCGGCCGCGTTGCCGACGCATTTAAGGGTGCCCGGCGAAGATGAACACACCATGTTCATGCAACTCGATTTCGGAATTTGTAAAGACAAAAACGGTGGCCTAACCCCGCAACTCATTGAAATGCAGGGATTTCCATCGCTGTACTTTTTCCAGCACATGCTGGCCGAATCGTACCGCAAGCATTTCGACATTCCAGCAGATATGCATCATTTGTTTGGCGGACTGACGCCGGAATCCTACATCGCATTGATGCGCGAAGTGATTGTGGGCAATTCAAAACCCGAAAATGTGGTGCTGCTCGAAATTGAACCCGAAAAGCAAAATACCCGCATCGACTTCTGGGGTACTGCCAAGTATTTGGGGATAAAAGTGCTGTGTTTGAGCAAAGTGCTCCGCGAAGGCCGCGATTTGTATTATTTGGACGCGCAAAACCGCAAAATTGCCATTGAGCGCATTTACAACCGCATCATTTTTGATGAATTGGAAAAACGCAACGACCTGCCCCGTGCCTGGGATATGACCACCGAGGTAAATGCCGAATGGGTCGGACATCCCAACTGGTTTTTCCGCATCAGCAAACATACCTTGCCTTTTATGCAATCGGCTTTTGTGCCCGAAACGCATTTTGTAAGCGACCTGAAAACGATCCCGACCGACCTTGAAAATTGGGTATTAAAACCCTTGTTTTCATTTTCCGGCCAAGGCGTGATGATCAACGTGACCCGGGAAGATGTGGAAAAAGTGGACGATCCGGGCAATTTTATTCTCCAGCGCAAAGTGGAGTATGTGGCTGGCATTGAAACGACCAACCCGGAAGAACCCTCCAAATGCGAGATCCGCATGATGTTGCTTTGGAATAAAAACTGGGAAAAACCGCGCCTGGTCAACAACCTGATTCGCATGAGTAAGGGCGAAATGGTGGGCGTGCGCTACAACAAAGGCAAAGATTGGGTGGGTGCGAGTGTTGGATTTTTTGAGCCGTAGAGCAAATGAAAATTTATATTTTTATAGGCTCTTAAACGAAAGCATGTTTTACACACCAGAAATAATCAACGGTTTTGCCAAATTGGACGAAGAGGAAAGTCGGCACCTGCAAACCGTGTTGCGGCATAAAACGGGCGATCGGCTGCAACTCACCGATGGTAAAGGCCACTTTTATACTGCAGAAATCAGTGAAATCGGCAAAAAACAGGTGCTGGCCCGTATTTTGGAAACCACGCCCGTGCCCGCCGAGCGTCGCGCACGCCTGCATGTGGCCATTGCGCCTACCAAAAACATCGATCGGTTGGAGTGGTTTTTAGAGAAAGCCACCGAAATGGGCATTGATACGATCACCCCGCTGTTGTGCAAACGCTCAGAACGGGAAACCATCCGGCCCGACCGCTTAGAGAAAATACTGGTATCGGCCATGAAACAGTCGCTTCGGGCGTATTTGCCGGTTTTAAACCCTTTAACGCCCTTTGCAAAAGTGATCGCCGATGCGGGCAATTACCCACAACGCTATATTGCCTGGTGCGCCTCGGAGCCCGTTCCGCATTTAAAAAGTTTGGCCCAACCGGGCGTGGATACCCTCGTATTGATTGGCCCTGAAGGCGATTTTAGTCCGGAGGAAGTGGCCTTGGCATTGGGAAATGGCTTTTTGGCGATTTCATTAGGTACCGCGCGTTTGCGAACAGAAACAGCGGGCATGTTTGTGGTGGCCGCCTTAAATTGGCAGGCTGAGGGATAACAAACGGCCTCGTCAACTGGAATCCAGGTGGGTGCCCAATGAATTAAGAATGGCCTGGAGTTTTGTGAAAAAATCAGGGTTAAAATATTCTAAAACAACAGGATAGGTGTACATGTATATCGTGATGTTAGGATTACTCCATTGCATGATTTCAATATTTGACCACTCCATGGACCCCGATTTTACAGGTTTCAGCACGATCAATACACGAATATGATTGATGGCCATCGCATCCAGTATATTTTGCTGGTGCCCAAAATCGGCGTTGGTTTTTTGAAAACAAACGATTACCAACTCCTGACCTTCCATGGCGCGAATCAATGCACGGTAAGCAACCTGTTCGCCTTGCAATACCTCCAATTTAGGATGCTGAATCGGCACAATAGATGGCTTTTTAACCAATGCCGTCACCCAATGTTCCTGTTCCAGCAAGTATTGCAGTAAGCTGGAACCCATTTTGCCGATGGGTTCCAGGATTAGAATGCTGCGCATGTGCTTCGTGTTTTTAAAAGGAGTAAAGCAGATTTAGCCCTAATTGCCCGCTGCGAATCGATTGTTCGCCAACACCATCGACCGTGCCGTTGCGGGAGGAGGATTCAAATTCGGCCTCCAAACTGATCGCCGAATGTTTCAAGGGGAGTGAATAACCCAGGCTGGCCGTAAACGTACTACCCACCGCGAATTGGTGTACATATTCATCAGTGGTTTCATTGGCCCGTTTGGAGGTCAGTTGGCCAAAACCAATGCTGCCGCGCCCGTACAAACCGCGGTTGAATTTTTTGCTCGCATAATACTTGGCAGATGCAGAAAGGTTGTAATAATTGAAGAAGTAACTGTCGCCAAAGTCGCCTTCCACACTGGAGGCAATCGAGCCTTTGATGCGCGAGCCCAAACCCAGACCCTTCCATTTTGCCGGGGCATAATAAAACGCCATGGCCAAGTTGCCCGTAATGCCAGGATTAAAGGAGCCTCCCAAGGCTTGCTGAAGTTGAGTCTTGGTATCACCCATAAACAGGGTTTGGCCAAAGCCCATACCAAATTCGCCATATACAGGGACTTGCTTTTCTTGCGCGTTTGCAGTGCATGCAAGGGCCAAAGAGGCCAATAGGAACATACTTTTGATTGTCATGATTGTTTTGTTTTAGTTGGTGAATCAAATTGACAATACAAAAGTAGGGGCGCCTGTTAACCTATAAATTGACTTGAGTTAAGTTCGCTTTCGCTGATCAAAAAGTCGCTTCCGAATTCTACTCAAACTTTCGGGTTGGATGCCTAAATAGGAGGCAATATGGATCTGCGGCACCCGTTCTATCACTTTTGGGCGGCTTTTTATCAAATCGAGGTAGCGTTCCTCGGGACTCAAATTGGTGAGAATTTTGTTTTTTTTGCGCAAACCGAGGAATCCATGCTCCACAATGAGCCGGCCAAAACGCTCAAACTTATGGTTTTGCTGGTATAATTGATGCATATCTTTTTTACTGATAATCAGGCATTCTGTCGGTTCAAGTGCCTGTATATTTTGTTCAGAGGGCTCGTCCGACAAAAAACTTTCAAAATCGGTGTACCAGGTGCCTTCAAAGAAAAACTGGCCTGTTTTCTCCTCCCCATCTACCGTAAAAAAATACCTTAAACATCCCGAATTGATAAAAATAGCGTTCCGGCAAACATCGCCTTCCATCAGAAAAAATTCATGCTTCTGGAAGGTTTTAACCCGCATTTTCGAAGTGAACTCAGAAAACTCTGCATCCGTAAGGGCTACGAATAGATTCATATTGGTGCGTAACAGATCAAACATGGTCACATTTTCGAGCTCTATGTACACATTACACAGAGGATGCATCAAAAACGACCTGAGCTTAAATTTGTTCGAAATAGGGGCTACTTCTTACGCTCTGTGACAAATATGAGCAAATCATACAAAGACTGGCGCGCAGGCGAATCAGGGGCCTGCATCAACAAATCGAACGCTTCCTGGCGGTAGCGGTACATCGCTTCCTGCGCGTATTCAATGCCGCCGCTTTGTCGAACAATATCAATCACTTCCCGAACTTTATCTGTTTTATCGCTTTCGTTTTTTATAATATTCAGTATAAATCGGCGGGTACTGCGGTCGGAATTAGAAAGGGCATAAATAAGCGGAAGGGTCATTTTTTTCTCTTTAATATCAATGCCGAGGGGTTTGCCCACATTATCGGTGCCAAAATCGAACAAATCATCGCGGATTTGAAAGGCCATGCCGGTCTTTTCGCCGAACAACCACATGCGCTGAATCGTTTCTTCGTCGGTAGCCGTCGTGACTGCACCCGCACAACAGGCCGCAGCAATCAACGAAGCTGTTTTTTGACGAATAATTTCATGGTAAATGGGTTCTTTAATATCAAGCCGCCGCGCTTTTTCAATTTGCAGCAGTTCGCCCTCTGCCATTTCGGTCACCGCCCGGCTCACCATTTCCAAAATGCGAAATTGCTGGCTTTTTACACTCAACAACAAACCCTGAGAAAGCAAAAAATCGCCCACAAGCACGGCGATTTTGTTTTTCCATAAAGCATTGATGGAGAAAAATCCACGGCGTTCATTGGAGTCATCTACCACATCATCGTGGACCAAGGTAGCTGTGTGCAACAACTCGATCATGGAAGCGGCCGTATAAGAGGCCTCATTAATGGGCGCAAACAGACGGGCACTCAACAGCACCAACATGGGCCGCACTTGTTTGCCTTTGCGCTGAACGATATACCAGGTGATTTTATCGAGTAAGGGCGTTTTGCTGCGCATTGCATCGCGAAAACGATCCTCAAATATGTCCAATTCAGCCGATATGGGCTGTTTTATGGTGTCTAATGTCCTGTTAAGAGGGGCAGACGTACTATTCATGGGTGTCAGCCAGGTGCGTTAAACGGAAAAAATCGCTTAACATGTTTTCAAATAAAACTGAAAGAATTGAATTTAAACAGTGCGAAGGTATCTAAGGTTGGAGCAAAGTGGTTTTATTTCCGGAGATCTTGCAAAATTTTCAACAATTCGCTTTGTAAACTTTTGATCTGTTCGTTTTTTAGCCGATCCTGTTCGGTTTGTGGTTTTACAATGGTGTCAATTTTATGATACCACGCCATCGCTTTCTCAGAGTCGCCTTTTTTCATGTACAAATAGGCAAGGTTTGATTTGCCTTCATCTGATTTTGGATTAATAGCCACCGTTTTTTCAAACAACGGAATTGCTTCGTCCATTTTACCGGCGCGTGCCAGGGCGGTTGCATAATTGTTGGTCACCAAAAAACTCCAAGGATTCATCCAGTAGGCCATTTCAAATGCATCTTCGGCCTTCGAAATTTGGTTGAGGTGTGCCAGCGCCAAGCCTTGGTGGTAGGGCATGGGCAAGGCGACATCGTCATATTCGTAAAAAACATTGGCCGCCAAAGCTGCTTCTATAGCCATTTTTGCATAATTTTTTGCCACCTGCGCTTTTAACATGGATACATTGTGCATTTCGCCTTGTATCCGATACCAGCCAATGGCCAAACAAAAAACCAACACCACCGCAGCAGCATAACCCCCTAATTTGCGTCCCGTTCCGACCACCATACCTGGTCCTTTTTGCCAAAACCCTTTGGTGCGCCAGGCCAGCCAACCGAGCATCAAACCTAACATGGCTTGCAATTCGGGCCTTTCACGCGGAAAATCAAAATATTGTATCACGCAATAAGCCAACAAACCCGACAAAAGCCATAATATTTCGTTGCGCTGCGTTTGTGTCTGTTCAGTGCGCAATACCAGGATACCACTCAAAAACGCCAATCCAAACAAAGCACAAAACCAAAACGCCCCCATTATCCCCAATTCGGCCCGCACTTCCAGATAATCGTTGTGCGCCCGGGTAAACACCACATTTTGCTCCTGCAATCGAAAACCACCTTCTATATTTTTGGAAGGAAACCACAACTTCCAACTTCCATCTCCCACGCCCCACCAATAATGATCCGCATTAAGCACATTGGTTTTATACCACACAAAACGCCGCTCATTGGCCGATGCACTTTCAAGGTAATTGGCAGGATTCAAACGCTCTACAATGGAACCGCCCCCCTTCCATTGCAAAAAAACAACTAAAATAGCCCCAAAAAGCAAGCCTATCGGCAAAATACGCTTCAAAAATACAGGTCGAAAGGCAGGATCTGTAAATGCCCGTGCCACTCCATAAAACAAAATGCCCGCAACCAAGGCCAAATATACCGTCCGTGTTTGCAACACCAAGATGAGCAAAATCAGGGTACACGCCAACGTTGGTCCTACAAATTTTAACCTTAAATCTTTCCAGAGTAAAAAATGCAAAAACAATACCAAACACAAAAAGTCGGTCGTCAAACTTTTATTGCCAAAAACACCGTTGGCATATTCATACAAAGTGTCATTGTCCAAACCCTGCTCCGAAAACGCCCAGCCAATTTGTGCCAGCACAATGACCGATGCCACACTCCCCAGCACCGTGACCAACTGACGCAATGTTTTCCGAACAACGCCTTCCTGAATTTCAAATCCCTGTCTTACCAACCAATAAACCAATAAGAGCAATCCTGTTTTTTGACTGTAAAACACCGCTTCCGACCAGCTATAAGCCCAAAATATGCTCGCCGTGTTGAACACATACCAGCCCAGCATCCAAAAATCAAAACCATGCATCCGCCAGTCGGCCTGGGCATACAACGATTTGCGCAACAGGAATCCGGCGATGAGCAGACTAAAAGCCAATGAAAAAAAGCGGGGAGCGAGGTACAAATCAAGACAAAGGGGCCAATAAACCAAAGTGCTCACGCCAAGAACCAGCCAGAAACTCAATTTCCAGGCAAATAAGGATGAAAAAGCAGGGGTTTCAGTCGTTGAGTGGACGGCTGTTTTCAATTGTTGCATAGGTGGCAGGATTCTTTTGCCAAAGGTAAGCGATGTACCACCACTCCTTTTACCTTTGCGCGCTTGAAACCTGTTATTTATGTTTGTTTTTCAAAAAGTGGCCGATTTGCAGGCTTTTTTACATGCTGCGCGTGCGGAAAAGAAATCAATCGGATTTGTGCCCACCATGGGCGCCTTGCATGCGGGGCATCTGGACCTGGTACAGAAGGCTAAATCCGCCTGTGATATTGCGGTAGTTAGTATTTTTGTAAATCCTACTCAGTTCAATGACCGGAAGGATCTGGACGTATATCCGCGTACGCCCGAGCAGGATGTTGCGGCACTCATTACCGCTGGTTGTGATGCACTGCTCATGCCGCCCGATGATGAAATTTATCCACCCGGCATGGACTTGACGGTCCAACTTGATTTTGGACCCTTAGATAAAGTGATGGAAGGTGTATTTCGTCCGGGCCACTTCAAGGGCATGGCCACGGTAGTCAAACGCCTGTTGGACATCGTGGAACCAGACCAGTTGCTCATGGGGCAAAAGGATTTTCAGCAATTGAGCATTGTGCGGGATATGTTGCGACAATTCCATTCTCCCATACGTTTGGTGATGTGTACAACCGTGCGGGAGCCCGACGGATTGGCAATGTCGAGCAGAAACACGCGGCTTACTCCCGAAATGCGCCGAATTGCGCCCGTTATATATCAGATTTTACGGGAGGCAAAGACTGCATTTCAGGAAGAAAGTGCCCATAAAATTGAGGCACGCGCCATGCAAAAACTGGCGGCTTCTGGTCTGCAACCCGAATATTTCGAACTAGTCGATGGAATTACGCTGCAAGCGGTAGAAAACTGGCAGGAAGCAGCATTTGTGGTAGCCTGTACCGCTGCATTTGCAGGGGCGGTGCGGTTAATCGATAACATTGTAATCAAAGGCAGTGAATAAACGCGGCTATTCCATTTCAATCAGCAGTTGATTTTTATCGACCGCCATACCTTTTTGTACTATTATTGCTTTCACACGGCCGTCTCCAACGGCTTTGAGCACATTTTCCATTTTCATGGCTTCCAGGATCAGGAGCGGATCTCCTTTTTGCACGTCTTGACCTTCCGTAACCATAATACCGAGCACCATACCGGGCATTGGGGCTTTTACGGTATTCATTTTAACATGGTTATGTGCCGTTAAACCCAAGTGTTTTACAAGGCGATCGTAATGGTCTTCAATTTTAACCTCATATTTATTACCGGCAATTTTAAAGGTATAGGTTTTGGTTGCATCATTTGCCGATATAAACTCAGCGCGGTATGCATGTCCGCCTTTTAGTACATGCATTACATCCGCCTGTTCTTGCACGACATCTATTTGTTGTGCATCCTCAGGCATTGCTTCTACGGAATATTGGCCATTTACAAGGAGTTGGAAGGGTTGGGTGGTCATTGCTAAAAAACTTTACAGGTTAATACAGTAATATCGTCGGGGAAAGGTGCGCGTTCGCGGAAGGTTTCCACGTGCGCCAACAGCCGGGTGTTCATATCCATTGCATTCAAGTCCGAATGCTGTTGCAGAAACGTCGTCAGTTTGTCTTCTCCAAAATCTTCACCCGCTTCATTGCGCACGTCGGTCAGGCCATCGGTGTACATGAAAATTAGGGCTTCCCCAGTGAGGCTTAACCCGCCGATTTCCAGAAAAGGCAATTCGGGCAACCATCCCAAAGAAGTACAACCGTTTTTGAGCAGGGTAATTTCGCCATCCATCAGCAGGAGCGGTTGGGCATGTCCAGCATTTACATATTGCAAGGTGCGGGTGGCAATATCGTATTTGGCTAAAAACAGGGTGATAAACTTATCGCCTTGCGTTACCCGCCAAACTGCTGCATTCAATTCGTGTACAATATCTTCCATCGAAGGCCGCCGTGCCACCAAAGCATGGAAATTTGCTTGAAAATTGGCCATCAACAAAGCCGCAGGTACACCTTTGCCCGTAATGTCCGCAATGCAAAACATAATCTGACCATCTGGAAACTCCACCACATCGTAATAATCGCCGCCTACGGCAAAATGGGGCTTATAAATGCTCGATAACTGATAATTTTTACCGGAAGGCAAACGCGCAGGCACCAACGTGCGTTGTATTTCTGCTGCCACCTCTACCTCGCGGTTGAGCACCTCCTGACGCAACTGTTGCTTGAACAGGCGTTTGTTTTCAATGGCCACCGCAATGACATTGGTAATGGTGGTTACAAACTGCACCTTATTATATACATCATCGTCTTCCGAAAATCCACCAATAAACGTATATGCAATGGGCTCATCTTTGTGCAAAACAGGAATCACCAGGTCAAACTCGCGGATTAAAGGATGTTCCGAGTTTTCCAGCCCTTTGGTGGTTCTAAACTTTGAAAGTTCCAATTCCAAATCGCAATCCAGCAAGGTATCCGGGATACCCAGCCAGGTCATACATTCCCATTTGCCCGTTTCCTTGAAAAAGAGCGCCATTTTACGGATCCCAATCTCCCAGCGGAGAAAAGAATTGTACATGTTGAATAACCCGTCAGAAGAAACATTTTCATTAATAGCTTGCGTGATCGCCAGCAAGCTGTTGATTTGCAACTGCTTCAGGTTAACTTCGCGCTCCAATTTCTCGATGCGCGATAAGGTCCGTTTTATTTCCTGTAATTCAGGCATAAGTAGTGCCGAAGGTACACACAAGTAGATTTTTTCAAGCGCTTTTTCGAAAAAATGGAAAACTTAACAATGCTACTTTTTGCCGGAGCGCGCTTTTCTGACAAATTGTGTGATTCATCTGCAAAATACGTTGTTTTTTAACGCTAATTTTTGAAAACTTGCGGCCGCAAATAAAACAACTACGCCCGGGAAGTCTTTTCAGCCCAAACAAATTATCATCTGCATCATGGAAGACGTAAATAAAGCAATGGCCGAAGCGAAGGCCGCAATGGAAAAAGCACTCGAACACCTGGACCACGAATTGGCAAAACTCCGTACAGGAAAAGCCTCTACCGCGCTGATTTCGGATATTCAAGTGGAGTATTATGGAAACCCGGTTCCGATCAGTCAGGTCGCAAACCTGCAAGTTTCCGATGCGCGTACCATCATTATCCAGCCTTGGGAACGCAATATGTTGGGGCCGATCGAACGCTCTATCATCAATTCCAACCTGGGCATGACACCGGCCAATGACGGAGAAATTATTCGCCTCTCGGTACCACCCCTCACGGAAGAACGCCGCAAGGAACTGGCAAAAAAAGCAAAAGCAGCCGGTGAAGACGGTAAAGTAGGCGTGCGCAATGCGCGTCACAAAACCTTGGACGCGATTAAAAAAGCGGTAAAAGACGGTTTGGCTGAAGATATGGGCAAACGCAAAGAAACCGAAGTGCAGGATATGGTCAACAAATTTGTAGAGCAAATTGAAAAAGTGATCGCCACCAAGGAAAAAGAAATCATGACGGTATAAGCGCAGTACCGCGATTACCTTAACAACCCGAATTACAACAACGCAAAGTGGCTTGCATTGCAGCAACACCGCTTTAATCACAGTTTACATGAATTTAGATAAATTTTTGGTGATCGCCGGCGTTCCAGGCGTTCATAAGTTGGTTTCCACCCGCTCCAATGGATTGGTGATCGAAGACCGCCAGGAAGGCCGCACGCGATTTGTGCCCGTGCGCCAGCAACAAGTAACACCTTTGGCAACCATTGCTATTTACACCGATACCGAAGAAGGAACGGTTACACTGACCGATGTATTTCAAAAAATGCTCGATCAGATGGAAACCAATCCTCCCGTTGCCTCGGATTCCAACAGCGCGCAATTTCGAGCTTACTTTACCTCGATCCTACCCGAACACGACCAGGAACGGGTACATATTAACGACATCAAAAAGTGCATCAAGTGGTTCAATTTTATGATTGACAAAGGCATTTTTGAAGAGGTGAAAAAAGAAGATGAATTGGCCGAAACTGAAGCAAAGGTCAACGTTGCCGACGCTGAAGCCGAAACCACCACCGACGTTGCCGATACGGAAACTACTACCAAGCAGGCTACAACGGAAACTACTACCGAACCACCCGAAACTGAAGCATAAACACCCCAATGGGAGGTGTAATTTGTCTTTTCTGACCTGTTATTTTTTGCCATGTATAAAGATAAAAAAGTCGTTGTGGTGCTTCCGGCCTATAACGCCGCCAAAACCTTAGCCAAAACCTACAGCGAAATCCCTTTCGATATTGTGGATGAGGTGATTCTTTGCGACGACCATAGCACCGATAATACGGCGGAGCTGGGCCGACAATTGGGTATTCGGCACGTGCTGGTACATGAAAAAAATAAAGGTTACGGCGGCAATCAAAAAACCCTATACAATAAGGCGCTCGACCTCGGCGGTGATATCGTGATTATGTTGCACCCCGATTACCAGTACACGCCCAAGCTCATTCCGTCGATGGTGAATATTATCGGCGAAGATTTATACCCGGTGGTGCTGGGGTCCCGTATTCTGGGTATGGGTGCCTTGCGTGGTGGAATGCCAATGTATAAGTACATCTTTAACCGCTTCCTGACCTTCAGCCAAAATCTGTTGGTACATTACAAACTCTCCGAATACCATACCGGTTACCGCGCTTTTAGCCGAAATGTGCTCGAAACCATCGACTTTAACCAGAACAACGATGATTTTGTGTTTGATAATGAAATGCTCTCGCAAATCATTTATGCTGGTTTTGATATTGGGGAAGTGACTTGTCCGACTAAATATTTTGAGGAAGCCTCCAGCATCAATTTCAGCAGAAGCATGAAATATGGCATGGGCGTTTTGCGGGTTTCACTTTGCCACTTTTTACAACGGGCTGGCTTGGCAAAATATGCCATGTACCGTCGACTGAAATAATGTGTACTGTTACATATTTGCCTTATAACCACGGTTTTATCCTTACTCATAATCGGGATGAAGCACCCAATCGATCCCCTAAAGTCATTTCAGAAGAAACGATTTTAGGGGATTACCTCTTTTTTCCAAAGGATACAAAAGCAGGGGGTACCTGGATTGTCACTTCTCAACAGGGTAAAACGGCTTGCTTGCTCAATGGAGCCTTTCTCAAACACCAGCATCAACCACCTTACCGCCGTAGCCGCGGACTGATGCTGCTCGATTTTTTTGCGTGGGACGATCCGCATGCTTTTTTTAAAAACTACGACTTTCAAGGGATTGAGCCTTTTACCTTCCTGTTTTTTCAAACAAACACGGCCATAGAGTTGCGCTGGGATGGAAATCAACGGTTTTTGCGCAATTTAGACCCGCAATCCAGTTATTTCTGGTGTTCGGCTACCCTTTACCCGCCAGAAATGCAGCGGGTGCGGGAAAAAGTATTTCAAGATTGGTTGGCTGCACACCCAATAGCAGCACCCGACATCCTTCAGTTACACCATCATGGCAGTGTGGGCGACCCCGATCATGACTTCGTTATGAACCGTGCTGAAAAAGTACGTACCGTAAGTATTACCCAGATTGTAAAAGAAGCCAAATTTGTTACCATGGAATATGAAGACCTGCTGGAACCAGGAGGGGAAAGGCAAATTAAAGAGATCAATTTGGAAACAGGCAGTTTCCCGTCTCAACCTGGGGGCTAAATAAAATACCGAAAATTGCGTATTTTTCGAAAAGAAAAGCGGCTTAAATTTGTACCAATATTAACGATACTTAAAATATTGTGTCAAAATCGTTAATTATTTGTCAAGCGACCAAACTTTCCTTGGTGCTTACCGTTCAATTTACTTAAATTAGCTCTTACGTTCTAATCCAATTGTTACATCATTTTTTCATTGCCTTACACCCTGTTGTTTTTCGACCGCGAATCAATATGTGAACGGCCTTTTTTCTAATCAGCCTATGAAATTTCTCTTACTTGTTTTTGCCTTCGTGTTGAGTTCTGTGGCGCTGGGTGCGCAAAACCAATCCCGACCCGATTTATCCGTTTTCCCAAATCCCGCTACTGAATTTATTTCGGTAGAAGATCATTCCGACTTGGTGGGTGAAATTAGTGTGATCAGCATGGCTGGCCGGAAAGTCAAATTGTTTACCTACATCAAAGGAGAGCAATATGCCGTTTCTGATTTGCCAAAAGGCATGTACCTGGTTCAATTGATCGATAAAAGCAAACGGATTCTTACCACACAAAAATTGGAAAAAAGGTAATGTTGCTCCTTTTTTAAAAAGCATACTAAACAGCCCTGCCAGAATTTATCTGGTAGGGCTGTTTCATTGATAATTATTTTAAAAATTGTTTGGTACAGTCTACCTTCGCAGAGCGAAAATCCGCTGTTTTCTGCAAGTACTGCCAATTTTCCATTTTACTGATCCAATACCTATGCTCAATAAACGCATTCGCAAAGTAGCTGTTCTCGGTTCGGGCCTCATGGGCACCGGCATTGCAGCGCAATTGGCCGGTTGTGGCCTTGAAGTACTGTTGCTCGATATCCTTCCGTTCGATTTGAAAGAAACGGAAGCCAGTATTCCAGCCGCCCGTAATCGCATGGCAGCCGCAGCATTACAAAATGCCTTGAAGGCAAAACCCGCGCCTTTTTACGACAACAAATTTGCCAGCCGCATTACAATCGGCAATTTTGAAGACGATTTGCCCAAGATAAAGGAGGTTGATTGGATCATTGAGGTAGTAGTGGAGCGCCTTGACATTAAAAAACAACTGTTCGAACGGGTAGAGCAATTCCGCACAAAAGGAACGCTTATCACGTCCAATACTTCCGGTATTCCAATTCATCGGATGGCCGAAGGGCGCAGCGACGATTTTCGCGCACATTTTTGCGGAACACACTTCTTCAATCCGGTGCGCTACATGCGTTTGCTGGAAATTATCCCAACCGCTGAAACACACCCCGATGTGATTGCATTTTTTATGCACTTCGGTGATGTAGTATTGGGCAAACAAACGGTGCTTTGCAAAGACACTCCGGCATTTATCGCCAATCGGGTGGGCGTGTATGCAATGGCCAAAATATTCCAACTCACCCACGAACTGGGTCTCGGCATTGATACGGTGGATGCGTTGACGGGTCCTGCGATTGGCCGACCTAAAACAGGTACTTTCCGCCTGGGAGACCTGGTGGGCATGGATACCGCCGTGCATGTAATCAACGGCATGCGCGAAAACTGCCCCAATGATGAGCAAATTGGCGCGTTTACCATCCCGGCGTTTTTGCAGTTTTTGATCGATAACAAGTTTCTGGGCAATAAATCCGGCCAAGGTTTTTACAAAAAAACAGCCGAAAAGGATGCCAAAGGCCGCCCGGTCGTACTAGCCCTTAACTTAGATACGCTGGAATACGCAGTTGGTGAAAAACAAAAATTGCCAATCCTCGATACGTTGAAGCAAATTGAGGAATTGCCGCGTCGGATGAAGGCTATATTTAAAGCCGACGATAAAGGTGCCGAATTGTTGCAACGCTCTTTCCTGGGCTTATTTGCCTACGCAAGCAACCGGATTCCTGAAATTTCAGATACCCTTTATGCCATTGATGATGCCTTGCGCGCGGGTTTTGCCTGGGAAAAAGGCCCCTTCGAATATTGGGATATGGTAGGCGTGGCAGAAGGCGTCAATGCTGCCGAAGCACGTGGAGAACAAATACCTGCCTGGGTAAAAGACATGCTTGCAGCAGGACATACCACGTTTTATAAATCCGAAAATGGTCAGCGCTTGTGTTACAACCCGGCCAGCAAAACTTACGAAGCATTGCCTGGTGGCGCATCCTTTATCATTTTGGATAACTACCGCGACCAAAAGCCGGTGTACCAAAATGCCGAATGTACCCTGCACGATATCGGCGACGGTGTATTGTGTCTCGAATTCCATTCCAAAATGAATGCCATCGGTGAAGGAATCTTGCGCGGATTGAATGATTCTGTTCAAATTGCCGAAGAGCAAGGCTGGAAAGGCTTGGTGATTGGCAACAATGCGCAAAACTTTACGGTAGGTGCCAACTTGATGATGATTGCCATGCTGGCTTACCAGCAGGAGTGGGACGAACTAAATATGGCGGTTAACTTATTCCAACAAACCTCCATGCGCCTCCGTTATTCGGCCATTCCGGTGGTGATTGCCACCCAGGGTTATGTGTTTGGCGGCGGTTGCGAGTTTTCTATGCACGCCGATGCGGTGGTTGCAGCAGCTGAAAGTTACATTGGTTTGGTAGAAGTAGGTGTTGGGATCATTCCAGGTGGCGGTGGTACCAAAGAATTTGCGGTGCGCACGTCCGATATTATTACCCGCGAAGGCGATGTGCAAATCCCGACCTTGATCGAGCAGTTTAAAATTATTGCGACCGCCCAGGTGGCCACTAGTGCCGACGAAGCCTTTAAGTTGGGTTATTTGCTGCCTAAAAAGGACAGTATTGTACACAATGCCGCCCGTAATATTTCCGAAGCAAAAGCGAAAGTGCTTTCCTTAAGCGACAATTATATCAAACCAATTCAGCGCAAAGACGTATTTGTGTTGGGGCGCACCGGTTTGGGTGCCTTGTATGCAGCCGCTCATACCCTCGAATTGGGCAAATACGCCACCGAACACGATATTGTGATTGCCAAGAAAATCGCCTGGGTGCTTTGTGGCGCCGATCTCACCAGCCCACAATTGGTATCCGAACAATACCTGTTGGATTTGGAGCGCGAAGCATTTTTATCCCTTTGCGGCGAACACAAAACGCTGGCACGGGTGCAACACATGTTGGAAACAGGCAAGCCTTTGCGGAATTAGGGGGTTTGGGGTTGCTAGAATGCAACCTTACATGAGGTTTTATGAATGTTTTTGGGTTATTGGTGCTACAAATATGCGACCTCTAGCGAGGTCGTGCGGTGATGGATCATTTTTCGTTGCTACAAATATTTGACTTCTAGCGAGGTCGAATATTTGTAGCAACGTGGATTGCCCGACAACCACGCACGACCTCGTAAGAGGTCGCATATTTATCATTCTACAAAAAACGAAAACGCAACGACCAAACAATTGGTCGCAATTCGTTGAACCACAAAAAATTGTAGATAAAAAACGCCCCTAACAATACGTCTCAAAAGCCATTTTCAAATTATCGGCAATAATTTGAGCCGAACGGCCTTCAATGTGGCGGCGTTCGAGCATATGCACCAGTTTGCCATCTTTAAACAAGGCAATGGCCGGAGACGATGGCGGATAAGGCAATAAATATTCGCGCGCTTTTTCGGTCGCATCGGTATCTACTCCTGCAAAAACGGTAACGAGTTTGGACGGGCGTTTTTCACCTTGAACGGACAACTTGGCGCCCGGGCGTGCCATCGCCGCCGCGCAACCGCATACACTGTTGACCACCAATAATACGGTGCCTTCTTCGGTGTTCAAATTTGCATCAACGGCTTCAGAGGTTTGAAGGCTTTCAAAGCCAAAATCCGTCAGGTCTTGTGCCATCGGGGTAACGAGTTGTATTGGATACATAGAATGTGCTGATTTGAAAATGAATGTTACAAAGGTAAATGTTCAGTGTTTTAACACCTAACAAAAAGCATTGTTCATTAGAATGATTCTAATATACGGCGCACCAGTCCTGGACCTTCGTATACCAAACCGCTGTAAATTTGAATTAAATCGGCACCCGCGGCTATTTTTTCCTGTGCGGATGCGGGTGAATCAATCCCACCCACCCCGATAATCACAATTTCTGGCGATAATTTGTTGCGCAAATATCGAATGACCTCAGTCGAACGTGTACGCAAGGGCGCGCCACTTAGGCCGCCATTTCCAATGTTTTCCAGCGTTGTGGCCGATGTTGCCAATCCGCTGCGGCCGATGGTTGTATTGGTGGCAATGACGCCCGCCAATCCGCTGGCCTGAATAATATCGGCAATATCGTCGAGTTGGGTATCCGTTAAATCGGGTGCTATTTTGAGCAGGATGGGCTTGGGGGCCGATTTTGCCTTGTTTTTTTCCTGTAAAAGGAGCAAAAGGCGGGTGAGCGGTTCTTTTTCCTGTAAATCCCGCAAATTGGGGGTGTTAGGCGAACTTACATTCACTACAAAATAATCGACCCAGGGAAACAGCGCCTCAAAACAAATCAGGTAATCTTGTTCGGCTTGAGCATTGGGGGTTATTTTGTTTTTACCAATATTGCCGCCAATCAGCATCCCACCCGGGATTGCTTTTTGCCGCAATTTTTTCAGCCTTCCCACCAAGGCGTCCAAGCCTTCATTGTTGAAACCCATACGGTTGATCAAGGCTGTATCGGCGGGCAAACGGAACAAACGGGGCAGTGGATTGCCCGATTGAGGCAAAGGCGTAACGGTTCCCACCTCAATAAACCCAAAACCAAGACAGGCCATACCGTGTATGTGTTTGGCGTCTTTATCAAAACCGGCGGCTAAGCCAATTGCATTCGGGAAACGCAGCCCAAGCACGTTTTTTTCCAGTCCGGGCTTGGAACTGCAAAACAACCGGCGCAACAACCAGCGGGTGGGCGGAAAGGCGGCCGCAAAATCTAGAAAAAAAACGGTGATTTTATGGGCTTTTTCGGGAGAAAGCAAGAAGAGCAGTGGCTTGAAAAATGGGTACACAGACAAATTTTATAAAGATGCGTTCAAAAGATCAATGTCGGATTTCGTGTTGGAGTTTGTCCAGGTCGCGCACTAGCAAACGGGCTCGGTTGAAGGTCAGCAGTTTTTGTGCCCGCAAATCATTCAATGTTGTGGTAACGGTTTGGCGGCTTGTAGCAGTCAAATTAGCGATTTCCTGATGGGTGATAAAGTTGCGTACAACCCATTCATATCCAACCCGTTGCCCTTTGTTTTGCACCAGATGAATCAAAAACTCCACAATGCGGCTGCGGCTATCGCGAAACACCAGCGATTCGAGGCGGCGTTCCATTTCCAACTGGCGGGTGCTGAAAATGCGCATAAAAAACAGGTTGAGTTCGCTGCGGTCGCGCATCAATTCCCGCAATTCATCCAATGTTATCACGCAGGCTTCGGAGTTCTCCAGTGCCAGGGCGGTATCCCTGCGTCTTGATTCGCCAGCCAATGCCAATTCACCAAAAACTTCTCCTTTCCCCAAAATGGCCTTGGTGACTTCTTTCCCGTCATCATTCATGCTCGAAATTTTCACGCGACCTTCCGTGATAAAGAAAATCCGATCCGAAAGTTCGTCGGGCAAATAGAACGTATCTCCCTTCCGCCATTTCCGATGGTCAATTTTTGACATGCGGGCGTTATCCCCTAATTTATTGGGACAAAGCAAGTGGGTAACATCAATATTTTCAAGAATCCACATGCTGTATTGGATGGGTTAGCTAAAGATTACAGAAAAAACGCTTAAAGATACCGCAATACAGGGCGATTAATCCTCTAATTTCAGTTCAAGCCGTTGGAGCAAGTTGGCAACAAAAGGATTTTGCTCCTTCATTAAATCGAGTTTATCGCGGGTGGTAGCAGGCTTCTTTACTTGCTGCTGGGTCGTTTCCATCACCAGCGTTTCATCGATCAATACCTGCACCTTAATATGTGGGTCGTGCAGGCGGTTGCGCAAAGTATCCATCACCCGCATCAACTCACCTTGAACGTGGCTTCGATCGATGGTCGATTTTACATGGGCTACGACCATTTTATCGCGCAACTCGAGTCGGGTAGCCATAAATGCCATTTTTACCAGGTTGGATTCCAACACATTGGCGTATGCTTTCCATTCGTGGGTAGCGGTTTCCAGGTTTAATTTACTCTCCATGGCCGCCTTTTTTGCCTCTTCTACCTCCACTGCTGCTTCAAAAGAGGCCAAATTGAGGGATATTTTGTCGGCCTTTTTCAAGCCCAAATTGAGTTCCGTTTCCAGGGCCGATATGCGATCCTTATCTAAAGGTTGCGCATTGGAGGCTTTTGGATTACTCGTTGGGGTTTGCAGCGTATTTCCCTGACCATTCTGGGGGCTTAAGGTGCCGTCAGGAGTTTTTTTTTCCAGGACTGGGGTTTGCGCGGCTTTTACAGCCCGGCCGATATAACCCATTTTAATCAAACTCATTTCAACGTGCAGGCGTTTGTGGCGTGCCAGTTTGAAATTGATATCGCAATCGTTGGCCAAATTCAAGGCAGTCAACAAAAAAGAGGGTGCTGCCAATTGGGCTTGGCGACGGTAGCGTTCGCGCAAACTCTCCCCGGTTTCGAGCAGTGCAAGCGTGGCCTCGTCTTTGCAAACCAGGATATTGCGCAAATGTTCAGCCAGGCCCGTTACAAATACATCGGGTTCAAATCCTTTCCGCAAAATTTGATCAAATAAATTCAAAATCGCAGGCACATCTTCGGCCAGCAAGGCATCCGTCATTTGAAAATAATAATCGTAATCAAGTACGTTCAGATTCTCAATAACATCGTTATAGGTGATCTTTTTACCCGAAAAACTGGTAATCCGATCAAAAATCGACAATGCATCGCGCAGGGCACCATCTGCTTTTTGGGCAATAATGTGCAGCGCATCGTCTTCGGCTTCGATGCCTTCTTTTACACATATTCCTTTGAGGTGCAGCACCATATCGCCAGGGGTGATGCGGCGAAAATCGAAAATCTGGCAGCGCGAAAGGATGGTAGGGATGATCTTATGCTTCTCCGTGGTAGCCAGGATAAAAATTGCGTAAGGGGGCGGCTCCTCCAGGGTTTTCAAAAAAGCATTGAACGCCTGGTTGGAGAGCATGTGCACCTCGTCAATAATAAACACCTTGTATTTACCGTGTTGGGGCTGAAAACGCACCTGTTCGATGAGTGCGCGAATATGCTCTACCGAGTTGTTAGAAGCCCCATCAAGTTCAATGATGTTAAACGAGGCGTTTTCATTGAAGGATTTGCACGAACTACACGTATTGCAAGCCTCAAAAGATTTGCTGAGGTTTTCACAATTCAGAATCTTGGCAAGGATACGGGCGCAGGTGGTTTTGCCCACGCCACGCGGACCCGTAAACAGGAACGCATGTGCCACATGGTCGGTAGCCAAGGCGTTTTTGAGGGTTCCTGCGACATGTTGTTGTCCTACAACATCTTCAAAGCGTTGGGGACGGTATTTGCGAGCGGATACAACGAAGTTACTCATGTTGGGCAAAAGTACGCTTTTTTACAGGATCAAGAAAGGAAATGATTGTCAAACCTGCCTTCATGTTTTCGTCGTAATCGGCATAGGAAAGGAAGGGATTATAAAGTTGCCTGGATGAAAAATTGAGCGAAAAGCGCAACTGGCTTCCGGGCGCAAAAAGGTATTGCAGTCCTAAGCCTGTATTAAAGTTATTAAAGTTTCGCGCTTTTTCCACCGGAAAGTCAATGCTTATAAAGCGTCCATCCGGTAGCAGTTTCAAAGCCTCATAGTTGATTCTGTCAATTTTACTAATCCCAATATTATAAAAAAGGCGCATTTTTTTCGAACAATACCAATTGATTTCAAACTGGGTATTGAGGTTGCGCAAATCATTTCCTGCAAAGTAATAAGCCAGGTTATCCGGTCCAGTCATCAGTTGTAGAGATCCAGTGCTATATTGTACTTGATTCGTCAGGCGCAGCGTCCAGTGGCGGTTCAAAACCCAAACGGGGGTCAAAACAAGGCTGTGCCGGAACGATTCTCCATTAATATTAAAAAATTCACTGAATGCCACTCGAAAAATAAATGGATTTCTGGTATCGGTTGATAGCGACAAGTCGGCCCCAACGGTTTGCGAAACGATCCTTTGGAGCGAACTTCCAGGGCGAAAATAAGTGTACAGCGTTCGATAAGGGTTGAAATTACCAGACAGTGTCCATTGGTAAAATTGCCTGGTAAGGATACTTGCCCCGGCCGAATAGGTATGCGACATCCCCCAATCTTTGGAAAAACCTGCGAAAACGGTATAATTTAGCCACCATTTTCCTGGCTGAAACACCCGGTATTGTACTTGGGCATCGGTTTGTTGCTGCCTATTGATGGGCAAGTTAATGTCTGTTTCCGTGTCAGAAAAGAGCGGAGATGTGTTGTCCTTATTAAGCATAGTCGGGCTGTTGTGGGTAATCCGCCAGGTCCAGGCGCCGTTGGTTTTCGCTACCGACAAACCGTAATGGCCATCCCAGCCTACGCTGTCTTTTTGATATTCCCAAAAAAGCAATTGACCGTTTCCGCTGATCTCATACCGGTTGCTTTTGTCGCGTAAACGGAAATTGGTACTGCTCGCATTCGAATTGACGCCTGCTCCGCCTAAAAGGGTGGCGTTGCTTACATTGATCCATCCATTATTTTGAAGGGCCATTTCGGCATTTAAATGGGTGTAATTTGCCCTTTTTTCAAATTTTTGAAAGGTTTGGGTGCCATCCTCGCTTATGCGGTCGGCTTTAGCAGGGCTAAATAACGCATTGTACGCACCGATCCCGATCCGGTTTTTTGTTCGGGTACTGAATTTGGTGGCATGTAGTAAGCGTGGGTCTTCTATACGCACAATTTGGCAGTTGGAACAATTCGGATCATACACCTGTGTCCGAAACGCCTCAAGATCCAATTGTTGTTTTTTCCAAAAAATATTACTTTTTGCAAACAGGGGGCTTTCTTCGGCCAATAATTGCCGGGGTTGTGGTAATGGATCGTTTTGCCCCAAAAATTTTGACTGATCACCATACGTAATTTCATACGTGGAGGAAGGTAATATCGTAAAATCAAGGGTGGAATTAGAGTTAATCCCCCAACGCCCATCCAGCCCAACGATATTTTCTTGCTCGTAATCAAGGTAGCTAAAGGGCGATGGTTGAGGGATTTGGCTCAATACATCCAAATAAGTGTACAGGCCCAATCGTTGTCCTTGCCGTATTTCACCGAGCCCTTCCAAATCTCCATACTGCAATACGGCATCATAAATCAAGGGATTTTGTGGGTTCCAGGTACTCAATTCACCCGTATTTCGGTCAAAACGGCTCATTTGCAGGCCCCAATGTTGAGCACCTTTCGATGGAAAGCGAAGTGCAGTGTAGGGAATGCGCATTTCGAGCGACCAGCCGTCGGCCCGCAGTTGCACCGCGCTTTGCCAAACGGCATCATAGTCAAATTCCAATTGGTTGCCCCCAATGCGTGCGTCGCTTTGGAGGCCGCCTGGGGTGATGCGAAACAAAAAAGCGTTCTGATCGTCGTTCCAGGTATCTAATGCAATCGAAAACCAATCACCCGTACCTGCTTCATCGCGTGCGCTGCCGTCTGCCCGTACTTTGGGGGAAGCACAAAAAGCGCCTACATACAGTGCATCGGGGGCAAAAAAGAGCTGCACGCTGGTCGCATTTTTAGGTGTTTGAAGAAAAACAGGGGTAGATGTTGAAAAATCTTGCACGACAGGCACCTGTTGCCAGCAGGAATCATTTAATTCGCCATCGAGTTTGGGCCGGGCGTCTTGGATAAAAGCACGGTGTTGCTTTTGACCCCAACCGACATTTTGCCCAAAAAAAAATAAAAACAGTACGGTAAATAAACGGATCATGGGATATGCTTTTAAGGATGAAAGATACTTCCCACAAACGTTTAAAGTGAAATAGTTGCCGCCCGAATTTTCGGGAAAAATTTAAAATACAGGTTGCTTTATTTTCTGGAAGCAACCATCCTAAAAAGATTAAACCAGCATTTATGACCTCCATGTTGCTCATTTTTATTAAAAACCCGCGTTTAGGCCACGTAAAAACCCGTCTTGCCCGAACGATGGGCGATGAAGCGGCTTTAAAAACGTACCAAATATTATTGGAAAAAACGCGCCTGGCGGCGTTGAGTGCTCCATTGCGGCGGCTGCTTTTTTATTCTGAACAAATCGAACCCTCGGATGCCTGGGACGCATCAGTATTTGAAAAACGGGTACAAACGGAAGGGGATTTGGGCGCGCGCATGCAACATGCCTTCGAGCAAGCCTTCGAATTGGGGGCAGAGAAAGTAGCCATCATCGGTTCCGATTGTCCGGAATTGACGCCTGCCATCCTGCAATCGGCTTTTGACTTGTTGGATCAGCACGATTTTGTGCTTGGGCCTACCCCCGATGGCGGATATTATTTATTGGGCATGAAACAGATGGAAAGCGCTGTTTTTCAGGATATTGCATGGAGTACGGAGCATGTATTATCGCAAACGGTTGCGGTGATCACGGCGCATCAAAAAACGCATGTGCTGTTGCCCGTCCTTTCTGATGTTGATACCGAGGCAGACTGGCGTGCGTATTTATCCCGACAAGTTTGAGCAAATTTGTACAAAAGGGTACGACCCCGTGCTTGCGCACCGGGTCGTATATTCAACGGATGTTTAAAAAATTATTCAACGTGTGATGCATATCTTATGGGTGAAAACACCTTGCGCCGTATGCAATTGAAGTACAAAAAATCCTGGCGCCAGGTCTTCCACCGATAAGGTAGCGCGCATTTCAGGCAGGTTTTTCCATTGTTTTACCAATCTGCCATCGGAACCATATAATTGCACTTCAACCACTTTTAAAGACCCAAATTGAAGGGTAACTGCCCCATTGGTTGGATTAGGAAATATTTGAATCGTATCGGGCACTGGCTCAGGTGCTTGGGTACTAATGGAACAAACATCTTGAAAATGTGTGTCGAATGCCGTTTGCACAGAACCAATTTCCTGCAATGTATTACCAATATTGCAGGGAAGTTGGGTATTGGTGTGAACGCTCCAGCCCAGCACAAGTTCTGTCGACTCCCCGGGGAGCAACCGAACAGCGGCACGGTTTCCATTGGGCAGCATCTTTGTGCACATGGACCAGGCATTATTTTGATCGGGATTTCCGGGAAACATAAAATCGACCGGAGCCATACTGCTTCCTGGATTATAACCGGTTCCCGTCGGGGTAGGATAGGTGCCATCCGGCCAACGTCCAGTTAAATAATTATAAAAATCGGTACTTTTTGTTGGCGTATTGGCTATATTTTGTTGGTAAGCCATCATTTTTATTAAAGGTGTATTCAAAAAAGTCACCGCTTGCGCAGGTGGCTGGGTAAGAAATGC
Source organism: Saprospiraceae bacterium (assembly GCA_040397785.1). Taxonomy (GTDB): domain Bacteria; phylum Bacteroidota; class Bacteroidia; order Chitinophagales; family Saprospiraceae; genus M3007. The sequence goes on along the minus strand of JBBAVI010000001.1, from coordinate 80,494 downwards.
CGCACCAGCACCGCAATCGCCATCTATGCTGCCGTCGACCGCTGTTTGATGATAGGCATAAAATGTATTTTGCTGGGGGGCACAGCCTATGTAATCATCGTTCGCACAACCAAGTGCAAAATCAACATACGTCCCCATGTAGCAGGAATACAGTGCTTCGGTCCCCCGATAAGTGATGCGATGGGCCGTAAAAATCGTGCGGTCCAAGATCGAATAGGGCTGGGCGGAACAGGAAAACGCCCAACTGGTTTGCTGTACTTCAATTTGCAGGGCATTTGTGCCAGATATTTGATGCAGGCCTCCATTGCCTTGGTCATTGAACACCGACCAAATGATTTCATCGGCTAAAAAAGGAGGCGTATCTTTCAGGTGTACCGCCGGATAATCGCCTTTTAATGCATTATACTTACCATCGTTGTCTGCATCAAAAAAGGGGGCCAGGTCTTGCGATGTATTGGGCAGGCTGAACCCGTAAATTGCTGAAAAATGCGGATTTCCGGTGCCTGGCCAGCCTAGTACACTCGGAAAATCGGTGACGGCCGCCGTTAGATTGTTTTTGTAATAATCCAATTGGCCTAAGTAATCAGATATCTGATTTCCCGTTACCCTGAAATGTCGGTCCCAATTGCTGCAATCTAATGTATTGATCGTTCCATCTGGTCCCAATGGCCCCGGCCAAAAATCGGTTCGATCAAAATCATAATAGGTTCCTACCGCCATTTTTAGATTTTTAGCAGGGTCTACCCCTCCAATCCAAAGCCCTGCCGAATAAATCGTGGATGCATTGTCTAATCCCGAGTTAGGGTCTTGATCCAAAATAAACTGACCCGTAATGCCATTGTTAAAGAGTGTTCCGCTGTTCAATACCCGTGCTCGAATTCGGTTGGCATGGAGATCAAAACTGGATTGAGGGCTGTTACAATTTTGGGAAAAACCATATTGGCACAGCAAGCATAATATGGATAAAAGGAGCATTTTTTTCATGATTTTTGATTTAAGTGAAGGATCTACCTACAACGATGGTTTTCAAATATTTGGTAAAAATTTGATGCAATGATGGACCATTGACCAAAATGATCTTCATGGTGTACCAAATGGGCACCTGACTGAGTAAATGAATTTGATAGGAAGTATCAGCATTTTAAAGTCGGCTGCAAACGGAAGTTGCCAAGCATGCGCGTATTTATCTCGACAAGTTTGAGCAAATTTGTACAAAAGTGCGTTAAACCCCAAATACGCATAATTAAATTTCGAAATTTTTCCCGTCCTTTGATTTCCACATCCGACACTCTAAACTGATTTAATATGCAAAAAGTTATCCTTTTCCTCGCCTTTGCCGCGTGCTGTTTTTGTAGTTGTGAAAAAGACGAAACCCCCATCACGCCGACCCCACAAAGCGCGTATCCGGGTACTTACGTTGGCAAATACGCCAATGTAAGCAACAGTCCTTCGCCAACACCGGTAGATGCGGTGGTCGTCGTGGTAGAAGAAAATGGCGGTGTAAAAATTGTATTGACCGTTGGGGCCAATGCGAGCACGTTTACAGCCACGTTTACTGCCGACAACAAATTGAACATCGCCGCGCAACCTATTTTTTCGGTGAGCACCAGTGGCACGGGCGAATTGACCAACAGCGACACGCAGTTGGGGCTCATATTAACGCCTGGAAATGCAACAAGTAGTTCCAATACCTTCCGTGGAACCAAGCAATAGATTTTAAGGGTGGGGTAAGCACAGCCCTACCCCAAAAGTCTAATCAGCAATCCATGATTTCCTGAAATTAAAAAAGCCATGTCAGGCCCAACAAGGGACCGACATGGCTTTACATGGAAAAAACGTTCCGCAACTGAATTATTTACCAGCCAACTTTTTCAGGATCGTTTTCAATTTTTGCAATTTTGGCCGTGCATTTCCATGCGAGCCGCGCGTAGTTTTGCCGCGTTTAGTTCTTGGATCACCTTTGCCCATGATAGTCGAAAAAGTATTTTGTTAAAATTGAGGCGCGAAGATACACTTTTATTCTTTGTCTAGGCGAATCTCCTGAATCTGCATATTTGCGCCATTTACTTTCAGGTACAAATATACCCGGTAATTGCCAGAACTTGCACTTAGGTTTCCAATACAATACTGGTCGCTGTTTTCGCGGCTGGTTCCTTTGTGCACTTGACTAAATGCCTTGGGTTTGTTGTTGTTAAAAAAGCCGCGCATCACTTCGGTGGCCTCGCTTTTGCGGTACACTTGTTCTTTGTCCTGGATAGAAATTTCCACATTATCGGCAAAATATTTTGATAATGTTTCCACATCGCCGGTATTCAGTGCTGTAGCAATGGTTTCGAGGCTAGGATTACCCTGCTTGGCAAATAATACCGCAGGGGCAAAAGCAATTAAAAAAAGCAGGTTCTTCATGACCAAATTATTTTAGTTTGACTGTCCGATAACCGGAACGATGCAATTCTTACGCCGCGCTCGTACAATGTAACTGAAAATCGTAGCAGTTTAGTGTTAACGCAAAGTTAACTCCGGAAATTAGAGGCATCCAAATAGATTTGGTTAAAGTTTTGAAGAAAAATGAACGATCTAGTTGCACTATGGGGCATCTAATTCGTACAAACGGTATTGTTCGATTACCTGCTTTAAGGCCGCCTTTGCTTCAAGTACATCCGAAACCCCGTTCAAACCTTTTACCCAGGCTTGCCAATCACGTCCAGCCGATTTGCGTAAATCGCCATACCAATCCTGGGCAGCCAGGTAAATACTAAAATCGCGGAAACTTTCCCAGGGGGTATTGTAGCGCCGGAAACAATGGCCTTCTACTTGTGCCATGGCACCGTCCCAATCATTTGAACAGAGCAGGGCAAAATAGTTCGTGGCTTCAGAAGCGATTTGGCGCTTTCCGGCATGGCTATTCACATAAGCGAGTGCCAGCAATACGGAAGCGGGGACCCCAAATTTTTTGCGTTCACCTTGCGCAACCTTACTAAATCGTTTGAAAAATGCAGCGGCTTCCGTTTCTGTGATTTCCGGCAGGTGCTGACCGGCGCTTTGATTTCCGGACATTAATCCCAGTAAAGACTTTGCGTCCGAAACTTGTGCAAGGTCGGTGTACTTCTCCGTTTTGGCGTTGCCATTTTTAGAGCCGGTTCCCTTCAAAAAAACGGTGAAGCTTTTGCGGGCAACTGCCAGGAGTACAATGAGTACCAAGGCAATTGAGAACCAATTTGTTTTAAAAAATTTCCATAGCATGGCTAAAAATGATTAAAGTGATGTTTAAGTTGTTACAATCCAAACATTTGATGAAGTTAGCCAGCTATTTTATGTTTTCTGGGTGCAAATTTAAAACAAAAAATGTTATTTAAAAAACATTTTTTTATTTTTTTTACCACCTTGACAAGATCAATCAATTTGTTTTAAATTTGCACTTTCGTTGAAATGATTTTACCAAAAAGCATGCACTACTTTCTTCCTAATCTTTAATCCACCGACTATGAACCTGCAGCACGCATCCCTTGCTCTTAAAAAAACGTTTGGCTATGATCAGTTTCGCCCTTTGCAGGCGGATATCATCCAAACAGTGTACGATCAGCGCGATGTGCTGGTTTTAATGCCCACCGGTGGCGGCAAAAGCATTTGTTTCCAAATTCCAGCCATTACCCTCGAGGGTACCACCATTGTGGTGAGTCCGCTCATTGCCCTTATGAAAGACCAGGTAGAGGGCTTGACCGCCAATGGTATTCCGGCGGCTTTCCTGAATAGTTCGCTGGATGCTTCTCAAAGCCGCAATGTGGAAGACGCGCTCCTGGCCGGATACCTCAAACTGTTGTATGTCAGTCCCGAAAAACTGGTTTCCCAGGGTTTTCAACCGTTGCTTAAACGCTTAAAAATAAGCATGTTTGCCATAGATGAGGCACATTGCATTTCTTCCTGGGGCCACGATTTTCGGCCGGAGTACACCCAGTTGCGTTTTCTTAAAAACCAGTTTCCCCACATACCGGTGATGGCGCTTACTGCCACGGCCGACCGCGTTACGCGAAAAGATATTGCCGATCAGTTGGGTTTGCAAAATCCGGCAGTATTTATCGCCTCTTTTGATCGGCCCAATATTAGTTTGCAGGTGCGTCCGGGGCAACGCCGCATGGAACAAATGCTGGCTTACTTAAAAGAAAGGCCAGGTCAATCGGGTATTATATATTGTCTTGCGCGCAAAACTTGCGAAACCATCGCGGAAAAACTGAATGCTGCTGGTTTTCAGGCAGCCTATTACCATGCTGATTTGCCGGCCGCCAAACGCAATAAGGTGCAGGAGGATTTTATCAATGATCGGGTGCCGATTGTTTGTGCCACTATTGCGTTTGGAATGGGCATTGACAAGAGCAATGTGCGTTTTGTAATCCATTACAACTTACCGCGCAACGTGGAAGGTTATTATCAGGAGTTGGGCCGGGCCGGGCGCGATGGCTTGCCTGCCGACGCACTTTTGTTTTTTAGCTACGCCGATGTGCAAACATACCGCGATATGTTTGAGCAATCGGAAGGCAGTGAGGAACAAAAGCAGTTAAAAATAGCCAAACTTAACCGGATGTTTCAGGTAGCGGAAGGCCCGGTATGTCGCCGACGCACAATTTTGAACTATTTTAACGAGGTTTACGATCAAAATTGTGGCAATTGCGACGTTTGTCAGCATCCGCCCCAGCATTTTGATGGAACGCTAGCTGCCCAAAAAGCCTTGTCGGCGATATTGCGTACCGGCGAAAAAGTGGGTATGACTTTATTGGTAGATATTTTGAGGGGGAGCCAACGCCGGGAAATTTTTGATGCGCGTTTTCATGAAATTAAAACCTATGGCGCGGGAAAAGAATACAGTTACGACGAATGGTTGTTTTTGATGTCGCAAATGCTACATCATGGATATATTGAGATTGCTTACGATGATTTTAGCCATTTGCGGGTCACCGATGCGGGAAAATCTGTATTATTTGAAGGGAAAAGGGTAAAACTTGCCCTTCCGAAACCCGATGTTAAAAAAGCGCCAACAGAACGGCAGCCTGTGTTGCAATCAAAATCGCCTACACAATCGCTGCGGGAGGCTTTGTTCGAACGGCTGGTTGCTTTGCGCCGGTTGACTGCCCAAAAACAGGGCGTGCCGCCCTATCTTATTTTTAGTGATGTGACCCTGAAAGAAATGGTCGAAAAACAACCCTTGTCGGACACCGAGCTGTTGATGGTAAGCGGTGTGGGTGAACGCAAACTTCAATTGTATGGCGATGCGTTTATCGGTGAAATCCGAAAATTTGTGCTGGAGAAAAAGGAGGAAGGGGTAAATATTAAAGGTAGTACCCAGGTAGCAACCCTTGATTTGTACAAAAAAGGTCAAAGTGTGGCGGAAATTGCGGAAGTACGGGGTATTTCGCCCAACTCCGTGATGGCGCATTTGGTTACCATGTACGAACGTGGCGAAACGATCGATATCTATCAGTGGGTGGGACCGGAGGAAATGGATCTCATTCAGGGGGCATTGTCGTTGTTCGAAACGCCTTATATGCTCAAGCCCATCTTTGATCATTTTGAGGGGCGGTTTAATTATGATGCCATTCGTTGGGCTTTGGCGCATTATCAAAAGCATCAAAAATAAAAAGTGCCCGTACGCTTAGGGACAAAAAAAAAGCGCGATGCTCGTTTGCATCGCGCCGGTTTCCCGTATATAATCTCATGAAAAGTTTCGAAGTTATTGATCAATCATTCCCGCTGTTTCCTTTGTGCTGCGCTGTTGTCGCTGATTGATGATACAAAAGTGCGGTATTCAAAATTGAACATAAAGAACATAAAAAGGCGTTTGTTGAATTGCTTTGTTGGCGCATATCAAGCCATTTTAATGTATCTTCGATGCAAATATTTAGATATTTAAGCATTTTTGCAAGTTTTTGGGCAATTATTTTTTCATATATCGTAAATTTGTTGAATAAAAACTTTTTTTGGATGTAATTTTTTTTTGATTTTTTTTCGCATCTGTTAAAATTTGGGTCGGAATAACGTTTGAAAGGCAAAAAAAAGGTCATTTTAATGCGCAATAATTATTTTGTATTTCTGCTAAATTTTTAATCAAATTGCATCGACTTTTAACTGAACATCATAAACAATGACAGATAAGTGCATTTTTGAATATTTGGATGATCAAGCCGCCCATTTTCCGTTGATACGGGCCTTTGGTGCTAAAAAGAACGATGAATGGTATTATTATTCTACCGCCGAAGTGCTTGATCAAGTAAACCGAACCAGTGTAGGGCTCTTGGCCTTGGGGCTAAAGCCGGGCGATAAGGTTGCCACTGCGGTATATAAAACGACCCCTGAATGGGTGATTCTTGATTTTGCGTTGTTGCAAATTGGGGTACTCAATATTCCTTTGTACCCAACCATCAGCGCTCGAGAGTTTGCCTATATTTTGAATGAGTCGGAAGCGAAATATTGTGTGGTTGGTCCGGGTGATTTGTATGAAAAAATGGCCACGGCCCAGGAAAGTACGCCCACCTTGCTAAACATTTTCAGTTTTGAGGACCATGATACCGCCGAGCGTTGGGATAAGGTATTGCTTGCTCCGCCGGATGCAGACCTTTCGGAGGTATTGGCAATTAAAGCAGGAATAAAACCGGACGACATGGCGACGGTCATTTACACTTCCGGCACTACGGGAAATCCGAAAGGCGTCATGCTTTCTCATCGGAATATCGTATTCAATGTAGAAGCGATGCGGAAGATGTTGCCCCTCCAATTTGGCGATCGTGGATTGAGTTTTTTGCCGGTGAGCCATATTTTTGAACGCGCTGTGGTGTATGCTTATGTGGCATATGGGGTGAGTACGACCTTTACGGGTACCGAAAACCTAGGGGGAGACGATGGAGATTTGAAAGCCATTCAGCCGCATTTTTTCGCAACGGTACCACGTTTGTTGGAAAAAGTGTACGAACGAATCCTTGCGCGCGGACAAACGTTGAAAGGAATCAAGCGGGCACTCTTTTTTTGGGCCATAGAACAAACAGAGGATTGGGAGTTTGACAAAAAACGCACGGGTTTAAAGGCATTAAAGTGCCGCATTGCCGACCGCCTGATTTTTTCGAAATGGCGGGAGGCATTGGGGGGCTCCATCAAAGGCATTATAACGGGTGCCAGTGCTTGTCCGATGCGGATTATGCGGGTATTCAATGCAGCGGGTATTCCGGTGCGGGAAGGGTATGGTTTAACAGAGGCGGCTCCGGCTTTGAGTTTCAGTAATTTTGCTCCGGGTGGGGCTATGTTGGGTACGGTGGGTCAATTGTTAGAAAATGTGGTCGTTAAAATAGATGATCGAGGTGACTACCGGCCGGGCGAGGGCGAAATATGGGCAACAAGTCCGGGAATTATGCTCGGATTTTACAAACATCCTGAAAAAACAGCCGAGATGATCCAGGAGGATGCTGCCGGACGCTGGTTAATTACAGGCGATGTAGGCATGCTGGTGACGGGGCATCATGGCGGCACTTTTTTGAAAATTACCGATCGCAAAAAGGAATTGCTCAAAACCAGTGGCGGCAAATACGTAGCACCGACGCCCATTGAAACGGTGTTTAAAGAGCATCGGTTGGTGGATCAGGCCATGATTATTGGGGAAAATCAAAAGTTTGTATCTGCCTTGATTATACCTTCGGAGGAAGGGCTCAAAGAGTGGTGTCATCTCCATCATGTTAAATGGACCAATCTTGCCGACATGATTCTGCTCCCGGAAGTAGTTGCACGCTATCAAATGCTGGTAGATCGGGTAAATCCGCACTTTGGCCATGCTGAACAAGTGAAAAAATTTGTCCTTTTGGCCGCGCCTTGGGAGCCTGCTAAAACCGATGGTACGGATGCGGAATTGACGCCCACCTTAAAATTGAAACGGCGGGTGATTTTGCAAAAATTTGAAAAGGAAATCGCCGAAATGTACGCTTAAGAAAACAGCAGGTACACCAACCAGGCTACGATATAAGCGAGTACGCTCATGAAGGCAAATTGGAACAATGCCCATTTCCAACTGCCCGTTTCGCGCTTTACCACAGCAATGGTGCTCATGCATTGCAAGGCCAGGGCATAAAAAACGAGCAGGGATAATGCGGTTGCCAGGGTGTACACGGGTTTTCCGTTATCGCTGAAGGTTTCCTCGCGCATTTTAGCCCGCATGGTCATTTTTGCCTGATTTTCGGTCCGCGAAGAAATATCGGGTTCGGCCGACCCCATGTTGTACAAAACGGCCAACGTACCGGTAAACACTTCACGGGCTGCAAAGGAGGTGAGCAGGGCGATGCCAATTTTCCAGTCGTAACCCAGCGGACGTATCGCGGGTTCAATAAATTTGCCCATTTGTCCGGCATAGGATGCCTCCAGCCGATGGTGCGCAATCAGATCTTCTGTTTCGGAAGTAGATAATTGCGTAGTCCGGGCTTTTTCCTGGGCGATATTTTCGGCCGTTTCAACGGCATTTCCAGGCCCAAAACGCGAGAGTCCCCACAAGGCAATCGACACAAAGAGGATAATTTTACCGGCGCCCCACACAAAGGCTGCTACTTTTTCCCATACGGTCAATGCTACATTTTTCCAGTCGGGCATGCGGTATTCGGGCAGTTCAATGGCCAGGAAAGACGGTTCGCGGGTACGTAACCATTTTTTCATCGCCCATCCAGAGGCAAATGCTGCGATTACGCCCAGGGCATACATACTGGCAAACACCAGGGTTTGCGCGTTGATGAAGCCACCTACTTTGATGGCAGGCACCGCCAGGCCAATTAACACCAAATAAACAGGGATACGCGCACTGCAGCTGATAAACGGGGTTACCATGATGGTAATCAGCCGTTCCTGCCAATTGCCGATGGTTCGGCTGCTCATGATGGCGGGTACCGCACAGGCACCGCCGCCAATGAGTGAAATGACACTGCGTCCATTCATCCCGGCGCGGCGCATGGTTTTATCAAACATAAACACTACCCGCGACATATATCCTACTTCTTCCAGGATGGTAATGAGGAGGAATAAAATTGCAATTTGAGGGATAAAAATCAAAATGCCCGACAATCCGGCCAAAATGCCATCGGTAAGCAGGTCACTAAACCAGCCAGCAGGCAAAGCCGCTTTCAAGCCATCATTGAGCCACGAAAACCCGGTTTCAATCCAATCCATCGGATAAACGCTCCAATCGAAAATAGCCTGAAACATGAGTAGCATCACGGTAAAGAAAATCAATGGGCCGCCAATTCGGTGGGTAAGCAGGGCATCGAGGCGGTCGGTGGTGGTATTGGGAAAGGCGGGCGCTTCCTGCACACTTTCTTGCACAAACGGCGTAAAACGGTCGAAACGATCGAGGGTTTCATCTACTTGTGCGCGCAAGGACTGAAAATGTTTGGTTTCGACAATGGCGGCCAGGGTTTCGCGTTCGCTGCGTTGTAAAAAAGGCAACCATTGGTAATGGTGGGCGATGAGGAGTGCGCGATAGGGGTTTTCGGTGCCCAAATTGAGTTGAACCGCCTCAATGAGTTGTTTTTCGGCCTCGGTGGGGGTATAAAAAGCCACCGTTTTATGGATCGCTTGTGTACCAAGCATCATTTTTTCCAATTCTGCTTGCAGACGGTCGATGTTTTCGCCGGTGCGCCCACTCACAAACACTACGGGGACTCCCAGTCGTTCGGATAAGCGGGCGATGTTGACCTTAATACCCAGTTCGGCGGCGGTATCGGCCATGTTGAGGGCCAATAGGATCGGAATACCCAAATCCATGATTTGAGTAAGGAGCAGCAAGTGTTTTTCTAAATGGTTGGTATCGGCAATATAAATAATGCCATCCGGAAAATTGGCATGGGCTGGTTCTGTGAGCAAGGCAGCCACAATTTTTTCGTCGGAAGAGGTAGGATACAAACTGTACGTGCCTGGAAGGTCGGTCAAGATTGCCTCTATACCACCGGCAAAACGAATTTTACCCGATTTAATATCTACGGTAACCCCTGGGAAGTTGCCTGTTTTTTGGCGCAGGCCGGTCAGTTGATTAAAGATTGTTGATTTGCCACTGTTCGGATTACCCATCAGGGCAATCTTATAAGTCTGGGCGGTGCCTTTTGTCATATTTCAAGTAAAATACTAAAAGCTTCCTCTTCCCGCAATGCCAATCGGATTCCATCTACTTTAATATAGTATGCTTTTCCAAAAGGCGCTTTACGGACCATTTCGATGATCGCACCTGGGCGGACACCCATTGCGGTGAGTTTACATGCGAGCGCAGGATCGACAAACGAAATTGCCGCAGCACTTTCATGCGCTTTTAAGTCGGGAACTGTTTTATACCTACGGAGCATCTCAGCGTACAGTTTGCAATAATAATTTAGACAAAATCCAAACACCGCAAAAGTAGATGATGTTTAGTAATTGTAAAGAAAAAGTGAACACGAAATTGTCAGATTTTAAGTTGACCTTCGTCATGGTTAATAATTAGGCTAATTTTAGGAATTTGCAGCCGTATTCCTACTTTTGTGTGTATTTCCAGTTACAAACACTTTTTACCTTTCTTCCCAGATGGCAACCAATAAATTGAACACGGCTACCTTTAATTATGGTGGAACCCAATTGAACCTCACCAAGAGCGCCACGCAGGCGGCGGTGCGTTACACACCGGGCATGAAACCCAAGGGTGAAGATCAGAAAGAGCAGGTGCGTGATTTTGAGCTGGTAGATACTGATCCCGATGGTTTGGATGATCAACTGGATGTATTGCGGGCCCAACCAGAAGTTTCTGTGGGTACGCATGTGTGGCTGGTAGACGATGCAGAGGATACGCCGATGATTCCTACAGGTTATTTGTATATTGAGTTTCAACCGGGCACGGCGCAAGATGTTGAACGTGAAATTCTGGAAGATTTATATCTGAATATGCGTGAAGTCATTGGTCCAGATGCCTACCGCGTAAATACGACCCCCGATTCGCCCAATCCAATCAAGTGCGCCATCATGTTGCAGGGCAATCCGTTGGTTGCGGTTGCAGAACCTGAATTTATGACCAAACCCGTCACCAATTTCTTTGCCATGCCCAGCGGGCCTTATTTTCCGACCCAATGGCATTTAGAAAACAAAGGAACCCAAATTCCGGTGATTGATCTTGAAAACTCCGTGTATAGTGCGGCTCATTTTCGGCGTGGTGCGGATGCTAAAGTGACAGAGGCTTGGGATTTTTTGCAATCTTTGGGCAACCCCAACCTCAAAATTGCGATAATTGATACTGGTTTTGATACCGAGCATCCAAAATTGCGGGGTAATGGCACCAAGTTGCGCAATGTTTTTAATGCCGTCAACCGAAGTGCCGATGTTTCACCCTGGTATCAGGCGCAAGATGGCAGTTGGGGGGTATTTGATCATGGTACTTCTTGTGCAGCGGTTGCAGCGGGTGCGGCAGATAACAGCGGGGTGCTTGGAGCAGCGCCAGAATCGAAGGTCGTATTGATTAAGTTGGATATACTTAGTGATGATGCGATTGTGAAAGCGTTTGAGCATGCCTTGTTGAATGGTGTAGATATTATTTCTTGTAGCATCGGTTTTCCGAAACCTGTACCGCTTTCCACTTGGGTGTCCAATACCATTACCAAGGTAGCGCGTCAGGGGCGCAACGGCTTGGGTATTCCGATTTTTATTGCGGCGGGCAATGCGAATCCGGCTTCCAACAACCAACCGCGTTTAGTGAGCGATTTTGCGGCACATCCGGAAGTGATTTGTGTTTCGGCCTCCAACAGCCTCGATGAGCATTCCAGTTATGCTTTTTATGGGCCGAATGTGTTTTTATGCGCGCCGACCAATGGCAACAATGGGGTGGGTATAACAACGGCCACCGTGTATTTAGGTGCTGATGGGCAATCACTCGAACACGGCTACACCAGTAATTTTGGGGGTACTTCCAGTGCTACTCCATTGGCTGCAGGGGTGTGTGCCCTGATGTTAAGCGCCAATCGGAATTTGAGTGTTTCCCAAATCAAGCAAATTTTGCGCAGCACGGTGGATAAAATTGGCGGATCAGATAACTATGACAGTAATGGCCGTTCACAATACCTTGGCTATGGCCGGTTGAATGCACTGGCTGCCGTGCAAAAAGTTAGCAACAATGCCACGACACAACCCGAAACGCCGATAGAGCAACCCACACAGCCGAGCAATAGCACACAAAAAGGCATTGTTACTTACCAGTTTCTAAATGTACGGTCGGGTCCAGGCACCAATTACGATAAAGTAAAACAGCTCAAACAGGGAGACGTTGTACCGCTTTTGGAAAAACTGCCAAGTTGGTGGCGGATTGGTGCGGGTCAGTATGTGAATGCCGATTATATACAGGTATTGGCGGGTGGTGGAACGCAAGTGGTGAGCCGACACGGGAAAGTGCAATCACCTACACTCAATGTACGCAGTGGCCCTTCTACGTCCAATGCCAAGGTCGGGATGCTCGAACAAGGAGCTACCGTAACCATTTTTCAATCGACGCCGGATGGCTGGATGCGGATAGGAGCCAATCAGTGGGTGTTTTCCAAGTATATTCGGGAGGTGTAAACGCGTGTGTATATTACCATTTCCTATGTTTATAAAATGTAAAGAATGAGTTCTTTGCTGATTTAATCATTATGATGCAATTTTAACTTATCCCTTTATTTTGCCTCGTAACTTTGTGCCGATAAACGCGTTTTTGTCACTGCCAATAATCCATTATTTAATCTTGTATACTCCCATGCGTAAAACATTTACCCAACCTATTCCAATTTATGGCGCTGTTGTGCTTTTTTTGGCGGGCGGCCTTCTATCTTTTTTAATCATGCGCCTTCAATCCCGAACGGCGCAACCACCAATTTCGAATAAAGGAATTGCCACATCTGTTGATTGTGAAGTAACGTCCATGCGTATGGGTGGTTATAAATTTGTTCGACCGTTGTTGTACGTTGATAAGGCCTGCGAATCACCAGCATTGATTGGCGTTAAATCGGAAATCGAAAAAACCATTGCTTTGTATGCGCAAAAAGCCAAAGTGACTTCCGTTTCCGTTTTTTTGCGCGACTTTGATCATTCCAACTGGGTTTCAATTAATGATGAAGCCTTGTATTATCCAGGTTCTCTGTACAAAATACCCGTTTTATTTGCCTGGTTGCATCTGGCGGATAAAGATCCTGGTTTGCTTTCCAAAACATTCCTTTTTGATGGCATCAAGGATGGGACCTTGCCCATTCAGCATTATATACCAGGAAAGTCTTTAGAGAAAGGGAAAAATTACACCCTGCGGGATTTGTTGGAAATGTTGATTGTGCACTCAGACAATCAGGCACAGTGGTTGTTAAATCAAAATTTACCCAAAGGCGCTATTGATCAGTCTTTTGTCGATCTTGGAATTGGCATTCCGATTCCTTCTGCGGAGGACAATCGTATACGTATTTCGGCCCGTGGGTTCTCTTCCTTCATGAAGGCGCTTGTAAACGGATCCTACTTGAGCCTCGAAAACTCGGAGTATGCTTTAAACTTGTTATCTAAATGCAGTTTTCAGGAGGGTATGCTGCGTGGACTTCCAGCAGGTACCAAAGTTGCCCACAAATTTGGGGAGGCCGATAACGAACAAACCTTTGATTTGCACGAAACGGCAATTATATACATCAAAAACCGCCCCTATTTGCTTACCATATTGAGTCGGGGTACGGAACGCAATGCTTTACCGGGTTTGCTTGGAGCAATTGCGCATACCACCTACGATCAAATTACCAAGTTGATCCCATAAAGAAATTGCCCAATAAAAACGCGGTCTTGATTCCCGTCAAGACCGCGCTGCATTTTATCCGCTTGGGCCATTGTATTCCCTTCACAACAGCGCCGTTTATTGAATTTACTTAGAAAGGATCATTTTTTGGGTAAAAGTTGCTGCTCCGGCACGAATTTGTACCAAATACACGCCTTTTGTCAAATGGCCTACTTGCAAACTAGCCTGGTTCTCGCCCGCCATCGTACGTATTTGATGTTGAGACACAACACGGCCTGAAATGTCGCAGATACTTAAATCAACGTCCATTTCAGCCGCCGCAGTGAACAGGAGATTGAATACATCTGAGGTTGGATTTGGGCCGGATTGCAGGTTAGAGATACCACTTTGGGCCTCCTCCAATACATTTTCATCGCTATTGTCCTTGCTTCTCTCGGGTGCGTTGCCATTTAAATTATTCATGCATCCGGTAACCACCACATCGTCAATGTACACTACATCGTCATCGGCAGAAGCATCGGCGCGGAATCGGATGCGGGTATTGCTTGTAAATGGACCTGGAATTACGACCGAGCCCGATGCGCGGTTATTGTTGGTAAATTGGGTTCCTGCATTGAAATCTCCATAAGTAGTGTACGTTGAGCCGCCATTGGTAGATACCTGCAACCAGAAATCTTCGCCGGTTTCAAAACTTACCGTAATATAGGAGAAATTGACCGTTAATTCGCTGTAGTTCGTGTAGTTTTGGTTGGTGGTGGTCATGACCGAGGTCGTCGTATTGTCGCGCAACTGTATGCTGAAAGTTGGAGAGTTTGCAAAGGTTGCATTGTTGATGCGTGCGCAATCGGTACCGCCATCGGTCCAAATACCCCAGTTTGCGTCAAAACCATTCGAATTCAGCGTGGAATAGGTACATCCACCGCCGCCGCCGCAAGCAACCAGGCAGGGCGCGTTGTACACTTCACTTCTGATTTTGTCGCCAGGTTGTGGGCCAAATCCATTGTTGAAATTGATACCGACTCCCGAAACGAGGTGGCAATAGCTCATGATGGTGCCGCCGCCCGTAGGCAATGGTGCTGTACAACCTTCGCTATATCCTGCGGTAGGGCCGCAACCGTCGATCGCCGTGTTGTTGCCATTCCACACACAGGCATGCGTATGCGAGGAGCCCAGGTTGTGCCCAATTTCGTGGGTAAGCACTTCTACCGTCCAGGAATAGGTAGGAACATTGCTGTAAGTGGAATTAATACTGCTATAACCTACACCATAATAACTGTTGCACAATACGTCGAGGTAAGCAACGCCGCCCAGGTTGTTAATCCCGACTAAATGTGCGAGGTCACCGTTGTACACTCCGTTTTTAGCATTGCGGAACTGGGTCAGGTAATTACTCGCAGTTGGGCCAGTATATGGATCTACCACGTTCCAAACATAAATATCATTGATTACAACATTTACGGTTTCATTGGTATAGAGCGCCGAAACCTGGCTGAAAACACCCGTAATGTAGCTTACCACATTGGCTACACTGCCTTTATTTTGAAAAAGGGTGTAATCGGTTTCGATAAACATCCGGACGCAGTTGTCCGGACCGGAGCGGCTGGTTACGGGCGTGTCGGTATCGCCAATGCGGTGTAACACTTCATCGGTGTGGCATTCATAATTTCCAGTTTGTGGCAATTCGCTTTCTTTGTACAGAATATGCTGTTGTGCCCGACTGTTGGGTAAAAGGCCGATGGTGTACTGGTTTTCGGCAGTAGCGATCATGCCAATCACTTCATTTTCAAAGACGCTAATGGTAACCAGCGATTCGGAATTGCCTTTGATGGTTCCCCAAAAATGAACCCCTGCGTCGATACCTTCCACTGCAGCTTCCTGGGTAGCAACATGCACCTGAAATGCACCACTCATGTTTTTGGCTGGTACCAGATCGAGGGTGATGGTACTGTTGTTTTCAAAAGGAAGGGTGAGGGATACGGGAGCACCCGCATACGCCCGTAATTGTTGTGCCATGCTGGCTTCCCAATTCAGGACGATGGCATTTTTTACCGGCAAAACCGTGCGGTCATTATCGGCGAGGGTGAATAAGCGCGCTTCATAGAAGCCTGAACCCGACTGTTGGGCATCGGCAACCATTTGCGCAATGGGTTTTAAAGACTGCGCGGAGCAAAAAACAACCAGCAGCAGCAACGAAAAGGTCATTAAATTTTTCATAAAGCAATATTTGATATTAAAAAGGTGAAATGAACAATGCCGAAAAATGTGGATTATAATTCATGCACCGAAGGAAGCATAAAGGTTTGGTTGTGCCGAGTAGACACAACACGGTAAACCGATTACATAGTGTTTTGAAAAAAACAGGCGCAAATACTGTTGTTGGCGGGCGTTTACTGTTTGCTATTGCAATTGTAATACACTTTGGGTTCCCAAAAAAATATTTAAAAGTTTTTTTTCTGTTAAAGTTGATTTTACATAAATATGTGTCCGTATTTTTATATTTATTCAATATAATATATTGAGTATTTAATAAATGTGCGCTTCCGTTGGCTTTAGTGCTCATAAAGCCAGAAGCAACGCACTACTTCGAAATTCGGTGTTCGGTGTTCGGTGTTCAGTTAAAGTGTGCGTTGTCACACCGTTGCCGTTTACACCATAACAATACGCCTGTTTTTCCCAAGTATTTCTTTTTTGATAAACAAATACAATTATTTAGTGTCTTTTTATCAATAAAATCTATCTTATATGAACCTGCAACAACTAGAATATGTGTTGGCCGTTGCGCAGCATCAACATTTTGCCCGGGCGGCGGCGCATTGTTATGTGACCCAGCCGACCTTGAGCATGATGATTCAAAAACTGGAAGGCGAACTGGGGGTGCAGATTTTTGACCGAAGCAGGCAGCCGGTGGAACTTACCCGGGAAGGGCAGGCGATGGTGGTACATATTCGGCAGATTTTGGCCGATGTGGGGCGTTTGCGGGATTATGCATCGGAATTACAGCACCATATTAAAGGCGAAGTTCGGCTGGGCGTGATTCCAACCTTGGCACCTTATTTATTGCCTGCTTTATTACCTCGATTGATGTCGGAGCATCCTGACCTCAAGTTTAACGTCCGGGAAATGGTGACCGAGCGGCTGCTGGATGCTATCAAATCGGGCGAAATTGACCTGGGTTTGATGGCTACCCCTGTTGAGGATGCCCGTTTAAACGGTATTCCAATGTTTAAAGAACCTTTTGTGGCCTATGTTTCGCCTTCGGAAGTGGCATTTCATAAAAAACTGCTGTTGCCGGAGGATATCAATCCAGCGCACCTTTGGCTATTGGAAGAAGGGCATTGCTTGCGTGGACAAGTGCTGCATTTGTGCGCATTGCGTTCCAAAGACCACAGTACGGCGCGTTTGCGGTATGAATCGGGCAGTTTGGAAACCCTGGTGCACTTAGTCGATGCCCAACAAGGCATTACCATCCTGCCTTTGATGGCTACCCGTTTTTTGGGCGCGCATCAGTTGGCACAAGTACGCAATTTTGCCGAGCCTTGCCCAACTCGGGAGATCACCCTTGTTACGGTGAATAATTTCCCTCGGCGGCGGCTGCTTACGGCGATGGCTGAAGTGGTAAAAGGCGTGTATGGTCAATATTTGGGTAAATAGTTGGCTTGAAACGGTGAGCGTAAGCGACTTGATTGTGATGTATAAAAAGCGATTTTCCTTCCACCCGCAGTATTCGCGTGAATATTGCGGGTCCACCCGCAATATTTACGCGAATACTGCGGGTGGGTTTGCAATATTTGTGCTAATTTTGCCGGTAAACGAATAAGCAGATGATTCGCAGACTTTATGAACAACTAATTTCAGTGCAGATGGACCTTGACAACCGGGTTATCGTGCTATATGGACCACGTCAAGTCGGTAAAACAACCTTGGTGCGGCTCATACTTGAAAAATACCCAGGCAAGGTACTTAGTATCAATGCTGATGATGCAGACTACAAATCTGTTCTTTCAAGTCGATCTTACCATCAGTTACGACAACTTGTAAGTGGATACGATTTACTTTTTATAGATGAGGCACAACAAATTCCAGATATTGGAATCAATCTGAAGTTATTATATGATCAAATGCCTTCGCTCAAAATTATAGCGACAGGTTCCTCCTCTTTTGAACTTGCTAATAAAATTCAGGAGCCGCTTACAGGACGGGCCTGGACGTTTCAATTAATGCCTATTGGCCTATGTGAACTGGCTGAAACGCTAAATCCATTTGAGTTAAACCTTCAATTAGAGGATTGGATGGTTTTTGGCGCTTATCCAGCATTGTTCGCTATAGAAAATAGGGAATTAAAGGTAAATTATTTGCAAGAAATCGTTCGATCATACCTTTTTAAAGACGTTCTAACAATTGGCAACATAAAATATCCACCCAAGATGCGGGATTTGGTACGTCTGTTGGCGTTCCAGATTGGCGCAGAAGTTTCGATTAATGAATTAGCAGGTAGGCTTCTAATATCGCGCGAAACTGTTATTTCTTACATTGATTTGTTAGAAAAAGCGTTTGTGGTATTTCGAATGTCCGGTTATAGCCGGAATCTTCGGAAAGAAATCGTTCGACATGATAAGATTTATTTCTATGATTTAGGGGTTCGCAATGCTGTTATTGAAAACTTTAACCCGATCTCCGACCGAGCGGACGGCGGACAACTATGGGAGAATTTTTTAATAGTAGAACGCATGAAAAGCCAAACATATCGCCGCACGGGCGCTAATCGTTACTTTTGGCGTACCTACACTGGCGCAGAAATAGACTATGTAGAGGAGCGTGCTGGGAAATTGGAAGGTTTTGAATTCAAGTTTAACCTGAAATCCGCAAAAGCACCGTATACTTGGAAAGAAAACTACCCGGAAGCGCTCTTTGAATCTATTAACAGAGAAAATTACCTTGATTTTATATTGTTTAAAGAAAAGTAAAGCCCCTCAAACATTCATTAAATACTCCACCAAATGATCCTCCCCGCCCAAATTCAATTTTTTCCGCAACCGATAGCGACTGCCCTCTACGCCGCGCACAGAAATATTCATTAAATGCGCTAATTCCTTGCTGCTCAGGTTCATGCGCAGGTAAGCGCTGAGGCGCAGGTCATACGGACTGAGTTGTGGGTGCCGTTCCCGCAGGCGTTTGAGAAAATCGCCATACACCGAGTCGAAATGTACGGCAAATTGCTCCCAATCATTGTCTAACTGGGTATCGTATTGCACCATCCGCATGATGCGCTGGAGGTCGTCGCGCAGGGCTTTCCCGTCTTGCGTTTTTTGCAATGTTTTTTGCAGTTCTTCCTGAATACTGCTCAATATTTCCCCTTTTTGCACCAAATGCATGGTTGCCAGCGCCAGTTCTTTGTTTTTAAACTGGACCTCATTTTCCAGTTTTTCGTTTTGCAGGCGCACAATTTCCTGTTCTGATTGTTCCATGCGGCGGCGTTGTGCTTCGCTTTGTTGCTGGTGTTCGGTGGTGAGGGCGGCCTTTTCGGCCTCAAAACGCACCCGCTGGCGCCGGAAGGAAGCTACCAAAACCGCAATAAAAAACGCTGCATACAAGAGATAGGCCCAACGGCTGGCATACCAGGGCGGTAGAATCCGAAACGTAAACGTACACACCGCACTTTCGAGACCTGAAGCAGTGCGGGCTTTTACCATAAAGGTATATTTCCCGCTGGGCAGGTGCGCAAAATCGCGTTCGGTTTTGGTACTCCACGGCGACCAAACAGCATCTAATCCTTCAAGGCGCACACTATATTGTACCGGGTCGGCCTGGGCATAAACCGTTGCCGAAAAGGAAAAATGCAAGTTGTTGCGCTGGGCTGGTAGTCCCATCGCCAATTTAGCATCGGTCGGAAAACCGCCATACAATAAGCTATCCTGCAAATCGGGGAACCGCACACTGTTGATCACTACTTGCAACGTGGTATCGGTTTTATGCAACCTTGCCGGGTTGAGCAGCATGAAGCCTTTTTCGGTTCCAAAAAACACATTTTGCGCATTATAAGGGTAAATATGTTCAAAACCGCCTACCAATTGGCCATTTAAGGCCGGAAAAAGCTCTTTGTTTACCCGTTTGTGTACGCCTTCATCTTCAACCCAAAGTACCCCTACGTTACTTCCCTGACTAAACCAGATGTTCCCCTGGGCATCTTCCCGCAAGTAACGGGTGCGCCCGTGTGCCGGATCGAGCCAATGGTTCAGTTCGGTTGCTGGTATGAATTTGCTCGAAGTGGCATCAAAACGATAAATACCGCGTTCGGCAGCCACCACGGCGATGTCCCCTATTTTGAATATGTAATTAAATAAATCGGAGGGCAAACCGTGGTCTTTTCCAAAGCGCTGCACCGCAACATGCTGGCGGTCGGCTTGCAATTGAATTTTAAACACCCCTCGGTAGGGATGCGACATCCAGATTGCGCCGTTGCTTTCGCGCACCATGATGCGGCAGGATTCGTCGAGTCCCAGCAGGCGCCGGGTATATTTCCAAGCACCTTGTTTGTTCAGACGGGTATAAAGGGATAGCCCATTGTAAGCGCCAGCGATTAAAGTGGTATCATCAATGGGGAGAAAGGTCCAGGCGCCCGGCTGGTTTGAAAGGCTGTTTGCCTGGTTATTTTTGATTTGAAACGCTCCCTCGTGGTGCCCCATAAACAAGGTCTGCTCCACTTGTTGTAGTGCCCATACCTGTCCTGTCGTAGTGGGCACTAGGTCGAAGTCGAGTCGGGCAAAGGGGTCGTAATAGTCTTTCCAATGTTTTGTGTACAGGCCATTGGAACTGCCTAAGTACAATTGCTGGTCGTACACGGTGGCGGCGTAACCCGTGCCTTGCAAGGCGGGGTCGGGCAGTAAGCGGTAAAAAGGAGCGCTCATTTCCACCAGGTCGATTCCATTATCGAGGCCCAGCCAAAGGTTTTGGGCCCGGTCGCAGAAAATACTGAGCACATTGTTGTTTTGCAGTCCGGCATTTTTTTCCAACCACAACAAAGGACGCCGGTTTAGGTCTATCACTAACATGCCTCCCAAGGAGGTGCCAAACGCTATTTGCCCGTTTCCAACCCGGGTGCATGCGTAAATCCGTTTTTGACATAAAAAGGCATCCACGGAGGTCGGCCAAGGAGCTAGTTGGTTGTTTTGGTAGCAATAAATGCCGTTTTTTAAAGTGCTGATCAGTACGGTATCTCCCCCCAACCCAACCGCGCCGGTGACCGGGCTGCTAAAACGGAGGTTTGGGTTGATGGGTATAAAGTCCTGTCCGTCAAATTTTAACAAACCTTTTTCAATATCTTCTACAAACAGTACCCCATTGACGGCCTGGAGGAAACGCAAATTGCTGCCCGCTAATAACACCTGTATTTGGTTGTCCTTATAGCGAAATACCCGGTCGTTGGTGCGAAACCAAACGGACCCATCGGCAGTCTGGGCAATATCCCAAACATCTTCAAAACGGCGTTGTGCTTCCGGAATTTGTGCAAGCAGCGAATAGTAAATCAAGCGGCCGAGGGCATTCGGACAAAAATACCCCAAATCGCCCTGACCACCTACATAAATTCGATAGGCAGGCGCAATCAGGATCGCCCGAACACAGGTGCCGTTGGCAATCGGATAACAAGTCCAGAAAGTGCCGTCGTATTGCAGCAGTCCCTCATTATTGGCAAAATAAAGCATGCCGCGCGCATCCTGTGCGATGTCCCAACTTTGGGTTCCAGCCTGGTAAATACGCTTTTGAAAATTGGTAACAGGTGGCAAACCCAGGATGCCAGGTTGCGCCACCGCCTCGCTGCAGCACAAGAGTGCTACCCACCACCATATTTTTTTGCCCATTTCAATTTACGCGAATGATAAAGTACGCCAAAGTATAAAATAATTCGGAAATGGGTTGTGCAGGGGTAAGAAAGTGAATATGTCGTACTGTTGTCGTAGTAGTTTTTGGGCTACGCGTAACAGTGTCGTAGGCTAATTTACTTTAATTAGTTGCGTATATTCCTAATTTTGATCCCCACAATCTTCCAATCACAAAATAATATTTTAAAATTCAAATCATCACCAAACATGAATAAATCATTACACTCCCTGATCCTGATTTTCTGTGCAGTATGGCAATTTGCCTCGGCACAAGTAGTCGTACTGGATTTTGAAGCACCTGCTACGAGTACGAACTTTCAATATTTTGGCAGTTCTTTAGATGCAACCCTCACCAATGTTATCGCCAACCCGAATCCAACTGCGCTAAATACCAGCGCAAAAGTGTTAGAATTTAAAAAGCCTGCTGGCGCGCAAGTATGGGCAGGTGCGTTTTCTGCCCCCAACCCAACAACGCCCGTCAATGTGATCACCAACACCAAAATATCCGTGAAGGTACACATGGATCATATTGGCAACCTTACCCTGAAATTAGAAGGTTCACCTGATGGCGGTGCAAACTGGGTACAAACCAAACTAAACACGGTGGTCAATGGCTGGGAAACCCTGGTATTTGATGTAACCGTTCCGTCTATTGAAGGACCAAACATGCCTGCCAGCGGCCACATTTATAATACAATAACGCTGTTCACCGATTTTGGCGTAAGCCCTGCTGCGGATGTGGTTACGTATATTGACGATATTCAGGTGGAGCAAGCCATTGTTTGCAATACAGTGCTTGATTTTGAGGCGCCGCTTACGAATACCACCTTCCAATATTTTGGCAGCTCCCTGGAAGCGCAATTATCTGCTACCATCAATAACCCGAATCCAACCGGCATTAACACCAGCGCGAAAGTATTGGAGTTTAAAAAACCGACCGGCGCACAAGTTTGGGCCGGTGCTTTCACTTCACCAAACCCAACTTCGCAAGTAAGCCTGCTGAATGGTGGCCAAATCAGAATCAAATTCCACACCGACCATCCCGGCAACCTAACCTTAAAATTAGAAGACTCCTCGAACGGAGGTGCCAACTGGGTACAAACGGTGACCAATACCGAAG
Organism: Saprospiraceae bacterium; assembly: GCA_040397785.1. Lineage (GTDB taxonomy): Bacteria > Bacteroidota > Bacteroidia > Chitinophagales > Saprospiraceae > M3007. Next base: position 57,732 of record JBBAVI010000001.1, on the reverse strand, counting down.
TAAATAAATGGGTAGAACTCACGTTCGATCCATCCATCCCTTCCATTGAAGCGCCGAATTTGCCAGCAACGGGTAAAGTGTACAACCGCATTGTGTTATTTGCTGATTTCGGCGTAAGTCCAACCACCGATCTGGTGTTTTATGTGGATGATATTGTGGTTTGTTCTGCCGGCGCTACACCCAAGGCCGACGTTACTTTTAAAGTAGACATGAGCAAATACCAGGGCGCTTACACCAAAGTATATGTGAGTGGTACGTTCAACAACTTTGCAGGCGATGCCAACCCGCTTACCGATGCGGATGGCGATAAAGTATTTGAGGGCACCCTTAATTTGCCGGTGGGCCTGTATGAGTACAAATTTACCCTCGATAATTTTGCCGCGGCAGAAAATTTTGACCCAACAACGACCTGTACGCAAACCACCATTGATGGTACCAATATATTTGTCAACCGCAAATTAGTACTGACTGGAAATGCAACCGTAGGCCCCGTTTGTTTTAGCAGTTGTTATGGTTGCAATGATGCCGTTAAGATTACGGTCAATTTGGGCATGGGCACGTACACCCCGGAAGCAAGCGGCGTTTACCTTGCAGGTGGTGGCGATTTTGGCAACCCAGGTGGCCGTTTCCGCATGAAAGACGACGATGGCGATGGTGTATTCAGCATCCAGATTGAACGCCAGCGCGGTTACAGCACTTTTTACGATTTTGCCAACGGCGCTTGTCCTGATTACTCCTGCAAAGAAAATATAGCGGGTCAGCCCTGTGCAATTCCAACCAATTTCAACGACCGTTTCCTGAATCCAGTAACCCAGGATACCGTCATTGCTACTTGTTTCGCATCTTGCGCAACCAACACCGATTGCACCATTGGCACACAAAACCTGCCTTTGGATGCCAACTGGATTAAAGTACAACCAAGTATTGCAACAGATCAAGTGCAAGTACTGTTCAGTCAGGCCATTCAAGGTAATTTGTTCCTGCGCGTACTGAATGCAAATGGCCTGGAAATGTACCAGGCGCGGTATAGCAACCAGACGGAACAGCTGCAAATTGAAACTGCAAATTGGCCCAAAGGCATGTACACCATTTTTGTACAAGATAATGCACGGGTAAGCAATCGTAGAATCATCAAGTTGTAGTACTTTTCATTTTTTTAAGTAAAATTCTAACCATGCGCAAACCCATTTTACTCTTTCTGCTATCCTGTTTGTTGCAAGCAGGCCTTTTCGCGCAAACTGCCGTGAGTGGCCGCATCACCGACAAGAATGGTGAGTCCCTCATTGGTGTTACGGTGGCCGTTAAAGGCACAAATACCGGTACATCCAGCGATGTAGCGGGCCGATTTAAAGTACAAGTGCCCAGTGCAGATGCTGTGCTGGTTTTTGCCTACACCGGCTATCAAAACAAGGAAGTTGCGGTAGGAAACCAAACTACCCTCGAAATTCAGTTGGACGAAACGGCCTCCCTCATCAATGAGGTGGTGGTAGTTGGTTATGGCGCCCAAAAGCGCAGCAATATCAGCGGCGCGGTATCAACCATTACTTCCGAGGAAATCAGTGAGTTGCCGATTTTAAGGACCGAACAAGCCTTGCAAGGCCGCACTGCCGGGGTGCAGGTTACCCAAAACAGCGGTTCGCCTGGTAGCGCCCTCACGGTACGCGTGCGCGGAACCGGTACCATCAACAATTCGGACCCGCTGTACATTGTAGACGGAATTCCGGTGGATGGACTTGACTTTTTGAACCCGAACGACATCGAAAGCATCAACGTATTGAAGGATGCAGCCTCTTCCGCTATTTATGGTGCGCGGGGCGCAAACGGGGTGGTGTTGATTACAACCCGCTCGGGCAAGAAAAACCAGGAAGGAAAAATTCGCTATGAATCTTATTTCGGGGTACAAAGCACTTGGAAAAAAGCCAACCTGTTGAGTGCCGAACAGTACGCGATTTTGAGCAATGAAGCCCATATTGCGGCAGGCGTGAAGCCCTTGCCCGAATTTTCCAACCCGGCGGCTTTAGGCCAAGGAACGGATTGGTTGGATGCCTTGTTTACGACTGCGCCGATGACCAGCCACCAAATCAGCATGACCGGCGGCTCTGATAAAAGCACCTATTCTATTTCGGGTAATTATTTCAACCAGGAAGGGATTGTAGGGGGCGACAAAGCCGCTTTTCAACGCTACACGGTGCGCGTAAATGGCACGCATGAAGTAAAAAAATGGTTGAATATTGGTACCAACGTGGGTCTTACTGCCCTTACACGCAATGGATTGGCCGAAAACAATGAGTTCACAACGCCTTTAGTGCGGGCACTCAATATGGATCCGGTGACCCCGATTCGCAAAGCCGATGGCACATTTGCCTATTCGCGTTATTCGGACACTGATATTACCAACCCGATCAATGCCATTGAGCAAACCTACGATCGCTGGCGTTCTAACCGCCTGGTGGGTTCTGTTTTTGGGGAACTGACCTTGGCGCAAGGCCTTACTTTCCGTTCGGCTTATAGCGTAGATGCAACGTTTGCAAGTCAGGGTATTTTCTTCCCAAGCTTCGATTTGAGCAACGACCCAGTATTGAGTGATGCACCGGCTGGCGAAAAACGCCTGGTCAACTCCGTGGTGAAAAACGACAATACCTGGCGCAACTGGCAATGGGAAAACGTACTGAGCTATCAAAAAACATTTGCCGAAACGCATGCTTTTAACTTTACGGCGGGAACCACGGCGTTGTACAATTTGCATGAATATTCTGGCGGAGCCAATACGAATTTGCCTTCCAACGACCCGGATGATGCCTATCTTTCCAATACCATCGACCCGCTTGGTTCGCAGAGCACCTATGGCGGCGCAACTGAGTCGGCCTTGAATTCTTATTTTGGTCGGGTAAACTATGCTTATGATGATCGTTATGTGGTGAGCGCCGCTTTCCGGATGGACGGATCTTCCCGTTTTGGTGCCAACAACCGTTTTGGTTATTTCCCTTCTTTGTCTGCGGGCTGGATTGTAAGCCATGAAGGTTTTTGGAAAGGTGATTTGATCAACTTCCTGAAACTGCGTGCCAGCTGGGGCCAAAATGGCAATGATAAAATTGGCAACTACAGTTTCACCACCGTGGTAAACTCCGGCCAAAACTACACCTTTGGTCCAAACCAAACCATTACCAACGGCAGTGTGTCTTTGCGGGCTGCCAACCCCGATTTGAAATGGGAAACCATCACCCAAACGGATTTTGGGGTAGACATGGAGTTGTTGCAAGGTCGCGTTAATTTTACAGGCGATTATTACATCAAAAACACCTCTGATATGTTGTACGCTGCGCCGGTACCTTTAACGGCCGGCACCGAAGCGCCCGTGCGCAATGTGGCCAGTGTAAAAAATACAGGCCTCGAATTGGCACTTAACTACCGCAACCGCGATCGGGCATTCAAATACAGTGTGGGTGGCAATATTTCCTTTGTAAAAAATGAAGTAACCAGCCTGGGTGATGGCGGCGAGCCTGTTTTTGCAGGCCGCGTTCAATCGGCCAATGCAAGTGTAACAAAAACAGAAGTGGGTCAGCCCATCGGCGCATTTTTTGGCTATGTCACCGATGGCATTTTCCAAACCCAGCAAGAAGTGAACGAAGGCCCGTTCCAAAACGAAGCAACTGCACCCGGCGATATTCGGTTTAAAGATCAGAACGGCGACAAAATTATTGATGCAAACGATCAGGTGTACATCGGCAATCCTGCGCCTAAATTTACCTACGGGGCCAACATTGACTTCGAATTCAAGGGCTTCGACCTGGGTATTTTCTTGCAGGGTAGTCAGGGCAACGACATTTACAACGCGACCGTGCGGTACGACTTTACCTACGTGAACCGTCCGGTATCTGTCCTAAACCGTTGGACCGGCGCGGGTACATCTGAGTCAGAACCACGGGTAAATTTGAGCGATCCGAACCAAAATGCGCGGGTAAGCAATCGTTTTGTAGAAGATGGTTCTTATTTGCGGGTAAAAAATGTACAATTGGGTTATAGTTTGCCTGCTTCTTTGCTGAAAAAGGTAAAATGCGACAAATTTCGTTTGTATGTTTCTGCCCAAAACCTATTTACCTTTACCAAGTACACCGGCCTTGATCCAGAAATTGGCGCGTACAATGGCGCCCTGGAAGCAGGCATCGATCGCGGTTTTTACCCGCAAGCGCGCGTGTGGCTGGGTGGTGTAAATGTCATTTTTTAACGATGCTTTTTAAAAACACAATTATGAAATTTTCAAAATTAGCAATGCTCCTGGCGTTGGTAATGTGTTTACCCATCGCCTGTCAGAAAGACTTCCTGGACCGCAAACCCATCGTGGGCGCTTCGGAAGAAAACTTTTATCGCAATGCCGAGGATGCCGTTGCGTCTGTGAATGCGGCGTATGCGGCCCTTCAATTCGAAATTTCTCCTGCCGGCCATTTCCGCTGGTTTTGGGGCGATATTATGTCAGACGACTCCAATAAAGGAGGGTCGGGCGACAATGACGCCAACGAATTGCTGCAATTGGAAACCTTCAAAGGTCCAACCAATACCGACTTGTTGGAAGCAGAATGGTTGGCCGATTACGAAGGTATTTATCGTGCCAATACCGTGTTGGAGCGTGTTCCAGCCATCAACATGGATGCCACGTTAAAAGCGCGCATCCTAGGCGAGGCTTACTTTATCCGCGCCTGGTTTTTTTACAACCTTGTAACGGTATTTGGCGGGGTTCCCTTGGCCGATCATGTATTGGCGCCCAGCGAGTACAACCTGCCGCGCGCAAGTGCAGCCGAGGTATGGGCTTTGGTAGAATCTGATTTGCGCAAATCCGTTGCTGCACTGCCATTGCGCAGTCAATATGCGGCTTCCGATTTGGGACGTATTACCAAAGGCGCTGCGCAAGCTCTGTTGGTAAAAACCTTGGTTTGGGAGAAAAAATGGTCGGAAGCGCAAACCATCGCCGAAGAAATCGTGGGATCCAATGAGTATCAATTGGTATCCAACTATGCCGATATTTTTACCCAGTCGGGCGAAAACAACACAGAATCGGTGTTTGAAATCCAGTACATGAACGCTTCCGGCGGCAATTGGGGTAAAAACAACGCCAACGAAGGCTCATTTACCAATGTATTCCAACGTGCGCGTGGTGCTTTCGGCGGTTTCGGATTTAACCTCCCAACCGATGATTTTGTGGCGGAGTTTTTCAAAGAAGGCAGCGAAGATCCACGCTTAAAATCAACCGTTTTCCGCGTAGGGGATGCAATGGGTGATCGCGGTGTCTTTACCTTGGATGCTACGGGAGGATTCCCGCACAAGTATTATGCAAAAAAATACTTCAACAACAGATCGGAAGAAGCACCTTTTGGCGATCCAAACCCCAATGGCGATTCCAACGACCGCGTAATCCGTTACTCGGATGTTTTGTTGATGCATGCAGAAGCCGCACAACACAATGGCAATGAAAACGCTGCACGCCAGTCGCTCAACCTCGTACGCAAGCGCGCGCGTGGCACCAACAATGCCATCCTGCCCGATGTAACGGCAAGCGGTACGGCACTTTTGGATGCGATTTACCATGAACGTCGGGTGGAGTTGGGCCTGGAAGGACACCGTTTCTTCGACCTCGTACGAACAGGGCGTGCACAAACCGTGTTGGGTGCGTTGGGCTATGTAGAAGGTGTACACAATATGTTCCCAGTGCCGTTGTCTCAAATACAGGCAACCAACAATGCCATCAAACAAAACCCAGGCTACTAAACCATTTACAATCAAGCAATTGTATGAAAAAAATAAGTTTTTTCTTTGTGCTGATGCTGTTCATTGCTGCCTGTGCACCATATGAACCCGGCGATATCAGCCTGCCTGCTTTGCCAGCGCCACCGGCGTTTTCGCTTTCTTTCGTTAGCGGTGATTCGAATCGGGTGGTGGTGACAGACAATTCTACGGGCTATTTCGAACGTCTATGGGACTTTGGAGGCGGCATTCCTGCCAAATCTGTCCGTACCTTAGATACCATTTTTTATCCAACTGCGGGCACTTATTCCATTACCCTGTACAGCGCAGCGCAAGGTGGCGCGGGTACGGCCCAAACCGTAAAAGTGGTGAATATCACAAAAGACGCAACTGCACAATGCGATCCGCAAGTGGGTTTGCTGACCGGCGAGTGTGAAGCACCGGGCAAATGCTGGACCCTCGCCCCGGTGGCAGGCGCTGTTCGGGTAGGTCCCAGTCCGGGTTCATCCGAATGGTACACATCCCCGGTCAATGGTTTGCAGGCGGCCCAGTATGATGACCGTTTTTGCTTTTACTTTGATAATTCGCGTTTTCAATACAACAACAACGGCGGCACGGTCGACCCCTTTAATGGTTATATCGTGGTTCCGTTTAATGCCCCAACCGACCTTACCTGGTTTATTTCCAAAGGCTCGGGTGGTGCTGGCGCCGATCAGATCGTATTGCCGGCGGGTGCATTTTTGGGTGTGATGGACTCTGGTCCGGTATATGATATTGTTTCGTTGAAAGAAAATGAACTGGTTGTTCGCAGTAAAATTTTGAACGGAACCGGTTGGTTCGACCTCACATTTGTGAAAAACTAAGCATGCGAACGTGTTTTTATACTTACTTGGGGATAGCAGCAGGCTTCGGCCTGCTGCTTCTTTTCGTTCAATGTAGCATGCAAATGATGCCCGATCAGGCTGCTAAAAAACTGGTTTGGAGCGACGAATTCAATTACACGGGCTTGCCTGATTCGACTAAATGGAGTTACGACGCAGGAAATGGCTGCAACCAGCCATCCGGCTGCGGATGGGGAAACAACGAACTACAGTACTACACCGCGCGGCGAAAAGAAAATGCACGGGTAGAAGATGGACACCTTATTGTGGAAGCGCGCCGCGAAAAATGGCAGAATAGTTCATACACCTCGGCACGCCTCGTCACCAAAAATAAGGGCGACTGGCAATATGGACGCATCGAAGTGCGGGCCAAACTACCCATCACCTTGGGCTCCTGGTCGGCAATTTGGATGCTGCCCACGCAAAATGTACACGGTGGCTGGCCTGCAGATGGCGAAATTGACATCATGGAATATGTTGGGTATATCCCGGATACGATTTACGGAACCGTGCATACCGAAGCATTTAATGGCATGAAAGGCACCCAAAAAACGGGAAGTATGTTTTTTGGAAAGAACGCCCAGGATTTTCACCAGTATGCGCTGGATTGGTATCCGGATCGGATCGATTTCTGGGTAGACAATAAGATGTACCATCGGTTTAAAAACGAACATAAAACCAATGCGGAGTGGCCCTTTGACAAAGCCTTTCACCTCATTTTAAATATGGCGGTGGGCGGCAATTGGGGCGGCAAAAAGGGCGTGGATGAACAGCACTGGCCCCAACAAATGCTGGTAGATTATGTTCGAGTGTATAAATGATCGTATTTCATCATACAAAAATCATTCAAATGAATATCATAAAGAATCTTCCACTCCTCTTGGCGCTTGCTTTTTGCACCTTTTCGTGCAAAAAAGACGAACCCGTGCCCAATAATCAGCCGAGCATCACCCTTTCCATCGCTGACGCCACCCTGGCAGAAGGCGATGTGTCGGGCGCTGCACTGGTTTTTAAAGTAACACTCAATCAAGCGGCTACCTCCAACATCATTTTGGATTATGCGACCCTCAATGGCACCGCAGTAGCAGGTCAGGATTATGTTGCCAAAACCGATGGTCAACTTATTTTTAGTGTCGGAGAAACCGAAAAAAATATTTCCATCGCGTTGATCAGCGATAAGGTGAAGGAAAGTGACGAAACCTTCGAGGTTTTGCTGCTCAATCCGGTAGGCGCAACAATCGCCCGTGCGCGTGCGACCGGAAAAATCCTGAACGACGACAACAGCAATCAATTGGTGATTCCGACCACCGGATACACAACACCACTTACCTATCCGGGCTTAAACTTGGTGTGGAGCGACGAATTTGAAGGCACCGCGCTGAATCCCGCTGCCTGGACCTTCGAAACAGGGGCCAGCGGTTGGGGCAACAACGAATTGCAAAATTACCGTCCCGACAATACTTCGCTGGTAAGTGGCAACCTCGTCATCGAAGCCCGCCAGGAAAATGTGGGCGGCGCTGCTTACACGTCGTCCCGAATTATAACCAAGGGTAAAAAAGAATTCAAATTTGGCCGTATCGATATTCGGGCAGCCCTGCCTACCGGTAAAGGAATCTGGCCGGCGCTGTGGATGCTGGGCAGCAACATCGATCAGGTTTCATGGCCCGCTTGTGGTGAAATTGACATCATGGAATTGATCGGCAGCATTCCAAACCAGGTAAATGGTACCATCCATTTTGGCAACAATACAGCGGGCCATAAATTTACAGGTACCACCTACACCCTTGCTGGAAATGCGCGCTTCATCGATGCCTTTCATGTTTTCTCCCTGATTTGGGAACAGGACCGCATTCGTTGGTACGTAGATGATGTGCTTTATTACGAAATCACACCGGCAACCTTGAATGGTTCGGCCTATCCATTTAATGCTCCGCAGTTTTTCATTTTCAACGTAGCCGTTGGCGGAATCTGGCCGGGTAGTCCGGATGCAACCACCTCTTTTCCACAACGCATGATTGTGGATTATGTGCGGGTGTTTCAATAACGGATTTGATAAACTACATAACCAACCCATTCTTTCAGGAGCAATTCCCATTTCAAGAGGGCACTCCAACTGGGTTCCAGCCATTTGAACGGGTTGCCGTCGCTATTTTCCGATAAAAAATCGGTGCCAAACGGCGCACAAGCGATGCCAACCCGTTCAAAACACGGATGCGCCCGGCGCATGTGCCAGGCTGAGGTAATAATTAAACATCGTGCGCCGGGCAGCACACGGTCGATTACTTCTTTCGAAAACAAGGCATTTTCTCGGGTGTTACGCGAACGGTCTTCCACCAGAATAGCACTGTCTGGAATGCCAATTTGCAGCAAATAAGCGCGTACCAGCGGCGCTTCCGAACGCTCGCGCCCCACCAATTTTCCTGCCCCGCCACTCAATAAAATCCGCTTTATTTTTCCCATTTTATACAACTGTAAGGTGGTGGTGAGCCGATCCGAAAGGAAAAAAGACACCTGCCCCTTGGGCGTATTGCGGTTTACTTTGGAGTAGCCGCCCAACAAAATGCCGATATCGTATGGGTATTCAAGATCTTCTGGACTGTACCGCGCCGTTTCCCATTTTTTGGCCAACTCATTGATGATCCATTGGTTGCTAAACAGCACCAAAACCAGCAGCATCCAGCGAAAACGCCGCATTTTACGCTGTTTTTCGCGGGTAAACAGCGCCGCAATCCCGATAAATAGGATGATATTCAAGGGCTTCAGGAAAATGGCCAACAGTTTGGAAAAGAGGAAAAACATGATTTAGTTTTTTGATAAGATCGATATACGTACGGGTTGCAATATTTTTCGGAAATTTACTGCGCTTAACTGTATTGCAGCATTTTTTTATGATTTGGGTAATGCATCTACCACATTTTAAACCTGATTGTGTGATGAAAAATATTCGTTTGTCCTTGATGATTGGCCTGTTGCTCCATTTGTTTTTGCAGGCATCTGCGCAACTTACCATAAAGGTTACGGCCATTCCTGGCAACACACCCGCTGGTGCAAGTATTCATGTGGTTGGTAATTTTAACAATTGGGCCGCTGGCGATCCGACCAAAATACTGGTAAAAAACGGCACCGAATACAGCATAACCATCAATCCTGCCCCGGGCGCGCTGGAGTTTAAGTTTACCCGTGGCTCCTGGCCCACTGTAGAAGGCAATGCGGCGGGTAATTATTTACCTAACCGTACTTTCAGTTACACCGGCGGCGCACAAACGCTCAATTTGACCATTTTGAGTTGGGAAGACCTGGGAACGGGTACACCTGGCACTGCCGCTGCCAATGTCCAGATCCTGGATAATGCCTTTTATATCCCGCAACTCAACCGCAATCGGCGTATTTGGCTGTATTTACCACCCGATTACAACAGCAGCAGCAAATCCTACCCGGTGTTGTATATGCACGACGGACAAAACCTGTTTGATGTAAAAACCACCGCTTTTGGTACAGAGTGGCAAGTGGACGAATCCCTCAACGCCTTGTTTCAGCAGGGCGATTACGGTTGCATTGTGGTGGGTATTGATAATGGCGGCGCCGAACGTTTGAATGAATATTCCCCTTGGGTAAATCCGCAATACGGCGGTGGACAGGGCGACGAATACATCGATTTTATCGTAAATACACTTAAACCCTATATTGATGTCAATTTTCGTACCCTCCCGGGTCGCAATACCACGGGCATCATGGGGAGCAGCATGGGCGGCTTGATTTCGATGTATGGTTTTGCCGATTATCAGGAAGTATTTTCCAAAGTGGGCGTTTTTTCCCCGGCTTTTTGGTTTGCCGACAACGCTTCGGCCAATGATGTGGCCACCCATCCCAAGCAGGGCGACGCTCGGGTTTATTTTTTGGCAGGTGGCGCTGAGCCAGCTTATGTTGCACAAGACATGCAGGCGGTCGCTGATGCGATGACCACGGCTGGTTTTGCTCAAAATGAAAAATCATTTGCCGTGGTGCCAGGAGGCCAACATTCCGAGTGGTTTTGGGCCCAGGAATTTGCCGATGCCTACATCTGGTTGTTTCAGGGCGCGGCAACGTCTACCCAAACCGGCAAAGATTTGGGGGCAAAAGTTCAAATTTTCCCCAATCCAGCCGATAAATGGGTTCGGTTTTCGGGGATAGAAGAAAACCGTTCGGTGCAGGTGCAAATTATTGGTTCGGATGGTAAAATTTGGAACCGCAGTAATACCACGGGCGGCGGTGCTGTTTATACCGGAAATTTGCCTGCAGGATTTTATGTGGTAAAACTAAGAACAGATGGCGGGCGTTGGCGGACGGTGAAGTTGGTAAAGGAATAGGGGAAATCCCCATAAGCCGATATCTTTGCAGGCAAACAAGCACTGCACCCTATGAAACATCCAATCCTCTTTCTTTGCATTTTATTTTTGCCTTTGGTCACTTTTGCGCAGCCTATTGCGGTTGCCGACCAAACCTTTCGCATCGATGGTACGCATGAATTTGCCTACGCATTTGCCGAAGGCGATCAAATTGACCTGATGATTCACCTCATTGCTGGCCGCCAGTTAAAATCGGTAGAACTGTTGCAATATCCTGATCGTATGCTGTTCAGAAGCTATGAACTGGATACTTTGTTGCACAAAACCATTACAGCACCCCAAACCGGCCTCTATATTTTACGAATGGTTGAATCTGGATTGAGCAAGAAAATATGTCGATTTACCATCCAACGCACCCCAACCCTGCCCGAAAACGCCAAATTGGATACCCGTGTGGGCTGGGACTGGAAAACGAACGGACAATACCAGATTGCACGCAGGCAAGTACCCGCAGGTAAAAAAACGGAAGTTGTTTCTTTGGGCGGAAAGGTCACCGTGGGCGCTTTTAAGTTTGGTACCCAACGCGCTACCAATGCTTACCAGTTTGCCCTGCCGCCCCACACCAAACAATGGGCATACCGCATTTCTGTGGGCCAGGCCACCCAGGAAGTGCGCCGAAAAGACGCCGAAAAACTAACCTCCACCATGAAACTGGGTGCCGCAAAAATGATCGGCTATGAACCCACTAGCGCCTTGGCGGTGTACGCACTGGGCATGGCGATCGACTTATCACTTCCCACCTCTGGCGAAGATGTCGAATATGCCCTGATAGATGGTGCCAACCTGCCCAATTTTATCAACGGCAAAGCATACGACACGTTTATTTATCAACCCGCAGTAAGTTCCGATGTACAACGGCGCTATGCTCCTTTGGAAGGCAGTTTTTACTTCGGACTGCGCAACAAAAACTGGCTCGATGATATTGACGTAACCCTTGATATTGAAGCCGTTACAGAAACGCCTTTGTTTACGGAGGAAATGTACCTGGAACCATCCAGACCTTAGCGCCTGTTCAAATTACCCGGCGTAAAATTTCAAACAATTGTCGCACAAGCATTTATTATCATATTGCTTGTTTAGCATTTCTCGGGTTGCTGGATGCAGGTTGGGGTAACGCTCAAAACAGTCGACATCATTGTAGCGGATAAACTTTTTTTTGCAACGCGGACAATCGGTTTTGAAATCCTGGGTAGATTCAACCATCGCAAATGCTACGCGGCCCCCTAAAGGCGGGTTCACTTTGCGAATGCGGACGTTCAGGGCGTCCATGTTGGGAAATTGATATTTGATGCCTTCTACAATGCCCGAAAGCACCCGCTCAATCAATTGCCGCGGTTTGTCCATTTCCATGCGGCAAATTTGGAACACTGTTTCATAATTAATGGTGTTGGCGAGGTCGTCGGTTTCTACGGCTTTGCCTACACCTGCTTGTATGTGTACGTCCACGATGTAGGTACCGCCCAGGATGCGTTCGGCATCGTACACTCCATGAAAAGCATAAAATCGCATTCCTTCCAGCGCTATGGTTGCCATAATTGATCAGGTTTTAAAATAAAACGGGCGCTTATTCACCCAACATTTCGCGCAATAGATCTTTTTGTAAGGCCAAATCGGGGCACTTACCCTGCATCGCCTTTTCCACCTCCGCAAATTCTTCTTTTTTTAGTCGGCCATACTGCGCAAGAATGGTCGCCGAACACGCACGGGCATTATTGTATTCTGCTTCCATTTGTTTGAACACCAGGGCGGCATTGCCACTCGTATCGGCCGCAAGGGCAATGGCGCCTTTGTTGAGCGCCACCAACTGGCTGGTGCATTCGCAAAAACCGGTTGCGATTTTGTCATACCGGTTTTCGGGCTTCGGACCTTCGCAGGCGCACAGGCTACAACATACGGCCGCGATGATCCATACCTGAAATTTAAAAAATGACTTGCTTTTCATCCTTTAACGCTGTTTTGAAACCACAAAGGTAGGGAACCATGGGCGGATAAATAGCACTTGTTTGAATGCGCACTACGCAACGCCGGAAGTCCTTATACTTTGATGGTTTTCCACTTGCCGCGCCGAAAAACGACAATGGCCATCACAGCCAACATGGATTCGGCAATGACAATACTGGTATATACGCCCATTTGTCCCCAATGCAGGTAAATGGCCAGTACCCAGGCCAAGGGCATTTCGATCAGCCAAAAACACACAAAATTCATGAGGGTTGGCGTAACGGTATCGCCTGCGCCGTTGATGGCTTGTGCCAAAACCATCCCGCAACCATAAAAAATATAGCCACAGGCAATGGTGCGCAAAGCCATCGAACCAGCCGCCACTACTTCCGGATCCTGCGTGAATATCTGGATAAAAAAGGGCGCTGCCGTGATGTATACGATGCCAACCAAGCCCATAAAAATCATGTTGAAAAATCCGGCGCGCCAGGCCGATTTTTCGGCGCGTTCAGGATGCCCAGCCCCCAGGTTTTGTCCTACCAAGGTGGCCGCCGCATTGGCCATGCCCCAGGAAGGCAAAATAGTAAAAATGATGATTCGTATCGCAATCGTGTAGCCCGCTGTTACCGAAGTACTAATATGCGCCAATATTTTTATCATAAAAATCCAGCTGGCCGAACCAATCAAATATTGACCCGCACCGCCTGCTCCAAGCCCAAATAATCGCCGAATAATGCCTAAATCAGGCTTAAAATAGCTCCAGTGAATATGAATCCGATTGCTTTGTACAACTTCTCCCGCAGCATCATAACGCACCGGAACCGGGCGCAACAGCATCCATAATTGATATGCCACGCCCGTAGAGCGGCCAATGGTGGTTGCCACTGCGGCGCCGGTTACTCCTAAGGCCGGGAATGGTCCCCAGCCAAAAATCAGCATCGGATCGAGCAAAATATTCACCCCGTTGGCAATCCACAAGGCCCGCATAGCAGTATTGGCATCGCCCGCGCCGCGAAAAACGCCATTGAGCATCCACAACAACAGGATGGGCAAATTGCAGGTGAGCATAATTTGCGTAAAATGCTTGCCCGATTCGGCCAATTGCGCATTTTCAGACATGCCCAGCAAAATTTCTTTGGCAAAAAAGAACCCGGGTAGGGCAATACACACCGAAATCAGGCCCGCAATCAAAATCGTTTGGGCTGCTGCTTTTGCCGCAGCAGTCGGGTTGCCCTCGCCAATGCGGCGCGACACCATGGCCGTGGCGGCAGAACTCAGGCCAATGGCAATTGAGTAAACTAACGTTAATATCGATTCGGTAAGGCCTACTGTAGCAACGGCTTCTACACTAATTTTGGAAACAAAAAAGGCATCCACCACGGCAAAAAGCGACTCCATCGCCATTTCCAGGATCATCGGAATTGATAACAGGATAATGGCCCGATCAATACTGCCCGTGGTGTACACTTGCTCTTCGCCGTTCAGCGCCAATTTCAGCAAACGCCATATCCGTTGCAGCTTCGTTTCCGGCGCGGTGCTCGTTGGTTCTGTCATCTTTTTGTGTTATTTGTGCAATCTCGTAAAACGAAAAGGCCGCTTTTAAAGTTCCCTGTCAAATACCAAACCAAGTTGCCGTAACTTTGTTTCACTTTCAAATATTTCTGAAAAAATTATACCCAACATACAAGATGGATGTTTCTGATTTGCTTCAACGCGCCCTTCGATTAGAATGGCTTAGCCCTGAAGAAGGCGTTTTTCTCTTCGAAAATGCCAGCACCACTGAGCTCATGTACGTGGGCAACCGCATGCGCCAGCACCATGTCCCTTCTGGTATTGTAACCTGGATCATCGACCGCAATTCGAATACCACCAATGTGTGTATCGCCAATTGCAAATTTTGTAATTTTTACCGCCGCCCGGGCCACGGTGAGGCGTATATCACCACGATTGAGGAGTACAAACAAAAAATTGAGGAAACATTCCGCTTGGGCGGCGAGCAATTGTTGTTGCAAGGCGGGCACCATCCCGATTTGGGCTTGGCGTTTTATGTCGATTTGTTCCAACAACTCAAAGACCTTTACCCCACGTTGAAGTTGCACGCACTTGGACCGCCAGAAATTGCGCACATCGCAAAATTAGATAAAATGAGCCATTATGAGGTGCTCAAAGCCCTCAAAGCAGCGGGTTTGGACTCTTTGCCGGGGGCAGGGGCCGAAATTTTGAACGATCGGGTGCGTCGCCTGATTTCAAAAGGCAAATGCGGCGGCGAAGAATGGCTGGATGTGATGCGTGCTGCCCATCAGTTGCACCTGACTACCTCCGCGACCATGATGTTTGGCCATATCGAAACCAATTACGAGCGCATGGAGCATTTTGCCTGGCTTCGGCAGGTGCAATCGGAAAAACCAGCCGATGCAAAGGGCTTTTTGGCCTTTATTCCTTGGCCGTTCCAGGATGAAGATACTATTTTGCGCAAAATCAAGCGCGCCCGCAACGCCGTCACGGGCGATGAGTACGTGCGCATGATTGCCATGAGCCGGATTATGTTACCTAATGTGGTCAATATTCAGGCTTCCTGGCTCACGGTGGGCAAACAGGTCGCGCAAGCCTGCCTGCACGCGGGCGCGAACGACTTTGGCAGCATCATGATCGAAGAAAATGTGGTTTCGGCGGCCGGCGCGCGCTTCCGTTTTACCGCTGATGGCATCCAACAAGCCATTCGGGAAGCCGGGTTTACGGCCCAATTGCGCAACCAACAGTATGATTTCCGAGATTTGCCCGAAAACATGGTGCAACAAACGCTGGACCACTCCACGATGATCGTTGATTAGTTTGTAGTTGTTAGTTGTAAGTTGTTAGTTGTTAGTTATTTTGATAGAGCGTTGCCCTAACTAACAACTTACAACTAACAACTAACAACTATTCTACCATGGAATATCCAAAATCGCCCCGAAATACCGTAAAACGCATCCCAAAACGCGGCCATTACGATGAGGAAACCGTGTTTTCGATCCTGGATGCCGGATTTTTATGCCACCTCGGTTTTGTGGTGGACAGTCAGCCCTTTGTAATTCCCACGAGTTACGGGCGCAAGGGCGCGCGCCTGTACATACATGGGGCGAGCACTAGTCGCATGCTTACAGCGACCAAAGCAGGTATACCGGTTTGTCTTACCGTAACGCATTTGGATGCTTTGGTGCTCGCGCGTTCGGCGTTTCACCATTCTATGAATTACCGCTCGGCGGTGGTTTTTGGCACGGCGCAACTCGTCACCGATGAAGATGAAAAGATGGACGCCCTGTTTTGCATTTCCGAAAACATTCTGAAAGGGCGCTGGGACGAGGTACGGCCGCCCAATGCCATCGAAATGAAAGCGACCAGCGTGTTGGCGATTGATATTGAGGAGGCCTCTGCTAAAATTCGCACCGGACCACCCGGCGACGATGCAGAGGATTATGATTTGCCTATTTGGGCAGGTTTGTTGCCGTTAAAAAAGGGGTATGAGGCAGCTGTTGCGGATCCGTTGTTGAAGGAAGGGATTGGGATTGGGGCGAGTGTGAAGGATTTTGGTTGAGGAAGTCTAACGCGCGGCGAGGGATTAAGCGCGGGAGGTATGAAGACCACGCACGGCAGAAATATCATCATGTCTCATGTGTTGTTCCGGGCGTTATAAATAATATGCGACCTCTAGCGAGGTCGTGTGTCCACCTCATACCTCTTTTAATCAAGAACTTCATGCCCGTGCTATTTCAATTCATCATCAATTCTTTTAAGCAGATTTTTGGCAAGATCTTTCGTCAGTATAAAGGTTTTTATAACCTCTTGTTTATAGGCTGCATTCATGATCAGCAAATTCCTTATTTTCCTTATTTTTAACGAATTAATTTTTTCTTGTACAGAAACGACATTTGACGTATCAACTACAACTGGAAAATAAATACTCATTTCTGGAATTAACTGGGTCATGGTTTGCATTTTATCTACCCCGCACCATTCAGTACAATAAGGCGTTATCAAGGTATAATAGGATAAAAAAGATCTTTTCAGGGTATCGTTTTTAATTAAACTGGTATGTCCTGTTTGTTTAATCTCTTCATAAGCCATTTGATTGGGTTTGAAATCTAAATAACCGGCGGCTTTATCAATATGAGCATTAATGCTATCGGATATTTCTGAATCCTGTTTAAAATAAATTAATTTGTTGATACTGTATACGGATGCTTTACCGATGTCAATCATACCGGTTAATACAAATGTATCTTGTACCAAATTACTTTTTAAAAAGATCAAATTTTTTCTGGCTATTTCATCGTCTTTTCGATTTTCTCTCCATTCATCAAATAGAAAGGACATTGAAATGCCAATAAAAATGATTATAATCTCCAAAATATACTTTTTAAGTATGTCTTTAAGGGTCTCTTTTTCTTGTGTCTTTGCCATGTTTGCGTTTTGATCTATAATCCAAAAGCAAACATACTACTTACTGCTTGTAAATACCTCACCCCAGCACCAAATCCGCCCCTGACCGACCCACCAACGACCCGATCGCTACCCCCATGCCGCTCAATCGCACGGAAACCACCACATTGGACGATACTTTTTCAATGATCGGCTTCTTGATCGGTCCCAAGCCCAAGATACCGCTCCACCAGCTGTCTATAGCCGGTTTTTGCTCCGGACAAATAACGGTGTGCAGCAATTGCGCCAGGGCACTCCGGATCATTTCGTTGCTGCCAAACTGATCGGTGGTTTCTTCTTCAAACGCCAGGAACCGTCCGCCGCCCAGTAAAATGCGCCCATCGATGTTGCGGAAGTAATAGTAGCCGCGGTCGTAATGAAAGCAGCCTTTTACGGCCAAATTGGATATTTTTTTGGTGATCAATACCTGGTTGCGGGCCGGGATTACGTCTATATCAGGCAACAGGCGTTTGGCAAAACCATTCACGGCCACCAGCACTTTGGGTACCTGCAATTGCCAGCCAAAATCGGTTTCCAACTGCACGCCGTCAGCAGTGTCCTGGATCGTGCGGATGCCCATGCCGTTGAAGATGCGTATTCCCTTGGCATGGGCCAGTTCGAGCAACTTTTTCATCATTTTGCCGGTGTGCACCTGTCCCTCACTGCGGTTCAAGATCAAATGACGTACCCCGTGAAAGCCAAATGCCGGCAAACGCTCATCAACGGGTTGGTACGTATCGTTTACGCCGGTGATCGCCGCCATTTTTTGGTTGAAATCGGGCATGCGCTCCAAGCATTCCTGAAAAACGCTTTCTTCATCGTCGGTAAACAACTCGTAGCCGCCCAGCATTTCAAAATCCATATTTTTATCGCCGACGATGGAGCGCAACAGGTGCAAACCCTGCCAGCGCTGCTCCACCAAGGCCAATACATCATCTTCGGTCATGCGCGAAAGGTCATCCAGCAACTCGGTCATCGAGCCAAAACAGGCGAAACCCGCGTTGCGCGTACTGGCGCCAATGGGCAAGGTGCCGCGTTCCAAAATGGCCACTTGCAGGTTCGGATTGGTTGTTTTGGCATGAATGGCCGCCGCTAATCCAACAATACCGCTGCCTATGATGGCCAAATCAATATCTTTGAAAAAAGTTTCGCGCTCCCAGTAACTCAAATTATAGCTCAGCATGGGTACTCCAGTATGTTTACGCATTGGGTAAAAGATTAAAGGTATGAACTAAAGCGTGTTAAAACCTCCAATTCCAAATACCTCGCCAAAATGTGGACGTCTGATTTGGGCTTGCAAAATAAAGCGCATTTGGTAAGATAATTTGCGCGAATTTTACCCCCATAGAAACGAACACAGTATGGATTTTTTTACACAGTTATCACGCGACATTTCTCGGGGTTTTAGCCCCGAATTGCCTAAAGAACTGGGCAATATGGACGAACACCTCGATTTTATCCTCGAAAAGGTGGAGCCGTACGGGGAGGATATTGGAGAAAAAGATTTCTGGCTGAGCAAACGCTGGAAAGAAGTGCGCGACGAAGAAGGCTTTCACGAGGCAATTTTGCATATTTTTAATCCGGGCGGCGAATACCTGCTCACGCTCGATGGCAATATTGTTAAAGGCGCCTGGCGACAATTGGGCGGCGATAACACGCTGATTGTAGAAATGTCGGGGAAAGGGGAACTGTTCGACCTCTGTTTCCTCAATCCAGAATTTATGATTTTGTCGAAACACGGCGACCAGGGACGCAAAGGACTGCGGCGGTATTTTTGCCTGGTACACGAACCGGCCACACGCGGCAAAAACGGCGATCTCGATTGGCGCAACCTCATGGAGCGCATGTACAATGTGTACCGCGAAAACAGCCTGAGCCTCTGGGCTTGGTTGTTTTTCCTGATGGCCATTGCGGCATTGATTTATTTTTCGATAAAATAAAGCGCCTAAAGGGGGCTTCAACACAGCAAAATGCATTACATTGATTGGATTGTACTGGCTTTTACCCTGGCTTTGGTCATTTTTTATGGCATGTACAAAAGCCGCAACCTCGGATCGAGTGCAAATTTTCTGGCTGGTAACCGTGATCTGCCCTGGTGGACCATCGGCCTGAGCATCATGGCTACCCAGGCGAGCGCGATCACATTTTTGAGCACGCCCGGGCAGGCTTATGCCGATGGTATGCAGTTTGCACAATTTTATTTTGGCATGCCCATCGCCATGATTATCCTGGCGTACGTGGTGCTGCCTATTTATTACAAATTGCGGGTTACCACGGCTTATGAGTACTTAGAACAGCGTTTTGATGTGCGTATGCGCACGTTTACGGCCATTCTGTTCTTGATTCTGCGGGGTATTTCGGCGGCCATCAGTATTTATGCGCCAGGCATTATTCTTTCTACGGTGTTTGGCTGGAACCTGGCGTTTACCAATTTCTTTTTGGCCGCTTTTGTGATCATTTACACCACTTTTGGGGGCAATGCGGCGGTAAGTCGCACCCAGGAGTTGCAAATGACCATTATGTTGGGTGGATTGATCCTGGCTTTTTTTCTGGTACTGTATCAATTGCCAGAAGGGGTAGGGCTGCCGGAAGCCTGGCAAATTGCGGGCATCACGGGCAAAACCCAGGTGGTAGACTGGTCGTTCAGTTGGCACGATCGGTATAATGTTTGGTCGGGTGTGCTGGGCGCTACCTTTTTGTTTCTCTCCTATTTTGGCACCGACCAGAGTCAGGTGGGGCGGTATTTATCGGGAAAATCTTTGCGGGAAAGTCGTTTTGGCCTGTTATTCAATGGTTTTGTAAAAATCCCGATGCAGTTGCTGGTATTGTCGGTAGGGGTGATGGTGTTTGTATTTTACCAATTCAACCAGCCGCCGCTATATTTCAACCAGGCAAATCGCCTGAAAATTGAAAAAACGCCCCAAAATGCGCAGTTTGTACAATTGGAAGCCCGCGCGGATACCTTATTTCAAATCAAAAAAAATACGCTTGCACAATTGACCGAAGCGTTGCATCAATCAGATGCCGGGCAAGTTGAAACCGCACGCACCCACCTGCAACAAATCGACCAGCAAAGTGTGCAACTGCACGAACAAGCGGTTGCAGTGGCCAAAGAAGCCTTGCCCTTGCTGGATTCCAAAGATAAAGATTATATATTTATCGGGTTCATTATGAATCACTTGCCGGTGGGATTGATTGGATTGATGTTTGCCATGATTTTTTGCGCTTCCTGGAGTACCAAGGCTTCGGAGCTCAACTCTTTAGCGGCCACGTCCATTAATGACATTTACCGGCGTTCGTTGGTGAAAGACCGCGACGATACCCATTATTTCCGGGCTTCGCGGTTGGCGACTGTGTTTTGGGGCATCTTTATTATGGTATTTGCCACGTATGTCAAGTTGCCCGACAACCTGATTCAGGCGGTCAATATGATTGGGTCTATTTTTTATGGCACCATGTTGGGCATCTTTTTTACTGCTTTTTTCCTCAAAACGGTACAAGGAAAGGCTGTTTTTTGGGCGGCGTTGGTTTCGCAGGGGGTAGTGTTGTATTTGTTTTTTTGGGTAGATAAAGATGCGTATTTGTGGTATAATCCGTTGGGCTGCGGCTTGGTGATGGGCTTGAGTTTGATTTTGCAATACACGGTGTTTTTTCAGCGCCGGGAGCCTGTTTAACACGCAGGCATATCAATTAAATGTAGCATGGCCCCGAATGTTGTTTCGGGGTCATGCCTGTACGCTTACTAAAATTAAGCTTTCTTTTTCCAACCAGCAACAGCGGTGTTGATCTCTTTTTCGAGTTCTTTGTAGTAATCGGCTTCGTCTTTGCTCAATTTACTTGCTTCGCCCACTTTGGCGGCAGTGGCTACGGCTGACTTGTATTCGTTGTTTTTCGCCTGAATTTTTGCCTGCATCCAGAGGTTCCAAACGATAGGTTTGAGTTTTACACTCTCATTAATGTGCGCAAGGGCCGTTTTAGGATCACCGTTGTTGTTCAAGAAAAACTCGGCGGCCTCTGCATGAATGGCCCACAAATCATCGCTTTTGCCTTCTTTTGCGGCTTTTTCGATGTTGGCCACGGCCATTTTCATGGTTTCCATGCTGAATGGTAGGGTTGCACGTTTGCGTTCCCATTCGAATACAATGGTGCCCTGGTCCATACCGCGCTCTTCAATGCGGTATTGCAGGTGCTCAATGGGTTTGGGCAGGGTTTCGACCTGTACGTCAACGCGCACCAGGTCTTTTTCGATTTTGTACTGGTAAGCGCCCCACTGTTCCGCGTCGGAATTAAGAATGGCTGTCCAGGTCTTGCCATTTTTAGGGATAAGGAAAAAACTGTATTTGCCTTTAGGGACAGTTACCTTCCCGATTTTGACATCGGTACTAAAAGAAACATTGGTGCATTGGTTGGCACCGGCACGCCAAATTTGGTCGTATGGCACCAAAGTGCCATAAATAGGGCGTTTTTTTACGGCTGGGCTGGAATAATTTACGGTCACATCGGTTAAGCCCACGCGATAGCTGGTGCTTGCTTTGGGGCTAGATTGTGGTAAATCCAATTGTGCATACATGCTGGTGCTCAACAGCAACAGGCAGAGCAGGGAAAAGCAATACTTCATGGTTGAAAAATTAATGGTTTTAGAAATGCAACCCGAGCGACCAAATGCGGTTGGGCGCGGCGGGCAGTTGAAAAATAACATAGTAAAAACGCGGAACAACCGCAAATAGTTTGCATTTTTCGCCCGGTGTTTACAAGAACATAGCCCTGTTTCGTCCAATTTCCGGTATTTGTTGGCAGATATGAGCGATTTTGGGGCAAAATCGGCAGCGTCCAAGCTTCGGCCATGAAAATCGTGGCTTTTTTGACCCGTTGGGCGTTTTATATTTCGCGCTGCTTGCTTTTATGCGTGGCCTTTGGCCTAAATCATGGAGGATCAGCGCTCAGCATGACCATGAATGCTGCCTTTCAGGCGGCGTTCAGTATAAGCAAAATACAGGTGAAAAAAATATTCAGAAACCTTACCCTTTGGGTATTGATTGCGATTTTTTGCGGGGTGCTATTGGGTATGTATGATCCGGCTACTGCCGTGAAAATGGACGTGCTGGGCAAAGGCTTTATTCAGGTTGTCAAAGTTTTTATTAATCCGATTATTTTCCTGACCATTACCCTGGGCATTAGCGGCATGGGCAATTTGCGCAAAGTAGGGCAAACAGGTGGTAAAGCATTGATTTACTTTGAAGTAGTCACCACGTTTGCCTTGCTGATTGGCGTATTGGTGGCCTATATCATACAACCTGGTGTGGGGGTGGATACGGCACGTGCAGCGGGCGCGGATATGAGCGGGTATGTGCAAAAAGCCACCCAGTTTAGTTGGGCGGCCTTTTTTGCCCAAAATACGACCCTTCAAATTCTGGGGATTTCGTTGGTGTTGGGGGTAGTGTTGAGTTTGGCACCCTGGAAAGCCAAAGTGATCCAACCCCTAGAACGCATTTCCCATTATGTATTCAAGGCTTTGCATTGGGTGATGTATTTATCGCCCATTGGCGCATTTGGAGGCATGTCGTACACGGTGGGTAAATTTGGGGTGGCGACCTTACTGGCTTTGGCCAAACTGATGATTTCGGTGTACGCCACCATGGCGATGTTTATATTTATCGTTTTAGGCCTAATTTTACGCCATTATCGGATCAGTATTTGGCGTTTTTTGCAATATATCCGCGATGAATTACTGATTGTGTTGGGCACTTCTTCTTCCGAAGCCGCCTTGCCTTCTTTGATGGAAAAGTTGGAACGCATGGGTTGCAACCGCTCGGTGGTGGGTTTGGTGGTGCCTGCCGGTTATTCGTTTAACCTGGACGGAACGACCTTGTATTTGTCGATGGCGGTGATTTTTTTGGCCCAGGCCTACCAGGTGCAGTTGAGTTGGGACCAGGTATTGGCCATCTGCGGGGTATTGATGATTACGTCTAAAGGGGCTGCCGGGGTAACGGGCAGCGGATTTATTGTGCTGGCGTCTACCTTACAAACGGTGCATGTGATTCCAATAGAAGGACTTGCGCTTTTGTTGGGCGTGGATCGGTTTATGTCGGAAGCCCGTGCGATTACCAACCTGATCGGCAATGGCGTGGCCACCATTTGGTTGTCGAACAATGAGGGCATGTTTGATCGGGACCAAATGGAGGCGGCGTTTAAAGTGGAGATTAATGAGGAGTTTTATCTGTAAAAGTGCCTGTTAAAACCCGTTTTCATCATAAAAAAACACTTTTCCTGCGGTGAAAAGTGGCCAATCGTCCGTGCGGAAAGGCAATGCGGGTAGCCCTTCTATATTGTAAAGATCCAATGGGCCGGGATTGTCTGCCCAGGCGTAGCGCACTGCAACGGGTTGCGCCAAGTTAGGATGAAACACCACCACTGCATTGCCATCGAGATACGCCAAGGCCCATTGGAACTTTTTATCGGCACCTGCTATGGCAAAACCACGCAAAAACCCGTATTTATCTTTCGAAACCAGGCCATTCCCGATGGATGAAAATTGAATCCTGATTTTGTTTCCTTCCGCCTGCATGGATTGAAAAACCGGTCCTGACGCGATAACATCCTCTTTATAGGCAATTTTGCGGGCGGCGAGGGCCAAGCGGTTTCCTACTTCCTGTTTGTTGCGGGGATGAATATTATCGGCCTCTCCAATATCAATGGCGGTTGCGATGGCCGTATTGGGTAAGGTCAGGGCCGACATTTGGGATGCCCGTAATTCGGCCCACTCGCTTTCGCCAGGCACTTTTTGTTCGGGATAATAATTGGCCAGTTGCACTACGAGGAAAGGGAAATCGCCCTGCCCCCAGTTTTGCCGCCAATCTTTGATCATAACAGGCAGTAAATCGGCATATTCCGCAGCATGTTGCACATTTGATTCGCCTTGGTACCAAATCGCGCCTTTGATGGCAAAAGGTTGTAAGGGGGCAATATTGGCATTGTACAACAGGGTTGGATGGGTAAAAAAGCTGCCGTTTCCTACCACCGGTTTGGGGAAACGGGTTGGGTCAATTTTTACACCCCCTTTGTATTTCCAATCGCCCACCAGAATCGGATTGCCCCAAAAAGCATTGGTGTACATGCCGCCTTTTCCGCCGATATCGAAAATACGCACCACCAACACATTGCCCTTGGGCTTGAGGATGTTGGCGGGGAAAAAGTAGTTTCTCCAATTGCGGTTGCCAAAGCTTTCGCCAATCTTCACGCCGTTTACCCAGGCGATATCGTAATCGTCAATTTGGTTGAGCGCAATGTTGTACGTGTCGCCTTTAAAACCAGCGGGCAAATCGAAGGTTTTGCGAAACCATACCGATCCGTCGTAGTTTTCCAAGCCTGCATCCTCCCATAAATTTGGAATTTTCATGTCTTTCCAGTCGGAAATATCCGTGGTGGTATCCTGCCAATGTAGGGTGATGCCGGGGTCGTTTTTTAAATAAAATGCGGTATCCCATTGCGCCCGGTAGCGGTTCAAATCGACATTTAATTGGTCAAAATTTTTGCCCGGCGCAGTCATTTTTTCAACCAAATCCTGAAATTGCGGAAAGGGTTTTAAGGCACCGGCGCTCATCCAGGTTTCGATAGACGTTGCGCCTAAATTACTGCTAATCAATCCAATGGGCACTTTAAAATGCTCGTATAAGTTTCGGCCAAAAAGATATGCCGTGGCAGAAAAGCCACCAACCGTTTGCGGGGAAGCCGTTTGCCACCAGCCCATTTTTACATCTTTCCGAGGTAAATAATCGGTATCGAAAAAGACGCTAAACAGTCGAATATCGGAAGCGTTATCGCGTATCGTATCGGGCTTTATGCCGAATTCATTGAGGGTCCATTGCATGTTGGATTGTCCGGCGCAAAGCCACACTTCTCCAAAAAGTAAGTCGTGTACCACGAGGGTATCTTTCCCAAGCAGGGTCATGTCAAATGGGCCTCCTGCCGGGTGTGGGGCAAGGTTTATGCGCCAGGTGCCTTGTTTATCTGTTATGGTTTTATGTGTTTGGCCCGCCATGCGCAAGGTAATTTTCTCACCGGGTTCGGCCCAGCCCCAAACGGGTACCGCCACTTCCCGTTGCAACACGGCATGGTCGCTGAAGAGTTGGGGGAGTTTGATCTTGGCTTGAAGTGGGTAACTCAAGAAAAGGAAAATACTACAAAGCAGTAGCGGGCGAAAAACGTGCAAAATGGACGGCATGATGTTTCGATTGGAAGAATCCGTTGAAATTAGTATGTGCAAACATACCAAATTTTACCTTTACTTTTTATAATTTTAACCCTGAATAAATGAAATCCATTTCTATGAAAAATATGCGTTCTAACTGTTTGACTTTGGGCATTTTATGCCTCTTTTTAACCTGCTCATTTTCGGCAATTGGGCAAGCCCAGATTGCCAAATCATCTGCTGCCCCGGATTGGGACCAATTGTTTATACGCAACACAGGCTGGTTTGGTGGCGACGGGCTTTTTGCGATTCCGATGGATGGTGCGGAGTTTCGGCCCGCCGGCAATAAGACCAAAACCATGTTTCTTTTCAGCGATTCGGTGGTGGCTGATTCGGTGGGTGAAACCATTCAAAGGAAGGATTTTGTGATGGTGCACAATTGCATTGCTTATTTGGATGGCAGCGAACCCGATCCTTCAAAATTTAAGTTTTTCATCAACAAAGATGCGCAGGGGAAACCTACATCGTTGTTTGCACCGCATACCCCGCATACTAAACCCGGCGAGTACTATTGGTTGGGCGATGGGTTTGTAAATGTAGAGATGGACAGCACTTTGTACATTTTTGCCTATCCGGTAAAAGATACGATTGTGCCGGGCTCGTTTTTTGAATTTGAACAAACGGGCGTGCACATCATTGCCATTCCGAAGGGCAGCAAACCGCCGTTTAAAGAACAACGACAATTGGAAACGCCCTTTTCTTTTCCACTCGAAAACTGGAATAAGGCAACCATGGGCAGCGGCGTTTTAGTCAATACTACTTGGGCGGGCGCACCCAAACCGGATGGCTACCTGTATATTTTTGGCGTTGGCGGTGTGAACAATGGCCTTTTGGTCGCGCGCGTAAAACCCAAAGAATTTGAACAATTCGACAAATGGGAGTTTTCGAAAGGCGCAACATGGACCACCGATTACACCCAAACCAAGCCTGTTACCCGTTCGGTTTCCAACGAGTTGAGTATGAGTCCGATGGCCGATGGCCGCTTTGTGCTTGCGCATCAGGTTTCGGGCATTGAAAACGATGTAGCCGTTCAAATCTCCACTACGCCGACCGGGCCTTTTTTCCCGATGCACAAAGTGTGGCAATGCAAGGAATGGGAGGCTGATTTGGACTATTTTTCGTACAATGCCAAGGGGTTTCCGCATCTTTCCAAGCCTGGCGAATTGTTGATTTCATATAATGTGAATTCATTTGACTTTTGGAAAGACATTTTGAAGGAGCCCCGCTTATGCCGTTCTCGATTTTTCCGCCTCAAACTTTGATAACCATGTGGTTCAATATCTCAAACACGATTTTCATGTATTCCAAACTTGCCTTTTTTGCCCTGTTGCTTTATTTGGGTGCTTGCAAAGATGAAAGTTCCGATTTCACATCCGGTAATTTTTACCCAATTGATCCGAATGTAAAACCGGACACAACGACCAGCGACACAACGATCATCCCGGTGGATCAAATTTGCTGGTCGGCGCCCATTGAAGTGCAAAAAGCAGCCGATTTTAACCAACTTTTTACCCGTTATGGCGGCGGTTGGACGGGTGGCGATGCAACCTATTCCATTCCATTACCCGATGGGCGCATCCTTTGGTTGTTTGGGGATAGTTTTATGGGGACCGTACGGGCAGACCGGAGTCGGCCTGCGAGCGGATTTCAGCGCAATGCATTTGTGGTGCAAAACGGCAGTGATTTGACCACAATACTTGGAGGAAGTAGTGCTTATTTAAAACCAGCTGAGGCGGGCTGGTGGTATTGGCCGGGGCATGGTTTGGCCCATGGCGATACGCTTCAGGTCATGATGTTCGGTTTTAAATCGACGGGTGGTGGTGCTTGGGATTTTGCGTACAGTAGTTTGGATGTGGCTACTTTTTTACTACCTGATTTCAAGTTGTTGCGTATAGACCGGAAAGCGACGGATCCGACCGTCAATTATGGTGCTTGCATACTGGAAGATGGCGGCTATACCTATATATATGGTGCAGAAAAAGTAGGCTTTTCCAAATTTTTGCATGTTGCGCGGGTAAAAGGGCAGGATATGAATGGCGTTTGGGAATATTTTAACGGAACAGGCTGGAGCGCCGTGGCCAGTGAAAGTGCGCGGGTATTTGCCCATGTTTCAGAGCAATTTTCGGTGTTTAAATACAACAACCACTTTTATTTATTGACCCAGCATCACATTTTGGGCGGGGAAATTTATATGTATGATTCGGATAGTCCGGCAATTGGCTTTGATCATAAAAAAATAGTGTACTGCACGCCTCAATCCAAAGTGACCAACTTGTTTACCTACAATGCTTTTGCGCACACACAATTTTCGGGAAATGGGGATTTGCTGGTGTCTTATAATGTAAACAGCAATGTTTTTGGGGATTTATTCAGCAATGCGGATAATTACCGTCCGTATTTTGTGC
This sequence comes from Saprospiraceae bacterium, assembly GCA_040397785.1. Taxonomy (GTDB): domain Bacteria; phylum Bacteroidota; class Bacteroidia; order Chitinophagales; family Saprospiraceae; genus M3007. Next base: position 29,678 of record JBBAVI010000001.1, on the reverse strand, counting down.
GGATAAAAGGTTGGCAGCAGTAAAAAAACAGGAGTCATTCCGAATTTTGGTGAAAACTAAAATTCGGGATGGCGCTTTTATTTTTTGAGATATTTAGTTTGCTTTTCTTCCGACATTATTCAAATCCTGATTTTGCACCTTATTAACTACAAATATTCGACTGCTCCGAAGTCGTGAGCGGGTTCGGACATTGTATCTTACCCAAATGTTTTCCGCTTTGCTGGGTGTTCGGTAAAATGGATAAAAAATCCCGAATTTTGGGTTCCACCAAAATTCGGGATGACTCATGTTGTATTACGCTTAATTACTTCGCCTTTGCAGACCATTCAAATTTCCAATCGTACACAATACCGCCGAAAACACTTAAGTCGATGGTTTGTGTAGATTTGATGGAAGCATTTGAGCTGCTGGTGATTTTGTACAATTCTGTACGAAGGTCGTTCGCGTCAAATACATTCACCCCTTTGATGGACAATTCTGTTTCAGCAGCATTGAGGGACCAGGTCGTTGGTGCAACAAAACCATCAAAATCACAAGTGCCACCACCGGTACCTGTTATAGCGCCATAATTGAGCGTATAGGTGCCATTTGCATTGAAAATGTAGAAGTTATCCTTCTCACAGTCCAGAATTTGCTCGCTTTCTGGATCGGTAGCCAACACTTTACCCACCTTCGATTTCCAAAGCCAGTTGAAAGTGGTTAAAAGATACTGTACACTTGGCTGGGTGGTGATGATAAAGTCATTGCTTGCCGTTAAGCCCTGATTGTCTTCCACTGTAAATTTGAAACGAATTGGGGTTGTAAGTCCTTCAGCCGACAACACATAGGAATGCGTGTGGCTCAAATCCGTGTAGGTTTCAGTGCCTCCTGTACCAAAAGTCGCGTCAATATCCACGCCTTTGTACTTGGTGATTTTCAAGGACCTCAATCCGCCCGGTGCTACAGCAGTGGCAGTAACGGTTGCAGTTTGGCCAATTTTTCCGCTGAACGTAGTTGCTGAAAGCGCTACGGTTGGAGCGGGTTTTGCGTCTTCTTCTTTTTTGCAAGAGGAAACCGCGATTGATGCTGTGAACAACAGTCCTACAGCAAGCAGGGAAAGAAAATTATTGTGCTTCATGAAAAAAAATGAGTTAGGTTATGAATGAATTTTTTATTAATACGTGAAATTGAATTCTTTTACGTGGCCGCCATTTACCCCTACGAGCAGGCGATTTTGCCCCGCTTTTACCTTTAAAACGGCCAAACTCCGTCCCGAGCCCAGCACCATCAATCCGCTTTTAGCCGCATCCACTGCTTCAAAATTGCCCTTGCCATCTCCCAACAGCAGCAGTCCGTGCAGGGCATCAGCGGGGCCTGCGGTCACTTGCAAGGAGAAATTATTCCCCGCCAGCAAAACATCATTGTGTCCATCGCCATTGAAATCGCGGCAAAGCATGGCATGCACGGGCGCTATTTGGGCCTGCAAGGGCAAGGAATGGGCTATAAAACGGCCATTTGATTGGATAAAACGGGCGGATTGCAGGGTGTTGCACGAAAGTACCCATGCTTTTTGAAGGGCTTCATCGCCAAACATTTCCTGTATGGAAGCGCCGGCATACGATGCATAACGCGGGTATTTTTTGGCCAGGCCATTGATTTGGGCGCATAATACTTCGCGGCTGTACATGGGCTTTTCTTTGCCATGGGTGTAGCGACAAAGTATGGCATCTTTCGTACCATTGTGGTCAAAATCCTGGATATATAGTTTTAATGGATGCGCCTCGCTGGCTTGATAGGTGGTATTTAAACCCAAATTTCCAGCCAGTATATCCACATCACCATCGTGATCTAAATCATTGATTTCCAGCGTATTCCACCAACCCAGGCTCGTGTTTAAGCCCATGCTTTCGGTGGCATTTTTTAAAACACCTTGCTGGTTTTTAAAAACGGTTATCGGCATCCAGGATCCTGCCAATACCAGGTCTGCGTCGCCATCCTGATCTATGTCAGCCCAATGCGCCGCATTGACCATCCCGATTTTTTCCAAATCCGGTGCCACCGAATGGGTGATATCCGTAAAGTTGCCCGCGTCGTTGCGCAAAAGGTAACTACGGGCCGCTGTAGGGAAATTGCCGGGCTCGGCGCTTCCTCCAACAAACAAATCGAGATCGCCATCGGCATCAAGATCGGCAGCGGTAATACAGGTACCCGGGCTGAACATATCGGGTAGCGCGGTTTTTGCCCAAATTAAATTTCCTTTACCGTCATTTAAATACAGCCGATCCTGATAAAATTTGCTGCCAGCCGCCCAGTAATTGCCGCCGTTGACCACATATAAATCGATATAGCCGTCCTGGTTGGCATCGAAGCATAAGGCGGCTGTTGCGGCAGATTGCGCACTTTCGGCCAATGGTTTTATGTCAAATTGGCCGTCTGATTTTTGATAAAATACTTGCCCCGCCTGGTCTTTTCCGCCGCCCACATAACAGTCTTCGCGTCCGTCGTGGTTAAAATCGCCCACGGCAATGGGTGGCCCATTTTGAGAAAATCCATACGGCAACAAGGGCTGAAATTGGAAATCATTAAAAACGGGCTGGATATGCTTGAAATGTATGCTTTGTTGCGCGCTTAGTTCCGCGAACAAGGACTTATTGGGTTGGATACCGGCAGGGGGAGTCTGCCGAGCATCCGTTTGATGTAAAGTGATGGTTTGATTGGCTGAGATTTTGGTCAAAACCTGGCTTTTCCCATCATTCCAACGAATTTCCAGGGTGTCGACGCTGTTTTTTTCACCTAAACCAAAGTGTAACACTGCGCTTACCGACGATAAAAAACCACGTGACAAGTACTGTTCGAGGTATTGTTTTTGGTCGCCCGACACGATGCGTACGAAGGCACCTAAACCTGCGGCGTTTTCGGCCATCCCCTCCAATCGTACTTTCAGGAAATGGCTGGTAGGCAATTGATTGGCTTTGTTTTCACAAATTGCGGCGGGCTGATTGATCTTGTTGATCACCAAATCCAGGTCGCCGTCATCGTCCAGATCTGCATACGCCGCTCCGTTGGAAAAACCGGTTTGGGAAAGTCCCCATTGATCGGCGCGCGGTGTAAACGTGAGATCATGGTTGTTTTGAAAAACCCGGTTTGTGGTGTTTTTCCCTTTTAATTGCCGCACTTTGGGCATTAAATCGCGGTTAGCCGCTTCCGTCGTTTTAAACTGCGACAGGTTATTGGAGTAGTCGATAAAATCTTTGTCGGTGATGTCGCGCAGATAGCCCGTGGTAATAAACAAGTCTTTCCAGCCATCATTATCCAAATCGGCAAAAAGGGGCGCCCAGCTCCAGTCGGTCGCAGCAATACCCGCCATTTGGCCAATTTCCTGAAATACAGGGATGTTGTCCGAGCCGCCATTGCCAGCCAATTGCAGGGTGTTGCGCACACATTGCGGTGCGTAACCCGCTTGAGCAATGAGTTGTTCTTTATTCCAGGTAAGCGCACCGGCCATGATCTTCTGATCAAAATCGGAGGTGGGTAGCATGTCCATGACCGCCAAATCGGGACGCAAATCATTGTTGTAATCGGCAAAATCACATCCCATGCCGTTGTACGACTGGTGCTGGATGTACCGATCAATTTGATTGCTAAAATGCTTTCCACCTTCATTCATCCAAAGCAAGTCATTGTAAATGAAATCATTGGATATATACACATCGGGCCAACCGTCCTGATTCACATCGCTGATTGCGATCCCTAGCCCATAACCCTCGGTTAAAATACCCGCTTCTTTCGTAACATTCGTAAAGGTTTGATTGCCATTGTTGCGGTAAAGATGGTCGTTGCTGCTGCCTTCGCCGTGGGTCTTTTTAGGCAAAGGGGTATTGAGCGTTTGGCGTTCGTTGGCATGGTTCATCACATACAAATCGAGGTTGCCATCGCGGTCGAAATCGAAAAAAGCAGCCTGGGTAGAATAGGCGGTATCGGCTAAACCATAGGCCTCGGCACTTTCTACAAAGGTGGTTTTACCCGTATTCCCCTGGTTGATAAACAGCAGGTTTTTGCGCCGATCCGGATCGGGATAGCCTGCTGTACAAACATAAATATCCTTCCAGCCATCGGCATTTACATCTGCGATTGCCACGCCTGTGCACCATTGGGTTGTATGAATTTGGGCCGCTTGGGTTACATCTTCAAACTGTAAATGGCCTTTATTGAGGTAAAGCCTGCAAGCAGTTTCATTTCCGGTAAAGAAAAGATCTTCTTTGCCATCGTTGTTGAAATCCGCCACCCCAACACCGCCACCATTGTAATAGTATACATAGTTGAGGATGTTGAGGGTGTCGTTTTCGGAAAGGGTATTGGTAAAATCAATGCCGGTTTGCGCAGCGGGCAGCATTTCAAACATAACGGGTTCCGCTTTTTTGCAGGTGCAAAAAAGAAACGGTAACCCTATCACGATTTGAAATACTTGTAGGCGCATGTTAGTTTTCGTCGGTCATGGAAGGTGGAGCATCTTCTGGTTTGCTGCCCCAGTTTTCATTGGGGTTTGGGCCCATTACGAGCACCAATTTGCCGCCATCCACCAGGTCTTTGTGATAAAACCAGGGTTTTGTAAGCGGTTTTCCATCCAGGGTAGCCGATTGTACATACCGGTTTTCTTTCGAGTTGTTGATGGCTTCAATTGTGAACATTCCCCCCGAATAATAATTTGGGTCGAGGTGAATGGTTATTTTATCAAACAAAGGACTGCCGATTTCGTAGGTAGGCATCACGTCGCAGCCGCCGCGCATTTCGAATAAGCCCATGGCGCTCATCACGTACCAACCGCCCATTTGGCCCTGGTCTTCATCGCCAGGCCAGCCGTGCATGGCATCGCCGCCGTAATACACTTCCATGATTTCGCGGGCCCATTTTTGCGTTAACCAGGGTTTTCCCGAATAATTATAGAGGTAAGCGGCCTGCATATTGGGCTGATTTCCATGGTTAATGGGTAGTACACCCATCGCCATCAGGCTGTTTTCGCTGGTGTACTCGGAGTTGAATTTCCATTTGCGGGAAGTGACAAACCCTTCCTCTAGGCGCCGGTTGAACTCGTCTTTGCCCATCAACTGGATGAGTCCTTTCATATCCTGGGGCACAAACCAACTGTATTGCCAGGCATTGCCTTCCACCCAACCTTGTCCGAGGAAAGTGGTGCAGCAATAGGCATTGAAAGGCTGTTTGAAGGTGCCATCGGCCATGCGGAGGTTCATGTAGCCTACGCTGGGGTCCCAGATGTTTTTGTAATTATTTGCCCGATTCTTGAAGTACCAATAATCGTCGGTTTTGCCCAGGGCTTTGGCCATTTGACTCACCGCCCAATCATCATAAGCATATTCGAGGGTATTGGAAATAGGGCCGTAATCGTGGGGTACGTACCCAAATTTGAGGTATTGATCGAGCCAGCGATTACCCGCAAAACCGCCCCCGGGATGCGCAATGCCCTGTTCGGTTTGGTTGTGCTTCATCGCTGTGTACGCGTGTTGCGGGTCGTAAAATTTGTGAATCCCCTTCTGGTACGAACTTACGATCAACTCAATTTCATGGGAAGCGACCATAATGCCTGAGTATTCGAGCCCTTCCGGTCCTTTGCACAGCCAGCCACCTTTATCGTAAAATTCGAGCAGCGAGGCCGTCCATTTATCGGCTAAATCGGGGGTAGCGAGTGTCCAAACCTGGTTAAGGTTCCAAAACGTATTCCAAAAGGCATCGCCACCGTACATGGGCACTTCCGGATTGGCCATTTGCTGCTCTTTTTCATACATATCCACATATTTGCCGTTTACATCGCTGTAAATGGTGCGGCCTACATAAACCCGATATAGGTTGGTGTAAAACTTCTTTTTGTCCAATTCATCTTTGCCTTCCACCTCGAGCACCCCGAGCAGCGTATTCCATTCCTTGCGGGCGTTTTCGTGCACGGCATCGAAGTTCCAGCCAAAAGGTTTGGTGATTTCGGTATCGAGGTTGAGTTTTGCTTGTTCGAGGCTTACGAACGAAATGCCCGTTTGAATGAGCAGTTGTTCGTTTTCTTTGGTTTTAAAATGCACAAAAGCGCCGAAATCAGTGTGGTTCCAACCCGAAAACAAAGAATCCACATTGCGCTTGATGCCATCGCGGTTCCAGCCATTGAAGGAGTAAAACGGCTTATTGAAACGAATGACAAAAAATAATTTGTACTCATTCCAACCCGCCCCACGCAAGCTTTGCTGCAAAGAATAACCCTGAATTTCGGTGTTGCTTATCTTAAGAATGTGTGCATCAAAGAGTTCGGTACCGTACTCCGATTCAATTTGCATATCGAGCATTACCCGCGCGCTGTCCGATTTTGGAAAGGTGTACCGCTGAAAACTGGCACGGGTGGTAGCCGTCATTTCGGCTTTGATTTTGGTATCGTCGAGCATGACCGAATAATAGCCGGGTGTGGCGATTTCGGTTTCATGTCGAATACGGGCGCGGTAGCCGCCGTCGGGGTCATTTTCTTTGCCGGGTTCTACCTGCAATTTTCCCAGGGTAGGCATCATGAGCAGGCCATCCATGGTCCAGGAGTGAATATGGCTAAAACCGGCGATGTTGTTGATTTCGTATTCATAACCCGCTTTCCAACCTTGTTTTTGGTTGTCGGGGCTGATTTTTACCATCCCAAAAGGCATGGACGCGCCCGGGAATTGCATCCAGCGGCTATCGTGGTTGCCAATCATACAATCCACATAATCAACGGGTTGTTTTTTTGTGGCGCTTTGGGCCAAACACCCGCAAGCGATGAAGATTAAAAGGAGCGTATAATATTGCTTTTGCATATACATGATGGATTGAATGGATAAATGCTTTACCACGATTTTTCGATTTCTTCGAGGGTGCGACCTTTGGTTTCGGGTACCCGCGCCCACACAAATGCGAAAGACAGCAATGCCATAGCGCCAAAAATCCAGAAAGTACCTGCCGGGCCTACCATTTCAAGCATAATTGGAAACATTTGCGTAACCAGGTAAACGGCCACCCAAAGGGCAAACGTGGCAACCGACATGGCCACGCCGCGCATTTTGATTGGAAATATCTCGGAAATGATCACCCAGGTAACGGGGCCGTACGAAGCAGCAAAACTGCCGATGTACAACAGGATAAACAGCAACAAACCATAGCCAGTCCATCCGAAATAGAAAGAAAAACCAACCATCATCAAACTGATTGCCATGCCAGCACCGCCCAGCAACAACAGGGATTTTCGGCCCCGCAGATCGACCCAATAAATGGCGACAAACGTGAACAATAAATTGATGAGACCAATAATAACGGTTTGTTGAAAAGCTGCTTCGGTGCCCGCGCCAACGGCTTTGAATATTTCCGGCGCATAATACATAATGGCATTAATACCTTGAATTTGGGAAAAAACCGATAACACAATACCCACCCAAATCGCTTTTCGAAAACGACCCGTGAACAATTCGCGCAAAGTGCCCTGTTCTTCATGTAAGGTGGCTTTTACTTCTTCCAAAATGATATTTGCCTGCTCGGTGCCATTTATACCAATCAGTACTTTCAGCGCATCATCGTCGCGGCCCTCTTTGGTGAGCCAACGCGGACTTTCGGGTACAAAAAACAGGGCTACCAAGAATAAAATGGCGGGCAAAACCCCCGAAGCCATCATATAACGCCACCCGTATTCAATATTCCAGCTTTCATCACCTGCATTCTGAATGAGGGTATTTACAAAAAAGATGACCAGAATGCCAATTACAATCGCCAATTGGTAATACGATACCAGTCTGCCGCGAATACGCGCGGGCGCTAACTCGGTAATGTACAACGGCGAAACCATCGAAGCTGCGCCAATACCCAGGCCGCCAATAAAACGGAAAATGGTAAATTGGGTGAGGTTTTCGGGCATGGCCGCACCAATTGCCGAAACCGCAAACAAAATAGCCGTACCCAACAAAACCTGTTTGCGCCCAAATTTATCGCTCAACCAACCTGCCGCCATGGCACCGAAAATGCAACCAAAAATAGCGCTCGATGCTGCCCAGCCGGTCATCGCCGCAGAAAGTTGAAACTTGATTTTCAAAAAACCAATCGCGCCTGAAATAACGGCGGTATCGTAACCGAAAAGCAAACCACCCAGGGCCGCTACAGCGGTGAGTAAATAAACCGTGCGCATTTGGCTCCTCAATGTTGCTTGTGCTACTGTTGACATGTGTATATTTTTGATTGCGTGCGATTTTTAACGAATTGACAGGTTTTGAGTGCTTTTTTTAACTGCGTACATAGGCTTTTAGCACCGCGCAGGTTTGGCCCGTGCTTTCGCCAATTGGCCGTATCGTGTAGGCGCCAATGGAGGCTGGCACGATAAAGGTTTCGGCATAATGAACATGAAAGGGTTGAAAAGCGGTATTTGGACTTTCAACGACTACCGTGCGGCCTTCTACCAAATTGAGTACATTCAAATTGCCCTGGGTATCGTGCCGGGTTATTTTGCTAAACCAAATCCGCCGGGTTTCAATAAATTCAGTGTCGTGCAAACCCGTTCGTTCTTCCTCCCAGCCATCGCCGTCTGCAATTTTTTCTATGCGGTTGACGAGGTTTTCGGCTACCCAATCGGTGGTGCGGTTCCACACTATATTTTCTTTGCCATGGCCAATGTTGATCGGACGCGGCAAGCCATCGAGGCCCAAGCGTCCCCAATCCCAAAGTTTGAAGGTAAAAATGTAGGGCGTGGCACTAATTTCGAGCACCATGCTGTTTTTGCCAGAGCAATGGATGGTGCCCGAAGGAATCAGGATATGATCGTGCTTTTTTACCGGCCATTTTTCTACATGCTTTTCGGCATCGAAGGTGGTGCCGCCTGTTTGGGCTTTTTCCAAATCGGCAATTAGATCCGCAGGGTTTGTATCCGTTTTTAGTCCCAGGTACACACAGGCATCTTCTTTGGTATCCAGCATGTAGTAACTTTCATCCTGGGTATAAAACATGCCGAAATGCTCTCGAATATATTCCGTCAATGGATGTACCTGCAAACTAAGGTTGCCACCATCTATGGTATCCAAAAAGTCAAAACGAATCGGAAATTCCGCCCCGAAACGGGCATACACGTTTTCACCCAACAAGGCAATGGGCTGATAAAAAACCACATTAATGGAAGGTATTTCCATACATATTGGGCCAAAATCGAGCAACAAACTGTTCTCCTCTGGCACACAATCGAAGCACCAGGCATAATTGACGGCCGAGCGATCGAGGTCACATACTTCTTTCATCCATTGTCCGCCCCAGGGGCCAGGGTCAAATAAAGGTACTACCCGAAAAGGCTGCTGGGCGGCTTGTTGCATGCCATCGCGCACGGCGATGCCTGTTGCCATTTTAGGCTGATTGGCGGTATTGGTGTCGAGCACGTAATCCCAATGCGGCATCAACTGGCGTTTAAGCCGGTCTGCCACCCTCCAATCTACAAAATAGGCGCGTTTGTACTTGCGGCTGAACTCGAGGCTATGGTTGTTTGCGCCCAAATTACCCACTTCGTTTCGGCGCATGCGCAATTGAATTTCCCAACGGGCCATATCGGCATAAATCAGGAGGTCCGGATTGGGCGCCAACAAAGCCGCACCCGTTCCATACACGATCACGATTCCTTGCGTTTGCTGAATCAAGGCTTGTATGGCCTGCATTTTCTCCCGATCAAAATACTGCTCCATGCGCAGGCGCGTCATGTAGCCAAAAATCCGGTCGTCGGTAACATCACGAAATGTCAACGCATCTATTTGATTTTCTGTCAAATAGGCGTGTTCGGCAACAAAAAAAGCGCTCGATTGCAAACCCTCCTGCATGGCCGTCCTAATTTCCGCATCCCGCACGCCCGGATAGGTTTCCACCACAATTCGGGCATTGGGTTTAGTTTTTACAGCCTTTGCAATTTGTTGTACAATGGCATGCCAGCCCTCCCAACATGCTGTGGAGTGGCCTTTCACCTGAACGCTTGGAAATTTGTCGTAATTTGAGTTCAAAACTGGGTTGTTTTATGAATGATTCACCGGGGTTAAACCGATTTTTTATATTTTAAAACTGTTATTCCTTTTTTGTGGCCCCCAAATGTCCCATGCCCAATACCCCTGCCCAATCGGGTTGTTGGGCTGCGACCACTTGGATGGCGTTGGGTGGTAACCATGCTGCTTGTGCGATTTTTTGTTGGATAAAGGGTAAAATCAGTTCGGCGCTGTGCATTACCCCGCCGCCAATCACAATCCGATCCGGGTCATAAGCATACACCAGGTTTAAAATACCCGCTGCCCACACTTCGAGGCAATGGTCTCGAATTGAGATCGCCATCGAATCTCCCGCCGTTGCTAGCCGAAAAACGGCTTCGAAATCAGAATTTTCGCCTTGGGCAAATGGACTTTCCGGGTACAAAGCATGCCGTTTGATCATTTCGGGCAATGCCCAGGAAGATGCCTCGCTTTCCAGACAACCTATATTGCCACAGTTGCAACGCTTGCCATCAAATCGAATGGTTTGGTGCCCGCCCAGGTTTCCGGCCAGGTAATGACTCCCTTTCAACAGGCGACCATTGACCAATGCGGCTGAACCTACCCCCGTTCCAAGGGTGACCATGACGAGGTTGTCGACCCCTTGGCCGGCGCCATATTGCCATTCACCCACCAAGGCAGCGCGCGCATCGTTTTCCATGACCAATGTTGCATTCCAGCGCGCTTTTGCCCAGGTGGTAAGATCGAGGTCGTTGGCGTCGGTGTATTTTACATATTGGTACAACAGGCGCATCCGGTCGCTGTCGACAATGGTTGGAAACGCCATGCCAATGCCGTCCAGTTCGGTAAATCCACCTTCGCGCATCATGCGGTATATTTCGGCTTCTATCAAGGGCAAAACGGTGGCAAACCGCTCGCTGGACGGTATCGCCAAAGAGGAGGTAACAACGCATTGCCCATTTGATATTAATCCAAATTTTATCCGCGTTCCTCCCAAATCTAATGCAGCCTGCAGCATCGTTTTTTACCGAATTTTAATGGTTAGTACCCTGCGTTTTGTGGCAAAAGGTTTGGATTCAAATCAATTTCACCTTGCGGTATCGGAAACAGATAATGAAATGCCTGGGGCTGTACTCCTGGTTTGGTGATTGGAACGAGTGCTTCCAGTTTTTTGAAACGCACGAGGTCTAACCATCGGTGTCCTTCTGCTACAAACTCATGGCGGCGCTCCAACAACAAGGCATCTTTAAAAGATTGATAGTCCAATCCTTGTAAGTCAGGTAATGTGGAAAGTTCGGTGGTGCCGTCAAATCGTGCGCGCTTACGAATCTGATTTACGGCGGCATAAGCGTCGGCATTCGGGCCGTTATTGAGTTCATTCAGTGCCTCGGCCTTGATCAATAAAATATCTGCATAGCGCAGGTACGGGAAGTCATGGTCGGTATTACCTGCTGTCGGCTCGCTGATTTTATCCCAGTATTTTTGGATATGGGGTTCGACGGTGGTGGTTGAGCCATCCACGTTTTTAATTTCTGTCAAAAAAGTCACGGCCCTTCTGCGATCTTTCGCATCATAGCTATCGTACAGATTTTGGGTAGCCACTTGCCAGCCCTGGGCATTTACCCCCGGAATTTGGCCGGTCAATTTGTTCGGAAGTAAGCGCACATTGAACTGCCCCGCCTCCCAAAAAGAAATGCTGTTGTTGGCGGTGCCAAATCCTACACTAAACAGCGTTTCTTTGCCATTTTCATTCGGAATACGAAACGCATCCGCAAAATCGGCATACAAACCATACAGGTTAGAATTGGTGACGATATTGCATTGATCCACGCATTTTTGCCATTCTCCCCGGGTCAAATACACCTTGGCCAACAATCCGGAGGCGGCGCCTTTGGCAGCACGGCCCAAACCACTTCCAGCCTGATAACTTGCGGGCAAATATTGTTCAGCAAATTGTAAATCACTGATAATCTGTGTGTAAACTTCGGCAACTGGATTGCGCGGTGGCGTCAAAGCGCCGTTGAGGGTAAGCACCAAAGGAATATCGCCAAACCAACGGACCAGGTCAAAATACAACATACCGCGTAAAAACCGGGCTTCACCAATTAATTCGTTCTTGCGCTGATCGGTTGCCGCAACTCTTGGAATGCCGTCGATCGCAAAATTGGCGTTGTTGATTCCTTTATAGGCCAGTGTCCAGAATTCATACAAGGTACCGTTTACCGGCCGATGCGTAAACAAGTTCAATTGGTCCAAATCTGTTAAAGGCAGTCTGTTTTGCATTTCATCAGAAGCCAAGCCTGTGGCCACCCAATAGGTGCTAAAATACACACCGCCAAAGCTGGGTGCGGAACTAGTCGCATTCAGGATACCATAGACCGAGTTGACCGCGGAAATGGCATCGTTTTCGGTTTGGAAAAAATTATCAATAAACACCTGATCTTTCGGATTTTCCTCTAAAAGACCTTTGCAGGCAAATGCAACAGCCATTATAAACAAGCATGTTACTGCAATGCGAATATAAAAATTAGACATTTTTCTGTTTATTTTTGTTTAAAAACCAATTTGCATACCACCCAGGAGGGTGCGGGAAATGGGATACCCCCCATAGTCGATGCCTTGCAACAAAGCACTTTGCCCAAACGCATTTACCTCCGGATCGTACCCGGTATATTGCGTAAAAGTGAACAGGTTGTTGGCGCTTGCGTAGATTCTAAACTTGCTCATTTTCATTCTTTTTAACCATTTTTCAGGAAAAGAATAGCTGAGGGTAACGTTTTTGATACGCAGGAAAGAACCGTCCTCTACCTGCGCGCTACTGAATACGTTGCGTTCGGACGGGTTGACTTTAGGGTATGTATTGTTTGGGTTTTCCGGCGTCCAACGGTTATCATAATACGCTTTCAGCACATTGGTTTCGGCGTTGAGCGAGCCGATTTCAAACAAATAAGCATTTACGATTTCATTGCCCTGTACACCCTGAATGAATATGGAAAGTTCAATTCCTTTCCAGGAAAATTTGTTGGTCATGCCCCAGGTAAAATCGGGTGTTGCATTGCCAATGGTCGTGCGGTCCGCCTCATCAATGACGCCATCGGGCTGTCCTGTAAGTTTCCCAAAGGCATCACGGCCATTCAGATCCTTGTATTTTCGGTCACCTGCTTTTGGGTTTTGCGCTTTCAGGCGCGGGCTGTTTTGCGCTTCTTCATTTGATTGGAACAGGCCATCGGCGACCAATCCGAAGAACGTGCCGATGGGCTGTCCGACCCGCAACATGCTCCATCCGCTTGGCACCGTAAGTACGCCGGGGACCGGAATATCGAGGCCTTGTGAAAGTTCGGTTATTTCGTTGCGGTTTACGGAAAAATTCAAATCCGTTTGCCAACTAAATGCACCGGTCATGTTGCGGGAGTTCAGCGAAAGTTCGAGCCCTCGGTTGCGCAGGCTTCCAATATTATAAAGTGCTCCACTAAAGCCAGAGGTGGTGGGCAATGGCGTGTAAAGCAAAAGATCTGTTGTGTTTTTTTGATAGACATCAAAGGTTACGCCTATTTTCCCTTTGCCAAATTCGGCATCTACCCCGAGATCGACCTGGCCGGTGCGTTCCCATTTCAAGTCAGGATTCGGGTAACGGAGTGGTTCCTGACCAGCATATGCCTGGCTATTATTAAAAACACCTTGGGCGATCGGGCCAACGGTTGCTAAGGAGGCGTAAGGAAAAATATCCTGGTTGCCGATGATGCCGTAGCTCAAGCGTGTTTTAAGGGTGCTGAATAGGTCCAGTTTTTTGATAAAATCTTCTTCATGCATCTTCCAGGCAACTGCGCCGGAAGGGAAAAAAGCATATTTATTGTTTTTCCCAAATTTGGAAGCGCCATCTATCCTGCTCGTGAGGGTCAGCAGGAGTTTGTTGTTGTAGGTATAATTGACGCGCCCCAGGTAGGAAATGATTCCCCAGTTGTTTTCGCCGGTGCCTGCAGGTTGGGGGTTGATCGCACTACCCAGGTTGTGCCAGCCGGTACGATTATCCGGGAAATCGAGTGCAAAAGCAAATACGCGTTCGGAATGAAAACCCTGATACGTATTGCCAATTAAAGCATCCAATACATGCCGCTGACGGAAGGTATGGTTATAATTCAAGGTAAATTCGGTCAGCCAACTCAATCCATCAACGGTCGCAACTACGGCCGAGCCATTGCTGGGTTCGCCCCGTTTCAAATAATTTGGAACAAATCGGTTGTCTTTCACCGAAAACCCGTCAATACCACCGCTCGCTTTAAGGTTCAAACCTGGTAAAATCGTATAAACCCCATATAAATTCGCAATAGCCCGCGCATTATTGGAAATATTGTCGGTTTCGAGCGCATCGGCAACCGGATTCCCAATGTTTCGCCCCCGATCGTCTTGGAAGGTATAGCCACCCACCCGCGTTGCATCCAGTACCGGCAAGGTGGGTGGGAATAACAGGGCGGAAGAGGTAGCGCCCGGCAGCAAAGTACCCGTACCCGAACTTTGAGCGCCCGTGAGTACGCCCCGCGAACGAACATAACTCAAACTGATGCTCGAACCGATTTTAAACCGCGTACTTACTTTTTGATCGAGGTTGCTCCGAATACTGTAGCGCTCAAAATCAGAATTGATGATAATTCCTTCCTGCTTAAAGTAGCCACCACTCAGCGAAAACTGGGTATTTTCGCTCCCGCCCAGCACACTCAATTGATAACTTTGCATTGGTGCTTGTTGAAAAATCGCCTTTTGCCAGTCTGTCCCTTCGCCAATTTTTTCAGGAATCAGGTACCGCGCATCCAAGGGCAAATTGGCGTCTTTACTATAATTATTCATGAAATTGGCAAATTCCTCGCCGTTCAGCATGTCCAATTGTTTGGTTACCTGCTGGACCCCATAATAAGTATCAAATGTTACGGTAGATTTTCCCGCTTTTCCGCGCTTTGTGGTGATCAAGACTACCCCATTCGAACCGCGCGATCCGTAGAGCGCGGTAGCGGAAGCATCTTTCAAAATTTCGATGCGCTCAATTTCACCAGGACTAATAGACGATAAGCCATTCAGCCCAGCGCCCGCAATACCACCCGCATTGGTTTGGCTATTGTCGCTCATAATGAGCATACCATCAATAACATACAATGGCTCATTGCCCGCATTGATGGAACTGCTGCCTCGAATTCGGATACTTGTTTCGCCCCCCGGACGACCGGTTACCTGCGTTACCTGCACTCCGGCGGCCCGACCTTGTAAGGCCTGATCGAGCGAAACGGGTGCCGTACGAAGCAGATCTTCGGAAGTTATAGAGGAAACAGAGCCGGTCAGGTCGCTTTTTTTCACCGTGCCATACGCTACTACCACGACGTCTTTTAACAAACCGGAACTCGGCGTGAGTGCCATATCCAGCACAGTTTGTTTATCCAACACAACTGTTTTTGACTCAAAACCGAGGTAGGTGAATTTCAGTTGCGCACCCGGACCAGCCTTCAATTGGTACATCCCCTGGTCATCGGTCGTAACCCCCTCTTTCGTATTTTCGATGCGGACCTGTACACCAGGAAGCGCCGATCCATCCTCCATAGAGGTTACTTTGCCTGAAATCGTTTGTGCCTGCACGAATTGGCTAAAACCGGCAAGCAGGATTAAAATGCGTAATATTTGCTTCATCTTTTTGAACAATTATGGTAAATGAAATGGCCTCGAATGGGTTTATCGACGCTCAATATCAATGGAATAGGTAAACCCATCCCCTTTATAATAGACCTTGTTAAATTCAATAATACGTCCATCCGTATCAGATACAATGCGCTGACGAAACAATAAGGGCGCCCCTAGTGCAACCCCCAATTTTTCAGCCATGTAGGCGTCAGCACTGATCGCACTGATTTCCTCGCGTGAAACGGCCGCAATAACACCGCAATCCTGCTCCAGCATTTCATAAAGCGGCTTGCTGAAATCTTCAGCACTCGTCAATTTTAAGCGCGGATGAAAACAGGAAATGGATAAAAGACTTGGGCCATCGGAAGTGCCCCGCAACCTGGTGGATTGCACCACTTTAATTCCCATTTTGATATCCATGGCGTTTGCAACCTCTTCATCGGCAGGGAAAATCAAAACCTCCAGTTCAAAATTGACCACATCCAGGCCGCGTGCTTTCATTTCCTTGGTAAAACTCCACCAACTATCCAGTCGGGTAGGAATGCGCCGTGCTGCTACTTTGGTACCCACTCCTTTTTTGCGGACTAGTAAGCCTTCATTGACCAATTTTCCGATCGCATGCCGAACGGTATTGCGCGCAACCCCCAACTTCTCGGCGATGTCCACTTCTTTAGGCAAGAAGTCTCCGTTGCGATAAGCGGGCTGTTCTATCAAATCCCGCATCATCCGTTCTACTTTGTTGTGTAAAGGCGCTTTGCCCTCGGTATCGATCTTAATATGCATGCAATGGTATGTTTGAACATAGCTAAGGTATGATAATTTTGTAATTCAGTTACTTTGGAGAATTATTTTTTTATTTTGTTTCCTTCTAACCAACATTCCATGTTTTCTGAAGCACACACCTATATATAAGGTACAAATTGATTATTTTTTAAATCAAGTACTGTAAGGTGTATGTTGATAAAAAAAGGTTAAGGGCCGCGCCAAACGACCTACCTTAGCGCCTTAAGTAAAGACAGCTATGAGCAGTTATTTAGATGAATTGAACGGCGTACAACGCGCCGCAGTCACCACAACGGAAGGTCCGGTGATGGTGATTGCAGGCCCAGGTTCGGGCAAAACGCGGGTACTTACCTACCGAATTTCTTATTTATTGCAAAAAGGCGTGCCCCCCTGGTCTATTCTGACGCTCACCTTTACCAATAAGTCGGCCCGCGAAATGAAGGACCGCATCGAACGGGTGGTGGGCCCAAAGGCACAACAAGTGTGGGCGGGTACTTTTCACGCTATTTTTGCCCGTATTCTGCGCGCTGAAGCAACCAAAATTGGCTATCCCGCCAATTTTACGATTTACGATACCGACGATACGACGAGTTTGATTCGGGCGATCATCAAGGAAATGAGCCTGGATACCAATGTGTACAATGCTTCCGCCATTCGTTCGCGCATTTCGTTGGCCAAAAGCAACCTGATTACGCCGAAATTGTACCGCGATAAGGCCGAAATGATGGAAGAAGACCGCACGGCCAAACGCCCGTATTTGGTGGATATTTATGAAAAATACATGGCGCGTTGCCAACGTGCGGGCGCGATGGATTTTGACGATCTGTTGTTTCAATTGTTCCGATTGTTCCGCGATAACCCTGACCAGGTGCTGGAAAAATACCGCCAGAAGTTTCAATATATCCATGTGGATGAGTTTCAGGATACCAACTATTTGCAATATGCGATTCTGCGGTTGCTGGTAAAATACGAGGGCAGCGGCGAAAATCTGTTTATCGTGGGCGACGATGCCCAAAGTATTTATGCGTTCCGGGGTGCGACCATTGATAATATCCTTGATTTTGAAAAGGATTATCCGACCCTGCAAACGTTTAAATTAGAGCAAAACTACCGCTCTACCCACCATATCGTGGCCGCCGCCAACCAGGTGATCAGTTACAACCGCCGACAATTGAATAAAACCATTTGGACGGACCGGAACGAACGCAATTTGATCAAACTGGTCAAATCGGTCACCGACGATGAAGAGGGCCGCCGCGTGGCCGATCTTATTTTGGAACAACGCAACCGCTACCATATTCCCAATTCGGAAATTGCAATTTTATACCGCACCAACGCGCAAAGCCGGAAATTTGAGGAACACCTGCGCCGCATCAATATTCCTTACCGCATTTTTGGGGGCATGTCTTTTTACCAACGGAAAGAGGTGAAAGACCTGGTGGCTTATTTGCGCTTGGCCGTCAACCCACTCGATGAAGAAGCGCTGCGCCGGGCCGTCAATTATCCTGCCCGCGGTATCAGCGATGCGACGCTCGATAAAATTGCCCAGGTTGCCGCAGCGACTAACCTGTCGATGTGGGAAGCAATGCTCCATCCCATGTTGGATATTACCGACCGCGCTAAAAAATCGCTGGCGGGTTTCCGAAATATGGTGGCCGATTGGCAAAAACGCGCCAACGCAGAAAATGCCTACAAATTGGCCTCCGAAATTTTGCGCAAATCGGGCCTGCACGATCTGTTGAAAGGCGACACTTCCCCGGAAGGCATCAGCCGATTGGAAAACGTGAATGCGGTACTTGATGCCATCAGTGAATTCACGGACAGCGTTGTGTTGCCCGATCCGGAAAACCCGGATGCGCAAAACAACGACAAATCCCTTTCGACCTACCTGCAAACCATTTCGCTCATGACCGATGCCGACGAAGACCCCGATGACCGGGATTTCGTGACGCTCATGAGTACACACGCCGCTAAAGGCCTTGAGTTTCGAAGCGTTTTTGTGACCGGCCTGGAAGAAAACCTGTTCCCTTCTTTTATGTCGATGGAAGACCCGAACGGCATCGACGAGGAACGCCGTCTGTTTTATGTTGCCATCACCCGAGCAAAGGAGTATCTCACGATTACGTATGCGCAAAACCGCTATCGGTATGGGCAAATCCGCACCAGTGAGCCTTCTCGTTTTTTAGAGGAAATCAGTCCCGAACATTTTGAATTGATCGGTGGTATGGGTTCGGGTCGAGGCAATAACCCTGGTCCTCCGCAACCCGCGCGTGCGAGTGTGCGTGGCAATTTTGCCAATCCGCGCATGCCCCAGCAAAAAACAGCGATTGAGGTGCCCGCCAACTTTATTACCGCTGCGCCCGAGGCCATTGTGCCAGGTACCCGGGTTTTGCATTTGAAATTTGGCGAAGGCAAGGTCACCCAGGTGGAAGGTCCGCGCGACAATAAAGTAGCGACGATTGTATTTAAGGACGATGAATTGCCGGAGCGCCGGATCATGCTGAAATTTGCGAAATTGATGGTTTTGCCTGCTTAGCAACCGGTTGCTACATGCCCATGGGAACTGCAAATTCAGCCTCCAATGCGCTGGAAATATGCTGTTTCCGGCTTTCGCTGCGTTCAAACTCGGCTTTTACGGCCTTTTTGCTGCGTTTCATGTCGTATTTATCCAAATTTCCGACAATGGTGTAGAACAGGTTAAACATGCCTTTTTCGGCCGGAAGCGGGTCCAGGTCGTTGTCGTGTTTTTTGATGCGGTTGAGCAATACCTGGCCGGCATTCACCTTTAATTTATAGTCGATGTCGTTGTTGAAACTTTGCTTGCCCGAAATCGTCAGGTTGAGGGCATTGCTTTGAATCAACATGGCGGGTAAATACAATTCCTGTTTGCTGATTTCGATATAATTTTGCAAATCGGTGAATTTCACCCGGCGCAGGTCCTCGATATGGACAAACGTGCTAAAATCTTCCAGCATTTTCAGGTCAGTAACTTCGCCATTGGTGCCATGCACATCGGCCAAGACCCGTAATTTATCGTAATCAAAATCGCCGGTGTCCGTCCAGTAGGTCCAAAGCGCCACTTTTCCGGACAGGCGGCCGCGCAAATTTTTATCAGTAATGACGTCCTGGCCGAAGTTTTCACATTGGGTCATCAGCGTTTGCAAATCCAGGTTATTGGCAGTGAGGCGCATTTTGAGCGAAGGCCGCAACTCAAAATAGGCATTTCCTTCCACGGCAAGTTGTCCTTGCATGGCGTCGGTATTGCCTTTTATTTGGAGTTCGTTGTGGTCGAATTCGAATTTTCCGTTAAAATTACTACCGTCTATTTTGGCGTATTGGAAGTGATGGATGGTGGCTTCAAACACGCCTTTTAATTTATCGGTATTGAGTTTGCGTTCGGCGTTGTGTTGTATTTTGAGCGAGTCCAGCACTTGTTCGCCTACACTGCCTGCCGTTTCCTGTACCGAAAAAATTTCCAGCAGTTGATTTACATCCATATTTTGGGATTCCAGTTGTGCCGAAAACTCCAGCAAGGCGTCTTTCGTGTTCAGGGAATCGGCAAATAGCACCGGCAACAGATTTTGGGCATTGCCCTGCAAGGCAAAATCGCTGCGCCCGGCCAACAGGCGCAAACTATCGGCCGTAAACACATTGTCGGTTAAGCGCAAAACACCCGATTGCATTTTTACCGATACCTTATTATACATCAATTCCGCCGCTTCAAAGCGAATTTCGCCGCTGGTCTGCACCGCGCTGATTCGGCGGGTGCTCACCATATCGGCATACCGCCCTTGCACACTCAAATGATTCAGGTAAATATAGCCATCGCCGGAGCGAATACCTTCATTGTCGAACAGTCCGTACGCTGCTTCCAAAGGCAACACTCCGTTGCATTTAAAATCGACCAATGGATCGTTTAAATCGCTGATTTTTAGATTAAAACCGAGCGGTTTTCCGCCAAAACTACCCTGAAAATCGGCAATTTCAAAATTACCTGACCCATCGGGCTTGGCGTTGTAGGCTGCGCGAAAGGACACGTTTGATAAGGGGCTTTGCAGCTTTTCTGAATTGACCTTGCCATCGCGCAGGCGTACTTCAAAACGCACATCGGGCTGGTCTTTTTTGCCCAAACGCCCCTGTACTGTACCCGAACAGGAATAAGCGCCGGTGCTTTGAAAATCGCGGAAATACTGGTGGTATGCCCCAGGTAATAGATTGGCAATCATGGAAATATCCCCTTCTTGGCTGGCTAATTTCAGGTTGAGTTCTGTGTAATCGGGCTGGGTCACGGCGATACCATCCACGGAAAAAGTATTGCCGCCGACGCTCAATTCTACCCGTTGCAAATCGTATAGGCCTTTTTTTACATCCACAGCCAGCACGGCATCGTATTTCAACTGTTCGCCTGCGAGGTATCGGCTGCTGTCGGAATCGAAGCGGATAATTTTTAGATCTGCCTGGCTGGAAAGGGCGTATTGTTGTGCTGAAAAATTACCGGCAAAATTGGCTTGTTTGACCATCATTTCCAGGGTTTGCCGGGTAACCTGATTGTCGTACAAAAGGGCCATATTGATCATTTCGGCGTTTTCGAGTGCCAGGCGCAGGGTGGTTTCACTGTCGGGGGTGTTGCCGGGCGTCGGTTTGCTTTCTTTAAAAATGGCATTGTTGGCTTTTCCCTGGGCATTCACCACCATCCGTACCGCCCCTTCGCTGATGCGCACGGTGTGAATTTGCACTTGTTCGCCGAGTAAACTCATCAAATCGAAGCGAAAAGACAGGGTTTCTGCCACCAGCAAGTAGCCGCCTTGGGTATCTTTGAGTTTTACATTATAACAATCGATCGAAGCGGACGGAAAGCCGGACAGTAGAGACAAGCGGGTATCGCCTACTTTTAGTTCGGTTTTGAGGCCTTTATTGATTTCGGCGATGAGTTGATCGGTAATTTGTCGGTCAAAAAAACCGGCAATAAGCACCAAGGCCAGCAATGGAAGCCCCACAATCAGGAGCATACCGATCAAGAGCCGGCGCAGCCAACGCCATTTTTTGCGCGGCTTCAAATAGGGCGGTGGGGGCGGAGTACCGGGTGGTGGCGCAGAAAAGTCGGGATTGCGGTGAAAAGCGTCGGGCGTATCGGAAGGGAGCATGATATGGTGTTGAATGCTGTATATGGACGTAAAATTACAAACAAAATCTGTTGAAAGCTGTGTATTTTGGCTGCGAACCTTGGTTTTTCTCTTTTCTTTGCTCCTAAAATTTGGTAAACGCATGCAAAAACTCAATCCGTATTTAGTTTGGCTATTGGTCGCTGCAATTGTAGCGCTGGTGGGCTATTATTTTTCCGACATCGTCGTGTACATCTTGATTGCTTGGGTGTTGTCGATGCTCGGCCGGCCCTTGATGATTTTTTACATGCGGCGTTTGCGGGTGGGTAATTGGCGTATGGGCGCAGGGATTGCTTCGATACTTACCATTTTGACCTTTTACAGCGTTTTATTGGGCGTTTTGATGTTGTTTTTGCCAACGATTGTAGCACAGGCCCGCAATTTGGCCAGTGTTGATTTTCAGGCTATCGGGGCAAAATTGCAAGGTCCGTTTTACAACTTAGATGCGCAGTTGCATAAATTGGGCATGTTGGCGCCGGACGAATCGCTGGCTACGCGCACAGAAATGGTGTTGAGAGAATATTTCAAACCCACCTTGTTGGGGGAGTTTTTGGGTGGTTTTATCGGGGCTGCGGGCACGATTTTAGTGACCTTTTCGGTGGTAACCTTTATTTTGTTTTTCTTTTTAAAAGAAAATAACCTTTTTGTAGGAATAATCTATGCCTTGGTGCCAACCGAAGAAGAGCCGAAAGTACGCAGGGCGGTACAGGAATCGAGTGAAATGCTCACGCGCTATTTTGGCGGCTTGGCCATGCAGTTGTTGATTTTTGCCCTGCTGGTTAGTTGTATTTTGTGGATATTAGGGGTGGAAAATGCTTTGTTGATTGGCGCTTTTGGCGGTGTTTTTAATGTTATTCCTTATATTGGCCCTATTTTAGGGATGGTTTTTGGTACTTTTATCACCATCACCTCCCATCTGGACCTCGATTTTGCCTTGATTATTCCATTGATCATCAAGGTAATTATCACCTTTTCTGTGGTGCAGATGATTGATAACAGTTTGTTGGGGCCGATTATTTTTTCCAAAAGTGTACAGGCACATCCGCTCGAAATATTCATCGTCACCTTAATGGCTGCCAATATAGGGGGCGTGGCTGGTATGGTGGTAGGTATCCCAGTGTATACCATCATGCGGGTAATTGCGCGTAATTTTTTCAGTCGCTTGAAATTAGTACAGCGGCTTACCAATCACCTCGACGAAGATTAACCCTTTAAACTGTTCCGCAACGTGATGAAATTCTGGATACTTACCTTGTTGTTTTTGGTGCAAACCGTGTTGTCTGCACAACCGGATACCAATTTGTTGATTCGGCCGGAGCGTTTGCTGGAAAAAGACATCAATCGCAAAGATATTGGACGCAATACGGCACAATCGGTGAGCGCTACCCGCACCCTGGAAGAAATTGACAAGCTGCCGTTTACGGTGTGGGTTATTACTGCCGAAGAAATTGCACTGTATGGTATGGTGACCTTGGGCGATGTATTGCGTGCAGCGCCGGGCATACGCGTTTCGCAACCGGGAAATGCCATCGAAGGGGAAACCTTTTTGATGCGTGGATTATCGGGCAATGAATACGTAAAAGTACTCATCAATGATGTGCCGGTGAAGCCTTCCCTTGCGAAAGGCATGCCCATTGGCGCGCAATTACCCATCCGACAAGCCGAGCGCATTGAGGTATTGTATGGCCCTGCCGGCTCTATTTATGGCAATGAAGCCTGTGCGGGGGTGGTGAATATTATTTTAAAAGAGACCGAACGCCCTATTTTTACCCAGGCAGATTTGAGTTTTGGCAAATATGGGTACAATAGTTTAGACCTGATGTTTGGCGGAAAATTGGGAAAAGACAAAAAAATACTGCGGTATAGCCTGTTTGGCAGCAGCACGATCCGGGAAGCAACCGATTTGTTTCACGATCGAAATATTTATAAAGCCGAAAATTACCTGCCGTTCAACTTAGATTCCAATGTTTACTATTCCAATCCAAATTTTCGGGAAACAACCCAAGGCAACAGTATCCCTGAATTGTCAAAAGTAGCGCACCAAAGCCGCCTTTTTGGCTTTAACCTGGCGTATCGCGGCATGCGGTTTAGTTACGAGCGGATGTACCGTTCTGATTATAGCGCGCTGGGGCGCAACACCCTGGCAATGTCCTGGGCCAACCCAGCCGATCAATTGAATGAAAAATTAGAAACCTTTATGTTGGGTTTTACCCGGCAACGAAAACGCTGGACGGTCAATACCAACTTTTCAGCACAGTTTTATCAGGTTATTAATTCTACCAGCACCCATGTTTTTAGTGAATTAAGTTCCAACTTTTACGCACTCCGAAAGGATGGATTTATTAACCCAGACGATCAACGTTTCTTCTTTAGCGCAGCAAGATTTCTTTTTGACTCCGACCAGCGCTTTAGTTTCAGCCGCAGCTTTGATTCCAGGTTTGAAACCCGGCTTAATACCTCGTTGAGTTCTAATTTGTATTTGGAAACCGCCTTGCAGTTAAATATTGGCGGAGGAACGCCACTTACTACACAATCCAACGACCCGCTCAGCGCTGATTTATTTGGCTTTTTAGACTATGAAATTTACGGTACCCCGTATTTGCCCTATTCAGGGGCTAATGTTGATGCCAATGCGTTTGGCCAAATAGAATGGCGCGGCCCAAGACTTACCTTGATTGGAGGAACTGCAATCAACGCTGCTGTTTTCTCAGAGACACAAACCAGGCAACCGATCCTGATTCCCAGGGGTGCGTTGCTTTTCCGAATTGATAGTTTTTGGTCTGTTTTTGCAAATTACAGCACAGGGATTCGGCGCCCTAACTTTTGTAATATTGCCAATACTATTACTTTTAGAGATACGCTCGGGGAAGTCTCCGCAGGGGTGTTGTCACAGGATAACAACCAAGGCTGGTTCCAAAAAACGGAGCGCACAGAAGCCTATGAGGCCGGAATCCGCTATAAAAAAGAAGGTTTTCGGGCAAATTTATCCGGTTTCCGGCAAGTGATTAATAATTATATCCGCCCCAACCAGACCCAAAAATACCTGAATAAAAACGATGAAATATCTCAACTCACCGGCTACAACAACATTCCCGGGCGCGGCCAGTTGATTTGGGGCCTTCAGGGCCTATTTACCTGGGAAAGTAAAGGCAGTTCCATAGATCTTGGCAAAAAATCGACCAAAATACGCAGTAAAACAGAAATATACACCCAATATTCCCGCGGAAAAGAATGGCTGGGCAATGACTTGGGCACCACCAACGATGTGTTCAATATGCCCCGATGGATGGTGCAGTTTCGCACAACTTTCCGGAGCGGAAAATTCCAGATGATGCTGGCTTCTAACCGCCAAACTTCCATATTGAGCAAATCCGCAGCATACAAATCGGCATTCCAACTCAAAAACACCGTTGAATATTACCCAACTTTTCGCAGTTGGGACATGGTGCTGCGGGTGTACCTCGACAACCATTTCGTTGTTTATTATCAAATGCAAAATATGTTCAACCGGCACTTCGCAGGCCTGGATGCTTATGGAACCCCACAAGACCTGCAATTTAACCCGCAACAGGGCCGAATTTGGCGATTAGGCGTTAATTATAGCATGAATTAAAATCCGCGCATGAACTTAACACTAGGGATTGCGTTGGATTATCGACCTTGCATCCGGAATCTACCTCTTTATTATGAATCTATCTGATCTTTCCCTAAGTCGGCCGGTTTTGGCCACCGTTGCTTCTATCCTTATTGTCGTTTTCGGTGCGATCGGCTACAGCTACCTCGGTGTCCGCGAATACCCGGCCATTGATCCGCCCAATATTACGGTACGGACCAACTACACCGGCGCCAATGCGGATGTCGTGGAAAGTCAGATCACCGAACCCCTCGAAAAAGCCATTAACGGAATTGCCGGTATTCGGGCCATTTCCTCGCAGTCGGCCTTAGGTGCAAGCGTTATTACCGTGGAGTTTACCTTGGGCATCGACCTGGAGCAGGCGGCCAACGACGTACGCGACAAGGTAAGCCAGGCATCGCGCGACCTTCCGCAAGATATTGACGCGCCGCCCGTGGTACAAAAAGCCGATGCATCGGGCGATCCGATCATTTTTGTGCCCATTCAGAGCAATACCCGCAATATCGTCGAACTGAGCGATTACGCCGAAAATGTCATCCTCGAAAAAATCCAAACCATTCCAGGGGTTTCCGGGGTGAATATTTTTGGCCAAAAACGCCCTGCCATGCGCCTTTGGATGGATCCGGTGAGCCTTACAACCTACAAACTGACCGTCCAGGATATCCAAAATGCCCTCGGCCGCGAAAATGTAGAACTCCCGGCCGGTAAAGTGCGTGGCGACGTCACCGAACTTACGGTGAAAGCTTATGGCCGCCTGTCGACCGAGGAGGAGTTTAATAATATGATTATCAAACAAACAGCGGGTCAAACGATTCGCTTGCGGGATGTAGGCGAGGCGGTATTAGGCCCGGAAGACGAAGAATCGGGTGCGCGCCGCAACAATGTGCAGGGCTTGAGTTTGGCGGTTGTGCCCCAACCAGGTTCGAATTACATTGAAATTGCGGATGAATTTTACCGCCGTTTTGAACAAATCAAGAAAGAATTGCCGCCCGATATCATTATTGCGATCGGGGTTGATAAATCCAAATTTGTACGCCGCGCTATTTCGGAAGTGGAAGAAACCCTGGCCATTGCTATCGGACTGGTGGTACTGATTATCTTTTTGTTTTTCCGCAACTGGGTTATTGCCTTGCGCCCGCTCATCGACATTCCGGTTTCGCTGATCGGGGCGTTTTTCATCATGTACCTATTTGGGTTCAGTATTAATGTATTGACCTTGCTGGCCATCGTACTGGCAACGGGCCTGGTGGTAGACGATGGAATTGTGGTGACGGAGAATATTTTTAAAAAGATGGAGGCCGGGATGGATAAGTATACGGCTGCCCGGGAAGGCACCCGCGAAATCTTTTTCGCCGTCATCAGTACCAGTATTACGCTGGCGGTGGTATTCATTCCGGTGATTTTTTTACAGGGATTTACGGGCCGTTTGTTCCGCGAGTTCGGGATTGTTGTTGCTGGCGCGGTGTTGATTTCGGCTTTTGTATCGCTCACGCTTACGCCTGTTTTGAACGTAAAATTGGGTGGAAATGCCAAACACGGCTGGTTTTATTACGCTACCGAGCCGTTTTTCCGGGGCATGGAGCGAACTTACGGCAACGCCTTGCGCAGTTTTTTGCGGTATAAATGGTTGAGTATGGCCATATTAGTAGGCTGTTTTGCGATCATCTGGGTGTTAAATCAAACCATTAAAAGTGAATTGGCGCCCCTGGAAGACCGTTCGCTCATTCGGGCCAATATTTCTGCGCCGGAAGGCACCGACTTTGACCGCACCGAACAGGTGATTATGGATATTGCGCAGGTTGCGATGGACAGTGTGCCCGAAAATGAAATGGTGTTTGGTATTACCGCACCGGGACGTTTTACGGCCGGGGGTACTAATACGGGCTTTATCAGTATTCCTTTGCCCGATAAAGACAAACGCGAACGTTCGCAGCAGGAAATTTACGACCAGTTGTTGCGCATTTACAAGCGGTATTCGGGTGCGCGTGTGTTCCCCAACCAGGAACAAACGATTTCTACCAGTTTGGCTTCCGGTTTTGGTTTGCCTGTACAATTCGTTTTGCAAAACCTCGATTTTGCAAAATTGCAGGAAAAAGTGCCCCAATTCATGGATGCAGCCCGCAAAAATCCGACTTTTGCCAATGTGGATGTCAACCTAAAATTTAACAAACCCGAATTACAGGTAGAAATTGATCGTTTGCGTGCCGCCGAATTGGGCATCAATGTATTCGACGTAAGCCAAACCCTGCAACTGGCGCTTTCGGGCCGCCGATTTGGTTATTTTATTCAAAATGGCAAGCAATATCAAATTATTGGGCAGGTAGACCGCTCCGACCGCGACGAACCTTTGGACCTCGCGGGCCTGTATGTGCGCAACATACGCGGGGAAATGGTGCAACTTGATAATGTGGTGCGTTTTACCGAAAATAGCAGTCCGCCTACGCTGTACCACTATAACCGTTATAAAAGTGCCACCATCAGCGCATCCCTGGCGCCGGGCAAAACCCTGGGAGAAGGCATCGAAGCCATGGAATCCATTTCTAAAACCGTGCTGGATCCGTCCTTTCAAACCGATTACAGTGGTGCTTCCCGCGACTTTAAAGAAAGCAGTGGCAATACCTCTTTTGCCTTTTTATTGGCTTTGGGCCTGATTTACCTCATTTTAGCGGCCCAGTTTGAAAGTTTCCGCGATCCGTTTATCATTATGCTTACCGTACCGCTTGCCATTGCGGGCGCGTTGTTGAGCCTTTATGCTACCGGCAACACGCTCAACATTTTCTCCCAAATCGGGTTGATTATGTTGATTGGTCTGGTCACGAAAAATGGGATCTTGATTGTGGAGTTTTCCAATCAAAAACGCATGCTGGGCATGGATCGATTGACGGCGGTGCAGGAAGCGGCGCAGGCACGTTTGCGGCCTATTTTGATGACCACGCTGGCGACAGTGCTGGGTGCCTTGCCGATTGCATTGGCTTTGGGGGCGGCTGCTACTTCCCGCATTCCGCTCGGGGTGGTGATTGTGGGTGGTTTGTTGTTCTCGCTGGTGTTGACGTTGTTTGTGATTCCGGCGGTGTACGCGATTTTATCTAAAAAACAATACCGTAACGTGGAAGAAATTCCGGCCGAAACGGCTGAATAGACGCGCATACCTACATTGCGCGCCGCTTGGTTTTGTGCATGGCCTTCGGCCTAAATGATTGAAAATCAGCGCTCGGCATAATACTAAATGCTGCCTTTTAGGCGGCGTTTGGTATATATCGTAACACAAAGCGTGCACCTTTCAATATTCTGAAACATGCGTAAAATTTGGTATTTAGGCTTTATCTGTTTGGTATGGAGTCATGTACTGACGGGCCAACAAATTTACGAGGTCATCAATGGTAGTACAAGCACAATTTGGTTGCTCGATGCAGGCAATTGTACGCGTATAGCAATTGTTTCGAACATTTCCCCCGGTATCAATGATTTCGTGGAAATACCCGGCGGCAGTTTTTTTATGGTCAACAGCCCCAATAGTGGCCAGGCCGACTTCTATTCAATTGATCCTTCGAGCGGTGCAACGACGTTACTTTTATCGTTTTCGATCCCTTCCGGCAGTAGCCCGAGCCGCTTGCTTTTGGTCAGCCCTACCGAAATATTATGGGCGGTTCGAGGGCGTTTTTATATTTTTGATCTTACAAACAATACCCTGACCCTGGTCGCTACTTACCCTCCAACAGCTTTTGCCTGGCATTTATATACCTACAACGGACAGATCTATTACAGCGAAGAAAGCATCGGCGGATCTTTCAACCAAACTATGTACACCATTTCACTCACCCCTACCTTTACACGGACTTTCCTTGCAACCGTGCCCGATGATTGGATAGAACTTGGTAATATCAGGGACATCGCGGAGGCTTGCGATCAGTTATACTCCGGGGGAGGTATGGAAATGGCTAATTATAATCTGGATAACTATACTACGAGTATCCACTGTTCCTGGCCCGATGGCGGTTCATCTCTTGCACCAGTAGCGCCCGTATTGGCGGGGACAAGCGGCCCTGCCTGCGGCTGTACCACCGATGCTGGTACCTGGAATTACAACATCTCCACCAACAACCTTGTGGAAGTTTGTGCAGGTGGTATTATCAACATGCCACATAGCGGCGACCAAGTACTTACCGCTGGACAAAATTTATCCTTTGCGCTTTATGCCTTACCGTTTATCGGGGACCATTATTACGAATACCTCACCTCGTCCAATCTGCTGTATGTATATCCGTCCGAGCAACTGAATTTTTTACCCGGCATTACCCAGGTGAATGAATATTATATTGTGATACCCATTGCGAGTGACGCGCCACCGGGAAGTTTCAATCTTGACGACCCCTGCAGAGATCTTCAAGCCCCCCTTTATGTACGTTGGCTTACGCCCACTGTTAGTTTTACAGAGAATAACCCCGTAAC